>NZ_RZTX01000007.1:0-227528 GCF_004005385.1 Agrobacterium sp. CNPSo 2736 | reverse complement strand
AGTGGCGACCCCTGCAGGACAGACATTCCTTTTATTATCAAGGCGGTACCTTTATAAGACCACAAAACAATACCACATTTATCCGAGACGCGCTGAGACGTACGGAGACGTGAATGCCTCTTTCTGATCTGAAATGCCGCAACGCAAAGCCTGCCCCGAAGGATTACAAACTGACTGACGCCGGTCGTCTTTACCTCTTGGTTCGTCCCAACGGTTCAAAACTCTGGCGATTGAACTACCAGTTTTCGGGCAAGCAAAAAACTCTGTCGATCGGAGCTTACCCGGCCGTGTCGTTGGCGGAGGCGCGCGAAGCGAGGGAGAAAGCGAAGGAACACTTGGCCTTCGGGCGAGATCCTGCCTTGGCCGGTGGCGACGATCCTGAGCGCGTCTTCAAGGCCGTGGCGAAGAAGTGGTGGGATGCTCGTAAAAAACGGTGGGATGAGACCTACGCCGGTATTATTTGGAACCGCATGGAAGATCGAGTTTTTCCTTTCATCGGAGAGATGAGTGTTGAGAGAGTACCTTCCAGCGATGTCCTCAAGTTGCTTCGAACTATTGAAGGTGAGGGGAAATTCGATCTTGCTCGCCGCGTCAGGCAATATGTCAGCGGCGTTTTCCGGTACGCGATAGCCTCTGAAATGGCGAAGGTGGACCCATCGGCTACACTGGTCGATGCGATGGAGGCGAAGCCAAAAACCAAACACCGACCAGCCATTCGCGAAGAGGATTTACCTGAATTCCTGAAACGCTTGCGTAACTACGATGGTGATAGACAAACTGCACTGGCTGTCGAGTTTGTTCTTCACACGGCGGTTCGAACAAAGGAGTTCCGCTTTGCGACATGGTCGGAGTTCGACATGAAGCGACGCCTGTGGCGCGTTCCGGAAGAGCGGATGAAAATGAAAAAGGAGCACTTTGTCCCTTTGAGCGATCGGGCTATTCAGTTGCTCGATGAACTCAGGGAAATCGCTGGCGATAGCGATCTTGTCGTGCCTAGTGCAATAAACGACGGACAGCCGATCTCATCGAATACGATGCTCTATTGCCTCTACCGACTGGGTTACCATAAGCGCGCGACCGTTCACGGGTTCCGCGGAACTTTTTCCACCATCGCGAACGAGTCGGCGTTGTGGCGAGAGGACGCCATCGAAATGCAATTGGCCCACTCGGAGGAAGATGAGGTACGGGATTCGTATAACGCTGCCCTGTACCTTCCTGAGCGCACAAAAATGATGGCGTGGTATAGCGACAAGATTGAGTCGCTTTCAAAGAAGATCGACGAGAGAGACCGACTGCTTGAAGGTCTTCTTTGAGCCCATATGTTGCCTGAGGAAATCGATTACATCCTGTGCCGTGTAGAACACATGGATTTTGACACCCACTTCGGCGAAGCGCTTGATTTCGCCACTTTGGCCGGCAGATAGTCCGCCGCCTTTTCGCTTGCGGGCGGCTGGTTTCTTCATCTCGATAAGAAACAACTTGCCGTAGCCCGCGAAGAGGCGGTCGGGGCACCCCACTCGACCCTGATACTGGATCTTCCTGACCACCCATTCATTATTTTCCGCCCAGGCGACCGCGTCCAGTTCTTCGTTTTTTTCGATCTGTCGGGTGTTGAAATCGAAGTCAGCGAGTGGCTTCATTTGAACCTCACGATGTTGACCGGCTTTTCGATGAACCGAGCATAATTGATTGTGTAACGTGTGCCGGGGGAGCGCCCGTCCCAAAAAGCGAGTAGCTGATCACACTCTTCCGCGATCTGTCGATCCCGCCTATGAAAGCCTCCCGGCTTGCCATCCGGCTTGAAAATTAGAGCATCGACACCGAAAAGGTCGGCAAACCATTCTGCGAACGTGTCGGCGCCAAGCGGGCAGCCGCCGCTGATGATTTGGGTTGGTCGGTACGGCGGGATTGTGCGGCAGAGCAGGGAGAAGTCTGTAAAGGTCCGACTGCCGACGACTGCGAGACGGGTCATGCGGCAACCATCCACGTCCGAAGCACAACTTCGCGATTTGCCTTGGTCAACCGGATGCGCTTCAGTTTTTCAGGTTTCGGTCCGTAGAAGCCCAGGTCGCTCAAGATGGTCTCGGTCTCTTCGATGTATCGCTGATAATCAATGTCGTCAGGGAAATCGTCAGGCAGTCTCATGCATTCTGCCGCGCCGTCGGTCTTGGGAATTTTCTTGTAGTTACCCGTCGTTTCGTGCGGGACAGTGTCGTAGATCGGATCACCGTCGGTCGACCAATAGTAACGGATTGCTTTGCCAAGATACTGGTCGCGCCATGTGGCACCGTTGGCAGCCTTGATGACGGTCACGAACTGGCGAATGTCTCGGCATGCGCGGATTGTCTCTTCGATCGGCGTACCACTCTTGATCCGTGCCAGCGCAGCGTCGGAGCAGATCGTCATCTGCGGGTTCTTCATGAGCTGTCCGCGAACAGGATCGAAATCGGATTTATCCTTGTTCCACGGGTTGCCGAGCGGACCTTTGCGCTTGTGTTTTCCATCCATCTTGATGGCAAAGTAGCTGTTGACCGACTGGTTGTAGATCGCCTTGTACTCGCCAAACTCAAGATCGAAGCCGGTGTCGGCTTCCCACTGTGCGCAGACCTTCTGCAACAGCGATGGTTGGAGGCGATCCTTGACGATCCCGTCGTACATTTCGCGCGGGCATTGGAAGAGCACGCCGTCGGTGTTTCCGCTCACGACATTTATGCCGGCCTCCAAAGCGCGCTCTACTAACATGAGAATTGCCAACTGGCAGGTTATCGTGACGGAGAGAAGGAGATGGGGGGCGTAAAGAATACTGTAACGGCTGCCGAGCTTTCCATAGACACCGTTCAACTGAATCTTGCCGCCCTTATCCTTGACCTTGCATTCTTCGAGTTCACGATTGAGCGCGGCAATTCTGTCGGGGTCGTTGACCTTCGGTAGTTCCTCCTCAATCTCCTTCGCGCGTTTCTTGGCTGCGAGACGCTCCCTTCGAATTCCGTCGTATGCTTCCAGAAACTCCGGACCCAAAGACCGAGGATAAAGCCCGAGCATGAGGATGGCGGCGGGATACTGCGATGCCACATCGGCATCGATGAGGATGTGCGTGTCCGTTGAGAAGGTTGCTCGATTGGACTCGGTGGTGTGGATGCCTCCGATGCCAAACTGATAGATCTCAGTACCGAGCTTGAGCTTGGCGGCGTCCGTTGACATCCACTTTGGTGAAGCTGTTTTCCCGTCTGCCTTGACGACAAACTCTGTTTCGCGGACACGCTCGAGAAGTTCTTGAAGGGCAGGCGTTCTAAAGGAGACCCAATCTGGCACCGGATATTTGAACGTCGTACCTGGTTTGGTCTCGACCTTCTTAACCTTGCGACCAGTGATCTCTTCGACGCGGGTTTTAACAATCGCTTCGCCGATCTGGCTGTCCGACTTGGACATGAAGTTGCGATTGTAAACCGTACCCAGTGCGCGGCGCAGTTCCATCGGCTCGCGCAACGCATTCCAGAGGTTGTGGGTGGCATCAAGGTCGGAGTGGAGGCAGTAATTAGCGACGATGTCCATCTGCTCATGAGTCAGATGCATGTCAGGCGGGAACGGTAGATCTTGCAGTTGTTTGCCTTGCATTCGGCCGTTCAGGGACTTCAAACTAGCGAAGGCGTTTGGTTGGGGCTCGGACAGGTCGATATGGAGTTTCTTAACTTCGAACGGGATATTGATCCCTAGGAACTCTTCGGCCTCCCACCACTGAATGTTACCTTCGATCAGGCGATCGCTGGCACGCTTGAGATGCGCGTTGGTCACATGTTCTTGTAACGAATACCAGATCATCGGAACGTCGTACGACAGGCTTCGGTAGCCGACGGTGGTGTGCTTCTTCAGAACGGAGCGCACATATCTGCGGTCGTAGTTTGAAGACCGAGAACTGAGTTCGACACCGACGCGTTTGCCGTCTTCCTCGCGCTTGAAGCCGATGTAGAAGAAGTCGTGGTAGCACTCGATGTCGGTAAAAATTACACTCATGCAGCGTCGTCTCGCTTAAGTTCATCGCCCGATTTCACCCTCGGAGCCGGGGTCTGCGGTGGCGGGCTTTAGCCGCCGTTCACATGGCGACCTCCATCGGCTTAGTTTCTTCAGAGCGCAGCTCGTCTCACAGAATTACTCATATCGACTCTTGAATTTCACGTAAAGAGTGAATATCACTTTAAACGAGACTAATGGAGACGCAAATGAACGAGAGCCTCATGAGGGTGACCGACGTGTCAAAGGTGACGACGTTATCGCGCGCCGAAATCTATCGCAGGGTCAAAGCCGGCACATTCCCGGCGCAGACGCGGATTTCACATCGGGTTTCCGCGTGGAACAGGACTGATATTGAGCGATGGATCGCGCAGAAAACGCGTCGCTCTGTCGATCTTTCAGACTTGCTGGTGTGATCGATGGTCGATCTCAGCGACTTGATGGGCGGAGAAGAGCCTGCCGGCCGCCCACGCGGCAGACCTACGAAAGCCGAGGCCGAAGCGCGATTGCAGAAACAGATGCAGGAAGACCTCCCGCATTACACCGAGTTTCGCAAACCCGTGGGCGTGATGTTCATCGCCAACGTCGTGGGGAAGCAGCCGAAGCAGATCCAGAAACGACTGGAAAAGTGCCCTGTTTCGAAGTGGGCCACCCACGGCGGCAAACAGGTTCCATTCTACGATTTCATGACCGCCATGTCCTATCTCGTGCCGCCGCGCGGGAGCATTGAGGACTGGTTTGCTCAGCAGAATGCTGCGAGCCTGCCGCCCTACGTCAACAAGATGTGGTGGGATTCTGCCCATCAGCGGAACCGCGTGATGCTGGCCTCGGGCGATCTCTGGCACACGGAGGATGTGATGCTCGTTCTAGGGCGCGTTGCGATGATGATCCGCCAAGACGTGAAGATGTGGATCGAAGACCTGCCAGAGAAGGAGTTGCTCAGCAACAAGCAATACGGCGCTCTTGTCGATGCCACCAGCCGCCTTGTTGACGATATCCGCAAAACCCTCGTCGAGATGCCCCGCGAAACGCTTTCGATGACAGCTCACATCAAGAGTGAACTCGATAGCAGCGGTCGCATGGTCGATGATGCCGACCGTCCCGTGGGAGATGATGAGTGACCTCTCCGCTTCCTGGCGACACGATCGTTGTTTGGTTTTCGAATGGTGCAGCTAGTGCTGTTGCCGCGTGGGAGACTGTTCGTCGGTATGGTGCGATTTGCGACGTTCGGATTGTAAATAACCCGATAATCGAAGAGGACGAGGATAATCTTCGATTCCAGACCGACGTGTCACGCTGGCTCGAGCAGCCGATCATCCTGCACGGAAACCCTGAGTATCCGTCGAATTCAGCGGTCGATATATGGGAGAAACGGAAAGCAATGGTGTTCCCAAAAGGGGCACCATGTACCGTTCACGGGAAAAAAGAGGCCAGACAAGACTACGAACAGCACAATAGAGTTGATTGGCATGTCTTTGGCTTCACTGCAGACGAAAGGGACCGGCATGAGCGCTTTATACTGACTGAGCGCGAGAACGTTTTACCGGTCCTGATTGAGGCGAATTACACTAAAGATGATTGTGCTTCGCTGCTGCATTTCTTTCGAATAGCGCTGCCTCGGATATATAGCCTTGGTTTTCCTAATGCCAACTGCATTGGCTGTGTGAAGGCTACTAGCCCTACGTATTGGAACCTCGTTCGCCGCGTCTTTCCTGACGTTTTCGCCGCTCGCGCTCAGCAATCTCGACGCCTCGGCGTTCGGCTAGTTCGCTACAAAGGTGAACGAATTTTCCTCGACGAACTTCCTGCCGATGCTGTCGGTCGCCCCCTTAAAGCGATGCGCATTGAATGCGGAATCGTATGCGAAGAGGATCCGATGGGTGATCGCGACGAATACTTTAATCTCACAGAATGGTTGCTGGCCGCATGAATTCACCGCTCCGCCAAATCCGTCCGCCTACTATAGATGAGCTGATCAGTGCTGTCCGGTTCAAGACGCTAGAGGACATTGTTGCATCGGCCTTCGGCGAGATGAAGCCAGCGAACCGCATGACGGTGACTGACGCTGCAAAGACATACACGAAGATCGGGACAGGAGGAGGGCACAGCCAACCGTGGTCAGAAGATAGGACGCCGTATCTCAAGGAGCCCCAGGATGAGACGACATCGCTCGATTTCACCGGTATGGTTTTCTTAGGTCCAGCGCGAACCGGCAAGACCGTCATGGTCCTGAACATGATCAGTCACACCGTGAAGACCGATCCGACAGACATGTTGCTGGTCCACATGGACCGCGAAAACGCGAGGAAATGGTCAAACGGCGATTTAAGTCGATATCTGAAAGCGTCGACAAAAATCCATGCCGAGCAGCTTACCGCCCGTCAGTATGACAACACGTTCGACAAAACGTTTAAGAGCGGAATGCGAGTGTTGGTCACCTACCCAACGCCAGCGAACCTGTCGGGTATCACCGTGAGGATTGGAGCCTCGATCGACTACGATCGCTCCGAGGATGATATCGGCGGCGAAGGCAATCTTTACGACCTTCTGTCGATGCGAACGACGACGTTCAAGCGCTTCGGAATGACAGTCGCCGAGTCGTCACCAAACCCAAATAAGGAAATCCAAGACCCTCGCTGGATGCCGAAAACGCCTCATGAAGCGCCTCCCATCCGCGGCATCTTTGCGCTCTACAATCGCGGTGACCGTCGCAGATGGCAATGGTGTTGCCCCCAGTGCGAGGAATGGTTCGAGCCAGATTTCAAACTGCTTGATTGGGGCGGGCTTACCGATCCGATGGAAGCGCGTGATGCTACGGTTATGATCTGCCCGTGTCACGGCTGCGTGATTAAACCTCACCAAAAACACGAACTCAACCGCAACGGTCGTTGGATTCGCGAAGGGGAGATGATCGAACCCGGCCTCAACGGCAAAACCCTTGTGCGACCGGGCATGCGAGTCACACGGTCAACAATTGCCTCGTTCTGGCTGAAGGGCCCTGCCGCTGGTTATCGCGAGTGGGGCGACCTCGTGATGCTGGAACTCAATGCGCTCAAGGAGCTTGAGGAAACAGGTGATGATAGCGCGCTACGCAAAACGAGAACAACTGACCAAGGGACCTACTACATCCCGCAGGCTCGCCTATCCGATTTCGCGCCTGACCTGTTGAAAGCCAAGGGTGAGGACTGGGGGTCGACACCAGAGGAGCCGCTCGTTCCACAAGGTGTCCGGTATCTCATCGCCACAGTCGACATCCAGAAGCGAGCGTTTGTCGTCCAGGTTTTGGGCTACACGGCTGACGGTGATCGTGTTGTCGTCGACATGTTCAAGGTACGCCTTTCGAATCGCCGGAACGCGAACGGCGATCGTATGCCGATCGACCCGGCAGCCTTCGGCGAAGATTGGGACACCCTGATCTCCGAGGTGATGGAGAAAACCTACGAACTGGGGGACAACAGCGGTCGACGCATGAAAATCCGCGCGACGGCGTCTGACTCTGGCGGTGCCGAGGGGGTCACGGCTCACGCATACAATTTCTGGCGCCGCTTGAAAGCCAAACAGGACGGCTCGCATCGTCGCTTCATTCTTGTGAAGGGCGAGGCCTCGAAATCGAAACCGCTGGCCCGAACTGAATGGCCTGATTCTTCTCAGAAGGGACCGCTCGCCATTGCTCGAGGCGACGTGCCAGTGGTCATGTTGAATTCGAACAAACTGAAAGACGCCGTCTCGCTCCTGATGTCGAGGCGAATCGCCGAAGAAGGCGTCGATGGAGGCATGTTGCGATTCCCTGACTGGGCGGAAGACTGGTACTTCGTTCAGCTAACGTCCGAAACGCGGACCGCGAAAGGGTGGCTGAACACGAGGAAGAAGAGAAACGAAGCGTTCGACTTGACCTACTACGCCGAGGGTATCTCGCTTCGCCCGATTGAGAAAAACGTCCCGTACACGCATTTCGGATTTGACCGGATAGACTGGAAAAACCCGCCAGCGTGGGCTGAAGAATGGGACCAGAACGACCTTGTGATAGGCGGGCAAACTGAAGACGATCCTCCGCCCGTTAAACCGTCAGGACTCGCGGCTCTGGCACAACTCGGAAAAAAATTGGGCTAGAAACTCACGTTAGGATTGACTTTCACCTTTTGAGTGCATAATTGTCACTTATCGGCAACGCTCGCACCGAAAGGAGGTATGAAATGAACTTGCTCGTTAATGTGGCTGAAATTGCTGTCTTTAAGCACTTTCTCCCATTGCGGTTATTACGTCGCCCATAGAAGGGCGATCGATGGAATGGTTTATAAAATTCCAACTTTATATTGTAATTAAGAACGAACGGCGGTATTACTCACCCTGCAAGAGCGCATTGCGGGGTGACAGATGGCGAGCATCGCCGAACTACAGATTTGGTTACGAGAGGCTGAGAAAGCCTATCGCGATCTGTTGACCGGAAAAAGCGTCGTAGAAGTCCGAGACAGCAACGGTGAGTCCGTTCGCTACTCGATGGCGAATATGTCCCGCCTGCGCCAGTACATTGCAGAACTCAAAGCTCAAATCGCTGGACAGCCCACAACCCCGCATCGTGTCATGAGGCCGACGTGGGGATGAACGCTGCTGTTGATCTTTCAGACCTGATCGGAACCGTTGCTGATGTCTCCACAGCGACGACCGATGCGGTGCAACCGCCCGGTGCTACGGCGGCAGTATCGGGCGGTGTAGCCTATGACGGCGCATCGAAAGTTGATCGTCTTGCGCGTTGGCAACCGGCCATCCGCTCGGCGGACGCGGAAATCCTTCCTGAGAAGCAAAACCTTGACGCGCGTGCGCGCGATACGATTCGAAACGATGCGTTCGTCTCAGGCGGCTCTGACACGTATCGCGACTCGGTCGTTGGCTCTCGTTACCAGTTGAATGCTCGGCCTGAGACAAAGGTCCTGTGGGGCAAGGAAGACGCGAAATGGGAAACCGAGTACCAGGAAGAGGTTGAAACCAAGTTCATGCTGTGGGCGGAAAGCTCGCGCAAATGGCCCGACGCCGCACGAATTAACACCCTGACAGCAATGGTGCGCCTTGGCGTATGCAGCTTCTTCGGCGGCGCAGAGATTCTTGCCAGCGCCGAATGGATGCCGGCCGATGGTCGCCCATATCGAACTGCGGTTCAAATGATCGATACCGATCGGCTTTCGACGCCGATGGATAAAATGATGCAGGATTGGTCTCGCATCCGCAGCGGCGTTGAGCGAGATCGTCGCGGCGCACCTGTCGCTTATCATATCAGGAATTCGCATCCGAACGACGGGCCGTATCACGATTTCAGCGACCTGTCGCAAATGCAGTGGACGAGGGTGCCTGCTCAGAATCGTTGGGGTCGGCAAATGATCCTGCATATTTATGAGCAGGACCGTCCCGACCAGTCGCGAGGTATATCGAAACTCGTGTCCGCTCTATCCGAAATGCGGATGACGAAGCACTTTCGCCGTACCGAGCTTGAGCGCGCCGTGGTGGCAGCAAGCTACGCTGCGTCCATCGAGTCGGAAATTCCGGACGATGTTCTCGCGGCTCTCGGCGGGCAAGACCCGAAAGATAACGCAACCGTCGAGTGGATGACGGCGTATCTGGCAGCGATCGACGCGTACAATGCTTCGGCTACAAATCTGCACATGGATGGCGCCAAAATCCCCGTGTTTGCGCCCGGCACAAAGCTGAAGTTGCAGAACACGGGTGCTGTCGGCCCGCTCGGCGACAAATACGAGCAGAGCCTACTAAGATATATCGCGGCAGCTCTCGGGCTGTCCTACGAGCAGTTTTCACGCGACTTCACGCAAACCAACTATTCGTCTGCACGCGCGTCGATCGGTGAAACGCAGAAGACGATGAACGCGAAGAAGGCGATTGCTGCCGACGGCGTTGCCAATTTCGTCTACCGCCTCTGGCTCGAAGAGGCCATCAACAACAACGATCTCGAGTGCTTGAAGCGCAAGAACGTACCGCTCTTCTATGAGCGCTTGAACGCGGAAGCTTACAGCGCGTGCGAGTGGATTGGTGCCGGCCAAGGACAGATTGACCCGCTGAAGGAAACGCAGGCTGCGGTTCTCAGGGTCAAGAGCGGTTTTTCCACGAAGGAAGCCGAGATAGCGAAAATGAGCGGCGGCGACTATCGCCGTATCGCGCGCCAGATCCAACGCGAACGCGAACTCGACGCCTTCTACGGCAACCCGTCGATTTACGACAGCACAGACACCAAGGACATGGAAAATTCATTGTCCGCCACCCCAAGAGAAGGAGAGGCGGCGTGAACGCAATCCTCGCACGCTTTCAGGATAGCACAGCACTGGTAGCCGAGACACGTGGTTCGTGGCTGGAAGCTTGTGCTCACATGGCCGCCGACCACCTTGCCGAAATCGATAAGTCTGCGGCAAACGACAACGATTTTTGGTTCAGCGAAGACGACTGGCGAGCACGCTATCGACCTTACAACGTCAAAAACGGCATTCTATACATCCCGGTTCAGGGTGTGCTCGTCAACAATTTCCCGTGGACGATCGGCAGTTGGATCACAGGCTACGAGTACATCCACCAGGCGATCAAACGCGGCCGTGATGACAGCGATGTCAAAGGTATCGTGCTCGTCATCGATTCCGGTGGCGGCATGGTTTCCGGCAATTGGGACCTCGTCGACTACATCTACGAGACTCGCGAGATCAAGCCGATCCGCGCCGTTGCGGCCGAGCACGCATATTCTGCTGCCTACAACATTGCCGCTGCCACCAGCCACATCACGGTTGCTCGCACCGGGGGTGTTGGTTCGGTCGGGGTTATCATCACCCACTTCGAATATTCAGAATACCTGAAAAGCGCTGGCATCAAGGTCAACATCATCCGCTCGAAGCCCGGCAAAGCGCAGGGCAACTCGCTTGAGCCTCTCTCCGAAGAGGCTCGCAAGAAGTGGAAAGCGGAAGTGGATGAACTCCACAAACAATTCGTCGCCATGGTGGCGAGGGGTCGAGGCATGGATGAAGAGGCTGTCGATGACACCGACGCTCAGACTTTCATGGCTCGTCAAGCCGTCAAGATTGGATTGGCCGATGCCATCGGAACTCTCGACGACGCTGTAACGGCCCTTGAGGCCACTTTCTCAGAAGAAGGAGAAGCACCAATGGCCGAAAATTCTCAGGCCGAACACGAAGCTGCGATCGCTGCCGCACGCGCCGAAGGCGTCGCGGAAGGTGAAAAGACAGGCGCTACCAATGCGCTTGCCCGCATCAATACCATCCTTGGCTCCGACGCCGGCAAAGCCCGTCCAAATGCAGCCCTGAACGCCGCGCTGAAGACATCGATGGCGGCGGACGAAGCAACGGCGTTTCTGGCATCGCTGCCGGAAGAGAAGTCGGAAGCTGGTTCAACCGTGGCGCAGCCCGGTGCCGGTGCACCTGCTGGCATGTTCGCGGCTGCCATGGATGGCACCAACCAGCCGAACATCGCTGCAGGTGGCGGTGATGACGACAACAAGGCAACCGAAGCAGACAAGGACCGCGCGCTGATCCGCAGCTACGGCCTCGCTGGCTTCTCTGACAACAAGGAGTAACCCGCGATGGTGAACATTACGCCTCCATATGCAGATCCCGGCCGCGCAGCGTTCGAGGAACTCGACACCTACCTGCAGAACCATCTGCTGGCAGGCTCTCACCCGGAACTGGCACCTGCCTATTCCTTCCCAATTCCGTTGAATGCGAACTACGCGCAGTTCACCGTTCTCGGACTCAATGTCAACGGCGAACTCGTCCCGGCTGTTCGCGGCAGTGCCGACCCCGCCAACGACGTGAAAGCCATCGGCGTGCTCGCGCACGCGGTTTCTCGCGGCGGTGCAGGCTCGGCTGCCGTCAACGGACAGGTGTTCTACTCTGGTTGCTTCAACCAGGATGCACTTGTTTGGGGCGCATCTTTCTCCACGGACGCACATAAGCAGGCGGCGTTCCGAGGCGCTCCCACTCCCACCAACATCATCGTCGCGAAGCGCGCGTAACAGGAGGCTTCCATGGTCGCTCAGACCCAACATCTCGAACTGTGGGACACCAGCCGCTTCCTCGGCGTGTTCCGCGACATGAAACCCGATCCACTCTACTGGACGCAGTGGTTCCCATACGAACTGCGCTCGAATAACGAGTGGATCGATTTCGAAAAAATGCCGGTGCAGGGTCGCAAGCTCGCTCCGTTCGTCATGCCGTTGGCGCGCGGTGAATCCGTCTATGAAGACACCGGGACCGGTTTCCGTTTCAAGCCTGCGTATATCAAGCTGGAAGACCAGGTCGATCCGCTGATGCCGCTTCGTCGCCGTGTTGGCATCGACTCGAACATGTCGCAGATGCCGGTGCAGCTTACTCCGATGCAGCGTCTGACGCTCATTCGCGCGGCTATCGCCGAGAGCCACGTCCGGGCGATCAATCGCCGCTGGAACTGGATGGCAGCAACCGCGCTTCGCGACGGCAAGGTCACGATTACCGGTGAAAACTATCCGACGACGCTTGTCGACTTCAAACGTGCCGCAACCCACACCATCACGCTCGGCGCGGGCGATCGTTTCGGTGATGCGGGCGTTTCCATTGTCGATTTCATCCAGTTGGTCATCGACCGGATGGCGACAGCGGACTTCGGCGGCGTTCCTGTCCGCGTGACGATGGGCGGCGGCGTTTGGGCCATCATGCGCAAGGATGAAGAGTTCAAGGCGCACATGGACATCAACATCAAGGGCGGCAACATCGTCTACGAACGCGGCCTGGTTACCGGCGAGCCCGTTTTCAAAGTGGGCGAAATGACCATCGGCGGCGGTTCCGGTCAGTCGATTGAGCTGTGGGTCGATAATTCGACTTTCATCAATCCGGCTACTGGTGCTGCTGAGCGTTACATCGGCAATCATCAGATGCTCTTCACCAGCACTGCGGAAGCGATCAGCGGCACGCGCGCGTTCGGGCGGATCATCGACAAGAAGGCCGGCTACGAAGCTCTTCCGATCTTCCCGAAGAACTGGGAAATGCCTGGCGATCTCGAAGTCGAATACATCACCCACAAGTCGGCTCCGCTGTTCGTTCCGATCAATCCGAACGCAACGCTGCTGGCGAACGTCACCGCGCCGTAACCGGCTTTCGGTCTTCGTTCCTTAGAGCTTGCAGCATCCCCTCTGTGGGGATGCTTTTTCCCATCAACAGGAGATTGAGAAAATGGAATACGGTTATACGCTTCACAGCATTCGTCGTAAGGGTGATGATCTTCCGGTCGGATCGGTCGAAGAATTCACCAACGCCGACTATAAGGACATGATCCGTCTCGGCGCGATTCGTGAGCCCACCGATGACGAGATGAAGCTTTACAAGCTCGCTCATCCGGATGAGCCAGTCGCCGAAGAACACGCAGACGACGATGCCGGTGGCAAGTCTTCGGGGAAGGGTAAAGGCAAAGGCTCGACGCCCAAAAACCCCGCCAACGGAAAGGCTGACGCTACCGGTGCCGGCGAGGGCGGTGAAGGCGGCGAAGGTGAAGGCGGAGCGCTCGTCTAATGGCGAAGAACCCGCTGCGTTTGAGCGATGCTGCTTCCATCACGCCAGCTCGGCAACATTTCCTGATCGTTCCGTCCGACACGGCAGCGCTCTCGGTTCAGCCGAAAGCGATTTATTGCCAGGCGGACGGAACGATCGTGATCACTGACGAGTCTGGCGTTGATCTGCCTTATGCGATGAAGCAGGGGCAGATTTTACCCGTCCGAGCCTTGAAGGTGAAGGCAGCCGGTACGACCGGCTCCTACTACGGGTGGCTCTGATGAACTGGCGAGAAAGGAAGCGTGAAAACTTGCTTCCCGTCCACCAGACATTCTCGATTCCCGCGGTGTATCTCACACACGCCGCGGGAACTCCTGTTCCTGTCAACGTTCGTTTACACCAACGACCTGCTGTGATCGAAGCGCAGGGGGAAGATGGAGCAGGCCAGCTTACTGACATCGTCGATCGCGTTATTTTCGACATCTCGGAAGTGGATCCTGTGATGACGAACGCATACGTCATCTTCAGCGATAGTGAAGCTTACGTGACGGGTCCGAGCCGGCCTGAACGAGAAGGGTTCGTTTGGGTCGAAGTCAGCACCGTGAGCAAAACGCAACTGGCTGCACTTCTTTCTCAGGTGGACACATCCGGCGACGAATGGAAGGGAATCCCACCATGGTCGCAGCAGTAATCGCTATCGAATTTGACCAGCTTGCGTTCGTCGACGAAATGACGAACTCGACCGAGTTGGCGCTTGTGCGGGCGTTGAATACGACGGCGACCCGTGATCGTACCAAGTTTGCGCGTGCTGCTCGTGATCAGGTTGCATTCCCCGCGTCCTACGTTTCTCCTTCCAGCAAACGACTTTGGCTGAAGACGAAGGCGAAACGCAGCGCGCTTGAAACGGTAATCGAGGGCAGGGGTGCGGCCACTTCACTGGCTCGCTTCACCAAACAGAAACCATTGGCAGGCGGGCAGCGTCACAAAGGCGGAAAGCTCAATGTCACGGTGAAACCGGGTCAGACCCGATCCATTCGCCGCGCATTCCTTATGCGCCTCAAGAACAATAATATCGGTCTCGCTGTCCGAACGGACGGATCGATGCCCAAAGGTGCATACAAGCCTCGATCGTTGGGGAAAAACCTGTGGCTGCTTTACGGCCCTTCGGTCGACCAGGCGCTGCGGTCGGCCTCGGACGGCGGTGGTATTTATGAAGAAATGACACCGGAGTCACTCGACTTCCTCGAGAAAGAGTTTTTCAGACAGTTGGAGTTGTTGAATGGCTGATCCTTTTCGCCTGCGTGTCATGAAGGCACTGAGTGCTCAAATCAAACGCGTCAATCCAACGAATGATTACGAATTTGACCTGTCGGATTTCCAGGACGCGGCCGGTCGACTTGCGGAACGCGTCTTCCGTGGGCGGACAGTGTTTGGCGACAACGACCCGCGCCCGATGGTCGTTCTGCTCGAAGATCCCCGTCCGCCCGAGGCGACGAACGGCACGTCCACTTCACCTATGGCCGTGAACCAGTTTCGCGTCCTCGTACAAGGTTTCGTCGAGGACGATCGCGATCACCCGCTCGATCCGGCCTACCGGCTGTCAGCGGAAGTTGTCAAAGCACTGGTGGAAGCAAAGTCCAACCGTTTCGATATTCTCGGTCTCGGTAAAGTAGCTCCGTGCGTGCTGACGCTTTCGGTCGGCCAGCCCGTCCACCGCCCGCCAGACGATGAAGTTTCGAGCGTTGCCTTCTTCCTTATACCCGTCACCCTCGGTCTCGCCGAAAACCTTGAGACGCCTTTCGCATAGCAGAAAATCACGTTATACTCGCAATTCTCACAAGGAGAGAAATTCTATGGACCTGCAATCCCGCAATCTCACTGTTCCGCGCGGAACCGCTTTGTTCGCCAAATACAAGTCCGGAACGCAGATTCCGGGTCCATTTCGCGAACTGGGAAACACGCCTGAGTTCACACTCGCTCGTGAAGCCGAAACGTTGCCGCATTATTCTTCTCGTGTTGGTTTTCGAACCCTTGATGAAGAGGTGGCGATCGAAGCGACTCTGACGGGTTCTGTTACCACCGACGACATGAAGAGCGAAAACGTTGCTTTCTTCTTCATGAACGAGGTGAAGACGATCACAGTCACCGCCAGCTCGAGCCTCGTAGAAACCTTCGAGGAAGTCAAAGCTGGCGACCTTTATCAACTCGGTTTTAGCGACACCAATCCCTCCGGCGCCAGGAAGGTGTCAACGGTTGTCGTCACCGATGGAGCCACGACGTCTCCGGCCACTTTCGTTCTCGATGAGGATTACATTCTCGACGCCGACCTTGGCACGGTCTACATCCCTGCCGGCAGCAATGCGATCGGTGGCGATGTGAAAGTCGCCTATGGCGTTTCAGCCTCGACACGTGAGCAGATCGCAGCCGGTGAAACGCAGGTCGAAGGTGCGCTCAAGTTCATCTCGAATAATCCGATCGGGCCGCAGTTCGACATCACGTTCCCTCGCGTTCGCCTGTCTCCGAACGGTGACCTTGCTCTCATCATGGACCCTGAGTCGAGTGAGTGGCAGCAGTTGCCGCTGTCGATCAGCGTCATGAAGAAGGGTAATCTGGCGCTTGCTTATCGCGACAGCCGGCCCGTAGCGTAAGGGATCGACATGGATCAGTTGGAGACACTGGTACTGCCGAGCGAGACCGTGAAAGTCGGAGAGCAATCTTTCGAAGTCCAAGGTCTCGCCCTCGCGCACATCACCCGCATCATCCGCGAGCATCGCAGCGTCTGTGCCGAGCTTTACACCAAGGCCATTGGTGGAGAGTTGACGGGCAGCGTTGAGGAAATCGCTTTGGGCATGGCCGATGATTTTGCCCCTCTTGCAGCGATGGTGATCGCATGCGGTTCAGGTAACCCGAAAGCTGCCGACAAGGCTTCGCGTCTTCCGCTCAGCGTACAGGTTGATGCGCTCGAGAAGATCATCAACCTCACACTGGTGGCGGAGGGTGGCTTGGAAAAACTCATGGAGATCGTCGTTCGGGCGATGGCGGGCGCGGCAAGCCTGACATCCCTGAAAGCCTGACAGACTGGGTAGAGGGTGTCCACCGCCAGGTGAGCTTGTTGCTCGACCACGGACACCCATCAGCCTGGTTCTATCCTGTCTGTAAGGTTTTTGTAGAGGCTCGCTTCGTGGTCGACAGGATCAACGCTCAGATGGCGAGTGAAGCGGCCCTTCTGCAAATGGCGATCTCCACAATTCCAAACCAAAGCGTGAAGAAAGCTTCGACCAAGAAAGCCCAAGAGGACTTCCGGAAGCAATTGAAGGTGCTGAACAATGGCGAGCCGTGAAAGAGTCGTAGAATTTGCCGTTAAGGCTCGCGACGAGTATTCTAAAGTCCTGAAGAACCTTGAGCAGCAGCAGAAGCGCATTTCTGCTGCTGCTCAATCGTCCAACCGTCGTGCCGTCGTCGGTGTTGCTAAAGGCGAGATCGAGTCGGCTGTCGCCAACTACAAACGACTGAGCGCGGAGGTTGATCGTTATCGTGCAGTGCAGGCCAATGCTGCTCGCACCGGCTCGCTTTCCGCCTCAGAAATGCGCGAACTTGGCGAAACGATCAAGTTGGTGCGGGATCGCTCTCGTGAGGCCATGGGAGCCTTGCAGCAGAAGCGAGCCGCCCTTCAGCAAATCAACGGCGAAGCGCGCGTCGGTTTTTCCAGTTTTAGTCGCCTCGCGACCGAGATGCAGCGCGGCGCGGTTGCCTCGACGAATGAGAGCGTTGCACTCGGCAACACCACAGCCGAACTTAACAAGCTCACGACAGCTTCCAAAAAGGCCACAACAGCGCAAGGTGCGCTTGGCGATCGGATGGATTCGGTTAGCGGTGCCGGTGGACGCGGTAAGAAAAAGGGTTCTTCCAATGGCGAGGACCCGGAAGACATCCTCGTCTACGGCTTGCGACCATGGCAGCTCACCAACCTCGGCTATCAGGTAAACGATGTTGTTTCGGGCCTCGCTATGGGGCAGGCACCGTTGCAGGTGCTCGCACAACAGGCCGGGCAATTCGCGCAGATCTGGCCGAACGTCATGGTGAGCGTTGCGCGGTCGATTCCGCAGCTTGTTCTGTTGGGAGGCGTGCTGGCGCCGTTCATAGCGGTCGCAATGCGGCTGAAAGAGGCTGGCGACTCTGTTGAGTATTTCCAGAGAAGGCTGGCTTTATCCGCTGACGGTTATCGCAATACGGCGCAGGGGCTTGCTGGCGTCAGCGACGAAATCAAGAATCTCGGTATTTCCATCGATGACGCACGGTCGTTGGCTGCAGGATTTGCGGCCGACGGCTTGCCGACCGGCCAGTTTGCGCAGTTCGCGAAAATTGCGAAGAGTATAAGCGACGCTACCGGTGAAGGCGTGGTCGACGCCGGTCAGAGGCTGTCGCAGGCCTTTGGCGGCAACGTCGAGTCGGTCCTTGAACTCAACAAGGAACTGAATTTTCTAACCCTTGCGCAGTACGATCAGGTGCGCGCGATGAAAGCTTCCGGTGATGAAGCCGGCGCCATGGCCTTTGCACTGGACGCTCTTAAGGCACGTGCGGCTGCGAGCAAAGTGGAAACCAGCGAATGGGGGAAAACACTCGTCGAAGCGAAGGGCGCATGGAACGACTTCGTTCAGGCGCTCCAAGACACAGGTGTGATCCAGTTCGTTTCGCGGGAGATTCAGTATTTCGGGCGCGATATACGCAACATGACGCGCGATGCCCGAGCAGGTGCAAAAGCGCTTAAGGATGTTTTTACTACTGATCTAGAGGACCGCATCCGCGATCTTCGCACCAGCATCCAAATTGAGGAATCCCTTCGGTCAACCGGTTTCAACTCCGGTGCCGCTGGCGTGCTCGGTGAGGACAATCTTTCAAAGATGAAATCTGAACTGGCAACCTTGGTGAGCCAGCGTCGAGAACTCGTCGAACATGTAAAAGACGAGTCATTGTATTCGGAGAAGGCCTATGAGGCTACGAAAAAGACCGTTGCCGCAACTGAGCAAAAGAAAGTAGCTGCCAGAGAAGCGGTCTACCAATTACAGGAGCAGATGAGCCAGGAAACGCGACTGGCGCAACTCACGGAACGGCAACAATATATTGAACAGAAAGCCCTCGAGGCGAAAAACAAGCTTCTCGCGGAAGGGGTAAGGCTTCGTCAGGAGGAGATCGACGCCGAACTGAAAAAAGTTCGCTCTTCCGCAGGCGCTGCGTATGATGCGCAACGTTTCGGCACGAGCGGTGCCGGTTACAACTCCGTGGCCGATCGTATCGCCGGTATCGAGAGCGGCGGGAATCCGAATGCAAAGAATCCGAATTCCACAGCCACCGGGCTTGGCCAGTTCATCGAGTCGACGTGGCTCCGAATGTTCAAGCAGTATTTTCCGGATCGTGCGAAGAACATGACTGACAGCACCATCCTGGCATTGCGAGAGAATGCTGACGTTTCGCGCAGCATGATCGAGCTTTATGCCCGTGAGAATGCCGCAATCTTGCAGAAAGCCGGTGTCGCTGTTAACGAGGCTTCGGTTTATCTTGCACATTTTCTTGGGCCGACCGGTGCCGTAGCCGTCCTTACTGCCCAAGCCGATACCCCTGTCAGCAAGCTACTGTCGAGTGATGCGATTAAGTCGAACCGCAACATCCTCGAAGGTAAAACTGCGGGTGAAGTTGCGAGTTGGGCGAACCAAAAGGCAGGAACCTCACCCGTGGAGGTGGAGGCACAGGCGCGTTTGACCGAAATGGGTCGAGAATACCTCGTCGACTATAGGAAGCGCGTTGAGCAGCAACAGTTCGAACTGAACCTCCTGTCTAAATCCGCCAAGGAAGCTGCAGTCGCAAAAGCGTTGCGCGATGAAGAACTCAAGGCCAGAGAAGCCGGCAAAGACCTCACCAAAGAGCAGCGAGCCGAAACCGAACGCCTCGCGGCACTTGAGTTTGACCGAAACAATGTCAATCAGAAAGTCAACGAACTTCTTGAAAAACGTTCTGCGTTGATGGAACGAATGGACTTGGCGCAGCAGAGCGGCGACCAATCGCTGTACGCTACAACCTATAATGAACTGGATGCCGTCAACGGTAAGCTGAACGAGGCTATCGCGTCTGCCATCGCGTTTTGGCAGGCTATGGGGGGAGAAGGTTCCGTCAATGCGATAGCCAACCTGCAAAACATCGAAATAGCCATTGGACAATCTACTCAGAGGATGCGTTCGCAGTTTCTGCCGACCGCAGAAGACATCAACCGGGAACTTGCTGACATCGGCAGTACGGCGTGGAGTTCGTTCGCAGAGGCTATCGCGAAAGGTGAGAACGCAGCAGACGCTTTCTTCAGAGCGTTGCAGCAAGGTATTGCCGAATTCCTTATCGACATCGGCAAAGCGATCGTGAAGCAGGCTTTGTTCAACGCGCTGACTGGAGGCAAAGACGCCAACGGCGGCATCGGCGGGACAATCGCAGGCGCAATTTCCAAGGTCTTCGGTGCGAAACACTCGGGCGGCATTGTTGGCAATACCACGCAGTCTCGTCGCGTCAATCCAATGGTTTTTGCCGGCGCACAGCGCTATCACGGCGGAGGCATTGTCTCTGACGGGTTGCGACAGGGTGAGGTTCCCATCGTTGCCCTTGAGGGCGAGGAGGTTCTGACGGAGAACGATCCGCGTCATTCTGCGAACGGTGGCGGGGGCAAGGCGGTTAACCTGAAGGTCGTCAACGCCTTTGATCCCGTGGAGGTAATGGAGGCAGCCTTGTCGTCGGTGGCGGGTGAGCGCGTCATGACCAACTTTATTACGCGAAATCAGAACAAGCTGAACGGTGCACTCGGTCGTTAGCGCGTTGCAAAATTACTCTTATTGTGAGAAATTCTCGCAAAACGAGGATCGTATCGACCCATGGCAGTCTTCCTCCCATTCGTGCCTAACTGGCGAAACGGAATCAGGGATACCTACGAGTTCAAAACGGACGTGTTCACGACCCGCAACGGGAGTGAGCAGCGTCGGGCTACTCGTATCAATCCGCGACGCGCGCTAGAGGTCAACGTCCTTCTTGACGGCGAGCGTATGCGCGGTTTTGCGGATGCTGTGAACCGGGCAAAGGACGGCAAGGTTGAGATCGCAGACTTCTCGGCAGTGCCTGCTCTCGTAGCGACGACGGCTTCGAGTGGTGCGACAGTCCTGACGATCGATAGCACGCCTTCATGGATGACGAACGGAGGGACGTACGTCCTGATGACCGGGCGAACGACCTCAAAAATAAATGTTGATTTCGTCGACAACAACACGGTGATCCTGGTCAATCCGCTGACGAAATCGGTTGGCGCTGGCGCATGCATACTGCCGATGCTACCTGCTCAAATTGCCAACTCGAATACGCTTTCTTTATACACGAACCAAGTTGCCACGGCTCCACTCCAGTTCGACGTGGAGCCAGGTTTCGTCGTGCGGACGCCGGATGCCTTGCCGTTTGACGAAAGCGCCGAAGGTGACAGTGTCCAGTCGTTTGGCCCGGCTGCGGTTCTTTTCGGACGCTACGTGCTGTTGCGGAAGCCCAACTTCCTCAATCGCCCGCAGGTCCAGTTCAATTTGAAGTTCGAGACCGTCGACTATAGCCGCGGTGTTGTGAAGACTTTCACGCCGGTTCCTATTGTGTCTCGGACGCTCACCGCAACCTACATGGCCGTAAACCATGCCGAGGCCATGGCGGTCCTCGATATTTTCATGCGCTGCAAGGGTAGGGCTGGTGAGATTTACGTGCCGACCTGGGGTAGCGATTTCCCACCGGTCATGAACGTTGCCGACAAAATTGTGCAGGTTGCCGGCACGGACTTCTACGAGACATACAATGAAGATCGGGCGCACAGCGCAGTCCTCATTCGCACAAAATCCGGCACACTGCTACCGCGCGAAATAAATATCATGGCAGCAAGCGGCGGAAACACTTTCATCGAGTTTCACGAGGATGTTGGTGTCAGCGCGACTGAGATCGAGCAAATCTCGTGGATGTTCGTCTCCCGTTTCGCGCAGGATAGCCTGACGATCGAATGGGTCACAAACACCGTCGCCAACATCAGCCTTTCGTTTGTGACGCTCGAAAATCTCGCCGCCGAAAGCTCATACGGTAGCAACTGGATTCTAGCCACCGGCTATTGGCGTGATCGCGGTCAATGGGTCGATTCTGCCGTGTGGGAGGACTGAGATGCCTATCGGTCCAGTCGAGCCTATCAAGAACGGAGAATCCGGCGCCAGTGTTCGAGCGAAGTTGAACCTGCTTTTGCAGGGCGCGATCGACGGCACGCTCGGCTCCGTTACGCCGGAAGACCTCGATCACCTGGTTGACACCATTCCTCCGGATCGGCCGAAAGACTTCCATCTGTCTTCGACCCTAGTCCCGTCCAACTTGTTGATTGCAACGTGGGCGCCGTCGCTCGAGGACGATTTTGCGTATTACGAGCTGCATCTGAAAGAGGGCTCGGGTAGCTGGATTTCCTACCAGACCAGCTCCACGCTCTATCAGGTTCCGATGATACCGAATACGACTTACACCGGCCGTGTTTATGCGGTCGACAAGTCTGGCAACAAATCGGAACCGAGCGCCGAGGATACGCACACCACTGTGCTCGATGAAATCCCTCCTGCAATGCCCGTCAACTTGACCGCTCTCGGTGGGATCAATTCTACATGGTTGAAGTGGTCTCCGAATGAAGAAGCCGATCTTGCTCGCTACGATATCTTCGAAGCGCTCGATGAGTTCCCGGCACCTCTCGAGAACTCGACCCCGTCATATACGTCGCAGACGAGCACATTCGTTGTTGCAGGCCAAGATCCAGAAGTGACGCGATGGTACTGGGTTAGAGCTGTCGACACCTCCGGAAACGTCTCCCCTTGGTCAGCGCGCGCATCGGCGACAACTTCGAAGATCCGAAGCGAAATCAAGGCCACGCTTGTCGGGATCATGTTCAAGCCCGGAAATCAGCCGGCCTCCAACCGCCTCACATGGACGGCTGGTCAAATCACCTATGGCACAGATGGCAGTGTTCCAGCGACCCAGGCCATCCCGGCTGGAAGTGCGGATTTCAGCGGGCAGACGGTCTACATCTACTACGTTCTCGGTAACGATAGGTTCTCCACAACCACTTCACTGGTGACCCTCTACTCGCAAGACTCCATCCTGATCGGGGTCTACCGAGGTTTCAATGACTATCAGCTCGTTGAGGGTAGGGCTTACATCGATGGCAGCACCATTCTCGCTCAGACTATCGGCGCTAACCAGCTTGTGGTCGATCAGGCGGTTATCACAGGCTCAGCGCAGATTGCCGCAGCCATCATTGAAAACGCCCACATTGTCGAATTAAGTGCCGCGAAGCTTATCGCTGGCACAGCCCTCGCTGCATCCATAACCGTGAGCGGTCAGGCCCTTGGCACTGTTGCCTCCAACTCCAACGATCCTGCCGCCCGTATCAATCAGGCCGTGACACAGATCGACCCCGGCAAGATTTTGATTTCTGGTGGAACGTCCCTCGCAGACTGGCGGTCAGGCGGGGACAGCACGAAGATTGATGGCGGCAACCTGTCCACCAACTCGGTGAAAGCCAATTCACTGGAGATCGGTGCGCGGGGCGTTTCCAGCGCTGGAATCGCTTTTTCCGGCAACACGCCGACAGCAAACCGCGTCAGTTGGACAGGCGGCACCATCACCTACATCAACGACGAAGGGGTGACTGTAACCGTTACGATCTCGGAAAACCCGATCGGCGCACTATGGACCGACTCTGTCATTTATATTTACTGGGCCAAAGGCGCGACTTCGCTGTCGTCGACAACGCTCGCGTCCACCGCATTTTCCTCGAACAATATCGTCCTTGCTACATATAACGGCGGCCTCAATCTCACGACAGACTACGGTCGCACAATCATTGACGGGCAGGGGATCAAGACCGGGACAATCGGGGTTGACCAAGTCGCCGCTAACGCTATCCGGGCGCAGCATATTGCAGCCAATGAAATTCAGGCACAGCACATCGCCGCTGGTATCATCTCGACAGATAAACTCGCTGCAGGTGCTGTGACCGCGAACAAGATGAACGTAGGTTCGCTTTCGGCAATATCTGCCGTTTTGGGGTATGTGGATATCGGCGACGCGAATATCTCCAGACTGACCGTTGGAACGTCAAATATTCAAGCGGGCGCCGTAACGGCAGTGGCGACTGGTGGGAATTCGCTTACGATCAACCATGGACTTGGGTCCCCTACAATCAAGATCGACACGTCTTGCGTGGTTCAAACACCCACCAATTCGACGAATTACACCATCTATGAATTCTGGATCGATAGCGACGGCAACAGAGTTGAGACTTTCCGAATTCAGAATGCGAGCGGCACGACCGTACCGGCTTCTCGGACCTATCTCTACACACCACCAGCCAATCGTGCCCAAACTAGTTTTCGTTTCGAAGCACCCGATGTTGCGGGTGTCCTCGTCAGCAACAAAATTATCGTCGCGCAAGCTTTCAAGCGGTGAACGAGGACTTTAGCCAATGTCATTCGACCAACATGAAATCAGCCGTTATAGCGGCACACCAGTCTCCCTGTATCTCATTCAAGGTGCAGAGAATTCAGATGGGGCGGAGCAGATCGGCCCATTCGGTTTCAACAACGGTGAAGAGATTATCAATCGAAAAATCGGCACCGATGAACTGGGTCAGGATATCATCCTTCCGTTTCACCCTTGGCCGATCAAAAACAGCACGCTTTCGCACGATGGCACACTGGACAAATCCGATGTCACGGTAACCATGTCACTAGGCAGTGAAATCGATCAGCTTTTCTTGGCCTATCCGCCGTCACAAGTGGTGAACTTGACTATCTTTGAGGGGCATGTCGGCGATCCGGTGACGGAGGAGAATTTCCCGGCGCTGTGGCTCGGTCGGATTCTCGGCAGCACCTATAAGAAAAACGAGATGGAGCTTTCCTGCCAACCGGTGTCGACTTCACTTAAGCGACCGGGGCTGCGGCGGAACTATCAGATCGGTTGCCCCCATGTTCTATACGGCCCTCAATGTAAGGCTAACCGAGCCGCAGCAACGGTTACCAGGGCGGTCGCGAGTGTGTCTCGAAACAGAATTATGGTCGATGCATGGTTGGGGGCGCAGTTCGGTTTATACGTCGGAGGGCTGCTCGAATGGATCAATTCTGATACCGGCGTTCGGGAACTTCGTACCATTGCTGGTGTGCTGAACGACAGCGGAACAAGTGTCATTGTGATCCGCGGTGTTGCCCGTGGCTTGGCGGTAGGCACTCCGCTCTCCGTCATACGAGGGTGCAATCGCCAGATGAGCGGCTGTCACCAGCATGGCAACATTTTGAACTATGGCGGTCAACCGTTCATCCCCCTTGAGAATCCCCTTTCCTCCAAGAACCAATTCTACTAGAATTACTCACTAAACGTGAAATACACGAAAAGTGAGCCATGCCCCTTCCTTTTCTAGCATCATTGCTGGTTCAGCTTCTGATTGGCGTCGGGTCGATGGTGATCGGCTATCTCATGATGCCGAAGGCCGCGACATCGCAGCCCGAAGAAGTGACCGACATGGATGAGCCGACGGCCGAAAGCCGGCCTATCCCGGTCGTGTTCGGGGAACTGGATGTCGCCCCGAACATCCTTTGGTGGGGCGACAAGGCGACCACGAGCAGAAAGGTCTCATCGTGAGCGAATGGGACCCAGTCGTTACGATCAGTGACATGCGCCCATTCTTTTGCGTGCACGGGGTTCGAAAGGCGTTCGCCACGGGAGGCGGAGATTTCGCTTATTTCCTCGAGCACGGTGCGCGCGCATCTGAGCTACGCGGCAAAGGATTCGACGCGCAGTTAGACCGCGTCCTGGACGCCATCAGGGCGAGGTCATCCTGACATGGGCTCAAGCGGTAAAGGCGAAGGTAAAGTTGAGATCCACGAATACACGATGGGTCTTCATATGGGCATTTGCGCATACGGTGATGGGATCACCCTCGTCGCAGCGAAATACAATGGAAAAGAAATCTGGCGCGGCGGACTGGTGGATCAAGACACGGTCGCTGTGAACCGTCCCGACCTGTTCGGCGACGTGAAGAAGGAGGGCGGCGTCAAGGGCCTTCTCTGGTGGCTACCAGGCAAAGCAACACAGGTGATGCCGCAATCGCTTGCAGCGCGACTTGGCTTGACCAGCGAGACTTGCCCCGGTTTCAGAGGTTTCGCCAGCGTCTTTTTGACCGGCGTCGCCGACGTTTGGGAAGGTGCCTATCAGGGGCTTGTGAGCGCGCTTAACAACCAGCCGTCGGCTTTCAAACGCGGCTTCTATCTCGCCGCCAACAATCCATATCTGCGAGCATTTTCGTTCCGGGTGCGGCGCGCTCCTGTGGGTCTCAATCCGGCGATAGCACTAATTCAGGTCGACAACGATTCTCTCGGAAACGCTCAATATGCAGCCAATCCTGCGCACATCATTTACGAGTGCCTGACGAACCAGGACTGGGGGATGGGGGAGTCGGAAGGGGTGATCGACAAGGCTTCGTTTGAAGCTGCCGCCCAACTCTTCCACGGCGAAAAGCTCGGAATGAGCCTCGTCTGGACGCGTCAGAGCGAGATTCAAAAGTTCATCGGCGAAGTCTGTAATCACGTGC
The DNA here is from genome assembly GCF_004005385.1 of Agrobacterium sp. CNPSo 2736. NCBI lineage: Bacteria > Pseudomonadati > Pseudomonadota > Alphaproteobacteria > Hyphomicrobiales > Rhizobiaceae > Agrobacterium > Agrobacterium sp. CNPSo 2736. Next base: position 201,326 of record NZ_RZTX01000007.1, on the reverse strand, counting down.
AGGCTGCTGTTTTCGTCAAGCCGTCGACGGGTAAGCACACCATCAAGCCACTACGTGGTGACTATGATGTCGACCTTCTACCTGTCGTCGATCCGAGTAACGCCGATCTCTCGAATTTCGCTCGCAAGGCATGGGGTGAACTGGCAAACGAAATCGTCGTCACGATGACGAATGCCGAGACCGGTAAAACAGAGACGATCGCGGTTCAGGATCTTGCGGCCATCGCGGCCGAAGGCGGGATCGTCACCTCGTCCAGAAACTACTACGGTTTCACTTCGAAAGCTGCGGCGCAGTATGTAGCCGAACGCGACCTTGCCGCGTCTGTCAACCCGATCGCCACCTGCCAAGCACAGGTCACGCGCCAGTTTTGGGACTCGGTGAGCAGTGATGTCGTCGTGTTGTCGTGGCCCGAATACGACATTGAGCGTATCGTCTTCCGCGTCTCCGAGGTTCAGAAAGACGCCAACGTTGTCACGCTTGATCTGTATGAGGACATCTTCGGTCTGGATCTCGCCAGCTATCTCGAGTCAGATGACACTTCATGGGTCAATCCATCTCAGCCGCCTACACCGGCATCTTTTTACCAGATTGGCACGGCTCCGGCCTTTATGGCCGCAGCAGCCCTGAAGCTCAACGATCCCTCGGAACTTGAATATCCGGAAGCACTGGCGGCTGTCACTGTCGGTGCCGACAGTGATGACGACGTGAATTACGATCTCGTGACCTATGTCACCGACGTGAACGGCACGACGAAACGGGCATCGATCGGCACCCGACCGTTCTTCGGCACGTTTGCGGTCACGACGCCGCTCGTCGCCGAGTCACAAAGCCAGTTGACCACGTTGCCGGGGCTACGTGGCGGTGTGCCATCCGCGGGCGATTTCATCCTCATCGGCACAGGCAACGACGAATACACGGAAATCTGCACGGTGCAGAATGCTGACGCGCTCGGTTATCTGTTGAACCGTGGCATGCTCGACACTGTTCCGAAGGCGTGGCCCGTGGGTACGCGCTGCTTCATCATCCCTGCCGACGCAATCGTCGTTGATCCAACGGTGCGTTCGGTGTTCGAGAGCACGTCATATTGGCTGCTCACCAGGACCACGGCGGGAGCGCTTCCGCTCGAGAACGCACCGCAACTGAACATCTCAATCTCCCCGCGTCCGTATCGTCCGAACCGTCCAGCGAACGTAAAGATCAACGGGGTAAGTTTTGGCGCCGTGAACGCCACGTCGGCGTCACAGCTTCAGGTGACGTGGGCGAACAGAAATCGCATCCTCGAATCCACGCAGGCTCTCAAATGGAATGAAGCTGACGTTGGTGGCGAAGCGGGCCAGACGACGCGCATCGACGTGCGAACGCCAGCAGGTGTTTTGATCACGAGCTACGCAGGGCTCACAGGCAACTCATTTACGATTCCGTTGGCCGACCTTGGGACCAACGTCGACTCGACGATCAGCGTAGCTGCCGAGCGTGACGGCTATCGCTCGCTGCAGGCTCACACGTTGGCAGTTCAAATCACACCACGCGACGCAATCAGGATGTCGGGCGACCAGAGCGGCTATCTCCGCCTGTCGGGCGACCAGAGCGGACGCATTCTACTTTCAGGAGATAATTGATGGCTGACAAAGAACTAGGAGCCTTGCCGGCAATCAGCGCGTTGCTCGCTGCCGCGCTCTTCCACGGTGTCCAGGACGGGAACAGCCGCAAGGTGACGGCGCAGCAGATTGCTGATTTCGTCAAGATAAACTTCGGTGAGATTTTCAACTCGCAGTTACCGACGCGATTGAGGGCGTTGTCGACTCCGGTCACCGATGCTAACGCCGTTCTTGAAACGGGCGTTTATTCTGTATCAGCGTCAACGACTGGCATTCCAGTTGCTGCCGCTGGAGTTCTTGACGCCAAAATGTACAGCACATCAGGCACAGGCGTTCAGACTTACACAAGAACTTCCGTGGCTAATCCCGATGTTTGGTACAGGATTAGGGTTTCCGGATCGTGGGGTTCTTGGTCGCGTCTGGCTGCGGCTGATAGTGCGGGGGTGGTTGCGGACACCGCACTTCCTGCACGCCTAAGGGAATTCCCAACATTCACTTCTGACTGGAATGACGCCAAGGCAAGCGGCTTCTATTTTGGTGGATCGACTACGGTTAACACTCCTGTGCAGCCGTACTCATTCGTCGGGGAGGTTATTGCTCAGTCGTCTACCTATTGTGTGCAGCGTCTAACCGCGCTTGGTATTTCAAATCCAGCAAACAACATTTTTTTTGAGCGCCAGCTAGTAAATGACGTTTGGAGCGCGTGGTATCGCCGCACCTACGGTGACGTTTCTGGTCCTGGAGCCGCTGTAACAAGTCGATCAATCGCGGGATTCGCAGGTACAAGTGGTCAAGCCATCAGCCAGTTAATGGTCACGGAGGCACTTTCCGCCCTTGGACCAGTGTTCGGTGGAAATCCTCCCGTTCCATCTGCTGCTGGCGTCGGTCTTTCGGATGGCGATTTCGACACAATAACGGTCGGCGGCCTATACACGACGACAGGCTCATACGCCAATGGACCACATGGAAACCCGGCTACACACGCGGGAACTCTAGAAGTTTACACGCGATATCAAACGGGCATTACGCAGATATACAGAAGCTATATCACTGCCACCCTTGGGTTTACCTACAGACGCGTCGGGACCAGAAGTTCAGGAACAGACCCTTTTACGTTCAGTGCTTGGGCTCGGATAGAAAATTCCGTGCCCGGAACAACTGTTGCAGGCGATCTGGCGCAATTTTCTGATTCCTCCGGAAACTTGGGTCCAGCAACAATCGGAAGCCCTGCGCTGCTTGGTCGAGTGTCGGCCGGTACGGGTGCCGTAGAAAGGCTTACGGCGGCTCAAGGTAGGCAGATTCTTGGCGGTTGGGAATTCATCGGCGCGTTCGACCTTGCCGGGAAAACGTTTGTGGACGTGATAGGTCTTGGAGCTTTTCTATCGTTAAAAATATCAGTGTTCGGAGTCCTAAATGCGGCTGGTTCGACTGGGCTAAGATTTTCTGAGGACAATGGCGCAACGTTCAACGCCTCAGCGACCGAATTTAGAGCTACATATCTCGACGGTAGATTTGACCTTAATCCAGGTTCCGCCGTTGGAGATGTAGGCGAAGTAAGTTCAACATGGTTGCCATTCGGAGACCACGGTGGGGACACTGGTTGGCCTTTCGTATCGGACGGGACAATTCATAATTTTAACAAGGCTAGAAATGCGGCTTCCGTTCACATGGCGCGGCTTAGCACCACAAGCGCACGATACGTCAGGACGATGGCAAACGCTCATTCTCGGGCTACAGCGCAGAACGCTCTTCGTTACATAACCGGAGGTCCGAGCTTCCAGTTTGGCACACTTTTCTTAGAAGGAATAAGGGGATGAATAACGGCATCGTTTTTGACGCTGAGTCCGGAGAATTTATCGAAGTCACACTGACCGATGAAGAGATGGGAGAACCACCTCCGACCCCGGACCCAATTCCTGAACCAGTTGTTGTCGTTTATCAGGTTGATCTGTGGACGCGAATGACCAACCCAGAGGCGGAAGAGGTTCTTGCGCAGATGGCCGAACAACCGGTGAGGATTCGAAGAATTTTTGAGTCCGCCAACTCATACCGCAGCGACCATGAACTTTGGCCGCTCTTGATACAGATCGCCACAGCGCTTTTCGGAGAAGAACGTGCGGCACAAATCCTTGCGCCATCGCAACCTTAAACAAGAGGCTGTCCAAATGTCATCCTACGCCAACTCGCTCGAAAATCAGCTCGCGTTCCTTCAAGCGCAGAACAAGGCGCATGCCAACAGCGTCGACAAACTGGCCGAAGACCTGATGATCGTGACATCGCAACGCGATGAACTGCTGAAGCGTCTTCAGGAACTCGAAGCCGGCGACGACCAGCCACTTGATCATCCCCAGAATTCCTCATAAAAGTTGTAATTTTGAATAATGTTGTGTAATTCTCATCGGGTCCACATTCGTTCCCGAGGAATATATCATGACAGCAGTGTCCGCAGTTCAGGTCCGTGCCGCAGCAAAGGGGCGCGTTGACGAAAGCAACCTGAATTCTGTCATGATGGCGCTTTCGAAATATGGCGCAGGCGTCGGCCTCAATCTCCCGCATCGCGCTGTTCCGTATCTTGCAGAGCTGATGCATGAGAGCGGGTCGTTCCGTTATGATCGGGAGATTTGGGGACCGACGCCCGCTCAAGAGCGCTACGACACGCGCACTGATCTCGGCAACACTCCTGCAAAAGACGGGGACGGGTATAAGAACCGTGGTCGCGGGCCGATCCAGGTGACTGGCGGTTATAACATTCGCGCCTTCTACGAGTGGTGCAAACGGAAAGGTCTCAATCCTCCCGACTTCGTCCGAAATCCCGATCTGATCAACACGGACCCGTGGGAAGGCCTCTCTGCAATCTGGTACTGGGACGAAGGCAATCCTGACAAGAAAAGCCTCAACCGATACGCCGATCGCAACGACATGGAAATGATCACCCGCCGTATCAACGGTGGGCTGAACGGCTACGCGGATCGCTTGGACTATTACACGCGACTAGGACTCGCAGTGCTCGGTTTCAAGGTCACTGATATCATCGGTCTCCAAAATGCCGGGCAGAAAGCAGGTTACTACAAGGGCAGGCTCGACGGACTTGATGGACCACAGACACGTTCTGCAATTCATCTCATGCTCGTCGACCTTTCACCACAGACACAGACATTGCAGGTGAAGGCCGCACCGGTCACCGAGGAAAAGCCGGTCGCGGTTACACCTCCCAGTCTCGATGCACCCTGGTGGAAGTCGAAGGAAGTTCTTGTTCCGGCCTTCACTGGTGGCACGGTCACCTCGTCGCTTGCTGCCGTTGGTAGCATCCCTTGGCAGAACCTTGCCATCATCCTGGTCGCACTCGGTCTCGCTGGCGCTTTTCTGCTTTGGCGGAAGAAGGCCGATGCGAAAGCCGTTTCCGAGCAGGTGAGGGAGATGGCCTGATGGCTGAAGTGAGAACGGAACCTGTCGAGGCCACCTATTGCGAGGATATCGAAGACGTTAAAGCCAAAGCAGGCGCCTTCGAGTTCTTCGTCGATCGCGACGAGAAGATCGCCGGGATGGTTTACTCGTGTCCGTGTGGTTGCGGTCGAACCGGTGCGCTGAATTTCCGTCCACACCCGTCGCCTTCCTGGGAATGGAACGGCGACCGAGAGAAGCCGACCCTTCTCCCGAGTGTCCATCATGTCGGTCACTGGCATGGGTTCCTCACCGACGGCGTTTGGAGATCATGCTAATGTTCGGTCTCACCGACTACTTCAAGATCGGTATCGGCGCCGTCGCTGGCGCAGCCCTGATGGCCGTTCCTGCGTGCAGCTATGGCACGTTCCGGGAGCGGGAGTCGGCAAAGGTCGAGGCTGCGAAAGAAGCCCTCGGTCGTATCACCAAAATGGAGAAAAACGATGCTTCGTTCCGCAAGCTTCCGTCTCGCGAGCGTTGCCTTGCTATCGTGCGCGATAGTGGGCTGCCAGACAGCACCTGCGATGAACGGTAGCGGGTATCAACATATCAGCTTCTCCGATGCTGAAGCCGCACGGCTCGCCTCACAGGATCCGACAGCCGGTCCCGCGATCTATTCCAACAACCGCCAGTGCAGCCAAGACGCTGCCTGCCGAAAGTAAGGGCAGGGGAGCCGGAATGGAACCAGGGTATCAAGGCACCGGAATGTGGGTGAGGATACAGCATCGCTTCGGGCCGCGCATGATGGAATGGTTCATGGCGGGCCACCTTATCGCATTCGGATGGGTGCTGCTTCTTCCCTCCCAAACCTTCAATCAGCCGGCCTTCCAAGGTTTTAACGAAATTGTACCGTCAGAAGACTTCCTCGGCTGGATCATGTTTGTCGTCGGATGTCTCCGCGTCATCGGCCTCGTGATCAACGGCGCCAAGAAAAACGTCACACCACAGATACGGCAGTTTTCGGCAGCAGCCGGGTGCGTGATCTGGTCAGGCATAGCTTACGCTTTTGCATCTTCCGGGGTCATCAGTACGTGGATTTCCATCTATCCGCTCTTTGCTGTGAGTGAGCTGGTCAACATCCATCGTGCTGCGCATGATCAGGGAGAGGTTCGCAATGGAAAAACTGACTGAACTTCCCCCGCTCGCGCTCGTGGTTTTTGGAGCGACGCTGGCGGTCATTTTCGCGGTTCGTCACTTCGGAATTTCGGCCGGCACCAACGCTTCACCGCAGAAGAGCCAGTCGTCGGCCCAGGTGGCTGCTGTCATCGTCGATCCCACCGCACTCAACAACGCGACGAAAGCTCTCGAGGCCCATACCGCCGCTGTGTTGGAGATGATCGAGACGATGAAGGATTCAGGCCGCCACTGGTCGCACATGGCTATTGAAATGGATCGCATAAGAGAAGAACTCCGGATCCAGCGGGAGCTGGCTAGGCGCACTTAGAAAGGTCAGTCGATGTTAGGAATCTCGCTTTCGCCCGTCGGGGCCGCAGCCTCGCCCATCATTTCGCCTCGGATCGATACAGCGTTCGGCCCATTACTTCAAAAGTTAGAGGGCGGCCAGAACGCTGTCATGTTTGTGAATGGGGACAGCACTGCCTATTCCGAATACGGACCCTATTACAAGTTCGCCGTCGCCCTCGGCAATCTCTACGATTACACGGTTGTCATGTATCGTTGGGCGGAGTGGGTCACCAGCGCGCCAACAGGGCCGAAGCAGTATTCCGCGCCTGTCACGCTGCGGACGGGTACGCGCGGAACAATGTCGGTCTATTTGGCTGCGCTGCCGGGGCAGGTCGCAGGATGTATGTTTGAGACCTCTCGCAAGCCGGCTGCGATCGACGCGATTCCGAAACCCGACGTTGCCATCACTCACCACGGGCACAATATGTCGACGTTTGAAACGCCAGGTGGAGACCTCGCTATTGGGCGCGGTCTCATCTGGTCGATTATCGGTCTGATCAGTTGGCAGTGGCAAGGCGTCGCCCAGGTAATGACGACGCAAAATCCGTGGAGAGACACAGCCGGATACGACAAGGTTTATGATGCGATACGGGGCGTAGCCTCCGTTTTCCCAACCTTAACCGTCGTCGACAGCCACAAGCTCTTCGTCGATGCGGGAAAAACAGCAAATCTCTATCGGACTGGGGAGGGGGCTCCCGTTGTTCATCCATCCGACACTCAAGCCAATTCGGACGGGGCTCAAAAAGTTGCGGATGCGCTCATGGCGACGTTCAAGAAAACAAAGAGGGCTCTATTCTCGACGGTTAGCTGGATGGAATTGCCGATTGCGACAAACCTGTTCGTAAACGGAGACCTTTTAAACTGGACCGGCGCGGCCCCTGTGAATTTTAGCAACGTTGCCAGCCACACAGTCACCAAAGATACAGACCCCGAAAACATCTTTCTCGGGACGGGTGCGGCCTATTCAGCGAGATGCAAGCCAGCCGATGCCAACGGCCATTTTTCCAAGTTGCAGAACTCTTTCGACGCCACCGAGCGTGCGTCAATGGCCGGCAAAAACGTCACAGCAATCATGCTCGCCAAGGCTAATCCCTTGCAGCGCACCCCGGTCACCAGTTTCGTGACGAGGGCTAACAGTGGTCTGAGAACCTACACTGGCGGAGGTCTCATGTGGGGAGCACTATCTGGCGCAGGCGGATGGATGCCAATCGTTTACGGCTCCATTCCATGCGATCCCATCAACGATGACGCCAATTCGTCATATGGATTTGCGCCGGCATTTGGCGGCGCAGCCGCGCCCACTGCCGATGTCAACTGGCTGCAACGGTGCGTTATCATCGACGGTGCTGTGCCACGTCTTGGACTGGTGCGACCACAGGCCTAATTTTCGGTGATGGAAGAGCCAGATTCAATTCGCCAGCAAGGCTTCACTCATCGCCTGAGCGAAGCCGATCTCGATTCCCTCCCAACGGCCAACCTCGACCTGCGCCTGTAAAACGCGCGATAAGTGAACGGGGTTGTCTGTGGCGGTCATAAGCGAGTGGAGCTGCGAGAAATATAAGCGCCCAGTGTTGCAATCCACCTGGTAATCATTCGTCCGGAAGGGTGTCCATGGTTGCAAACGTCCCGCTACCGTGACGACGAAGGGAAGCTGATCAAAACTCACAATACTCATTTTCTCACTCTCACATTAGGTCGCTCAGGTCGACGTTTTCACCGATCAAATCTGACAGGTAGGAATTTAATCCTTTTCTTTTAGAAATGGAACATACCGTGAACGAATAATCGCCAAGTTGTTCATCGGAAAGCAACATTTTTTGGTTGTGTTCGTTAATTTCTGGAAACCTGCGTTCTAAAAATTCGACGTACTCAGTTTCCGCTTCCATGAGGATACAGTCAAAGCCTTCACGGCGCGCAGCCTCCGCAGTTGTTCCGGAGCCAGCGAATGGATCGAGCACGATGCCGCCCGGAGGCGTAATGTGGCGGATCAGGTTCTGCATGAGGGCGATGGGTTTTACAGTGGGATGAGCACCGCCAGCGCGGTCGAGCTTCCCCGCCTTGCCGTGGTAGATGAGGGGGGCGCCACGGTCTTCGCCGATCACACCTGCCGCTATCGCGTGCGCATAATCTTCGTCGGTAAGTGGAAATTGGTGAAAGAAACGAGCAGCAGAACCTTCGTCACCGAAACCGGTCATCTGTGTTCCGGCAGCTCGCGACTCTGCACCATAACAAGCACCGTCATTCACACCTTTCCGCATAACACCCGGTGAGCCACTTTTTGTATAAGGAAACAACGCAACCACGTCAGGCGATCCATCGAGGATTAAATTGGACGGGTGACGACCGTTCCGACCGTTCACGCGGCATCCATCGATGTTCATCGCACCAACTCCATGTTTCAGGAGGTTGGCGGCGCCATTCTTCTCGCTAAATGGTTTCTGCCCAAGGTAAATCGGTTCGAGCGCAGGCTTCTGTGTCTGTGTGCCGTAACCCCATCCTTCCCAATAATCACCTTCCTCACATGAGTCGCAAACGTGATCATCCGGTCGCGGATCCCTTGGAAGCGCGGACTCGTAGTGACGACCTGGCCGGACACATCTATGAGCGTCTATCGCCCGTTCAGCGTTGCTCGCCTTCGGAAATCCGCTGCCGAAGCACCATCCGTGCATCGGGTGCATGACGAAGCCAGCCATTTCCATCGCGCAAGCCTGCCAGTGTCCGGTGCGACTGCCGCTGAAAGCAAAAACGTATCCGCCAGGTAAGAGGATGTCGTAGATCAGCTTCCAGAATTCCGGGTCGCGCTCGATGCCGGTGCCGTCCCACTTGCGCCCCATGAAGCCACCTGACAGCCGAGCAAAGCTGCCGTCGTTCTTCTCGCGGCGGGCAGGGGCCGCGCCTTCCTTCCCGAAACGCTTCTGGATGGACACCAGTCCATAGGGAGGATCTGTCACTACAGAATGGACGCGCACGCCCCTTGCAATCAGGCGTCGTAACGAGGCGCGGTTGTCGCCAGGATGCAGGGTGATGCTCGTCATAGGAATACTTTCAGACCAGAAGATCGTCGGAGGAGCCGGCCGCTGGCGTGGCTTTCAGAACCTGAAGCAAAACGTGTCGCAGTTTTTGCGATGGCGAGGCTTCGGGAACGAGCTGGTCGACAACGAAGCTGCTGTGGTCGCGCCCCATGCTGACCGTGTTGCCGCCGCCGCTCATTTTGCCGTTGAAGATGCGGATCGAGTGCCAATCACCGTTGGACATGGCGAGGTCGATAAGGTCTTCGAGAGACATTTCCTCGGTCATACGAGCAACTCTTCCTCTGGTGGGTTGGCGGGTGCAACGAAGGCCGGCATGTCGTTCGTTCGATGGCTCGGCGGAAGCAGCTTGATGGCTTCGAAGATCGCTTGATCGAGATCGGCGGCATGTTGGGCGTTAGTCTGCGATGTGTCCTGAGAGATCGCCCACAGGCAGGCGATCGCGTCGTAAGCGGCGTCGAGTTGGCCGCGCAGGAACGCAACTTGGATATAGTTGTCGCTGGCGGCCATGGTTCACACCAAAAGGTCGTCTGGATCTGCGTTACGCAGAATTGCATCGGAGACAACCAGTGTTCCGTGTGCGATATCGCTAATGTCGAGGTTGATGTCATCATCGACAACAACCTCGGTGGCCGTTGCAGCGCCAGCAGTGTCAAAGCCTTCCAGCTTGCCATCGGCTGCGTCGAACGTCAGGCCGGTTTCGGTAGCCTTGCCACCCGGAAACACGCGGTCCAGTTCTTCGAGGAGAGGGGTCTTTTGCAGCACAAGCGTAACAGCCTCGCCGCCGATGGTCACGATGGTGAAGGGGCTACCCTTCGTCTTGCGGATCGCACCGCGCAGTTCGCCGAGTTTCATTTCAAGTCTCCGTTTTTGGGATCAGGGATCGAGCATCGTCATGCCGAGCGCGGCCATGTAGGTCTGCAAGATGGTTTCTTCTTCGATGCGCTCGTTGGCGTCCTTCTTGCGCAGGCGGATGATGGTGCGGATCGCCTTGGTGTCGTAGCCGCGGCCCTTCGCCTCACCCATGACATCCTTGATGTCGTCCTGGATTGCCGCCTTTTCTTCTTCGAGACGCTCGACACGTTCGACAAACTGGCGAAGCTCCGCTGCGGCTACTGTTTCCGTCGTTTCGCCGCTATTATGTCCGATTGACATTCTCTCTCCTAATAATTGAAAGTCACGTTAAACGTGAAATAAAGACGCGTCAAGAACGAACCGGTTTGTCCACCAGTCCACCTGCAACGAACGATGTCGCGTCAGTCAGATGGGTGGGTCTAAGATGGTTCTTCCCGCTCTCGGTGTACGGGGCGACGCCTTCCGGGTACTTCTCGAACATCGTGTCAACGACGCGCTGAAGCTCGTCGCGAACAGCGTCCAGGTTCGCTTTAGGCGGCCGGTCGTCGTTCAACTGCTTCTGGATCATCGCATCACGCAGAACGATGAGACTGCTGATCGCTTTGGTGATGTGGGAGAGCTGGCTGTCGGCATCGATGTCCTCTCCTTCCCACCACTGCATGATGTGACCGACAGCAGCGTCGACATAAACCGAGGCTTTGACGCCAGAGACGCGATAATTATGCCGACCATATTTTGCTGCGCCTTCCAGCATAGCAACGCCGACTTCGCACATGACGGTCATCGGGAGCGTGGCGAACTGGCGCCATTTCTTGATGCCGATTCCGTCCTTGGGGTTTGTTTCCTTGGTGCTCACGGCTTCACCTCGTAGCCCAAAGACGCACGAACACGATCATAAGCCTCCCAAGTGGTTTCGTTATGAATCGGCTGTACGCTGTACTCTCGTCCATCGTGCATACGGACGCCCACGCAACTGGAGTCGTAATAGCACTGAACGCTCTGCACTAAATGCGGGTTGACGCTGGTGGTTTTCGTGATCTCGACAAGTGCCATGAATGATCACCACTTCTTGCCATTGGCAGCCAGCCGGGCCTCATCCTTGTGGTCAGCGCGCACGAGATTATAGGCGCGCTTTTCGACCATGGCGCCGTCGACATCGTAGCCGAACTTGGCAGCGTAAGCATCGATCGTCGCGAGGACGCGCGTGATTTCGATGCCCGTGCGGACATTCCAGTTCGACTCTATCAAATTGCCCACACCTGTCACGAGGCGGGTGATCGCAAACAGCGCTTCGGCCCGGTTGTCGCTAAGATCGATGGCAAGCCCTTGCGGATGAAGGAGCTTATATCCGCAGCCGCCCGCAAAATCGAAAAGCCTGATCTTGGCGTCTGCAAGTTCAACCTCTGCCATTTTGCGATGAGACAAGTGGTCGTCCATCAGGTCTTTCCGTTCACCTTCCATGGCTTCGGAAAGTTCGCTGACGACCAGCATCAGCATTTCACCCTTATTGCGATCGAGGCGCTCGGCTGTTGCGGGGTTGCGCCACCAGCGCTCATTGGCGGCGTGGATTTCGGCGGCAAGCAGGTTTAAGTCTGTCATTTCCATTTGTTCCTTATCTTGCGTTTAACTGTGCGCCGGCCGAGATGGAAAAAGCCGCAGAACTTACATTTGTAGGGAGTTGCCTTCGGATAACGTTTCCGAACCGACGCGACTACATTTGCGGTGAACTGCTCTTTCCCCTGGCAGGACGACTCCCAAAGCGTGCCTTTACCTTCGTTCATAATTCCACCTTTAAAGTGAAAGTCAAGATAAAAGTGAAACTATTGGCCGCAGATCGTCGATCCATGTGACGAGAGGATCGCCCGGTTTTTCGTGGGATCGATTGTGTGATCGTCGAACCATAAACGACTTGTGTCCGCAGTCATGACCTGAGACCGCGTGACCATAGTTGTCTTCGATCCACAGCCCGCGTTCAAGGATCCCGAGCCACTTCTTCTTGCTTTCGCCGAGTGGGAGGCAGATCACCTGCTCGAATATGTCGCCGAAGATCTGCTCGAGATTGATCTTCCGCCGCGCAACGACAACTGCGCTGTCAGAGCAACTGGTGAGCACCGTGAGACGGTGACCCATGTCTTTGAGTATGGTGAGATTTTCAACGACGTTCGGGCACGCTTTGAGCGAGGCGAAACGGGAGCTGTGGTTGAATTGGGCGATCATCTCACGAGAAGCCGAGGGAGTTAACCCGAGCCACGTGCTCATGTCCCACGAAGATGGTAGACCTTCGATCGGCCGGCACTCAACGGCAGATACGAAGTTCTTGAAGCCGTCGAGCCAGTCTAAGAGCACGTCGTCGCAGTCGAGGATGATGTGAAGGTTGCGGTTGAGGCGATGGAAGTCGATCACGTCCGAAGCTCCAATTGACGACGAAGCTGGCGGAAGCCGACGAAATTGCCGTGTTCTTCGCTGTGCTTCCAGCAAGCCGCGGTTTTGAATGCCGGTCGCTCAAAATGGTAAGCCAAGTCTTCGAAATCATCAGCTTGCGCGACATGCTCGAACGGACTGGCATGGAAAGGCTTGCTGTGCAGCTTGTCGTAGATCGCCACGGCGCGTTCGAGCGTCATGTCGAAGCCGTCCGTCGTCTTGTAGGACGTGCTGGCGCAGCGGGCGACAGAGAGCTTGATCAGTGAAAGCCTTTCAGCGTCCCCCCAAGGTTCTTGCCATGTTGTGCCCGTAGCTTCCTTGACGATTTCGGATTTCTCCCACTCGCTGACAAAAGGCAGATGCCATTGACCAGGTTCGAGCGTCTGCACCGCGGACTCGTCTTCGAGGCACTTCCGGATTTCGCGAGCCAGCATCTGAATGTGAGGCTCGGCATCCTTGTGATCGCGAAGCTCGAGAAAGTTGTCCCACTCAGTCGACGACACCAGTACCGTGATATGCAGGAACGGCTCGAGAAGACGATTAATTACCTGCTTGTGGTAGCCGGCCGAGTTGAATTCGAGTGCAACTTCAATGGCGTGATCGCGAGCGCTGAGCCAAGCATTTTCGCGAGATACGAGTGATGCACGGGTCTGCCTTTCAGCAATAGGAAGCCAAATGTTGACCATTGCATCGCACTCCTGATCAGCCTGCATCCCCTTTTGTGCAGCTCCCCAATGGATCGGCATGGCGGTGTCGGCGAGGATGTCGTCGATCATCTTTTTGACCGGGATAGCACGGCTACTGGCGGCATTCCGGCTGAACACGCGGTGCGTCATGAACTCCGAATGGATGAACCGTGGATAGCGCAACAGGAGCGTCGAGAGCACCTTGTTCGGGGCACTGACATTGCGCGATCGGAGTATGGTTTTGGCGCTGATTGTTGTCATTCTCCCGACTCCCTTGCTAGGCTTGCAGCGGCGCTGTCGATCGCGTCTCTGAACGAGTTTCCGGTCCAATAGTTTTTGCCCACTCGCACGACCCAGTCGCGCGTTGCATCGTCCTCCTGTGAGATCGAAACGGAAGTGTCCGTGCCGTTTTCCACGTAACCGGCGAGTTCGCGCAATGCGTCCAGTCGCGCGGTGTCGGGATGAACGGGCTTCGGCTTCTCGCTGACATCGAGGTGTTTGGCGGTGGCGCGCTTTTTCCCCTCCGCCTGAGCTTTATCGACAGCGCGCGTCAGGTCGCCAGCCGCCTTGGCACCGTCACCGCCGTGCTTTTTCAACGTGGACATGGCGAGCGTGGCGGCAACCTGTCCCGTGGCAACGAGATTGGTGACGGCAGCCGGCGCGGCCTGCAGTTCGAGAAGCTCGACGATCCACTGGCGAGCGAGGCCGGTCTTTTGCTGAATATCTTTCTCGGTCCAGCCGAGGTCGATAAGACGCTTGAAGACACGCGCCTGTTCGATCGGCGTCAGAGGTTTCCCCGAGTTGCGGACGATCTGGCTGAAAACGCGATCAGCCTCGCTCGAATAGCGATCTTCCGTTTGCACGGGAACGCTCTTGATTTCGGCTCTGAGGCGCTCGATCGCATACATGGTCGCACCGTGGCGGCGATGTCCGTCGGAGATGAACGCCTTGCCATCTTCCGTATAGACGGTGAGGGGCTGTTTGACGCCGACCTGCGAGATGGATTCCGCCAGCGCCAAGTCTTCAGGATCATCTGCATTGAAATTGATGGTGCGACAATTCCAGTCGGCTTTCACATTCAGATCGCGCGGATCCATGCGGTAGATGTCGGAACGTCCGACGGCGAGCGACTTGATAACACCCTGGTTTGATGTTGCGGTCATTCCGGTTTCCCTTCGAGTTCGCTGAGCGTCCACGAACGAACACTGGCGAGCGGAAATGAGTGAACTTTGGGGCCACAGAGGAGTGTAAGAACGTTGTCCTCACCGGCCTGCTTGGCGAGATGTCTGCCGAAGCTGGAACCAGCTTTGATTTCATAAGTCTCGATTGTGCCGTCGGTGAAAGTGACTTCGACCTGCGACCATCTCTCTGGATAATCAGTCATGCAATGTTCCTCACACAAGCAGGTCGTCGATATCGACAGGCTTCGGTTTGACAGGGGTAGAGACGATCAGGTCGTCCAGATCGACTGCTGATTTAGGAGATGGAGGTGCCGTGGAAATCCGCCACGTTGCACCGAAATGTCGGACGCCTAGACCATCTTCGACGAGTACATTGAAGTCGCCGTAGTGTTTGATGACCGTGCCATCTACTGGTTCGAGGCCGTACGCGTTCAGGTAGGCGACCTTCGTACCGACGGGCCAAAGTGTGTTGGGGCGGTTCTCGGCTGCCATTTAAAGAACCCCCGCGAGTAAAAGGATTCTCAGCGTCGACAGGAGGAGAAACCAAGCTGCAACACCGAGGACGGCGAGGATGAAAATCGTCCTCATCGTGCGTACCTCGACAGCATGTTGCCGCGTAAACCGGTCTCTTCGACTAAACAGCGAATGCTGTCGTCGACGAAGCGCTCGAGGAGTTCGCCGCGGAACTCGGACAGAGGTGTGCCAGGCGCGACTTCATCCCGCATCCATGCAGCGGTCTCGTATATCCACTGGCGATAAGCGGGACTACGTCTGCAATGGATGGAAATATCTCGAGCACTACGAGCGATGTCGGCTTCGGTCATCATGCATCACCGCCTTCGCGCGGCGTACACGGAGTGGTTTTTCCCCCGCCTAGTATGTAGTCGCGCCACGGCGTCCAACACCATTGTCCTTCGCGGTTTTTAAGAAAGCCCCAATGGTGATTAGATCGTCCTCGCCGCACCAGAGTATAGATGCGTCCGGCTTGCGTTTCTTCGCCGCACCCTGACCATCGCCCGATAACTCGGTGACAATGCGATGCAGGTCGATAGTGGAGGCGGAAAGCTCTGACTACGTGGCGACGGAGGTGATATTGCATCGGAAGCGGGCCGCTCATCCAGACGTGCTCCGCCACCTCTTCGACGTAGCTGGTGAGCGGAAATGTCCAGAAATCCCACGGATGGTCGTGGCAATCGGGGTCCGCATCGCCGCGATGAAAAATGTGAAAGCGGAGCCTCCCAAACCAAACCCTCGTCATGTACGGGGTTCGCCGCTCCCCTTCGTCACCGTGAATGGTTTGAATGCCGAGGAAACTGTCGGTCATGCGTCACCGCCTTCTGCCGGCTTGTCCCATAGCGGTGAGAAGTCGCGTTCGAGCGCGCACTTGGTGAAGCGAAGCAGTTGCTCCTCAGTGAAGGCGTAAACGGTGCCGTCGTCGTTGAGCATGTGAGCGCCGGCCTGTAGCACGGCCTCGATCAGATGGCCGTCGCTATCGCTGATTTGCGGCGCTTCATATTTCAAAAGCTCAGGAATGGGACCGGGATCGACATTGTCTTTCACGAGTTCCTGCGCGAATTTCGCCTGGGCGGTCCAGCGTTCGGCGCCATCAGGCACAGTCATCTCGCCGTAACCGGACCACTGGGCCTCATTCTGATGGCACCAGTCTTCCAAGTCGGTCAGCGACTGCAAAGCACGCTTCATCAGCGCCCCACGATCCATGAACGGGGAATAATCTCCGCCCGTCAGATCGTGGTCGTCGGACTGCTTCAACCCGGTATCGCGAGCGAGGACACGGACGATCGTGCATGCCTCGGTAGCGTTGCGCACAGGCACATTCAGCGCTTTCAAGATTACATTGACTGTGCGGGCATCCAGCAAAATCTCAGTCATAAACGATTTCTCCTAAACAGAATTGCACGATAAAAGTGAAATTAAATTGCGTCAATAGAAATTCTCACTAAAAGTGAAATTCTAGTCGCAGGAAGTGAGCTTCTTCGGTTTTCGCACGGGGCAGGCGGGCAGCAGTTCGAACTGCGTATTCCACCCATAACCATTCTTTGGGTCGGCGATGAATTTCGACATGATGCTTTTGGCTGCATATGCACTGGGAGCAGTCACCTCGAACACCTTCTGACTTCGACCGACAGCAAACCAGAACTGTTTCTGTGGGCTCATGTGAGGCACCTCTTGACTGTCACATTCAACGTGAACAAAATAAGAACATGAAGCACCGTCGCGGCATAAACCTCGTTCCGGATTCCTTTCGCGTGATCTACGAAGGGACGGTGAGTCGCGACTTGTATCCGACGCTGAATGCGTATCCGGAGTGGTATGTGTTCGGCGGACGATGCTCCCGTTGTGAGCGGGAAGGGTGGTTGGACCGCCAGCAACTCATCCGGCGCTTTGGCACCAACGTCTTCCTGAACCAGTTGAGGCCTATGCTGCGGTGCATGAAGTGCGGCAACAAGGGAAACAACAACTGGATCATCGGGAAGATGGCGAGGGATTAACTTACCTGCCGGTGACACGGGCCATCATCTCAGGCAAGATGATGTGCCACATGGTGGCGTCGTAGACCGGTTCACCTGGTGCGAATTGCATCGGCGCCATATGCGACATGTAGAATTTCGCAGTCGCAACCAGGTTCTCGTCTGACAGCGCGCGCATTTCACCTCGTTTCCTGCTTGACCAATCCTCGTATTGTTGCGCTCGCGCCTGCGCTTCCGGCGTCAGCTTAAAGGTCAAGGCATGTTCCCCTCAAAACTGACTCTTCGAGGGCGCTCGCTGCGCGGCGGAAATGCCCGCAAGCGGTAACGCATTGATGGTCGTCATCCCAAGAAGCAGGAATATCGGTCGCGACCGCTGCCATAGGCCTCAATGCTTCCCGAAGTAACTTCACTTCCGCGACGAGATCGGAATGCTCGTAACACTTTTGCATCGATTCCAAATCGCCGCCGAATTGCGCGTGTACCTTCAGGACATCAGGGTGAAACTTCATTCGCCACTCCTGATATTTGTGTGTTTGTGGAGAATGCGGTCCTCCTGCTTTGCGGGTGCTGCGGCGAGCATGGCGCGGTAAATGGCGACGGCGACCATACCACAATCCCAATCTGTCGTTTCCCCGGCGACATAATTGCAGTTGTCGTCGTTCACCTGTTCTTGAACGCGGATACCGGCTTCGATCATTTCGTGCGGCAATGCGCTGTCTGCAACGCAGCGGGTTTCATCATCTGTCGGTACAAGCTTCCACCCCGCCACGTCCTGCACCTCTGCGGCGGACGCGTAGGCGATAGCCTCGGCCCTCTGTGCAGGCGTGCCGTGTTGCAGCATGATTGCGGCAACCTGATCCAGAGTTTCTTTGTTCTGCGGGATAGGTTCGCGGGCGTCCTGTACCTGTGCGGAGAGGGCAGAAATCGCGCAATCGTAGATGCGCTTCGCTCCTGCGTTCACCCGCAACAGGTCGTGGGCTTCGGCGGCACTCATTCCGAAAGCGCGGTCCATAGCACCAACGGCCGCCGCCGACCTGTCGCACAATGGTGAACATTTTGCATCACCATATCCGGGCACGCTGCACACGTCGCAATGATATTGCAGATCGACTGGGTACGCAGCGGACAGGGCGGCTTCGAGGCGCTCGGCAATGGCCTGCGACATACCGCCACCGATATTTGAGCTAAGAAACGATGGATCGTCAGGGAGATCTGATAGCTTTAGGCGCGCGCCACGCTTCATAAGCTGAATGAGGTTTCGAAGATGATCGTCAACGGTCGTTTCCGATGCTTGCGTTTCGGTGGTCATCATCGTTCCGGTCTCCGCAAATCTGCGAGCGCCCGCGTCAGGTCCATGCTCGCCCGTTTGATTGCACCCTGTTCACGCGGGAAATTGTCATACATTATCGTGGAGATACCGCACTCATAAGGTTTGGGCGGCGGCAATGCTTCAGCGCGTGCGATAAATCGGCGAGCTTCTGCAACGGCAATCTGTAGCTTGTTGCGGTTCATAGCGCGCTCCTTTTCCAAAGAACATTGCCTTCCAGGTCTTCGATGCTGACGACGTGGTCGTTCAGCCTGCCATGGTCCTCAGGTTTGCATTTATCGCTCGGCTGGATTGGATAAAACTCGCCGGCAACCGTTTTCATGATCCAGACGGTTGGGAGGAGCGAGCCGAGGGCTTCAAAGCGACCGTCCTCAAATTCCTCACGTGGACGAACCCAAAGGGAATCATCGTCGATTGAGCGGTAGATCGCGACTTCGCGCATATCCACTGAGAGCATGTCGGTCTCGCTTTCACCCATGTCGCGGTAGGTGTGAGGAAACTTCCAGTTCTCAGCCTGCATTTTGCCGACGCCGATCAACACGTATTCCGTGCCGCGCTTCTTGTGACGATGTGTTGCGATCGGCGGATTCAGCGCCATAATTACCAGTGCTGCAGCCTGTGCGCTATGCTTCAACACCAGCTCGACGATGTCATTCTTGTCGACAGCATAGCGTTCGCCATCAAACCAACCTGCCAGCAGTTCATCCACGTCTTTCGAGATTTCGTCTCTGTTTGTCATAGTCTACCGTTGATCCTGATTGATGTTTCTTGCTGCTCTCGATCGACCACGCTGGCGCCCAAAAGCCGCCTTCAGCCTTCACGAGCACCTTTTTCGGAATCCAAACCTCGTGGCCGTAGTACTGAAAAAGGTACGCTCGATGCGTCTCGTGAAGGCATTGCCCGAGGCCACGATAGCCCCGTGGCACGTCGTCGAATTCCTTGGCGTTGACGAGATTGTCGGGGATCATCGCTTGCTCCGCGAACCTGTTGGGAAACCGGCATCTCTGACCTGCCGGAAACCGAATAGGCTCAGTTCGACTTCCAGCGCTCGAAGCGCCGGCCGACATAGAAGAGGACGCTGCTCCAGCAGAATCCGAGGATCAGATCGGGTAGATTGTTGAGGATGGCGATGACCACGGTCAGCTCCCGAAGTTGGAGACGATTCCGCCGCGCGCCTTCATGACCGAGCGGATGAATGTCTTCAGTTCAGCCTGGTCCGCGACAGCGTCCTTGTTGACGTAGACCTTCGCCAGCCATGTCAGGGTCGACTTGTCGGAGAACCATCCCTGCAGGTTCTTCTTGTAGGTCTTGCTCGGGATTTCCGCGTAGGAGTAGAGCGGCTTGCCCTGCGGATCGACAGCGTCGTCGAAGTCGCGGTCATTGACGCCGACCAGTGCCAGACTCTCGCCGTAGAACTCGTCGGCCGATCGAACCAGCGTGTTGCCGAGCGCGGCCGGCACCAACGTGCAGGTCGTCTGCTCGTTGCTCACCGAGGATAGTGCAATATCACCGGACTCGTCAGTCTGACGGACCGGAGCATAATCAGCGTCTTCCGAAATGAAGTTCTGCCAGATGAGCCAAGCGCCCGACCCACGTTCGCCGAGTGCAATCGAATACTTCTTCGGGTCGCTCTCGAGGTCGCCGATGTCGTCGACTCCTGAGTTCTTGCCGCAGAGCGCGTGCAGATATTCGCGATGCAGATCGGCGACGGGTACGAACTTGGCGGCATTGGC
This sequence comes from Agrobacterium sp. CNPSo 2736, assembly GCF_004005385.1. NCBI lineage: Bacteria > Pseudomonadati > Pseudomonadota > Alphaproteobacteria > Hyphomicrobiales > Rhizobiaceae > Agrobacterium > Agrobacterium sp. CNPSo 2736. The sequence goes on along the minus strand of NZ_RZTX01000007.1, from coordinate 181,102 downwards.
AGGCTCGGTGCGCTTGAGATAGGCCAGTCCGTCAGGCTGCCCCACGAACGCATCGCATTTACCCTGAAGGCTGAGCTGGATGTTGCCCCAGGTGCCGCCCGTGTCTTTGACAACGTCAACGGTCAGGCCTGCTCCTTTCGCTTCTGCGCGGATCATTTCACCTGCTGCGGCGTAGGGCTGGTCTGCGGCACCTGTGCAAAGTGTGAGAGCCGCAGCGGGACTGGTGAACATGCAAGCGAACGCGAGCGCCGCTCCGATGAAAAGCTTCTTCATGTTGTCTCCTGTTGGGTTGAATTGTCGGTTGGAAGTCATCGTATGCTCCGCACCGGTCTGAGGTTGCGGCCAACGGCCTTGCGCTTCGCCGGGTACTGACGAATGCCGTGGCGAACGGTTGTGTGATCCCGGCCTCCGATGAATCTTCCGATCTCGACGAGGCTGGACGAGGTTCTGCGCACCATCCAGTAGAAGCAGGCCTGTCGAATGAGAACGATGCGCTGCTGCGTGCTTTGCGAGACGATCACCTCTTCCGAAAGGCCGGTGCGCCGGCAAAACAGTGCCAACACTCGTTCCTTCGATGTCAGCCCGCTCGGTCTCGCTGGCGCTGGCTTCGGCTTTGCGGCGATATTCACAACTTTCGGTGCGCCGTAGATGCGACGACGCACAGCAGCATAGTGGGCCAGCAATTCTTCGGCGGTCTTGGGCTCAGGTCTCATAGCAGCCCCAAAAGCGAGGCCGCCGCTGTGATCGAGAGGGATAGGAGTAAACTCACCGTGCTGTTGATCGCGGCAGTGATGCGGTCGACTTCAACGCATTGCAGCTCGAAATTCGCGGTGGCTCGGTCGTGAGATAATCTCGCAATTTCGACATCACGGGAGAAAGTCATCATTTATCCCTCTCGAAACGACCGACGAGCACGCTGAAGAGGAATGCGGTCAGAGCACTGGTTGCGAAGATGTACAGAAGCATGCTCATTGCGAATTCCTCTTAAAAGTTGAAAATCAGGACGTAAAGCGGAGCTGGCCAGCCGCGAGCTGACGAGCAATACGAGTGTTCTGACGTTTGGAAGAATGCGGGTACTTCCGTCCGGTGCGACGAGTCTTCGGTCGGCGGAAATCAGCCGTCCGGTGCAGCGGGACTATCGGAAGACTGCGTGCGAGGTCGATAGCGGAACCTATGGATGCAAGCAGGGCAGTTGCTGCGGAAAACATCAATCGTCTCATCGTAGTCACGTCTCCTTTGTGTTTCACGTTTAGTGAGCAATATTGCACGAATTAAACGTAAGTCAACTGAGAAGTGAAATTTATTGAGATTTCTCTGAGGTGGTTACCTCCCGTGGTAACGAGTCAGGCTTCGCTTAGGGCCGCTGCAGCGTTGTCCAGCGGAAAGAACATCGCGGGCATGTCGTCTTTGCTCTCACCGTTGGCAAATCGAATGAATCCGTAAGCTTCGTAAATCGCGGCGACTTCCTTGTTAGCCGCATGTAGCGTTAACGCATAGACGCCAACGTTCTCGCGCACGAGGAGGCAACGCTTCAAAACATCTTCGATCAAGAGGGCTCCAAAACCCGGATCGGACAGGTTCTTGTCGCGTGCAATGGCTCCAAGGTAGATGGTCGGAACGTGACGTTCCTTGTAGCGCTTCTCAGTTTCTTCCGTCATGCCGGCCTGAAACGTCATAAGGGTAAGGCTATAAAAACCGAGAGGTTCGTTCTGGCCATCTTGGCACGCCACAAAAACACGCTGCGTATAGGAAGTATGATTTTCCTCAGCGTGTTTTCGAAAGAAATGTTGGATTGGACGAAACTTGCAAGCAAAAGCCTCTCGCGGGTGACCATCGAGAGGCTCGAAATTGATAACGATTTGCGACATAAATGCTTACTTAGAAACGACAGCGTACTTTATTCTAGCTGTACGAATAGCAGATACGAGTCCCGATGGAGCAGCCGTTTTCGATTCCATAGAGTCCAACAACTGCTTAAGCATGGTGGTGTCGCGCACGACGGGCATGGGAGTGAACTCGCCATCTTCCTTCAGCAGTGCTACCATGATGCTTCTCCTTGCATTTCCACGAGCAAACGGGAACCTACAATTATGGTTCCGCAAACGCCTTTGCTCATTTGCATGCCAATTATGTAATTCAAAACGCCGACCCAGTCAACTTTTTGTTGATTGTTATGCAATTCCAAAATGTAACGCTGATCATTAACGGTTTAACGCGAACTCCAATGTTTCCAACGCATTTCGAGCGATTGCGCTATCTCAAAGGTTGAAGTGCGGACGAAATCTTTATTATTGTTGCGATGGGACAACAATCTGGAATGCAACCGAGAGAACCCAATCGCAGCTCAGGATAATAAGCGATTACTAATAGCTATTCCAATTGTGGATTTGCGAACACGTCCCGATTTTTCTGGGACGTCCTTCAAAGCAGCCCAAGTGTATAATCGCAGTTTCCAGTTTTACCTTCCCACGTGCCGAAACCGTTAACCTGGTAGATTTCAACCGCACCTGAGCGAGTGTCGTAGGAGAATGGTGCGTATCCGGTATAACCGCCAAGCGAGTTCTTCGCATTCACGAAGCCGCACACATAGCTCGCTGCATTGCGATCCTCGCTGGCGTATCCGCGATGCCGGCCGCGCTGAAAATCCTTGAACTGCGCGGAATCCGGATCCTTCAAGACACCCTTCACAGCCTGCTTGATCTGTTGCTCCTGCTCACTATCGATCTCAGCTGCGTAAGCAGTCGCATTCAACGCCAGGAAAATGACCGTAGTGCTGCGCAAAAACATCCTCACCCCCACGTCCACGGATCGAGCGCGCAACGTATTCGATTTGGTTTTTGGCTGGAAGCTCTATTTCTCCGACGTATAGATTTCTCCGAGGCCGGCACCTGTTGAGATTTCTCCGGGGTCTGATTTTCTCCGAGGGGGTATAGGTCGACCTCGACCAGCGGATCGACTGAAAATCTACGGGATTGGTCTGATTTTCGCTTGATATGTAATAACATTACGCATAGCCACACTCGGCGGCAGGGCGGCAGGGCGGCAGGGCGGCAGGGCGGCAGGCAACAAAAAACCCGCCACGGTGGGCGGGTTCAATCAAAGCAATGTTGGTCCTAGCCGTGCCGACTCCTAACTCATTGCGTTAGATATCGCCGCAAAACCGTACAAAGCAATGGCGATTGCCGACGGCCAGAAATACCACTTGCCGCGCAACCTATCCCATCGTCCAACGTCCGGAGCATAGACGGCTTCGCTCGAGACAGTCGGCACGGTTGCCAGTTGAACGGCAGGCCGCGCGACACCCACGCTATGCAGCGGTTTGGAGCCGCGCGACACGGCAACCTTGCGAGCCGGCATTGGTGCGCCGCTGGCGTTCGGAACCGAAACGATTGCTTGCCCTGTTGCGAGTCCTGCAATGTCGGCAGCCGTGATATTGCCCGGCATGGTATCAGCCGCTGCCTTCAATGCCTTTTGGTGAACTGGAGTCGCCCCGCGCAAGGCGTGCTGGATCCGGGTCGCCAATTGTCCGCTAATCACATGCGGCAAATCGGACGGCGCTTGCGTGACATAAATCAGGCCGACTCCCTTGGATCGAATAAGCCGCGTGATTTGTTCGATACGTTGCACAATGGCAGGGCTTGCGCCGTCGAAAACTAGATGGGCCTCATCTATCAAGACCATGAGTCCAGGTGTGCCAGCGTCGCCAATTTCACCGAGTCCACGGTAAAGCGAATCCAGCACATGAGCGACAAACGCGCCATAGAGGCCGGGCAGGTGGGTTAGCTCTGACGCGGCATAAACGGTTATGCCTGCCGTGTCCCTTGGATCGTGTCGTGCACCGCCGAAAGCCCATCCCGCCCCGCGCTCGAGTCGCAACATGGCGCGTTGAACGGCAGCAACGGAAACAGGTGATATCAGGCCATAGGAATCGGAAAGGTTCGCCCGTGTGGCGTCGTTCAAGAGCTGGCGCAAGTCCTGCAACGTGGCAACGGCGCGACCTGTATCTTCAGCCCATGCAAGAGCAATAGCCAATGCGCCCGCTTGCGCTTCCGACAGGTTCAAGGCGCGTGCAATCAAGTCCGCCCCCAAATCATCGATGCGCATTTGCGGGCATATGAGAGATGAGCCTAGCGACTCCAAGTCGCCTTTCGCATCCAGCACCAAAACCGGACACGGGCAGCGTTCCGCGATCGCTCCTAGCGTCGTGGTTTTACCCGTGCCCGTGGCGCCGAAAATGCCGACATGGCGCGACAGATACCGATAGGGAATCTGTGCGCCGGGTCCGATAGGGAGTGCATAAGTCATGCGGGCACCTCTTCAAAACGAAAGGTAGCGAACCGCGAAAGTCCGGTATCCTCGAGCCAGCCGTTTCGAACCTTTCTAAGCCAATAGGTTTCACCGGCTTTTAGATAAGGGGCGGCTGTGGCGTTGACGCAAACATATTGTTTCCAGTCTTCACCCTTCGGTTTTTCTGTCATGATGGGACTCCTTGTCGTGAAATTCCCGCAACGGCCGGATTGCGCCAGCCGTTCAAGGAACGTCACGCCGTGGCGTAGTCGCTCATGCTTTGGTGAAGGAAGGCGGGCAGGGCTGTTTCGTCGCTCGACTCGTCCGCTGCGTCATATTGGTCGCGCCATGTGGTGGCGTCGTCGCCCTGCAAAAAGAATTCGCGTCCGTCCGCTTCATTGGTGACGGCATAGGCCAGCCCGTTGCCGTATGAGGTGATAGCGAAGTTTGCGATATGCCAAGTTACATGTTTCATGGCTCAATCCTTGTCTTCCTGGTATTCTTGCCGGGCCATTTCGAGCGCCATTTCAATTTGAGCGGTTGCGGCTTCAGGTGTCATTCCGCATTCAAGCCGCAAGAAGTGCCAGACGTTGCCGACAAGGTCGCGGGCTTGTGTTGCGGAGTTCTCGCCTTGTGAGCGCGTGGCGAATGCATGGGTTTGAATACAACCGCTTGCCCATGCGGCACGGGTGGAATTGTCAAACATGTGCGTCATTCCCCCTTGGCAATTTCGATTGCGGCTTTGCCGTCGCGTGCATCAACGAAAGCAACATTTCCCATGCCGTCTTGAACGGAAAACAGCCGCTGCCCACGCGGTCTAAGCCCCCAGTACGCGCCGCCGCGATCATATCCGCCGCTATTGAGTGGAACTGCTTTCGCCCGCCATAGCGAATAATCGGAATGATCCAAGTTGCCCGATATCCTGCCCATGGGTGCGCCGTAACGGCTGGAAGCGTCTGGCGTTACGTTCTCATGGTAGACGGCGACAAATGCGCTTTCTGGCGCGTCTTGTGTTTTGAGGGCCAATGCCATGGCGTTGTCACTGGCATGCCGATGCGGCTTGCCGGGTTCCGCCTGAATGAGGACCTTTAAGGCTTTCGCACCGCGCAAGGCGCAAAGGTAAACGGAAAAGAGCGGCGTTTCAGGCATGGCGCCGGTATAGACTCGAATAGTCTGCATAGTGAATTCCTCTTAAAACGTGAAAAGCAAGGCGGAACTAAATTGCCTGAATGACGCGATAACTAAGGGCTTTCAGATAATCGAGACCGGAGAGTCGAAAGCAACTTGAATAACCGGCTTCACAATCTTCCGACTTGCGCCACGTAGTTTCTAAGTCGTGCGCCTTTTCGGCAACTTCATTCCAGCGTGCGTTCTTCTCGTCGTTGCTGGCGTCGGCAATTCCAAGTTCCTCATATGCCCGCTTGATCCATTCATCCCGGTAGATCGTATTGCCGGTTTCACGGCTGATAGTGGTATAATTGGCGAAAGAGTACCCTTTGCGCGGCTTTACATCGTGCGGGAATGTCTTGCGACCTTTTGGAGGCTTAGGCGCGCCGTCGCGGCTGCAATGGCCGGTCAATTCGTGGCCGTCAATCGTAAGGCCGGACAACGCACTTGTGAATTTGTCATAGCCGAAGCCGCTGGCTGTCCCGCGCTGGAAACCGGCCTTGTCGTCATGAACATTTACAAGGCACGTGCCGCCGTCGCTGAAATGCGCCTTAACGGTTGCAACATGTTCACCCTTTTTATTGAGGATGATGTAAGCGGAAATGCTCTTGCCCGCTTTTGTGTCAGATACGTATTTGACCATGTCAATAATTCCTCTTAAAACGTGAAAGTTAGCGCAAAACGACGCAGCCCGCGCCTTCGTTGAATGCTGCCCGAAGGTGTTTGTCGCCCGGCCAAAAACAAAGCGAGTCCGCTTCGCCGTCTTTAAGGCGTTCCATGCGCTGGAAAATGGTTTCCCGTTCGCTCAATTCAGCTTTGATGGATGAACGCAGCCGGGCTTTCAGGCTATCGGGCAGGGCGCGCAACGTGGCACAAGCCCCTTTCATGTCGCGGATAGTCTGGCGAACCGACTCACGGATAGCGGCCAGTTCCTGAAGGCAACCGGCATATTGGGAACCGGCTTGCCATGCGGTCGCATATTCGCGTTCCTTTTCCGCTGCCGACTCTGCAAAAATGTCGGCGCCGATTGCGGCTTCTTTCTTCGCCGTCGCATGAGCGGATTCAGCCCAATAGCCGGGGTTCAGCATGGCGGGAGTCTGATGACGCTTGCCTATATCGCGCAAAGCGGAACGCATTTCTGCTACGAAGTCGGACCGGTAGATGGTCGAAAAGTCGACATATGCAGGACCGCCGCAATCTGCCGCGCCGTTGTCCTCATTGTCATGGGCGGCCACAAAGCGCGCCTTGCCGCCGCGTCCGGGCAGTTGATAGACGCAGCCGCGAATCTTGCCCTCTTGATGCGGGTCCGTGAACCACCCCGTATGGCGGATAGTGTCGCTGATAACGTCACAATATCCGACGAAACGGAGGCCCATGGCGGCCGGGTTCTCAATCCACCTGCAACCGCTTTCCGTGCTGCCATTGGTGACGGGCTTTGCCCATGGGCTTGATGCATAACGGCGTACCGAAGTCACAACGTCACGGCGAGCCTTGGCAAAGGCAGCAAGCGCAAACGTCGTCGGAATACCCTTAAGCCCGTGGCGGGTAGGGTTCCAACGCGAAAGCGCCGTGGCGCGATGATAGCGGTACGCCGAAAGTAATAACTCGTTCATGGTTGAATTCCTCTTTTAAGTTGAAACTTAGGTTACAGAAAAAGCGGTGCGACTAGCTGGCCTGTGTGAAGCCCGACTAACAGCACGGCAGGGAGGGCGAACGGTAATAAAAGCGGATGGATCATAGCGACACCTAGGCGAAGAATTCTGCAGCCTTGGCAATCTGCCAAGCGTCATTCCAGAGGGCCAAATCTTCGCCGTCATCGGGATTGGTCAGAAATGCCGGTTCCCGCTCGAAAGTGACTTTGAACGCGTCAAGCATGAGCATGTTGGCGTCGCAAAAGTCATGTGTGTGACAGGTAGCGGAGTCGTTCCGGTTTAGCTCTAGAACGGCGCGAAAGTCGGCGCGGCTTAGTTCCTCTTGCACATTGCTGCCGAACGCGCGGGCTAGGATAATCTTGTCGCCGATTGTGGCGGCAGGTGTCACGACGTGACCGCCTAGAGCAAGATCGAATGCGTCCGCCGCTGCCAAGGCTTCGGCAACAGTTGCCGCCTCTACACAACGATCCACATAGTCACCATTGTCATTATGCGCGCCGACAATCCATGTGCCGTCCTCTGATACATGGTCGCAACCACCTATGTCAGTGATAAGCACTTTCCAGCCGGTTTCGCCTACCTGCCGTTCCCATGCGGACGTGCCGCCACCATTGTGGCCGACATGGAAATTGGAAGCGGCAAACAGCTTGCCTGTATCCGTCAATTCGGCTGCAGCGGCCATTTCATTAAAGCGTGTCCAGAAATCGGTCATTGGTGCGTCTCCGTTTCGATAATTCCAATCTAAACGTGAAACATACGAAGCGCAAGAGTAATTCACATTAAAAGTGAAAGTTAGTCCGTTGGGCCTGGTTTGCTGCAGCCGGATACAATGAGGGCCATTGCAGCCCGCCTTCCTGCTTACCTCATCAATGATACGTTTTACTGTGCATCGACGATACACGGCAACTAGGCGTGTGCGTCTCAATGCGTCCGTGCGTCTGTTGAGCTGGCGTCACTGTCTCAATGCGTCTCAATAGCGTGCAAATGGGCTGTATCGTATCATGCGATAGGTTCGATTATCGCGAAAAGATCAATTAAAACAATGACATAGTGGCTTTGGGTCCTTCCTGGGGGTGGCGCCGAGGGGGCGGGAGACACCGACCGCGATTCACGCGCAATTTGAATATTTCGGCAGCGAAACGACTTTTGAGGCGTAATATAGTAATATTCGGACGGGAAAATGGGTTGAAATCGATCAGAGAAACCGCTCTCACCCTATCAGACAGGGTGAGCGGCAGGGTGAGCGGAAAAACCTCAATGATTTCAATGGAGTCTCACCCTCTCACCCTTCTCACCCTAAAAGTATAGTAAGATAAATATAGAGGGGTGAAATCAGTGCGAAGCACGAGACAGTGGATGTAGTGAAAAGGGGTAAATACGAGAAAGAATAGGGGATCAGGGTGATTTGGGTGAGAGGGTGAGCGCACCAGCCTAAATTATTGTAATTAAACAATTATTCTCGCTCACCCTAGGTTTTTGTCACCGCCTTGGGAGGGTGAGAGAGGGTGAGAGGGTGAGCGGAGATGTTTTTCAGTTTGAATGTAGGCAATTTCCGCAGAAAATGCGCTCAGATCGATCTCGTGTCAGTTAAGATACATCCCACTTTCGGGCAAATAGGACATATCGCATCTCAGCAAAAACCCCGCCGTAGCGGGGTCAAATGCAACACAATCGAAGTTCGATCCTATTCAATTTCGTCAGGACGCGTGTAGACGCGGCATTTTCCGTATTTTCGGTTCAATTCTGACGATGCAACTGGACCCTTTGAGCGATCCCATCCGACGAGCTGTAGCGCCTTTCCGAGCTTCATCGCCTCGGTGTGCGGGATAGAGCCGTCGCGGCCCATCATCTCGTGCCAGACCTGCGCTATGCATGTTTCATTGCGGTAGATCTTCGGAATGTCGTCGTCCAAGTCGTCGAATTCGGCCCCGAGTGCAGTGTCGAGCCATGCAATGATCTCGCCCGCCAGCATCTCTTCGGAGGTCTCAACGCGCCGGCTTTCCTGCATCTCGAGGGCAATCTGAGCGGCCTCATCCTTCATGTAAAGCGGAAGCGCCGGCAGGTAGGCGTAGGTCTTGCACATCTCGTGATAGATCGAGACGGCCTCGGCCCAAATCTGCATGACGTTCTTTTTGAATTTCAGGTTGTCGATCAATTGACCGTCGGGGAGGTGGCAAATAATCGGCCAGAAGCGCCGGTTACCGGTCTGGTCGCGCAGGTATTCCCGATCATTGGTGGAGCCGATGAAAATACACTGGCGGCCGAACTCCTTGGCGCGCTTTTCCCATGCGAGACGAGCCTTGTCGTGGGTGCGGCTTACGAACGCTTTAAGGTCGTTGACCTCCGAACGCTGCATCGCTGAAAGTTCGCCCAGTTCAAGGATCCACTTTCCCTGCATGACTTCGATCATCTGCTTGGGGTCGCCTACATCGCCGGTCAATTCGCCGTACCATTCCAGTCCGAGAACCTCGACGAAGGTTGATTTACCTTTGCCCTGCGCTCCTTCAAGGATCGGCACGAAGTCGAACTTGTGACCGGGTTGGAAGATGCGGGCAACGGCGCCGACGAGAGTGAGGAGGGCAGCCTGTCGGTTATAGGTGTTGTCCTCGCACCCGAGATAATCGATGAACATAGTTTCCGCGCGCGGCACACCGTCCCAGGTGACAGACGTGATCACTTCCTTGACCGGATGGAATGAGCGCTTATGGGCTGCCATATCGATCGCACCACGTAAATCGCGGTCCGCAACCTTGATGCCGTAGCCTTGAAGCTGCGTTTTGGTCTCGATTAGCGACCGGACGGCGATATCATGGCTATCGGTCCAGTTGTCGCCGTTCAGCTCGTCCTTCACCTTCCAGATGGAACTGTCCAGATTGACCGGCTCATAGGCCGCGTCACGCTTCTTTTTTGCGCGTTTCGGTGACGCACGGAGCACCACTTCCTGTGCGAATTCGTTGAAATGGGCGATCCCGCGGACGCGCAGATCGTTCTCGACGATCAGATTGATGTTTGGAAGGGTGGTTTTTAACTCGCCTTCTTCGTTACGATGGAAACGCTGCATCCAGTTGGGGTCGATCTCGTCGACGATCTCCGCTTTCGCGGGAACTGGGGAGGGCGCATCGCCTAAAAGGTCTGATAAATCGATCACAGGCTTGTCGAAATCAGTCTCGATATCGAGATCGAGATCCTGCGACATACGATTGCTGTTGGCGGCCTGGATCAGCGTTCTGAACGTAACCGGGTGTGGCTTACCCTTGAAGGAATTCCACCTGACCTCGGAATATTTGCGGTCAAACTTCGCCGACTGCTCGGACCAGTCGCACCAAGCTTCAAACCCTTCATCCTCACCACGGAACTGATGATGGAACGCCATCCCGACGGTAAGCCAGTAGTCGCGATCGTCTACCCAGTCTTCCGGAAGGTCGTCTAGGATTGCCTGAATTTCGTCTTCGTCGATGTCGAGCGGGTCGGCCCGCACGATTGCAAACAGGTCATCGTCATCGTCATCAGCTTCGGCGGCTGCAGCACGCGCGCCGCTGATCTTCGCGACCATAAGCTCTGCGAAATCCAGATCGAGCGGGCGTTCCCACCGATAGGGCTTGCCGGTGTCAGGGTGGATCGACGGCGGTATGGCGACTTGCGTGCCTGTGCCTTTCAGGTCGACTTCCCAGTCGTTTTTCTTTACGTCACGCCCCTTCTTGGGGTCGAATACCATTTCCCAACCGTCGGATTTACGCAGCTTCTTGCTGGCGAGCGGCTCTCTTGAGAGGAAGTAGATATGGCGGCTTTCACCACCCGAACCTGAGATGACCCGTGGCAGGTTTCTGGCGGCCGGCATCATTTCGATCAGGGCACACCATGCCTCGTCTGCTTTCTCGGACTTGCGGATGTCAAGGTCGATGACATGCAGGTACAAGCCGTCGACCGAGGAAGGTTCCCCGGTTCGCAGACCGACATTGTTACCTTGGCGATAGCTATTGCGAAGCTGCTCGGCCGTATAGCGCGGTGCGGAAGACCAGTGTTCTTCGATCGGCATCTTGTCGCGAGGTCGCAGCCAATGCAGCGCGGCGCCCGCTTCGATGAGAGCGAGGTTTTCGGTGAGCATGGATTACTGTCCCGTTCGATCAGGGGATGGGAAGGAACGGAATCAGATCATTCTTAGTGAGTCGGTCCTTTTCGTCCGGTCGAGCGGCCTTGGCGGAAACTGCCAGAAGGGATTTGATAGCCTTCGGTGATAACTTGTTCTCGTGGAACCAGCGATAGATCGTAAAGCGAGCATTTTCAGTTGCTTCGCTTAAAAGACGGGTGTTCACCTTGCCGTCGTGGACATATTCCGACGGTAGTTTGTCGCGAAGCAAGCCGTAAAGCTCCCCCTCGTACAGCTCTTTGTTATTCTCGGGCTGATCCATATTCGAACCTCTTATGAAATCTGGACGCACCTTAGTCGTGTGATTTCATAATTTCAACATAGGTGAGAAATAATTCCAACAAAGTGTTGCAACGATATCGAGCTTGTGCCATAAAAATTGAAATTACACGAAGGAAGTGTAATTCAACGCTGACCGATGGAGACGACATTGAGCTTAGAAGCACAGCTTACCGAACTGACAGCCGCAGTTACGAAACTCACCAATATCACCCAGGCACTGCACGATCTGCGCGCAGACGCGATCGAGAAGACCACGGCTGCCGCCGCTACCGGGTCGAAGGCTTCAACGAAGGCCACCAAGGACGACAAGCCTGCCGAAGACAAGAAGGCGGCCATCTCCGAATCCCCCGAAAACCGCGTTAATCCGATCGAGGCGCTGACCGATGCGGCGAGCGACTATATCGGCGCCAGTGATCGTGAAGAAGAGCGGGCCGCCCGCAAGGAAAAGGTCAAGGCGCTTCTCAATCACGAGAAAATCCGCGACCCCAAGGTCGAAGCCGGCAAAGGCCTCTTCAGCACAATCCAGCCCGAAGCTCACGATCTCTTCAAGTCACAGATCGCGAAGCTCAAGGAAAAGGGCGACATCACCACGCCCAAGACGGTCGACGACGATCTCGTTTGACACCGACGACGCTCTCCGACTTCGGTCGGGGGCGTTTCGGCGGGAAGCGCAGAGTAGGACTGCAATGTTCTCCTCCTCCCGACAAAGTGGTCCAGGTTCCACCGCCTCCCACCTCTGCGCTTCCTCCCCAAACGCCTTCAGGAGAAAGACATGCCTTCCCCCATTATGAAGTATTTCACGTTTGAGCACCTTCGCGACCCCGGTCTCAAGGAAGTCTCGCGTCAGTGCGCGTCGTTGGCACGTGCGATGGAAGAAGAACTGCCCGACGGCCCGGAGAAGTCTGCCGGCCTGCGCCATCTTCTTGAGGCGAAGGATTGCTTCGTCCGCGCTCGGATGGACTGACCTATGAAGGCGCACGCTCGATTATCGCCCTCATCGGCTGATCGGTGGATGACCTGCACGGCTTCGGTCGCGCTGATCGACCATTTGGTCGCCAAGGGTGAACTGAGCGAGAGCGATCTCGATGAGGATTGCGACGCGCCTATCGTCGATGATGACGATGAGCAGGAATACTCCGCGTATGAAGGCGAAACGCTTGATCTCAGCCGGGATTCCACCGCCTATTCGGCCGAAGGGACAGTTATGCATGAGATCAGGGAGCATTGCCTTGATCTCGGATGCGATCCGCATCACTTCGTCGGTGCTACGCTTACAGCCGACGGTCATTCGTTCGAGATTGACGACCATATGGCCGATCGTCTTGTTGCCGGTATCGACTGGATCCGCCAGCACACCAGCAATCCGCTCGTTGAGATACGTGTTGACCTGTCGCACTGGTTACCCGGTCAATTTGGAACCTGCGACACTGCATTCCTGTACCGAAAGATGCTTGGCGTCAGCGACTACAAGGATGGAGCAGGGGAGCCTGTCGAGGTTGTCGGCACCAGGCAGCTCCGTCTCTATGCCCTCGGCGCTTGGGAATACTTTGGTCGCCCGCAGATCGAGGATGTCGTTCTCAATATCGACCAGCCTCGCGCGGGTGGAATGAAGTTTTGGGAAATCACGATCGCGGAGTTGCTGGAGTTTGGCGAGGAAGTGAAACGGGTATTCTCGCGGATCGAGCGCGGCGACGTGGAATTCGTTCCGTCGACAAAGGGCTGCCGTTGGTGCCCGGTTCGCAAGACGAAGCGCGGTTGTGCGGCGCGCAATCAGTGGCTCGTGCAGATGTTTGGCAGCGCGCTGCTCGACCCTAGCGAGCCTGAGCCCAAGTTCAAAGACCCCGCGCAGATGCCGCGTGCGCTGCGCTTCTACATCGTCAATCATTCCAAGGCCGCACGTGCCTGGCTCACCGAACTACACCAGCAGTCGCTTCAGGCGGCGCTGGATGGCGACCCCGACCCCGGTTCCAAGGCCATCGATGGCGCCCTTGGTAATAGGTATTTCACTGTGCCTGCGGAGGCAGAGGCCATTCTGGTCGGCGCACTGGGAGACAAAGCTTACAAGCCCAAGCAGCTTATCGGTTTCACCGATATCGACAGGCTCATGAAGCCGGGCAAGCGAAAAAAGGGCATGCCCGAACCGTGGGACGCTCTGCAGGAACTGGTCGATCGACCAGACGGGAAGCCGAAGCTGGTTCCCGTTGACCACCCGAAACCGGCGTTAGAGGTCACGCCGATTGCGGATCAATTTGACGACCTCGACTAACTACAGCCGCTGCAACCGAACTACCGAACAACAGGAAACTGAGAAAATGGCTATTGAAGATAAGGCCACCGATGGCCGCACTGTCCAACTGAAGCGGGTACGTCTCTCCTTCACCGACTCCCTCAAGGACAAAAAGAAGACGAGCGATGATCCGAACGCCGTGCCGAAGCACGGTTTGAACGTGATCAATGAAAAGGATTCCCCTCACTACGAGGAGAACCAGAAAAAGATCATGTCGGCGATCCGCGCTGCCGGTGAAAAACAGTGGAAGAACGCCGACGCCTATAAGGATATCCTCGAAGACAACCCGAAGCGAGTTTGCTTTCGTAAGGGTGAAAAGTTCAAGAACAAAGAGGGCAAAGTTTATGCCGGTTACGAGGGTAACCACGCATTTTCCGCGTCTGGTCCTTCCGGAGGCCAGAAGCGTCCGAAGCTCCTTGATCGCCGTAAGCGGGGCTTGCGAGATCAGGTGTCTGCGGAGCAACTGAAAGCCGGCAAGGTGTTCGAGGAAAGCGAAATCCTCGATATCTTCTACGGTGGCGTCTACGCCGACGTGATCGTTTCATTCTTCGGCACGGACAAAGGCTCTCGCGGTATTTTCGCGTCGGTCGAAGCTATCCGGTCGCACGAGGAAGGCGAGCGCATGGGCGGCGGCATCTACGTTGACGCTGACGACTTTGACGATCTAGAGGAAGACGACAGCTTCGACAACGGACCCTCCACGGGATCGGAAAGCAAGACTTCGGCGTCTGACGACTTCGACTTCTGATCCGAGGAAACTGGCGGCATTTCTTTGTCGCCAGTTTCAACTTTTGAGAGGAATTCTTGAGCCATGGGTGCGAAGCCGTATGCCCTCTACAACGAAAACGACGACCACGCCGCAGACTGGCTCGAAAACCTTATTGCCCTCGGAGTCATTGCGCCGGGCATTGTCGATCGACGAAGCATCGAAGATCTGCGTGGGGATGACCTTAGAGGATTTCGACAAGTTCATCTTTTCGCTGGCATCGGAGTGTGGAGTTACTCCCTCCGTTGCGCTGGCATCTCGGATGATACTGCAGTTTGGACTGGAAGCTGCCCCTGCCAACCTTTCTCCGCGGCAGGCAAAGGAGCAGGGATGGATGACGAGCGGCATTTATGGCCTGCGTTCCTCCATCTCATCGGAGAGTGCCGCCCTGACATCGTTCTTGGAGAGCAGGTTGCAAGCGCTGACGGCCTCGGTTGGCTCGACCTTGTACAAACTGACCTGGAAGCGGCGAGCTACGCCATCGGGGCGGTTGATACCTGCTCTGCGGGCAGTGGCGCACCGCACATCCGGCAAAGACTCCGTTTCAGTGCCTACGATATTCGATCTGTCTCAGGTCGGCTGGCCGACCTGCCGATCTTCGGACGGCACCTCTGGTCCAGACTTCGCAGTGCTGAACCGGGAGAACGCCGGAGGATTGTCTCTCCCGACGACAGCGCAGTTGTCGAATTGGGGGACTCCGACGGCGACGGAACCGGGCGGAACGGCCGAGGGTTACGTTGCTCGATCGATCGAAAAGACGGGCAACCTAGCGCCAACGATGTTAGCGCATCAAGCACCATTGGCGGGCTGGACGACAGCTTCGGCGCGGGACTGGAAGGACTCGGGTGCCGATATAGCTCCGAGACCGGACAACGGGAAAGAGCGGTTGGATCAGCTTCCGAGGCAGGCGAACTTGGCTGGCTGGCCGACAGTGACCGCCTCGATGATGACGGAACAGGACATCGCGCAGGCGTTGAAGGCGGGCAACGAGAGCGGCCGGCAGCCGTATGCAGACTCGATGATCTTGAGCGGCTGGCCCACGACGACGACGACCAACAACGGCAAAGGCGAAACACCGGAGGCACGTCAGGCGAAGGGCTTCGGTCTGAACCTAGCGGATGCGACGAGCTTGACCGGTTGGTCGACGCCGACAGTCGCCGAGCGAGAGAGAAGTCCGGAGGTAATCGAGAAGATTGCGCGAGAGCGTCTCGAAAAGCACGGGCAGACGACGGTTCCGCTCTATCACTGCGAACAAGCTCAACTGGCTGCTTGGCAGACCCCGACACTGGACAATTTCAGGAAGAGAGGCGGCAACCGGAGCGACGAGTTGGGCCCGCAGGAACTGGTCGACTGGACGAAGGTGTCTTTGTTGGCCGATTTGAACGGGCCGGCCCGACTAACGGCTTTTGGCGAGATGCTGATTGGCTCTTTTGCCGAGATGGAAAGTGGCGGCCAGTTGAGCCCTGCACATTCCCGCTGGTTGATGGGTCTGCCTTCCGTGTGGGATCTGGCAGCGCCTTTGAAGGCAAGTCGCGCCAAGGGATGCTCAAAGGTTACGGAAACGCGATCGACGCGGAAGCGACGCGCGTCTTCGTCGAAGCCTGTGCCGACTTCTTTGCTGATTTGGATGCTCGCCGCGTGAAGGCGGAATTGATCGGAGACTTACTATGAAATTCACCGACCTGATGATCGACTTGGAAACCCTTGGCACTGCGGTGAACGCACCCGTCGTCGCGATTGGCGCCGTCTTCTTCAATCCGGAGACCGGGGAACTCGGCGAGACGTTCGATGCGGCGATCGATATCGAAGATGCGATGCGATACGGAAAAGCCTCAGGCTCGACCATCCGCTGGTGGCTCGGGCAGGGGGAGGCGGCTAGGCAGAAGGTCGTGCGCGGGAAGCATCCAGCCCATCTCGTATTCACGAAGTTTCATGACTTTTGTCTGCGACATGGCGATAGCGTGAAGCCGTGGGGTAACGGGGCGTCCTTCGATATCTCGATCCTCGAATACGCTTTCGGGCGCATCATCGAGCGCCAGGCCCCGTGGAAATTCTGGAACGTGTGCGATTGCCGCACGATCAAACGACTCGCTGACGGCCTTGTCGACTTCGACGGCAAGCTTGAAGGCACCGCACACACCGCTTTGGACGACGCAATGCATCAGGCGAGGTGGGTTTCCGTTTACTGGCAGGGTTTGCGCCGTCGAGCAGCCCGTCCAACGTCCACTGAAGCCTTATCCACATCGTCGGCAGGTTGGTCTACTCCTGCGGCGCGCGAACTGGACCTGCTCGACGGCCTGTGATGTCCCTTCGAACTCGTTCCGAACTTCGCGCCGGCCAGCAGGTGATCAGCCGTATTGTTCGCACGGAAAAGGCGAAGCTGATCATCAGCGGCATGGGTTCCGGTAAAACCGGAGCCACCCTTGATGGATTAACCCATCTGTTGAACCGTTTTGACACCGATCATGTCCTGGTCATTGCGCCCCGGTATGTCGCGCTGAACACTTGGCACGATGAAGTTAAGGCGTGGGCACACACGCAGGCACTTTCATGCGCCATCGCTGTTGGTGATGCCGATGAGCGGGCTGCGGCGATCGCACGTCGTGCCGAGATCACCACCATTAATCCGGAAAACCTTCCTTGGCTGTCCAAGCACATCCGAACGGTCGAAAACTGGATTTGGGACACGGTCATTATCGACGAGTCCAGCCGCTTCAAGGCGGGGGAGGCGCGGACCAAAGCCACCAAGATCAAACGAACCGACGGGACCGTGCGAGCTTCCAAAGGTGGCAACATGACCCGGTTCGGCATCATGACGACCGCGCGCCGGAAGATCGAGCGCATATTCCTCCTCACAGGCACACCTGCGCCTCAGGGCGTAATTGATCTTTGGGCGCAAACTTACTTGCTGGACCAGGGTAAGGCCCTCGGCCGTAGCAAGTCGGATTTCGAAAAGGAATTTTTCGACCGGGATCGTTTCAATCACACGATCACTATCAAGCCGGGCGCTGAGGAAAAAATCCTCTCGAAAATTGAACACCTGGTTGTCACTATCCCGCAAGAGAAAGTGGTTGACGATCCGCAGTTCATTCCGATGCCGGTCGACCTGCCTAAGAAGGCGTTCGAGGAATACAAGGAATTTGAGGCGACGCTTTACACCGAACCCTATGACGTGGAAGCAGTTTCGAGCGGTGTATTGGCGAACAAACTACTCCAATTCGCGAACGGGAGCCTGTACCGTGAGGACCGGAGCGTCGTTGAAATTCATGACGCCAAACTGGCTGCATTGGAAGAACTCGTAGACACCGCACATGGTGAAAATCTTCTGATTTTCTACAGCTTCAAATTCGACAAGGATAAAATAAAGACCCGATATCCAGACGCTGTGGTAGCCAACGACTACAAGGGCGATCTTGTCGGAGACTGGAATAAGGGTAAAATTAAAAAGCTGCTGGCGCATCCGGCGTCAATTGGACACGGCACAAATCTACAGTATGGTGGACATATCGCCGCTTGGTACGGTCTCACGTTTTCGCTCGAGCTTTGGCAGCAGGCGAACATGCGTCTCCCACGGCCGGGACAGAGGAATCAGGTCTTGATTTACCCGATTATCGCCCGTGGGACGTATGACGAAAGAGCGTTGAAAGTGCTCGATCGTAAGGATGCAACTCAAGACCACATCATTCGAACGTTTTCAATGAAGCCTTGACTTTCACATTAGATGTGACATTTCATGACGGTGAATCGCGGCGCTCGGCGTCTTGATATTCCGTTTTGAAAGGATTCACAGTGAGCGTTCCGTTCCGGACA
This sequence comes from Agrobacterium sp. CNPSo 2736, assembly GCF_004005385.1. NCBI lineage: Bacteria > Pseudomonadati > Pseudomonadota > Alphaproteobacteria > Hyphomicrobiales > Rhizobiaceae > Agrobacterium > Agrobacterium sp. CNPSo 2736. The sequence goes on along the minus strand of NZ_RZTX01000007.1, from coordinate 162,704 downwards.
CCTGAGAAACAGGTGCACCCTGAGTTTGCACGACGACTGCTTCAGGCGTCCGACAGCAATTATCAGGTGCCGGCGCCAAATGAAGGTCGCCTTCGCTGGTTTGTAGAGCAGCTTGAGCAACGGGGTCACAAGGTTTCGATGGAGACCGTGCGCAAATGGCTCTCTGGCCTGACCGTTCCGCGCCAGAAAATGTTCGTGCCGCTTGCCGAAATTCTCAAAGTGGACGCCGGTTGGCTGGCAGCCGGGACGCCCGGAAAGCCTGCCGGTGCGCAGCAGCGTGCAAACGTCCTGTCCGAACAGGGCGCAGCTAATGTTGTGGCGGGCTTCATCCAGATGGATGGCGGGCAGGCCGCATTCCCGTCCCCTGACGACAAAGATGCCCGTGACAAGTCGATAGACATGCACGCGATCATCCGCGGCGCAAAATATGACATCACTGTCACGACGCTGGTTCAGGGGCGGTTCAAAATTCCGGTCACCGCTGCCGAGAATATCATTCTCGCGGTTGCGCGCGAACCGGCTCCCGGCTTCGGCGTGAAGATTCTGGAAATCGAATGGGAAGAGGCCACCAAACTCGGGAAGATGGAGAACGGGGCCGTCATTCTGGACGACGATCTTTCCGTTTGGCGTGAAGTAAAGTCCTTCAGCGAGAGGCTCTGACTGCGGACGTGGTATCAGGTTTGTAGTACCACGAACCGTACCACATTACCGCCGGATACGTATCGAAACACATCGAGACGCATAGATACGTAAAGTGCCGGAAACCCAAGGGCTTGTTGGTTTCCTGAGACCCATCAAGAAGTATGAGGAAGAGAGAGTGGCGACCCCTGCAGGACTCGAACCTGCGACCTACTGCTTAGAAGGCAGTTGCTCTATCCAGTTGAGCTAAGGGGCCGTCATGCCGGGCAATCGATACTCCGGCAAAAACTTTGATCGTCGTGTTTCAGTGCGTCCAGGGCTGGGTGCGGTTGAAACGGAAGTTGTCGGTGTAGGAAACCACCTTGCGGGTCGCTTCCTTCGGCTGGATGACGCGGTATTCGATGCCCTTGCGCTGGGCATAGGCTTCTGCCTGTTCCTGCGTCTCGAATGTCAGCTTGAGCTGCTGCTTCATGTCGGAACTGGAGGTGTAGCCCATGATCGGATCGATCTTGCGCGGAACCTCGGCGTCGAATTCCAGAACCCAGACATTGGTCTTCGCCTTGCCGGATTGCATGGCGGTTTTTGCAGGGCGGTAAATCTTCGCAGACATGTCGAAACTGCTCCGGTTGGACAGCGGGGCGAAACGCCCCGAATTATTCATCACGTACCTGAATAGAATAACCAAATCGTGTCAGGAACGTTGAATTTGAAATGGACTGACTTCAGGTGAGAGTCAAGACGATTATCCCCTTGCCGTCCGATCACGCGCTGCCGTTTCGAGGTTACGTTTTGCTCATCGGGGCTGTGGCTGAACAAAGATGAATTTCCCTGTTGCGGACTGCGGGTGAACCGTGTATTCCCCAGCCATCGCCTCGGCGGAGTGTAGCGCAGTCTGGTAGCGCATCTGGTTTGGGACCAGAGGGTCGGGAGTTCGAATCTCTCCACTCCGACCATTTTAAAGCAAAACATCAGCTTTCCGGCGTAACTTCTTCCAAATAGCTGTGATTTATTCCGCGGATGGACCAGCCAGGGTGCTCTCTGCCGTGCCGATCGTCATGACATTACCGCGCCATGCCACCGCGCTGCCGATCCAGCTTCGCGCCCAGACGACGGGCATGATCATGTCCCGGGCGATCATCGCCGGCAGCGTATGGAGCGATACCGGCCAGCGGTTGAGGGCTGCAAGGGCAAGTTCCGGCACGTACATGAGGGCGAGGACGGCAAAGGCGGTTGCGGCGAGGTTTATATCCATCATGGCGGCGGCGGCGAGCGCGAAGAGAAGCGGGGGAAGCGCGCCAGTGAGGATTTCCGGCGCGAAATATTGCGGGAAGGTCACGCGCCGTAGCCGCGCCCAGCGGGTTTGGCGCGACCAGATCTCGCCGGCATGGCGCTGGCCGAGCGGCTGTTCGAAGGGGGCGCAGACCAGATGCACCTTGCGGCCGGCGTTTCGCACCAGCTTCGTCGAAGCGGCGTCTTCGGCGATTTCAGCGGCCAGCGCGCGAATGCCGCCATTGTCCTCCAGGAACGGCTTGTTCCACAACATCGATTTGCCCTGTGCGAAACCCATGCCGATGGCTTCCGCCGCATATTGCCAGCGGCCCTGCGAGCCGTTGAGAAAGGCGCATTCCACATGCGCCCAGAAACCCGCAGGCCTTGAGCCGAGCGGCGGCGAGCAGACGAGCCCGCTATCCTGCCGCCAGGCCGACATCATGGTCGCAATATAGGATTTTGGCATCAGCACGTTCGAATCGGCCAATATCGCCCATTCATGCCGGGCGGCCCGCCAGCCCTTGACGCAATTGTTCAGTTTCGGATTGGCGCTGATGCGGTCATCGCCGATGAGCAATTGCATGGAAACCGAGGGGAAGGCGGCTTGCGCTTTGCGAACTTCCTCGATCACCGGATCGAATTCATCGGCGATGCAGAACAGCAGCTCATAATCGGGCCAGTTGAGTTCGAAGGCGCGCGACAGCGTCAGGGGCGTGAAGTTCTCCACGCCGCGCAGCGGCACCACGAGCGAGACAGGCGGCTTTTGCCGGACAAGATCGTTTTCCGCGTCCCGTCTCGTCAGTCGCCAGCCGGCCAGAACGATGCCGAGAAGATTGAAGCCGAGGAGCAGAATTGCGCAAAGGGCAAAGACAGTTTCCATGCTGGCCAGTTCCACTCCCAAGCTTTTGGCGGTCTGTGCGCCAATCGATTCCATGGAATTCGTCTCTGCCGATTATAACGTTTGCGTGACAGTTACATGTCATCATCGGCCGGTGTGCAGGCTGCGCCGTGCATGGAGGCGTCGCAGAAACTGCCGCGCAAGAGAAAAAGCCCTCCGCATAGAAGGGCCCAATCGTCATGACGGTCGATGAATTTTAGTGGACGTTCAGGATATGGGCATGACTGCTTGCGATGAGAAACGATTCCCGTGCTTTCTCGATGTCGCATCTGCCGGCGATGGCATCGAGGCAGTTCCTGCGCGCCTCTTCATATTCCGGCCCGTGTTCCTCGGGCCAACGGTACATCAGCATGTCCAGCGCCACCAGCGGGCTGTAGATTTCAACGGCGACGCACAGCGGCAGGTGGATCGCCACCGGCTTCATCCACGAGGCGTGGTGACACGGCTCCGTTCTGTTAATCAGCATGTCATTTTCCTCCCTGTTTTACCTGCCTTGAAGGCCTTTCACACTCCCATGCGCGAAATGCCCGCCTCACGAAATGGTTCCCGATCACCTAAAATGTGATCGATCAGGGGGTTCCAATTTTCCAAGATGAATGGAAGATGAACAAATAGATGAACCGGAGATGAACAAAACCGCCCTCAGGGCGTTGTTATGTCCATAAGAAGGAGAACGCATATGTTCAATTTGTCAGGCATTCAGGAAAGCTTCTTTGGAGACCGCATGGCCGGCGTATGCCAGGCAATCACGTCGGCTCTGGCCTTCGAATCGGGTCTCGAAAAGTCGCGCATTTCCGCAACTGTCGAAAATGATGTGATCTATCTGGAAGGCACGGCCGATTCGGTCGAAGCGATCGACATCGCCATCAACCTTGCCGCTTCCATTTCCAATTGCCGGATTCTGAGCCATATCGAGCCGGTTTACTGAATATTGCGCCAGCCGGGCGAAACCTCGTCCGGCTCCTTCAGACGCAATAACGCGGCAACGTCATTTCCGGTTGCCGATTTGCGCGCTGCGAACCAAATCGCCCGGCTTGATGCCATAGCGTTTCGCAGTGCCGCCATTCAGTTCAAGAACGAATTTTACTGGCCCGCGGGAGCTGATGATCACTTCCGAATGCGGAACCGCGTTTTCATGAATATGGGTAATGCGGCCGTCACGGCCAATGAAAAGCATGTCGAGCGGAATAAGCGTGTTCCGCATCCACATGGCGACGTCACGCGGTTCACCGAAATCGAACAGCATGCCGTTTTCAGGCGGCATGCTCTTGCGGAACATCAGGCCCTGTTCACGCTGGGCGTTGTTCAGCGCCAGTTCGGCCGTGAAATCGTGGCTCTTTCCCCCGGCGGTTTCAATCCGCAGCGGTTCGGAGGTGAATGTCTGCTGTTGCTGGGCCTGCGCGGCGGCGGCGAGCATGAAAAAAAGAAGCGCCATAACGGCGCTTTTCACCATATGGGGCAGGGCGGACATCAATGCGACATCCCGATGGAAACCGGGTTATCGGGGTGGATTTCCGCCGCCATCAGGCCCTTGTCGCCATCGCCGTAACGCACCAGAACCACCTGGCCGGGGCGAAGCTCCGTCAGGCCGAAACGGCGCAGGGTTTCCATGTGCACGAAAATATCTTCCGTTCCTTCGCCGCGCGTCAGGAAGCCGAAACCCTTGGTGCGGTTGAACCACTTGACGATGGCGCGCTCAAGCCCGCTCGAAGGCGTTACCTGCACATGCGTGCGCACCGGCGGCAGCTGCGAGGGGTGAACGGCGGTCGACTGGTCCATGGACAGGATGCGGAACGCCTGGAAACCGCGGTCGCGCCGCTGGATGAGGGCGACGATGCGCGTTCCTTCAAGAATTGTCTGGTAACCGTCGCGGCGCAGGCAGGAGACGTGCAGCAGCACATCCTGCGTGCCGTTGTCGGGCACGATGAAGCCGAAACCCTTGGCGACATCGAACCACTTCACGACGCCGGTAATTTCGGTCAGGTCCACGGCATCGCCCGAAAGGTCCTCGACATCGACTATCGTTTTCGATGACATCCTATCAGCCATATCCTGCCAACCCCTCGATTACGCGCCATACACCGGTCAACTGATTCCTGTGCGCCAGATTAACATCTTGGTAACGGTTTCACGCAAGCCCTAGTTTTTGATTTACGCAGCTGCTTTTATGTCGCCGTCCTTGTCCGGGGCTTGCCATCATGCGTTTAACGGCTCCGGACCCGTGTAATGGAGAGGAAGAAAATGCGGTATCTGCACACAATGGTTCGCGTCAAAGACCTTGGCGAATCACTGAAATTCTATCGCGACCTGCTGGGTCTTGAGGAAATACGCCGAATCGAGAACGAAAAAGGCCGATTCACTCTGGTGTTTCTTGCGGCGCGCGACGACATTGCTGCGGCGAAGGAAAACAAGGCGCCGTGCCTCGAACTCACCTATAACTGGGACACAGAGGATTATACCGGCGGCCGCAACTTCGGTCATCTGGCTTATGAGGTCGACAATATCTACGATTTCTGCGCCCGGCTTCAGCAGAACGGCATCGTCATCAACCGGCCGCCGCGCGACGGACACATGGCCTTCGTGCGCTCGCCGGATGGTATTTCCTTCGAAATTCTGCAGAAGGGCGAAAGCCTCGCACCAGCCGAACCGTGGATATCTATGCAGAATACCGGTTCCTGGTAGGGATTTTCCGGCGAGCAGCGGCGTTTTCGGGTGCTCTTGCCTTGTCCCGAGGGGATGAGGCATAGTCCGCGAATCGAAACGGCCAGTCCCGTTTTGGGGAAGCACACGCGCCCGTTCCCGTGCTGCTGTTGGAAATGCAAGATACGGAGGCCACCCATGACAACTGTCGAGAGCGCGAAAGGACGTCTGGTCCGTCAGCGTCTCGTCATCGCGGTTTCGCTGCTCGGGCTTTCCGGATGCGTTTCGGCGGTGACCGACGATGAGATGGCCGCCGCTACCAAAAAGCCGGAAATTTCCGCACAACAGAAGCCGCAGAACGCCGCTTCAACTGCTGCCGCCGGCGCGCAACAGGGACATTATGTGGATCCGGCCGTGGCATCGGCGGCCGGAGCAGCTGTGCCAGCCCAGCCGCAGGCATCGGGCGGCCCGGCGCAGGCCTATGGCGCCGCCCCCGATATCGGCGGATTGACGACGCAGCCAACGGCGATCTCCGCAGGGACGACAAGCATTTATTCCACCGCATCCGCAGCAGCAGCGTCCGCCGGTGTTGCAGGGGCGCCGGGCACCGCTACTGCTGCGGGCGCTCCTGCCCAGAGAATCGTTCCCGCCGTCAGCAGCGTCTATTCGGCGCCGGCGCAGCCGCAACCGGTGGCGGTTCCGGCTCAGGTCCCGCCAGCCGCACAGGCGCCGGCGGAACAGCACAGCGAAAATCGTCAGCCGGTTCCCGTAGCCGTGCCGCAATCGGCATCGGAACAGCTCGCGGCTGTTGCCGCGCAACCAGCCGTGGACGCCAGGGCGGCGGGCGAGGGGCAGGAAAGCGAGGGTAAGGGCGTAACGCTTGCGGCATTTTTCGCCGGTGCGGCAAAAAAGCGCCTGCCGAAAATGATTGAAAGCGGCACGGCCGGCAATACGCAGGTCGCCGCATTGCCCGGAGTTTCGGACGGGACGATGGGCATTGCCCTTTCCGGCCGCTCGATGATGTCCGACGAATTCGACGACGCCCATCTCGATGAAGAGGATGACCAGCCGACCGGCCTGATGAAGCTCGCTTCGCTCTCCGGCCTCACCCGTGTCGCCCCGAACGGGCTTTTCCTGCAGACGGACCGTGTCGAAGTCGGCTGTTTCAAGCCGGAACTGGTGCGGATGATCAAGGATGTGGAACGCCACTATAACAGCCCGGCGATCGTCACCTCGGGTTATCGTCCGCCGAAGGGCATAAGGCAGGGCTCAAAGCACTATACCTGCGATGCCGCCGACATACAGATCAAGGGCGTCTCCAAATGGGAGCTTGCCACCTATCTGCGTTCCCTGCCGGAACGCGGCGGTGTCGGCACCTATTGCCACACCGAATCGGTCCATATGGACACGGGTGAGCCAAGAGACTGGAACTGGCGCTGCCGCCGTACTGCCGCGCGCAAGTGATCTCCTGATTGGATTTGTCGGAATATTAAATCTGGTGATTTCCGGGGCTGAGACTTCGGCCTGAGGAACTATCCCGAGCGATTGAAACGACTGTCCGGTCATGCCGGGGCGCTGGCACGTGAGCCGGTGACCTTTATCGCAGCGGCCGTTCTTAAACCCGGGCTTGCGGCGGATATCGCTATTTTACGCCCGAGGACTGCGGGCGAATCTTTTCAATTCCCGCCGGAGTTCGGTCACCTTCGGCGCTAACTCTTTGTGAAATATCAGAAAATTGTATTTGAAGGTGGTGAGAGCGCAGGGATTCGAACCCTGGACCTACTGATTAAAAGTCAGTTGCTCTACCGGCTGAGCTACGCTCTCCCGTGTCGGGGCTTGGCTGCCCTTCGGAAGTGCGCGGAACATATGTAGAGCGATCCGTTCGGTCAACCCAAAAAAAGCGGTTTCGACAATCAATCCGGTTTTTTTTGTCGCACCCCCGAAAAGGTGATTGGAGAGAGGGGGCGGCTGGGGATAAAACCGGCTTCAGACATGTCGGCCGAACGGGCGAAATCCTTTTGCAGCAATGACATGCACGAAAATGAAGCGTGAAGTGCCAGCGAAACTCGAGAATCGCGGCGGCTTTGCGGAATGCGGAGTTCTTTCTTGTCGATTGCCGATATTTCCCTGTTCAGCGCGCTTCTGGCCGGCGCTCTTTCGTTTCTGTCGCCCTGCGTTCTGCCGCTGGTGCCGCCTTATCTCTGTTATATGGCGGGTGTTTCGGTCGAGCAGTTCAGGACGGAAGATACCGCGCCGCGGCCGGAGATTCGCAGGGCCGTGCTGTTTTCAGCCTTCTTCTTCACGCTCGGTTTCGCCACGGTCTTCGTGGCGCTGGGGGCAGGCGCCTCGACGATCGGCACGCTTCTGCGTCAGAATCTCGATATTCTCGCCAAGATCGGCGGTTTCATCATCATTCTGATGGGTCTGAATTTTCTCGGCGTGTTCCGTATCGGCCTGTTTTCGCGCGAGGCGCGGTTTCAGGGGGCGGGCAAGCCTGCCACGCTGTCGGGGGCCTATGTCATGGGTCTTGCCTTCGCCTTCGGCTGGACGCCCTGCATTGGCCCGGTTCTGGGGGCTATTCTCGGCGTCGCCGCCGCGCGCGATACGGTTGGCGACGGTGCGGCGCTGCTTGCGGTCTATTCTCTTGGCCTTGCGGTGCCGTTCTGGATCGCGGCGGCGTTTTCCGGCTCCTTCATGCGTTTCCTCGTCCGCTTCCGCCGCCATCTCGGCCTCGTGGAAAAGCTGCTCGGTGTATTGCTGGTGCTGACCGGTCTCGCTTTCATGTCCGGTTTTATCACCAATGTGGCGATCTGGTTCCAGGAGACCTTTCCGATCCTGATGCAAATCGGCTAAGCCTCCCGCTGGAGTTGCTTGCGGGGGGAAACATAGTGACGGATATCGTCGGATTGCTGTTACCGTTTTTCGGCCTGATCTTCATCGGCTACGGGGCGGCGCGCATTACGAAGCAGCCGGTCGAGGCGATGGGCTGGCTGAACACCTTCATCATCTATGCGGCGCTTCCGGCGCTGTTTTTCAAGCTGGTATCGAAAACGCCGGTGGAAGAACTGGCGCGGATGGATTTCGTCGCGGCCAGTCTCGCCTGCACCTATGGCATTTTCTTGGCTGTGTTCCTGATCGGCCGGTTCGTACGGAAAAATAGCCTTGCCGAAACCACGATCCAGAGTTTCGCGGCAAGCTACGGCAATATCGGTTATATGGGGCCGGGGCTTGCGCTTCTGGCGCTTGGCGAAAAGGCGGCGGTGCCGGTGGCGCTGATCGTCTGTCTGGAAAATGCCGCTCATTTCATCGTCGCGCCTGCGATGATGGCGGTTGCGGGCGGTGACAAGCGCTCCCCGGCGAAGCTTGCGCTGGATGTGGCGCGCAAGGTCATCACCCATCCCTTCATCGTCTCCGTCATCGCCGGCTTTCTCGCCGCCTCGCTGTCATGGCAGCCGCCGGAGGCGGTGCAGCGGCTGGTGGATTATCTGGCGCAATCGGCAGCGCCCTGCGCATTGTTTGCCATGGGTGTGACGCTGGCGCTTCGGCCAATGAAACGGGTGCCGGTGGAAATCAGCTATATCGTGCCGGCCAAGCTGATCCTGCATCCGCTTGCCGCTTATCTCGTGCTCTCGTCGCTCGGGCGGTTCGAGCCGGTGTGGATTTATTCGGCCGTGCTTTTGGCCGCGCTGCCGACCGCGACGAATGTTTTCGTCATCGGCCAGCAATATCACGTCTGGCAGGAGCGGGCGTCGGCAACGATCCTGATCTCGACGGTGCTGTCGGTCCTTACGCTGACCGGCGTGGTGTATTTCATCCAGCCTTTTTGAAGCTGCCGAACAGCAGCGAGGGCAGGGCCTTCAGCCCACGGCCCGGTTCGATGCCTTCGCGCATGACCATGCTTCTAAGCGTGCCGATGCCGGAAAGCACGTGAAGGCCCGCCGCGCGCGCCATCTGCACCGGCAGGAGATCGGAAAGCAGCGAGCGGTTCAGGAGATCGACGCTCAGCGTGCGGCTGTAGACATCCGCCCGCCGCCGGCGGTCGAAGCTGCTGCCGGCATCGGCCGCAATCGGCCGGTCGGCGACGGCGCTCAGCAATTCCGTCAGCGCGATGATGTCGCGCAGGCTGAGGTTCAGCCCCTGCGCGCCAATGGGCGGAAAACCATGTGCGGCCTCGCCGATCAGGGCGACGCGGCCCTTGCCGAAGCGATGTGCCGTCATGGAAGAGAGCGGCCATGCCTGCACGCTGTCCTCGACGGTGACGGCTCCCAGCATGGATTGCATGCGCTCCTCGATCCGCAGGCTGAGCGCTTCCAGCGGCAGCGCGGTCAATTCCTCCGCCTGTTGCGGGGTGACGACCCAGACGAGGCTGGAGCGGTTGCCGGGCAGGGGAATCTGGGTGAAAGGGCCGGTGGGGGTATGAAATTCCGTCGAGACATTGCCATGCGAGCGGTTATGGCCGAAGTTCAAAACAATGGCCGTCTGCGGATAGGACCAGGATTTGACGCCGATGCCGGCTGCATCCCGCACCATGGATTTGCGGCCATCCGCACCGATGAGGAAATCGGCCGAGAGTGTTTCGCCGTCGCCAAGCGTCACCGATACACGGTCGTTGCCGATGTCGATCGTCTCGGCTGTGGCATCGAGGCGGGTAATATTGTGTTCCTGCCCGACCGCTTCGCTCAGAACGCCGAGCAGCGCCTCGTTGGGGATGTTCCAGCCAAAGGCGTCCAGCCCGATTTCGGAGGAACGGAACTGCACGGTGGGTGCACGCAGCAGGCGGTCGGTGCCGTCGATGATCTGCATGGTGGAAAGGCGTGCGGCCGAAGGCGCGATGCGCGACCACAGGCCGAGCCGGTCCATGAAGCGGATCGACTGGTCCATCAGCGCCGTGGTGCGCTGGTCCTTCCTGTCGCTGGACGGTGCGATGAGCGCCACGTGGCGGCCCGCCCGCGCCAGCGCGATGGCCGCGATCTGGCCCGCAAGTCCCGCACCGGTGATGGCGATATCGAAGTGTCTCATGGTCCTGATCCGTTGTTATTTCCAAAGCATCATAAAGGCTTTGGTCGGGTAAATCCACTTCGCTCCCGGAACATCCGGTTGCGAAGATTCGTTGGTTGTGCCGCGATATTAGTCCTAGGATAAGCGGATTGAGCCGGTTGCAAAGCGTGGTGAATGGCCGCATACCGGAATGAACAGGCGGATGAAAAAACGGGGCACAGACGCTGACTATGAAAATTTTCAACTATAAGCGTGTTCCCTACGCGGAAATCCGCGCCTTTTCGGTCCATATGCTCACGGCCTCCGGCTCGTTCCTGGCTTTTCTCGGTGTGGTCGCCGCAGCCGAACACCGTTTCGTCGACATGTTCTGGTGGCTGGGGCTTGCGCTTCTGGTGGATGGCATCGACGGTCCCATCGCCCGCAAGGTCAGGGTTAAGGAAGTGCTGCCCAACTGGTCTGGCGATACGCTCGATAATATCATCGACTATGTTACCTATGTGCTGCTGCCCGCCTTTGCACTTTACCAGAAAGGCATGATCGGCGAGCCGCTGTCCTTCGTGGCCGCCGGCATGATCGTGGTGTCGAGCGCCATTTATTATGCCGACATGGGCATGAAGACGGACGAATATTTCTTCTCCGGCTTTCCGGTAGTGTGGAACATGGTGGTGTTCACCCTGTTCGTCATGGACGCCAGCGCCACCACGGCGATGATTGTCGTTACCGTTTCGGTGTTTTTGACATTCCTGCCGATCAACTTCCTGCATCCAGTGCGGGTGAAGCGATTGCGGCCGCTCAATCTCGCCGTGGTCTTCATCTGGTGCGCGCTTGGCGGTTATTCGCTGCTGATGCATTTCGAAACCCCGACCTGGGCCGTGATCGGCTTCGTGGCGAGCGGCATCTATCTTTATTGCATCGGTGGAATATTGCAGTTTTTCCCCTCGCTCGGCGCGAAATGAAAAAAGGGTAAAGCCGTTTATTGCTTGTGCAAATTGCATTTAAGCGGCTTCTTTTTCAGTTGTGCGCAGCAGCAAAACCGTTATCAATAAGTTCTGATCGCGTATCATTGCATACTTTTTGGTGCGGGATTGGGAACAATGACCGCAACCGTTTGAAACGCCTCGAAGAAGGCATGACGGTTGGTGAGAGAGGGAACTCGTGACTGGAACTTTGGCGCCGGAGGCCGTGCCTCTCCTGTCCGTTCGCAAGCTGACCAAGCTGTTCGGCAATTTCGCCGCCTGCAACGGCATCGATCTCGATATTGCGCGGGGCGAAATCCACGCGCTTCTGGGTGAAAACGGCGCGGGCAAATCCACGCTCGTCAAGATGCTGTTCGGCGTTCTCGCACCGACCGAGGGCGATATCATCTGGCAGGGCCAGCCGGTTTCCGTAGGCTCACCCAGTGAGGCCCGCCGGCTCGGCATCGGCATGGTGTTCCAGCATTTTTCGCTGTTCGAGGCGCTGACGGTTGCTGAAAATATCGCCCTGTCGCTCGATCCGAAAATTTCATTGAAGGAAATCGCCGGGCAAGCGGAAAAACTGTCGCGCGCCTATGGTCTGCCGCTCGATCCCAATGCGCATGTGGCCGATCTTTCGGTCGGCGAGCGCCAGCGCATCGAAATCGTCCGAGCGCTTCTACAGAATCCGCGCCTGATCATTCTCGACGAGCCGACCTCGGTGCTGACGCCGCAGGAGGCCGACAAGCTGTTCGAGACGCTGGAGAAGCTGAAAGCCGAAGGCCGTTCCGTGCTTTATATCAGCCATCGTCTCGAAGAGGTGCAGCGCATCTGCGACCGCGCCACCGTTCTGCGTCACGGCAAGGTGACGGGCGCCTGCGATCCGCGCAGGGAAACGCCTGCATCGCTGGCGCGCATGATGGTGGGCAGCGATGTCGCAAGCGTTTCGCGGGCCACGGGCGAGGCGTTGGGTGCGCCGCAGATCGAGGTCATGGGGCTTTCGGTCGCGCCGCGCACGCCTTTTGCCGTGGCGTTGAAATCGATTTCCATGACCGTACGCGCCGGCGAGGTGCTGGCGATTGCCGGCGTTGCCGGAAACGGGCAGGGCGAGCTGTTCGATGCGCTTTCCGGCGAATATCCGGTCTATAATAACGATGCGATCCATCTGCGCGGCAAGCCGGTCGGCCGTATCGGCATCAATGGTCGCCGGCTGATGGGCGCGGGTTTTGTGCCGGAAGAGCGCCATGGCCACGCCGCCGTTCCCGGCATGAGCCTTTCCGACAATCTGCTGCTGGCGCGGGCGCGCTCCGACCGCAAGGCGTTTCTGACCGGCGGTTTCCTGCGTATCGTGCGTGGCTCAGTCATTAAGGCGGCGGCGCGGCGTATTTCGGAAACCATGGATGTGCGCAAAAGCGGGGCCGATCCGCTGGCCGGGTCGCTATCCGGCGGCAACCTGCAGAAATTCATCGTCGGGCGCGAGCTTGACCGCCAGCCTGCCGTGCTGGTGGTCAATCAGCCGACGTGGGGCGTGGATGCGGGTGCGGCAAGCCGCATTCGCCAGGCGCTTGTCGATCTTGCCAAGGCGGGTTCGGCCGTCATCGTCATCAGCCAGGATCTCGATGAAATATTCGAAGTCGCCACCAATATCGCGGTCATTTCCGACGGCAAGCTCTCCGATGCCCATCCGGTGGAAAAGATGACGCTTGAAAAGATCGGCCTTTTGATGGGCGGCATTCACACGTCACATTCGGGAGCCGCCCAGCATGCGCATTGAGCTTGAAAAACGCGCGGGGGTCTCGAAGCTCTTCACCCTGCTTTCCCCGCTTCTGGCGCTCACGCTGACGCTGCTTGTCGGCGCCGTCATGTTCGCCATGCTCGGCAAAAATCCGGCTCACGCGCTTTACGCCTTTTTCGTCGAGCCGCTGCTGGAAGTCTGGTCGCTGCACGAGCTGGCGATCAAGGCCGCGCCGCTGATCCTGATCGGAGTCGGCCTGTCGATCTGTTATCGCTCCAATAACTGGAATATTGGCGCGGAGGGGCAGTTCACCATCGGCGCGATCACCGGCTCCATCCTGCCGGTGCTTTATCCCGACTGGCATTCGCCGCTGCTTTTGCCTTTGATGCTGGTGATGGGCGCCGTGGGCGGCGCGCTTTATGCCGGTATTCCCGCACTTTTGAAGACGAAGTTCAACACTAACGAAATACTCGTCAGCCTCATGTTGGTCTATGTCGCGCAGCTTTTCCTCGACTGGCTGACACGCGGCATCTGGCGCGATCCGGGCGGTTACAACTTCCCGCAGACCAAGCCGTTCAACGACAGCGCCGTTCTGCCGGAAATGCTGGCATCGGGCCGTGCGCATTGGGGTTTCGTTTTCGCCATCGTCGCGGCCATCGCGCTGTGGTTCATGATGCGCTACATGCTGAAGGGCTTCGAGGTCACCGTGCTCGGCCAGTCGGCGCGGGCAGGGCGCTTCGCCGGTTTTTCCTCCAGCCGCATGGTGTGGTTTTCGCTGCTGCTCTCCGGTGCGCTGGCGGGGCTTGCGGGCATATCGGAGGCTTCCGGTTCCATTGGCCATCTCCAGCCCAGCATTTCGCCGGGTTACGGCTTTACCGCCATCATCGTCGCCTTTCTCGGCCGTCTCAATCCGCTCGGCATCATCCTTTCCGGGCTGGTGCTGGCGCTGACCTATCTGGGCGGCGAGGCGGCGCAGCTGTCGATTGGCGTCTCCGATAAGGTGACGCGCGTGTTTCAGGGGCTGATGCTGTTCTTCGTGCTGTCCTGCGATACGCTGATTTTCTATCGCATCAGGGTCGTCTTTTCCGGCAAGGCGCATCGTAAAGAAGGAGCGGCATGATGGATATGCTTCAGGCCATTCTCCTCACCGTCATCACCGCCGCCACGCCGCTCGTCATCGCCGCTTCCGGCGAGCTGGTGACGGAGCGCTCAGGCGTCCTCAATCTCGGTGTCGAGGGCATGATGATCATGGGTGCGGTCTGTGCTTTCGCGGCCGCGCATATGACCGGGTCTCCCTATCTCGGCATTCTGGCCGGCATTGCCTCGGGTGCGGTTTTCTCGCTGCTCTTCGGTTTCCTGACGCTGACGCTCGTTACCAATCAGGTGGCGACGGGCCTTGCGCTCACCATTCTCGGCCTCGGCGTCTCGGGTATGCTGGGTGAAAGTTTCGTCGGCCTGCCGGGTGTGAAACTGCAGCCCATCGTCTTTCCGCTGCTGTCGGATATTCCCTTCTTCGGTCCGCTGCTGTTCCGGCAGGATTTGATCTTCTACCTCTCCATCGCGCTTGTCGCCGGCATTGGCCGGTTTCTGTTCAAGAGCCGCACGGGCCTCAAAATCCGCGCCATCGGCGACAGTCACGCTTCGGCCCATGCGCTCGGCATCAATGTCATCCGCACCCGTTATCTCGCCGTCATGTTCGGCGGCGCCTGTGCCGGGCTTGCCGGGGCGCAGCTGTCGCTGGTCTATACGCCGCAATGGGTGGAAAACATGTCGGCCGGGCGCGGGTGGATTGCGCTGGCGCTCGTCGTCTTCGCCTCCTGGCGCCCATGGCGGGTGCTGGCGGGCGGCTATCTGTTCGGCGCCGTCACCATCGGCCAATTGCACGCGCAGGCCTTCGGCATCGGGGTGCCATCGCAACTGCTTTCGGCACTACCTTACCTTGCAACTATTGTCGTGCTGGTCATCATCTCGCATAATCGCCGCACGACCTTGATCAACACGCCGGCCTCGCTTGGCAAATCCTTCGTGCCGGACAGGTGAAGCATTCTCACGTCTCCAAACCAACAGGGGTAAAAATGAAAAAACTGGTCATCGCACTCGCCGCTTCGGTTGCGGCTCTCGGCGGCGTCGTTTCTTCGGCGGAAGCCGCCGACGCCAAGAAGGTCTGCTTCATCTATGTCGGTTCAAAGACCGACGGCGGCTGGACGCAGGCGCATGATATCGGCCGTCAGGAACTGCAGGCGCATTTCGGCGACAAGATCGAAACGCCGTTCCTCGAAAGCGTTCCGGAAGGTCCGGATGCCGAACGCGCCATCGAGCGCATGGCCCGTTCGGGCTGCGAACTGGTGTTCACCACCTCCTTCGGCTTCATGGATGCGACCGTGAAGGTCGCCCAGAAGTTCCCCAAGGTGAAGTTCGAACACGCCACCGGCTTCAAGACCGCCGAAAACGTCGCGACCTACAATTCGCGCTTCTATGAAGGCCGCTACATTCAGGGCCAGATCGCCGCGAAGATGTCGCAGAAGGGTCTCGCCGGTTACATCGCCTCCTTCCCGATCCCGGAAGTGGTGATGGGCATCGACGCCTTCGTGCTCGGCGCGCAGTCCGTCAATCCCGACTTCAAGGTGAAGGTCGTCTGGGCCAACACCTGGTTCGACCCCGGCAAGGAAGCCGATGCCGCCAAGGCGCTGATCGACCAGGGCGTCGACATTCTGACCCAGCACACCGACACCACCGCGCCGATGCAGGTTGCCGCAGAACGCGGCATCAAGGCCTTCGGTCAGGCTTCCGACATGATTGCGGCCGGTCCGAAGACGCAGCTTACCGCCATCAAGGACACCTGGGGCGCCTATTACATCAAGCGCACGCAGGCCCTTCTCGATGGTACCTGGAAGTCCGAATCGATCTGGGACGGCCTGAAGGACGGCATCCTGACCATGGCGCCCTATACCAACATGCCTGATGATGTGAAGAAGATGGCCGAGGACACCGAAGCCAAGATCAAGTCGGGCGAGTTGCACCCCTTCACCGGCCCGGTGAAGAAGCAGGACGGTTCGGAATGGCTGAAGGCGGGTGAAAAGGCCGAGGACGGCGTTCTGCTCGGCCTCAACTTCTACGTCGCCGGCGTGGACGACAAGCTGCCGCAATAACGGGACTTTTTATTCCCGCTGATAACGGGCCGCACATGAAATTCATGTGCGGCCTTTGTTATTTTCATATGTTTTACGCCGTGGACGAAGTTTGCCTTTGCTTTTCAGACGACTTGATGTTTTTCACTATATTCTGACTTGAAGTATACACGTCTGGCGCGATTTTTAAGATCGCCAACCGAACGGAAGGACATGGCACTTGCAGCGCGGAATGCTCGATGCGGCTATCGGTTTTCGAAAGCTGCGGACAAATCATGCACAGGTCGTTCACAAGCTCGGTCTCGATATCGTGTCCGGCACCTTCAAGACGGGTGATATCTTACCCGGCGATGCCGAGCTGATGGAGCGGCTGAAAGTGTCGCGCACAGTGCTGCGGGAAGCGATGAAGACGCTGACCGCCAAAGGCATGATTTCCCCCAAGGCGCGTATCGGCACCCGGGTGACGGAGCGCGAAAGCTGGAACATGTTCGACAGCGAAGTGCTGCTCTGGCATTTCGAGGCGGGGGTCAGCGACGAGTTTCTGCTGCATCTTTACGATATCCGTCAGGCTTTCGAGCCCTATGGCGCGGGGCTTGCCGCCATCAGGGCAAAGGACGCCGATATCGCCAAGCTCGCCGCTTACGCCAACGAGATGGGCAATACGGCCTATTCCAAGGAAAAGCGCGCGCTTGCGGATATGAATTTCCATGTCCTCATCACCGAAATGTCCGGCAATCCGTTCATGCGCACCGTCGGTTCGCTGATAAAGGCGGCTCTGGTGGGCATTTTCCGGATGAGCAACCCGGAAACCGACCCCAATGAGATTTCCGACGTGTCCGCCTCCCACCTGCGGCTCGTGGAGGCGTTTCGCCTGCGCGATGAGGCCGCAGCGCGCCGCGAGATGGAAAGGCTGATCGAAAACGGCCGCCAGCAGGTGCTGGAATTCACTGCCCGCAACCCCCGGCGATAAATCACACCGCGGGAGCGGGATTCGATCCCGTTCCAATCACGTTTGATGAAAATCGGTGCGGAAATTTGGTGCAGATTTGCATGGTTTCTTAAGTGGGCCGCCGTTATAGCAATTCCGGAATGAAATTACCGATGCGCCCGTTCGTTTTGCCGGACGGCGTGAAGTCAAACATATGCCGCCGTCCTGGCCGCCCTGCGGCCGGTGACTGGGTGTTGGAGGTCTTATGGAGCGCAGCTCTCTAGCCGTTATTCTCGCAGCGGGCGACAGCACGCGCATGAAATCGTCGAAATCCAAGGTGCTGCATCCGGTCGCCGGGCGTCCGATGATCAGCCATGTGGTTGAGGCGGTGGCTGGATCCGGCGTCGGCACGGTGGCGCTGGTGGTCGGGCGCGATGCCGACAATGTCGCTGCTGCCGCAGGCATGAAGGGCCTTCAGGTCGAAGCTTTCCTGCAGACGGAACGCAAGGGCACCGGCCATGCGGTTCTTGCCGCACGCGCGGCCATCGAACGCGGTTTTGACGATCTCATCGTTGCCTATGGCGATGTACCGCTCATCACTTCCGCAACGCTCGACCGGGCGCGTGAGGCGATTGCCGCCGGCGCCGATGTCGCCGTCATCGGTTTCCATACCGACCGCCCGACCGGTTACGGCCGGCTTCTGGTCAAGGATGGCGAACTTGTCGCTATCCGCGAGGAGAAGGACGCGACCGATGCGGAGCGTAAGGTCACCTGGTGCAATAGCGGATTGATGGCCATCAACGGCCGCAACGCGCTGGACCTGCTCGACCGGATCGGCAACAGCAATGTGAAGGGCGAATATTATCTGACCGATGTGGTCGAGATCGCCCGTTCCCTCGGCCGCCGCGCCGTCGCCATCGATGCGCCCGAAACGGAACTGGTCGGCTGCAACAACCGCGCCGAACTGGCCTTTATCGAGAAGCTCTGGCAGGAACGTCGCCGCCACGAACTGATGGTGGACGGCGTTTCGATGATTGCGCCTGAAACCGTCTTTCTCTCCTATGACACGAAGATCGGCCAAGACGTTTTGATCGAACCGAATGTCGTCATCGGTCCCGGCGTCACCATCGAGCCGGGCGCCGTCATCCATGCGTTTTCGCATCTGGAAGGGGCGCATGTCGCCGAAGGTGCGACTGTCGGCCCCTATGCGCGGCTGCGTCCGGGCGCGAACCTGCACGCCAATGCCAAGGTGGGCAATTTCTGCGAGGTCAAGAAGGCGGAGATCGGCGAGGGCGCCAAGGTCAACCATCTGACCTATATCGGCGATGCATTCATCGGCGCGGGCAGCAATATCGGCGCTGGCACCATCACCTGCAATTACGACGGCTACAACAAGGCCGAAACGCGGATCGGTGCGAACAGTTTTATTGGTTCGAACTCGTCGCTGGTCGCTCCTATCACCATTGGAGAGGGGGCCTATATCGCTTCCGGCAGCGTAATTACCGATGACGTGCCTGATGATGCGCTGGCTTTTGGGCGCGCGCGCCAGGAGGTGAAACCCGGTCGCGCGACGGTGGTGCGCGAGCGGGCGAAGGCGCTGAAGGAAGCGAAGAAAAAGTCGTCCTGACGGACGTTACCAAACGATACCGAAAGTGACCGGCGCCATAATTGCGGATTGTTCGGGAACGGTTAGTAGTTTCGGCGAAGAGATCGCCGCTGGAGAAATATATGTGCGGAATTGTCGGAATTGTCGGAACCCAGCCCGTTGCTGAACGGCTTGTCGATGCGCTGAAGCGTCTCGAATATCGCGGTTACGATTCGGCTGGTGTCGCCACCATCGACAATGGCGCGATGGACCGTCGCCGGGCGGAAGGAAAGCTCTTCAACCTGGAGAAGAGACTTTCGGAAGAGCCGCTGCCGGGCGTGGTCGGCATCGCTCACACCCGCTGGGCGACCCATGGCGTTCCGAACGAAACCAATGCCCATCCGCATTTTGTCGACGGCGTCGCCGTCGTCCATAATGGCATCATCGAAAACTTCGCCGAACTGCGCGAAGAGCTGACCGTCGGGGGCGCGAGCTTCACCACCCAGACCGATACCGAAGTGGTGGCGCAGCTTCTGGCGAAATATACCCGCGAGGGTCTCGGCCATCGCGAGGCGATGCTGAAGATGCTGAACCGCGTGACGGGCGCCTATGCGCTGGTCGTTATGTTCAAGGACGATCCCGGCACGCTGCTTTCGGCCCGCTCCGGCCCGCCGCTTGCCGTCGGTTACGGTCGGGGCGAAATGTTCCTCGGGTCCGACGCCATCGCGCTGTCGCCCTTCACCAACGAGATCACCTATCTGGTGGATGGCGATTGCGCCATCGTGACCCGGCAGGGTGCGGAAATCATCGATTTCTCCGGCAAACCGGTGAAGCGCGAGCGGCAGATTTCGCAGGCGACGGCCTATGTGGTCGACAAGGGCAACCATCGCCACTTCATGGAAAAGGAAATCTACGAGCAGCCGGAAGTCATTTCCCATGCGCTGAGCAACTATGTGGATTTCGCTTCCAAGACCGTGAAGCAGGCCGACACGGCCATCGACTTCGCCAAGCTTTCCGGCCTTGCCATTTCCGCCTGCGGTACGGCCTATCTGTCCGGCCTGATCGGCAAATACTGGTTCGAGCGTTATGCGCGTCTGCCGGTGGAAATCGATGTCGCCTCGGAATTCCGTTACCGTGAAATCCCGCTCGTTCCCACGCAGGCCGCACTGTTCATCTCGCAATCGGGCGAAACCGCCGATACGCTGGCGGCCCTGCGTTATTGCCAGCAGGAGGGGCTGAAGATCGGCGCGGTGGTCAATACGCGTGAATCCACCATGGCGCGCGAATCCGATGCGATCTTCCCGATCCTTGCCGGTCCGGAAATCGGCGTCGCCTCCACCAAGGCCTTCACCTGCCAGCTTGCAGTGCTCGCTTCGCTTGCCGTTGCCGCCGGAAAAGCGCGCGGTACGATCACGCCCCAGCAGGAAACCGAACTGGTTCGCCATCTCACCGAGATGCCGCGCATCATGAGCAAGGTTCTCAACAGCATCCAGCCGCAGATCGAAGCGCTGTCGCGCGATCTGTCGCGTTTCAAGGACGTGCTTTATCTCGGCCGAGGCACCAGCTTCCCGCTGGCGCTGGAAGGCGCGCTGAAGCTCAAGGAAATCTCCTATATCCACGCCGAGGGTTATGCCGCCGGCGAGCTGAAGCATGGGCCTATCGCACTGATCGACGAGAACATGCCGGTCATCGTCATCGCGCCGCATGATCGTTTCTTTGAAAAGACGGTTTCGAACATGCAGGAGGTCGCCGCGCGCGGCGGCCGCATCATCTTCATCACCGATGAGAAGGGGGCGGCCGCTTCCAAGCTCGACACCATGGCGACGATCACGCTGCCCAATGTCGATGAGCTGATTGCGCCGATGGTCTTCTCGCTGCCGATCCAGCTGCTCGCTTATCACACCGCCGTCTTCATGGGCACGGATGTGGACCAGCCGCGCAATCTGGCGAAATCGGTAACGGTGGAATGATCATCCGACCAGAGCGTCAGGGCGATGAAGAGGCGATCGGAGCGCTGACGGAAGCGGCGTTCCGGGACATGCCCTTCAGCGACCAGACGGAACATCTGATCGTCGACAGGCTGCGCAAGGCAGGTGTGCTCACCATTTCTCTGGTGGCGGAGGAGGCCGGGGACATCGTTGGCCATGTCGCCTTTTCGCCGGCCACGATTTCCGGCGCGGAAGGCCGCTGGTTCGCGCTCGGGCCGATTTCGGTTTCTCCCGAAAGGCAAAGTCAGGGCATCGGGGCGCAGCTGGTGCATGAGGGACTTGCAATGCTGGAACGGCTTGGGGCTGCCGGCTGCGTTCTGGCCGGCAGTCCTGCCTATTACGGCCGGCTCGGATTCGAGCGTTTCGATGGCCTGCACAGTAATGGCATTCCTGACAAATATTTGTTGGCCTTGCGCTTGCATGGTGGAACTCCATCCGGCATTGTCGGTTTTCATCCGGGTTTCGATGGCGACAACGCTTAATTCCGAACGGTAAATGACCGATATTCCTGTCAAAATTTCATTCGCAGCCCGCCTGCGCAATAGTTTCCTCACGGGCGTTCTGATCCTCGCGCCCGTCACCATCACCATGTGGCTGGTGTGGAGTTTCCTGCAATGGGCCGATAGCTGGGTGAAGCCCTATATTCCGGCCCGTTACGATCCCGAGCAATATTTCGATGTGGCTATTCCCGGTTTCGGCCTGCTGATCGCCGTCATCGGCATCACGCTCATCGGTTTTCTGGGTAATAACCTCATCGGCAAATGGATTTTCGGCGTTGGCGAATCCATCCTCAACCGCATGCCGCTGGTGCGGCCGATCTACAAGAGCATCAAGCAGCTGTTCGAATCCGTTCTGAAGGAGCATTCGAACTCCTTCAAGAAGGTCGGCCTGATCGAGTTTCCGTCATCCGGCACCTGGGCGATGGTCTTCGTCGCCTCCGAGGCCAAGGGCGAGCTTGCCCATCGTTTCAATGAAATGGGCCAGCAGATGGTCGCCGTCTTCCTGCCGCCGACACCGGTGCCGACGGCCGGTTTCCTGCTGTTCGTGCCGAAAGACAAGATCGTGATGCTGGACATGACGCCGGAAGATGCGGCGAAACTGTTGATATCCGGCGGTCTGGTGGCCCCGGATTTCAAGCCGCCGAAGATGATTGCGCCGGTTTGAACGCATTCGCAAGGCGCTAGATTCCTTCCTCCATTCTCACGGAGGGATGTAAAGCAATACGGTTGACGAACCAATGTGGTTCACCAATAATCACAGTGAACCAACAAGGGTTGCGATCATGACTGCATTCACGGTGCGTTTGCCGGACGAGGTTACTGACAAGCTCGATCAGCTTGCTGAGAAGCTTGAACGCTCGCGGTCCTACATGGCGGCGCGGGCGATTGAGGACTATGTTGCCCGTGAGGAGTGGCAGCTAGCCGAGATCGAGGCCGGTTTGGCGGAAGCGGATCGCGGCGAGTTTGGTACACCCGAAGATCTCGCAAACATTGTCGGAAAATACGTCAAGTCCGCCCGGCCGTCATGAGTGACCGGCGAATTCGTTGGACCTTACGGGCGCTGCGACGGCTCGATGAAATTGGTGTGCATATCGAAAAGGATAATCCAGCGGCTGCGGCACGGGTGATTTCCCGCATTGTCTCGGCCGTTGATATGTTGGTGGAGCAGCCAGCCATGGGGCGGGTCGGACGCATTAGAGGAACACGGGAAGCCGTGCTTCCCGACATTTCCTACATCATTGCCTATCGCGTGGGCGGGGATATCGAAATTTTGACGATCATCCACACATCGCAGCGGTGGCCTTCGGCGCTTTAGCCAACAGTCTCCGGATTTCATAGTCAATCCTCGTCATCCAGATCATCCACTTCCGTGCCGGTGGTTGTCGCGTGGAAAACGGGAACGAAAAGCCGCATATAGACCAGCCGCACGCTCCAGCCTTCTTCCAGCGCCTGGCTCCACGCCTTCTTGCGTCCGGGTTTTTTGAACGCCTTGCCGATCGCCTTTTTTTCGCTTTTCGCAAATGTCTCGGGTTGCAGGATATTCTGCGGCGAGCACAGTGCATACCCTTTGCGGAAGGCGGGTGGCGGGCGGCGCGGGTCGATCATGTTCATGGGCGTTCACTTTCAGCCGGCGTGCAGGAAGCGGATCGCTTCGTCGCGGCGGTGCAGGTAGAGCAGGGTGCGCAGCGCATTGCCGCGCGGGCCTGTCAGTTCGGGATCGCGCTCGATGACGTAAGCCGCGTCCTTGCGGGCGATTTCCAGAAGATCGGCATGGGCTTCGAGGCTGGCGATGCGGAAGCCCGGTGTGCCGGACTGGCGGGTGCCGAGCAGCTCGCCTTCGCCGCGAAGCTTTAAATCCTCCTCGGCGATCAGGAAGCCATCCTCGCTGTCACGCAGAATGGAGAGCCGGGCACGGCCGTTTTCGCTGAGCGGGCCTTTATAGAGCAGGATGCAGGTGGAAGCCTCGTCGCCGCGTCCCACACGGCCGCGCAGCTGGTGAAGCTGGGCGAGGCCGAAACGCTCGGCATGTTCGATGACCATGATCGTCGCATCCGGCACATCGACACCGACTTCCACCACGGTCGTCGCCACCAGCAGCCGAGTTTCGCCGTTCTTGAAGGCGAGCATGGCGGCGTCCTTCTCCGGGCCGCTCATGCGTCCATGGATCAGGCCAATATTGGCGCCGAGCATCTGCGAAAGAACCGCGTGCCGCTCCTCCGCCGACATCAGGTCGGATTCTTCCGTTTCCTCCACCAGCGGGCAGATCCAGTAGGCCTTCTTGCCCTCCTTCAACGCGGCGCGCAGTCGCTCCACGATGTCGCCGATCCGTTCGGTGGGGATCGTCACCGTCTGGATGGGTTTGCGGCCCGCCGGTTTTTCGGTGAGCTTGGAGACATCCATGTCCCCGAAGGCGGCCAGAACCAGTGTGCGCGGAATGGGCGTGGCGGTCATGACCAGCATATGCGGCGTGATGCCCTTGGCGGTGAGGCGCAGGCGTTGGTGAACGCCGAAACGGTGCTGTTCGTCCACCACCGCAAGCACGAGGTTTTTATAGCTGACGCTGTCCTGAAACAGCGCATGGGTGCCGATGACGATCTGCGCTTCGCCGGAGGCGACGCGCTCCTCGATCTCGCGGCGCTCCTTGCCCTTGGTGCGGCCGGTCAGGACCTCGACGGTGATGCCCGCTGCTTGAGCGAGTTTGGAGATGGTGGCGTAGTGCTGCCGGGCAAGGATTTCGGTCGGGGCCATCAGCACCGCCTGTCCGCCGGCCTCCACTGCCGTTGCCATGGCCATCAGCGCCACCAGCGTCTTGCCCGCGCCGACATCGCCCTGCAGCAGCCGCAACATGCGGTCTTCGCCGGCCATATCTGTCAGGATATCCTTCACCGCAGCGCTTTGGCTTGCCGTCAGCGAGAAGGGCAGCTGCGACAGGATTTTGGCGGCGACATCACCCTTGGCGCGGATCGGCTGGCCCGCCACCTTGCGCAGCCGCTGGCGCACCAGCGCCAGTGACAGCTGCCCGGCGAGGAATTCGTCATAGGCGAGCCGTCTGCGCGCCGGAGCCTGCGGTTCGATATCGGCGCTGTCGCGCGGGTCATGCAATTCGCGGAAGCTTGAGGCGACATCGCCGAAACCCTGCCGGGTCTTGAGTGTTTCATCGATCCATTCCGGGAAGGCCGGCAGTTTCGACAGCCCGCCCTCGATGGCGCGGCGCAGCACCTTGGGCGATAGTCCGGCGGTCATGGGATAGACCGCTTCCACCAAAGGCAGGTTTTCCGCCTCTGATAGTTTCACCATGAAATCCGGATGCACCATGGAAGCGCGGCCGTTGAACCAGTCCACCTTGCCGCTGACGAGAACCTCTTCATCGACAGGCAGGGCCTTGGACAGCCAGTCGCCCTTGGCGCGGAAGAAGGTCAGCGCCAGTTCGCCGGTCTCGTCATGCAGGAAGACGCGATAGGGCGCGTTGCGGTTTCCTGGCGGTGGCGGCTGGTGGCGGTCGACGCGTCCCTGAATGGTGACAATGGCGCCGGGTGCGGCCAGCGCAATGCCGGGGCGGTTGCGGCGGTCGATGACGTTGGATGGCGCGTGGAATAGAAGATCGATCACGCGGGTGTCGTCGGCGCTTTCCCGGCTGAGCAGCTTGGCCAGAAGATCGGCAAGCTTCGGCCCCACACCGGCAAGGGTGGAAACGGAGGCAAACAGCGGATCGAGAATGGCCGGGCGCATGGGTCAGCAAAATCGGGGAAGGGGGCGGCTTATGCAAGACTTCGCTGATCACAAAGGCGGGTTATCACCGGCAGATTTTCACCGCCGTGGCATTATTTCGATAAAAACCGGTTCCCAAGCGTTCGCCTCCTGTTCTATAGGAGGTCGCAGTCAACATCCTGTTGAATAGCCAACCGAAAGGTGAATGCGATGACTGGACTGGTGCGCACGAGTGCCGACCTCGATCCGAGACGCCGGCGGATTCTTTACCGCTGCTGGCATCGGGGCATTCGCGAGATGGATCTGGTGCTCGGGCAATTCGCGGAAGACAATATTGCCGGGCTTTCCGACGATCAGCTGGATGAGCTTGAGATCATCATGGCGGAAGAGGATAACGACCTCGTCAAGATGGTGACCGGCGCTCTTGCCATACCGGAAAAATTCCAGACCCCGCTGTTTGAGAAGATCGCCTCCTACCGTCCCGATTTCGATCTCGTCACCACTGACACCCTGAAAGCCTGAGAATATGATAGCCGGATTCGATGCAAAGCTGGTGTCGTCGGCCGATACGCCGCTGACCATCGGAAACGTGCCTTCCGGCATGGAAGCCCTTTTGCTTGCCGATATGGCGCGGGCCGGCACGTCGGTCGCCTATGTGATGTCGGATGGCCAGCGGGTCGCCGATCTCGAACAGATTCTCGGTTTCGTCGCACCTGATATTCCGGTGATGACGCTGCCGGCCTGGGACTGCCTGCCCTATGACCGCGTGTCACCGAGCGCTGACACTTCGGCGCGCCGACTGGCGGCGCTCTCCGGTCTCATCGCCCATGCGAAGAAACCGCATCCGGCCATCGTGCTGGTCACCGTCAACGCCATGCTGCAGAAGATGGCGCCGCGCGACATTATCGAAAGCCTCGGCTTTTCGGCCCGCCCCGGCAACCAGATCCGCATGGAAGAGATTGCCGCGCGGCTGGAGCGCAACGGTTTCGACCGGGTGGCGACGGTGCGCGAAGTGGGTGAATTCGCCGTGCGTGGCGGTATTCTCGATGTCTTCGTGCCGGGCACGGAAGAGCCGGTGCGGCTCGATTTCTTCGGCGATACGCTGGAAAGCATTCGTACTTTCGATCCTGCCAGCCAGCGCACCATCGGGCAGGCGCGCTCGCTCGATCTGAACCCGATGAGCGAAGTGACGCTGACGCCCGACACGATCAGCCGTTTCCGCAAGAATTACCTGTCGCTGTTCGGCGCGGCGACCCGCGACGATGCGCTTTATCAGGCCGTCTCCGAAGGCCGCCGTTATGCCGGCATGGAGCATTGGCTGCCGCTGTTTTACGAGCAGCTGGAGACCGCCTTCGATTATCTGAAGGATTTCCGCATCGTCACCGACCATACGGCGCGGGAGGCGGCGAAAGAGCGCTCCAAGCTGGTGCTCGATTATTACGATGCGCGCCGCAGCTCCGGCGAAACCAAGGGCTCGACGCAGGGTGCGCCCTACAAGCCGGTTTCGCCCGGCCAGCTCTATCTCGATGGAAAGAGCTTCGATGCCGCGCTTGCTGCCGTCAATGCGGTGCGTCTCACGCCCTTCAACGAGCAGGACAGCGAAGGCCGCCCGGTCGCCACGCTTGACGCCCATGTCGGGCCGCGCTGGGCGCGCCCGCCAACCGAAGGCGAGAGCGAAGAGCGGGTCAATGTTTTCGATCTGGCGGTGAAGCACATTGCCGAGCGCCGCGCCAAGGGCTGGAAGGTGCTGATCACCGGCTGGTCAGAAGGTTCGCTCGACCGGCTGTTGCAGGTGCTGAACGAGCACGGGCTTGAGAAGATCAAGCCGGTTACCTCGCTGAAAGAGGTGGAGAAGCTCGGCAAGGGCGAGGCGGCCTCGGCGGTTCTCAGCCTTGAGGCGGGTTTCGAAACCGGAACGCTGGCCGTTATCGGCGAGCAGGATATTCTCGGCGACCGCATGGTGCGCCGCTCCAAGCGCCGCAAGCGCGGCGCGGATTTCATCTCGGAAGTGGCGGGGCTGGATGAGGGCTCGCTGGTCGTCCATGCCGAACATGGCATCGGCCGCTTCGTCGGCCTGCGGACCATCGAGGCGGCGGGTGCGCCGCGCGCCTGTCTCGAACTGCATTATGCCGATGACGCCAAGCTGTTCCTGCCCGTTGAAAACATCGATCTTCTGTCCCGTTACGGTTCGGATGCGGCGGAAGCGCAGCTGGACAAGCTTGGCGGCGGCGCATGGCAGATGCGCAAGGCCAAGCTCAAGAAACGCCTGCTGGACATGGCAGACGAGCTTATCCGCATCGCGGCCGCGCGCCTGGTGCGCCATGCGCCGGTGCTGACGGCTCCCGACGGGCTTTACGACGAATTCGCCGCCCGTTTCCCCTATGATGAGACGGAAGATCAGCTGAACGCGATTGAGTCCATCCGCGAAGATCTTGGCGCCGGCCGGCCGATGGATCGCCTCATCTGCGGCGATGTCGGTTTCGGCAAAACGGAAGTGGCGCTGCGCGCCGCGTTCCTCGCCGCCATGAATGGTGTGCAGGTGGCGGTCGTGGTTCCGACCACGCTGCTTTCCCGCCAGCATTTCCGCACCTTCTCGGAACGTTTCCGTGGGTTGCCGATCCGGGTGCAGCAGGCTTCGCGCCTCGTCGGCTCCAAGGAATTGACGCTGACGAAAAAGGAAGTGGCTGATGGCAAGACGGATATCGTCGTTGGTACCCATGCGCTGCTCGGCGCGGGCATCAGCTTCGCCAATCTCGGTCTGCTGATCATCGATGAAGAGCAGCATTTCGGGGTGAAGCACAAGGAACGGTTGAAGGAGCTGAAGAGCGACGTGCATGTGCTGACGCTTTCTGCGACGCCCATTCCGCGCACCCTGCAGCTGGCCATGACAGGCGTGCGCGAACTATCGCTCATCACCACACCGCCGGTGGACCGCATGGCGGTGCGCACCTTCATCTCGCCGTTTGATCCGCTGGTGATCCGCGAGACGCTGATGCGCGAACATTATCGCGGTGGCCAGAGCTTCTATGTCTGCCCGCGCCTTGCCGATCTTGCCGATATTCACGCTTTCCTGCAATCGGATGTACCGGAGTTGAAGGTTGCGGTGGCGCACGGCCAGATGCCGGCGGGCGAACTCGAAGACATCATGAACGCCTTTTATGACGGCAAATATGATGTGCTGCTGTCGACCACCATCGTCGAATCCGGCCTCGACGTGCCGACCGCCAATACGCTGATCGTGCACCGCGCCGACATGTTCGGCCTCGCGCAGCTTTACCAGCTGCGCGGCCGTGTCGGACGCTCCAAGGTGCGCGCCTTCGCGCTTTTCACCCTGCCGGTCAACAAGGTGCTGACGACGATGGCGGAGCGGCGGCTGAAGGTGCTGCAATCGCTCGATACGCTGGGCGCCGGCTTCCAGCTTGCGAGCCACGACCTCGATATTCGCGGCGCGGGCAATCTGCTCGGCGAGGAACAGTCCGGCCATATCAAGGAAGTCGGCTTCGAGCTTTACCAGCAGATGCTGGAAGAGGCGGTCGCCGAAGTGAAGGGCGACGAGCAGGTGCAGGATAGCGGCTGGTCGCCGCAAATTTCTGTCGGCACGTCTGTCATGATCCCGGAGGATTATGTTCCGGATCTGCATCTGCGCATGGGTCTTTACCGCCGTCTCGGCGAGCTTGCGGATATCAGCGAGATCGATGGTTTCGGTGCGGAAATGATCGACCGTTTCGGCCCGCTGCCGAAAGAGGTGCAGCATCTCCTCAAGATCGTCTACATCAAGTCGCTCTGCCGCACCGCCAATGTCGAGAAGGTGGATGCCGGGCCGAAGGGCGTGGTCGTGCAGTTCCGCAACAAGGAATTCCCCAATCCGGCGGCACTTGTCGCCTATATCGGCAAGCAGGGCACGATGGCGAAGATACGCCCCGATCACAGCCTGTTCCTGACCCGCGACCTGCCGACGCCGGAAAAGCGGCTGGCGGGGGCGGCGATGATCATGACACAGCTGGCGGAGCTGGCGCGTTCCTGACGGGAGCGTTGGGGCATTGCGAGTTTTCCGAAGGTGGATGGGGCTTTACCCCCCTCTGCCCTGCCGGGCATCTCCCCCTCAAGGGGGGAGATCGACAAGACGCGCTTTCGCCACTTCATCCTCGACCGTTGAGATAGTCGAAACCTAGCCGCATATCGATCTCCCCCCTTGAGGGGGAGATGCCCGGCAGGGCAGAGGGGGGTAAAGCCCCACCCACCTCCACTTCCGAAAGCCAAAACCTGAAGCACGTCCGGACAAACGAAAACGGAAGGGTCCGACATCCGTTTGCTTTACCGGACCTCCCAGTCCCCAAGGCTCTGCAAACATTACCGGTATGTAACGAAACGGACATGCGCCGGTAGCCTCGACGGGCGTAGTCTTGCTCCCATCTCCTGCACTGCGCCCAATATGACGCGCGAGCGGGAAGACGAAGGAGCAAGACAATGTGGACCAGGATGAACAGGTTCGTCTCCGCAGGTCTGGTTGCTTTGACAATTGCGGGCACCACAATTGCCACCACCAACCAGGCGGAAGCACGCAACCACTTTGGACACGGGCATGGCGGCGGTGGCATTGCCGCAGGTATCGCCGGAGCAATTATCAGCGGCGCCATCATCGCCGGGGCGCGGCATTCCTATGGCGGCCCCTATTATGGAGAGCCTTTTTACGGCCCGCCCGTTTATGGCCCGCCGGTGATCTATCAGCCGGCCTATCCGCGCTGCCACGTCGTCTGGCGACAGAATGGCTGGGGCGACATGTATCGGGTCAGGGTTTGCGACTAGGTCATGAAATCCAACAGGCGCAATGATCCGCGACGCGGAAAGCGAAACGCAGCTTCCGGCCTTTGGCCGGTAGCTGCTGGCGGCGCTCTGTTCAATGTCAGTGCATCCCTCGCCATTGGGCTGGCGTCACGCCTTCCCAGGATCGAAACGCCCGATAGAACGAGCCGGTGTCCTGGAAACCCAGCAGGAAGGCTATCTCTTCAATTCCATTGCGTTTGTCTGAAAGCAGGTCGCGGCCGAGTTCCTGCCGCGCCTGCTCAATGAGCGCTCGATAGTTCGATCCCTGTTCGGTGATACGACGTTGCAGGGTTCTTTCGCTCATGCCGAGTTCACGCGCCACCTCGGAAATCTCCGGCTTGCCGCTTGCGATGCGGCGTTTGATCAGAATTTTGACCTGCTCCGGCAGCGAGGATTGCGCCTCGATCTCCCCAAGGGAGGTTGCAAGCGCGGGCTCCAGTATAGCCAGCAGTTCGGGATTATGCCCGGCGAAGGGGAGATCGAGATCGTTGCATTTCAGCACCATGGTATTCTGCGGGCAGCCGGTGTGGATGGGTGCGTTGAAATAACTCCGATGAACGTCGGAAACAGGTCCACGGCGAATCATCTCCACCCGAACCGGGGTTACATGTCTGCCGGTGCCCCGCCGCCCCAGTTCGAGAAGGGCGGCGAAAGTGACGTCGGCCACAGCATCCGGCTCGGCCTCGCCAGTATGTAACCATCTTACGGAGATCCGGGCTTCGCCGCCGCTTTCCGTTACCGAAAGCTCTTCCGGAGTGCATAGCCGCTTGAAGCGGGCCAGCCGGTGCAGCCCGTCGCGATAGTCGCGGGCGAAGAAGGCTGACATGGTGGCGGGTGGATGCATCGCCGTGTCTGTCTCGACCGTCATCCGGAGGCCGATGGCCGAATCCTGCGACAGGTCCTCGACCGCCCGCCACAGGGCGAAATATTGTGCCGTGGTCAACCATGCGTCCGGGGTGATGTGCAGCGTTGCGGGAAGCTTCGCCTGCCGCAGCAGGGCCGGGGCGGGCAGCCCCATACGCTCCGCCGCCCGCCAGAAAGCCTGAGGCAGCCTGCACCTGTCGCTCAAATCCCTGCTCATGATCCGACCTCCGGCCTTCTTTCTACATCTGGCTTCTGATCAGCCTGTCGAAGGCCCGGTCGCCGAACCATTTGCGCACGCCGATCATCAGCCGGGCGTATTTGCCGGCCGCATAACGTGTCTTCGGGCGGGCGGACCTGACCGCCTTGCTCACCACGTCGGCAATGACCTCGGGATCGGTGCCCATACCCTTACCGTAGCTTCGGTCCATGGAAGCCGCAACGCTCTGCGCCATCTTCGCATAAGGGCCGTTTGCCGAGCGTTCGAGGAGACCCTGCGCTGCGGCCGCGCCGAAACCGGTCTCGATCAGGCCCGGTTCGATCACCACGACGCGGATGCCAAATGGCTCAGCTTCCAGCCGTAGACTGTCCGACCAGCCTTCCAGCGCGTGTTTGGTCGCATGATACCAGGCACCCAGAACGGTGTAGATCTTGCCGCCCATCGAGGTGATGTTGACGATGGTGCCTTCGCCCCTTGCGCGCATGGCCGGCATAAGGAGTTGGGTCAGGCGGGCGGTGCCGAAAACGTTGACCTCGAACTGGTAGCGCGCCTCATCGAGCGGAATCTCCTCGACCGGGCCGTAGAGCCCGTAGCCGGCGTTGTTCACCAGCACGTCGACGCCACCGGATCGTGCGGTAATCGCGGCAACGGTGGCGACGATGTCCTCGTCGCTTGAGATGTCCATGCGCAGCGCAATCGCGCCGAGCTTTTCCAGGTCCGTCATCCTGTCGATGCTGCGCGCGGCGACATAGACGAGATAGCCATCGGCGATCAGGCGTTTGGCGATGCTTTTGCCCATGCCGGATGACGCGCCGGTAACGAGGGCGGTCGGTTGGGTTCGTATGTTCATGTTGGCACCTCTTGCTCTTGGATAGGGCCAACATAGGTCGCGCATCGTGCCATCGCAGTGGCGGAACACGCCATATTTATGGTGCAAGCCGCCAGGTCTCGTCTTTCAACCTTATGAGGGGCAACCTTATGAGGGGTTTTCCGGCGTGATGCCGACGGCCACGTTCTGGTCGGTGGCGGCGATCGAAGCGGGCAGCGGCACTTTTCTCTGTTTCTCGCGGATCAGCGTCAGCAGGCCGGAGCCGACGATGAGGGCGATGCCGACCAGCATCCATCCGTCGATACGGTCGCCGAAAATCAGGTAACCGAACAGGATGGCCCAGAGCATCTGGCTATATTGCGTTGGGCCGATCATGGCGGCGGGCGCATATTGGGCGGCATACATGACCAGTACGTTGCCAAGCGCGCCGAGCAGACCATATCCCGCCAGCAGCAGCCATTGCTCGCCGGCTGGCATAATGAAGGTCGGCACCATGGCGATGCCGCTTATGGTGAGACAGCCGAGCACACCAGCCCCATAAAGCGAGACGTTCTTTTCCGACGGTCCCATGGCGCGGAAGATGACGATGCTGAGCGCACCGCTGAAGCCGCCGATGATGGCGCCGAGGTGGCCGACGCCCAGGTCGCGGAAGCCCGGCCGCAGGATGACCAGCACGCCGAGGAAACCGATGATGACGGCCGACCAGCGCTTGATGCCCACCTGTTCCTTCAGGAACACCACCGACATGATGGTGACGAAGGAAGGGAGCAGGAAGATCAACGCGAAGGCTTCCGCCATGGAAAGATGGGTGAAGGCGGTCACGCTGCCGACTGCGCCGGTGCCGGCGGCAAAAAAGCGGATGATCCATAAAGGGCGGTTCGTCGTTCTGACGATATCCACCCAGCGGTCGTTGCGCTTGCGGATGAAGGGCAGGGCGGCAAAGCCGAAAAGGGCGCCGAAGAAGGCCGATTCGATCGGCGAAATCTGGCCTTCTATGAGTTTAACGCTTGCATCGCTCCAGGCGTAGGCAGCGAAGGCGGCAAAGGCGAGCAGAATGCCTTTCAGGGTCTGGTCGGACACGGAAACACCGGCGAAAAATCGAGTTGATGAAAACCGCCGGTGGTTTGACCGTCAGTTCATCGATCTATGCTCGTCCGCCTTGATTTTTGCAATATCCCGCAGTGCAGCAATCAATACATCCGGCGTTTGTGCACCGCTTATGGCGTATTTCTGGTCGATGATGAAGAAGGGCACGCCGGCGACGCCCATTTGCTGCGCCGCATCAATTTCGGCGATGACGGTGTCCCTGTCGGCGTCTGAGGCCAGAAGCCGGGCTACGACCTTGGCGTCCATGCCGGATTTTTCGGCCACATCGGTCAGCACCGCGTGATCGCCGATGTTGCGCCCTTCCTCGAAATTGGCCTTGAACAGGGCGGTGACGACCTTCTCCTGGACGTCGCGGCCTTCGGAATGCGCCCAGAGCGACAGCCGATGGGCGTCGAGCGTGTTCGGGCCGATCTTGATCGCATCGAAATCGTAATTGATGCCGACTTCCCTGCCGAGCTGCACCAGCGTGGCATGCGCCTGTTCCAGGCGTTCCTTGCCGAGCTTTTCCTCGAGAGCGGCTTTCTGATCGACGCCTTCAGGCGGATAATCCGGGTTGAGGCGGTAAGGACGCCAGTTCACGTCGACGCTGATTTCGTCCTGCACCTCGGCAATGGCGAGATCGAGCCTTGCCTTGCCGAGATAACACCACGGGCAGACCATATCCGATACGACGTCGATAACGATGCGTTCCATGGCTTTATCTTCCCTTTTCTCTGCCGGGGATGGGGGCGGTGCGGTTTATTGCGCCCGCGCATCCCACCAGGTCTGTTTCTGATTGCCGGATATCGGCGTCATATCCGGGCGGTCGATATATTTCCAGCGGGCCACCCATTGCGCGCCGATATAATAGAGCGGAATGACATAGTGGCCGGCAACGAGAAGGCGGTCGTAACCGCGCACCGCCGCCTGAAAATCCTCCGTCGACCTTGCCTGCAGCAGGGCCTCGATCATGCGGTCTATATCGGGATTTGCGGCACCGGCATAGTTGAAGCTGCCCTGCGCATCCCGCGAGAGCGAACTCCAGCGGTTGAGCTGTTCCATCCCCGGTGAGAGCGAGGAGGGCAGGGAGCGGATGATCATATCATAGTCGAAGCTGTTCGAGCGGGCCTGATATTGCCCGTCATCGACCGAGCGGATGCCCATGGCGACGCCGATCAGGTTGAGCGAACGCTGATAGGCGAGCGCGATGCGCTCCTGCGCCGGGTTCTGCGTCATGATTTCGAAGGCAAGCTGACGGCCGTTGGCGTCGGACATCCTGCCGTTCTTGATGCTGTAGCCAGCCTCTTTCAGCTTGTCGACGGCCATTTTCAGAACCTTGCGGTCTGCGCCGGTGCTATCGGTGGTCGGCATGGCATAGGTTCCCGCCAGCAGTTCCGGCGGCATGGTTTTCGCCGCGTCGCCAAGCAGGGCAAGCTCACGCTCGTCGGCGGCATTGCCATAGGCGCCGAGCGGTGAGTTCTGCCAGTAACTCTGCGTGCGCTTGAAGGAGCCGCCAAGGATGTTCTTGTTCATCCATTCGAAATCGAGCGCATAGGACAGGCCCTCGCGCACCTTTTCGTCGGCGAAGACGGCGCGGCGGGTGTTGAAAACGAGGCCGAACATGCCGGTGGGCAGGCGCGGCTGGAAGACGTCCTTGACGATATCGCCGCGATGGACGGCCGGGAAATTGTAAGCCTGTCCCCAGTGGGAGGTATCGGAAGTGCCGTTGATGGCGTCGCCTTCAGGATAAATGTCGATATCGCCCTTCTTGAAGGCCTCGAACATGGTGGTAACCTGAAGGAAATAGGTGACGCTGATCTCGTCGTAATTGTCGAAGCCGACCTTGCCGGGAATATCCTTGCCCCAATAATCCGGGTTCCGCTCCCAGATGATTCGTTCGCCCGGCCGCAGGGTTTTGATTCGGTATGGACCCGAGCCGACGACCGCGCCGAGGCCCGCCTGCTCGAATTTTTCCGGATCGATCGCATGTTTCGGCAGGATCGGGGTGGAGGAGGCGAGAATGAGCGGCGTTTCGCGGTTCGCCTTGTCATTGAAGGTGAAACGCACGCTGCGATCGCCGATTTTTTCCAGCTTCGCCACGCCGTCCAGACGGGTGTTGAAGGGCGGGCGGCCTTTTTCCTTCAGGAGGTTGAAGGTGAAGATGATGTCATCTGCGGTCACCGGCTCGCCGTCGGACCATTTTGCCTTCGGGTTGAGGTTGAACTGGACGAAGCTGCGTTCCTCATCCCACTCCGCGGTTTCGGCCAGCAGGCCGTAAAGGCTGAAAGGCTCGTCGCTGGAGCGCAGCATCAGCGGTTCGTAAAGAAGATTGCCGAATTCCGGGTCCCAGACGCCGCGTGCGGTGGTGCGCATTCCCTTGAGAACGAAGGGATTGAGGCTGTCGAAGGTGCCGACGACGCCATAGGAGATGCGGCCGCCTTTCTTCACGTCGGGATTGACGTAAGGGAGGTGGCGGAAATCTGCCGGCAGGGCGGGGGTGCCATGCATGGAAATGCCGTGAAGCGGCTGTGCCAGGGCGGTTCCGGCGGGAAGCAGGGATGATCCCAGAAGGAACAATGCGGGGATGAGGGCCGCAAGGTTGCGCATGTCACTATCCTGTCTCAACGGTCAGTCCGATATGTGGACCTGACCGGTTTATCGTCATGATTCTGGCAGATATGTAGCACACGGACATTGCATGACCCATGCAACGGCGGGAAATCTTGGGTCAGCTCAAGAAAAAGTTAAAGAAGTGCTGGATATCGCCGCGATCGGCATGTAACAGGGGGACCGGAAGAGACGGGTCACGCATTTGCCTCATTTAAACGACAGTTGAACGGGCAGAAGGATACCGCCATCGGCGAACAGGATCTTGCGGTTCTGTTCTGGCAGACATTCAGGAGACGGAACTCTTATGATGCACAAGGCAAACACATTCACTCGGACGGCTCTGTCCGCTCTGGTCCTTTCTCTCGGCGCAATGTCCGCTCCGGCCATCTCGCAGGCACAGGATGCTGCTCCCGCCGCCCAGGGCGCCGGCGCTCCGCCGCTCGGCTGGTTCAAGACCTGCTCCAAGCAGGAAGACAACGATGTCTGCGTCGTGCAGAACGTGGTTCTTGCCCAGAACGGCCAGATGATCACCGCTGTCGGCCTCATCACCGTTGAAGGCAAGGTCAACCGCAAGCTGCTGCAGGTCTCCGTTCCGACCGCGCGTCTCGTTCCTCCGGGCGTGATGATGCAGATCGACGGCGGCAAGGGCCAGAAGCTCGATTACGCCGTTTGCCTTCCCGACAAGTGCACGGCCGAAGTGCCGCTGACGGACGCCATGATCGCTTCCCTGAAGAAGGGTAGCGAGGTGGTCTTCACCTCCATCAACTTCCGCCGCGCGCCGAACCCCATCAAGATCGCACTCTCCGGCTTCACCGGCGCCTATGACGGCCCGGCGATCACCCAGTCGCAGCTTGCCGAAAGCCAGCGCAGCCTGCAGGAAGGCATGCAGAAGAAGGCTGAAGAAGCCCGCAAGAAGCTGGAAGCCGCACAGGACGCTGCCAAGGGCGCGCCGAAGCCCTGATTACAGCGTAAGCTCCAAAAACAGGAAAACCGGTCTGGCGACAGACCGGTTTTTTTATGCCCCTGGGAGGGAGGGAAGAAATTTGGCGGGCGTCAATGCGCCGTCGACATTTTCGGGCGCCATTCGCCGTTCGGCGCCTTGTCGAAGATGCGGCCGATATTGGGGTTTCTGAGCGGCGTCTCGTTTTCGTCGTGGACGAGGTTCTGTTCGGAAACATAGGCGACATATTCCGTCTCCTCGTTTTCGGCCAGAAGATGATAGAAGGGCTGGTCGCGATCCGGCCTGATTTCCGCAGGGATGGCGTTCCACCATTCCTCGGTATTGGCATATTCCGGGTCCACGTCGATCACCACACCGCGGAACGGAAACACCTTGTGGCGGACGATTTCGCCAAGCGTGAATTTTGCGTTTCTTTGTTTCATGGCATGTACTTCCTTTCCCACTAATAGTTGGGGGCGGAATGCGAAATATCAAGGGCTAGGGGGTATCCCGCCCAATTGCCATTCTTCACTCAGGCCCTTCGGCCGATTGGCGCGGTGGCGATGACCACACCGCCGGTGACCAGCACGATGCCGATGGCGTGATAGGTCTCGAAGCTCTCCCCAAGGAAAAACGTTGCCATGATGATCGAGACCGGCGGCATCATATAAAGCGTGATGCCGGCTGTGGCCGGGCCGAAAACGCGCACTGTATGTGTGAAGCAATAAAAGGCGAGCAGCGAGGCGAAAAGAATGATGCCGCCGATCTTCGCCCAGGCGATCAGTGTCGCCGGCAGCATTCCGCCCTGCGCCAGTTCGAGGGCCGCTGGCGGCAGCAGCACCAGCGCGCCTGACAGCGCAATCAGGCCGAAGAGGCTGAAGGAGGCCATCTGCCGGGCTGCCGGGTCGCGCAGCAGCAGCGAATAGACCGCAAAGGCGATGGCTGCCGTCAATATGGCGAAATCGCCGATGTTGAAATTCATGTGCCAGAGAGCGGACATATCGCCCTTGAGCACGATGGCCGCCACGCCGGCAAAGGCGATGACCATGCCCGCGACTTCGAGCTTTCTGATGCGGCGGCCCTGGAAGACGCGCTGGAACAGGATGATGAACAGCGACGATGTCGTGTAGATCAGCGTGCCGTTGGCAGCCGTCGTCATGGTGAGGCCCCAATAGACCACGCCGCCACAGATACCCATGCCGAGAATGCCGAGAACGAGCCACAGCAGCGTTTTGTGGCGCAGGAACGCCAGGCAATTGCGCCAGTCGGCGATCATGAAGGGGGCGATGATGAGGGTCGAGCCGATCCAGCGGATGAAGGCGGCGATGAAGGGTGAGACCTCACCGACGACGCCACGGCCGAAAATGACGTTGCTGGAGAAAAAGAACGGCACAGCCAGAAAGATGAGCCAGTCCGTAAGGCGGGTTTGCTGAGAGGCTGGCTTGTTCGACATTTTTCGCGATATGGCTGGGCTTCAAAAGAAAACGGCGGCCTCCGGAGAGGCCGCCAGACTGGAGTGGACACCTTGCAAAGCGTCCGGATTACGACTTAGGCCGAGTAGTACATGTCGAATTCGACCGGATGCGGGGTCATTTCGAAACGCATGACTTCCTGCATCTTCAGCTCGATGAACGAGTCGATCTGGTCGTCGTCGAATACGCCGCCGGCGGTCAGGAACTTGCGATCCTTGTCGAGGCTTTCCAGCGCTTCGCGCAGCGAGCCGCAGACGGTCGGGATCTTCTTCAGTTCCTTGGCGGGAAGGTCGTAAAGGTCCTTGTCCATCGGCTTGCCGGGATGGATCTTGTTCTTGATGCCGTCAAGGCCGGCCATCAGCATGGCCGCAAAACCGAGATAGGGGTTCTGGGTCGGATCCGGGAAGCGGACTTCGACGCGCTTTGCCTTCGGGTTGGAGCCGAAGGGAATACGGCAGGAGGCGGAACGGTTGCGCGCGGAGTAGGCGAGCAGAACCGGCGCTTCATAACCCGGCACCAGACGCTTGTAGGAGTTGGTGGTGGGGTTGGTGAAGGCGTTGATCGCCTTGGCGTGCTTGATGATGCCGCCGATGTAATAGAGGCAGGTCTCGGAGAGGCCGGCATATTCGTCGCCTGCGAAGGTCGGCTTGCCGCCCTTCCAGATCGACTGGTGAACGTGCATGCCCGAGCCGTTGTCGCCGAAGATCGGCTTCGGCATGAAGGTTGCCGTCTTGCCATAGGCATTGGCGACCTGGTGCACGACGTACTTGTAGATCTGCATCTTGTCGGCGCTGGAGACCAGCGTGTCGAACTTTACGCCCAGCTCGTGCTGCGCGGCAGCCACTTCGTGGTGGTGCTTTTCAACGACGACGCCCATTTCGGCCAGAACCGTCAGCATTTCGGAGCGCATGTCCTGCAGGCTGTCGATCGGCGGAACCGGGAAATAACCGCCCTTGACGCGCGGACGGTGGCCGAGGTTGCCGGTCTCGTAATCCGTGTCGTCGTTGGACGGCAGTTCCGACGAATCCAGCTTGAAGCCGGTGTTGTAGGGATCGGCCTTGTACTTCACGTCGTCGAAGACGAAGAATTCCGGCTCGGGGCCGACGAAGACGGTGTCGCCGATACCGGATGCCTTGAGATAGGCTTCGGCCTTCTTGGCGGTGCCGCGCGGGTCGCGGTTATAGGCTTCGCCCGAGACCGGGTCGAGAATGTCGCAAAGGACGACCAGGGTGGACTGGGCGAAGAACGGGTCGATATGGGCGGTGGCCGGATCGGGCATCAGCACCATGTCGGACTCGTTGATGGCCTTCCAGCCGGCGATCGAGGAGCCGTCGAACATGACGCCATCGGCGAACATGTCTTCGTCCACACAGACAACATCCATGGTGACGTGCTGCAGCTTGCCCTTGGGGTCGGTAAAGCGCAGGTCCACGAACTTGATGTCGTTATCCTTGATCTGCTTCAAGATATCGTTTGCGGTCGTCATTTAAACGTTTTCCTTGAGTGTGATGATGACGAGGTGAAAACCCAAGCCTCCCCGGCTCGGGACGTTCTTGATTATATGGCGTCCACGCCTGTTTCACCGGTACGGATGCGGATGACTTCCTCGACATTGGAAACGAAAATCTTTCCGTCGCCGATACGTCCTGTCTGCGCCGCATTGCGGATCGCCTCGATGACGGCTTCCGCATTCTCATCCGCCAATACGACTTCGACTTTCACTTTCGGCAAAAAGTCCACGACGTACTCCGCTCCGCGGTAGAGTTCCGTGTGGCCCTTCTGACGACCAAAGCCTTTTGCTTCCGTGACCGTGATTCCCTGAAGTCCGACTTCCTGAAGGGCTTCCTTCACTTCATCGAGCTTGAAAGGCTTAATGATCGCTTCGATCTTTTTCATGAGAAAATATCTCTCCGCTTCTCCCGTTAAAGCAGGTAACTCCCGCTCTGCCACAAGAATGCACGTATTGTGCCAGATCGGAAGCGGGCTTGAAGAAAAAACTTCGATCCCCCGGCTTTCCGACACAAAATGCATTCGCTTTTTGCGCTTTTCCAGCCAATTTCTCGCGGAAACCCGAAAAATCCATCAGCATTTCTGTGAATTTGTATTATTTTAGTTTTTTTGAATATTTGGAAAAGTGCGAGCGGAGCAATGGCTGTTTGTTTATATTTTATGCATTTGTCTATTATTTAGACATGGCTATTTGCTTATTTTTGTATCGATTGCCTTTCCGGCGTTTTGAAGGGATGATCGGGACATGAAATCCCTTCCGCGCCTCTTCCTGATCGACCCTGTTGTCATGGCCCGCATCGATGCGGCGGCCGGGCAATCCGGCATTCCTCTTTATGACCTGATGGAGCGGGCGGGGCAGGCGGTTGCGGCCTCGGTGCTGCGTCACTATCCGCGGGCGCAGCGTTTCGTCGTGCTCTGTGGTGGCGGCAACAATGGCGGCGATGGTTATGTGGCGGCGCGGGCGCTTTTGCAGAGCGGGGCGGTCGTTGCGGTTCATCATCTCGGCGATGTCGGTGCGCTCAGGGGCGATGCACGGACGGCATTCGAGCGGAGCGGCGTGACGCCGCTGCCGCTTGACGGGTATTCCCCTATTGCCGGCGACGTGGTGATCGATGCGGTGTTCGGGGCCGGACTGTCCCGCGATGTTCCGCAGGAGCTTATTCGAGTGATCGAGGCGGTCACGCGGGCGAAGGTGCCGGTTCTCGCCGTCGACCTGCCCTCGGGCCTCTGCGGCAGGCGGGGCGTGCCTCTCGGCGCATCGTTCAGGGCTGAGCGGACGGTGACCTTCATGGCGCGCAAGCCGGGTCATCTGCTGATGCCGGGGCGGGAGCTATGTGGAACTCTCGAGGTGTTCGATATCGGCATTCCGTCCCGCATCCTTGACGCCCATGCGGGGTCAGTGGCGGAAAATAGTCCCCTGATCTGGCGGGATGCCTTGCCTCCTGCCGATATGGAAACCCACAAATTCCGTCGCGGGCATCTGACCGTCTTTTCCGGTCCGGCCCATGCGACGGGCGCAAGCCGCATGACCGCGCTTTCGGCACTGAAGGCGGGGGCGGGGATCGTCACCATCGCTGCTCCGAGGCAAGCGCTCGACGTGCTGTCCGTTACGCTGACGGCGGTGATGAACGCACAGGTGGACGATGCCGACGATCTGCAGTCGTGGCTGGAGGATGGGCGTCATGGCACCTTCGTTCTCGGCCCGGGTTTCGGCGACCTCGAAAAGGCGCGGCAATTCGTGTCCTTGCTTGGAGACAGGGCTGTGGTGCTGGATGCCGATGCGATCACGGCTTTCAGGGATCACAAGGAGGCCCTGTTTGCCCTTGTCACGTCAGGCACGGGCAAATTCGTGCTGACGCCGCATGAGGGCGAGTTTGCGCGACTTTTTCCCGATCTTGCCGCCGACAGGATGCTGAGCAAGATCGAGAAGGCGCAGGCCGCCTCGGCCCGCAGCGGCGCCGTGCTGGTCTATAAGGGCGCGGACACGGTGATTGCCGCGCCGGATGGGTGGGCGCTGGTCAACACCAATGCTCCCGCGAGCCTCGCGACGGCTGGATCAGGGGATGTGCTGGCCGGTATCATCGGCGCGCTGCTGGCGCAGGGCACGCCTGCCTTCGAGGCGGCTGCGGCCGGGGTCTGGCTGCATGGCGAGGCCGGCCACCGGGCGGGAGACGGCTTGACGGCGGAGGACCTTGCCCATGCGGTCCGGCCGTTTGGGTGAATTGGTCTGATTGTGTTTGCTAGCCGCTGACAGATTCGGTGGTTTAGCAAAGTTCCATCATCCCCACTCCGTCACCCCGGACTTGATCCGGGGTCCAGCGCGATCAAGTCCTTGATCGCGAAAGACTCTTCTCACGGCGCAGACGCGCCGTGACTGGATGCCGGATCAAGTCCGGCATGACGGAGGAGAGTTTTTTTATCCTGAAACAAGCTCCGTCGTGTTTGTAGCCTTTACCACGCATTCAATGCGCGGCCTTGCCTGCCTGGCTCGCCATCGCCATCCGCGAGGCGCTGATCAGCAGCTTGCGCTCGGCGCGTTCCTGCTGCGGCGTGCGATTGTAGATTTCGCGATAACACTTGGAAAAATGCGAGGCGGAGACGAAACCGCAGGCGACGGCGACTTCGACCACCGGCATGGCCGATTGCACCAGCAGGTGGCGGGCGCGGTCGAGGCGGATTTCGAGATAATAGCGGGCGGGCGAGCGGCCCATTTCTTGGCGGAAGAGGCGTTCCACCTGCCGGCGCGACAGATCGGCGGCATCGGCGATATCGAGCAGCGACAACGGTTCGGCAAGATTGCCTTCCATCAATTCGATGATCGACAGAACCTTGCTGTTCTGCACGCCGAGGCGCGCGCGCAGCGGCAGGCGCTGGCGGTCATTGGGGCTGCGCACCCGGTCGGTCAATTGCTGTTCGCAGACGCGGTTGACGAGGTTTTCGCCGAAATCCTGGCCGATCAGGCTCAGCATCATGTCGAGCGAGGCCGTGCCGCCGGCGCAGGTATAGATGTTGCTGTCGACTTCGAAGAGATCGGCATATACTTCCACCTGCGGGAAGGCTTCGGAAAAACCGGGCAGGTTTTCCCAGTGGATCGCGCAGCGCTTGCCGTTCAAAAGGCCCGCCTGTGCGAGAATATGGGCGGCGGTACAGAGGCTGCCGATGGCGATGCCGCGATTATAGGCTTCGCGCAGCCAGGCATTGACGGATTTGTTGATGTGTTGATCCACATCGATGCCCGAACAGATGATCGCCATTTCCGGGCGGTTTTCGCCGCTGACGTAGCGCCGCTCATCGGCAAGACAGGTATCGGGCTCAAGACAGATGCCGCTTGACGACATGACCTTCTGGCCATCGAGCGAGGATAGGCGCCACTCATAGGCCTGATAGCCCAACATTCGGTTGGCGATGCGAAGCGTTTCAACCGCTGCGGCGAATGGCAGCATGGTAAATTGCGGAATGAGAAAAAAGACGATTGAGCGCTTCTTCTGGGAGTTTCTGCTCATTTGCCCGTGCTCCGTTGCGAATACGCAATTCCTCCCTTGGAATTGGTCTTCTGGATGTCCTGTTTACGACATCTTTAACGAAAAATACGCCGTGGAATCGGGGCTGTCAAAAAATAGCTTTTGAAATATGCAAATTTTGCGACAAGCCTTTAAAAAAGGCGGTGTGTCGCATGTAAAACAGGCAGGCTATTTTGCGCCCTTGTCCTTCCATTCGAAGGACGGGCAGGGATGGCTCGCACGTCTGGAAACGTTGCGAGCCACCGGGTGAATATCATCTGCGGATGACGTTTATGCGGCTGTTGTCCGTCGTCGGCCATCCGATATCCTTCAATGTTTCAGGCGGCAATGCCTCCAGTGCGCGAAGCATTTTTTCGCGGCGCCATGCGGCGTAACGGGCGGCAACATGGTCGGACAGGCGATGGAGCCAGCCGGTGGATGACGGGCGGTGCGAGGAACGGTTCGCCACGGGGAGATAATGT
This sequence comes from Agrobacterium sp. CNPSo 2736, assembly GCF_004005385.1. Lineage (NCBI taxonomy): Bacteria > Pseudomonadati > Pseudomonadota > Alphaproteobacteria > Hyphomicrobiales > Rhizobiaceae > Agrobacterium > Agrobacterium sp. CNPSo 2736. The sequence goes on along the minus strand of NZ_RZTX01000007.1, from coordinate 119,402 downwards.
ATCATGGTCATGTCTTGATCCTTTCCTGAACCACGATCCTGTTTGCGACTTCGGTATGCGCTTGCCGACGAGGCTAAATCCGCCCCGTCAATCGATGTCCCGGATGGTGCGCGCTTGTTGACATTCAATCAAACGAAATGATATCCATCTATAAATCAAAATATTTGAAGGTGCGTGCCATGACCGTGACTTTCCGCCAACCGCTGCCGTTGCTGGATAACGACATATTGAGAACCTTCGTCGCCATCGCGGAAACGGGAAATTTCTCCACCGCCGCAGAAGTGGTGTTCAGAACGCCCTCCGCCGTTTCCATGCAGATCAAGAAGCTTGAAGAGCAGTTGAAAACGACGCTTTTCCTGCGCGATGCCCGCTCGGTGACATTGACGGCGCATGGGGAGACGCTTCTGACCTATGCGCGGCGCATGATTGCGCTGTCCAACGAGGCCGTGTCGCGTTTCGTCATGCCCGAGCTTTCCGGCGTCGTCCGTCTCGGCGCGCCGGAGGATATTGGCGAGCGTGGCTTGCTGCCGGGCATTCTCAAGCGTTTTGCCGAAGCTTTCCCCGGCATCATGATCGATGTCACCATCGATTCCAGCTCCAATCTCTATAAGCGCATGGATGAGCAGAGGCTCGATCTTGCCCTCGTCAACTGCGCCTCCCATCCCCTTCGGGATACGGGCGAGGTGCTGATGCGCGAGCGTCTGGTCTGGGCGGGCGCCAAATGCGGCACGGCCTATCTGCGCGATCCGCTGCCGATCTCCATCTGGGAAGAGGGTTGCATCTGGCGCTCGGAAGCGATCCATTCGCTGGAAAAGCGCGGCCGCAATTTCCGCGTGGCCTATCTCAGCGGCCATACCATGGCGCAGCGCGCGGCGATTGCCGCCGATCTCGCCATTGCGCCGCTGCCGCGATCCTATGTGCAGAACGACATGGTCATTCTGGGCGACAAGGAAGGCCTGCCGGAACTCGGCTGTTTCGATATCCGCCTGATCATGGGTGACAAGGCGTCCCGCCCTGTTCTTGCCGTGGCTGAAAGCATTCGAAACGCTTTTGTCGAAGTCGCCAAGGCGGCCTGAGAACTTGGCAGTGCGCGGCGGCCGTGGCCCGTCGCGCCGTTAGAATCGCGGTTTTTAGCCCGCCATCGAATCCGGCGATGCCGAACGGTCCACCGCGCCGGTTTGCCAGCTTCCACGCTTGACCAGCCAGTCAGCCGAATTCTGCAATCCGCCGAAGGGGAAGACGTGAATTTGCCGGATCGGCCCTTGCGGATTGGCCTGCCAGTGCCGCTCGATGGGTCCGACGATGCTTTCCGGTGAATGGCCCTTGGCGAGCGTCGTCAGCGAAAGCGCGTTCTTCTTGAGGTAGGCGATGGAATTGCCGACGCCGCAGAGCGCGGCATATTTCAGAAGCGTCGTGATCTTGGCCGGGCCGGAAACGCCGATATGCACCGGAAGCTCGATGCCTGACGCCGCTAACCCTTCCGCCCAGGCGATGAAACGCGCGGGATCGAAACCGAACTGGGTGACGATGCGCATTGCGGCATCGCTTCTTTCGGCAAAATCGCGTTTCAGCCTGAGTGCGGCCATCGCCGTTTCGTCGTTGAAATCCGGGCTGCCTTCCGGGTGGCCGGCGATGGCGATCTGTCTTATGCCGCAACGGTCGAAAATGCCGGTGGACAGCATGTCCATGCTGGATGCGAAGGAGCCGGCCGGCCGGTCCACGCCGCCGCCGACAACCAGAACATCGGTTACGCCCGCTTCTCCGGCAAGGCGTTTTACCTGTTCCTCAAACGCTGCGCGGGAGGGGATGCGCCGCGCTGCAAGATGCGGCACCGGCTCGTAACCGAGGTCGCGCAAATGTCCTGCGGCTTCGACGACCCTTTCCTGCGAGGCCGCTCCAGTGTCGGTGAGATAGACGCGCACACCCTGCGGAAAGAGACCGGCAAGGTCGGTCGAGCCAAGCACCTGCGCGGGCGAGGCTTCGATGGAGGCGGGAATGATGGAAGCGGTGGAAATATCGGGCAATTTGTGCGTGATCCTTTTTATTATCATGCACCTATTTTATCGCGAAGTCTGTGCCTGTTGCGGCAAGACAGGCTTGCATCTGCGACGAAGCTCGGCCCCAATCCCCTGACGCGCGGTTTCACCATATCCGTTTCGTCAGGCCGTTCCAAAGCCATGTCCAGATGGTCGGCGGGAAGCGCAGTACCGATTTGCCGGGTGAGGGCGGCTGCGGCGCGAGGCTGCCGGAAAGGGCGTCCTCGATGGCGCTGACGGCGATATCCACCGAAGCGGCGGTCAAAAGCAGCGGATAGGTGGCGATCGTGTCGGAAGGGGATGGTTTCAGCCGCTTCTCGTAGAGCGTGGCGCCGGTATCCACGCCCTTGTCGACCATATGCACGGTCGCGCCGAAATTGCCGCGGTCTTTTTCCACCAGCGCCCAGTATCCGCCCATCTGCCCACGATAGGCGGGGTTGATGCCGGCGTGGAAATTGATGACCGGGCATTGCAGGGCCTGAAGCGTGGTCGGCGTCAGCAGGCGGCAGGAAATGGTGAAGATCGCCGCCGGTTTCAGCAGATTGGCGGCCTTGCGGCATTCCTCATCGTTGAGCGAGGCGAATTGGGTGACGGGGAGGCTGTGATGGAGATCGGGAGAAAGGCCGTGTTCGGCGATGATCGCATCGCTTCTGCGAACCGTGAAGCGTTTGCCGAGCCGCGAGGCGATCATCGTCGCCATCTGGCCCGCAGCGACAATCCAGCCGAGCCTTCGCGCGCGCCGCCTGAGAATGACCGACTTGCTTTCCGGCTGCTCCATGAAAACATGGATGTCGGGAAATCGGGCCGCCAGCGCATTGATCATGACATTGGGGTTCACCCCGCCAGCCGTCATCACCAGAAGCCGATTGTTGATGTCAGTCATATCACCCACGGGATTTTCCTAAGCCATGATCCAGACGCCGAGTTTCACGCGTGAACTTCAAAACCATGTTAATTTTCATCGACAGGATTTTTTGAAATGCCGCTGGAACGGATTTTTGGGACTCACGTTATTGTGACGCATATCACATCGGTACTTGCCTTTGGACGGCAAGTCATAGGGGAGTAGTTTCACATGATCACACGCATTCTTTCGACCGTTTTCGTGGCTTTGTTGACCGTTGTCACCCTGAGCTCCTGCGGTAACACCATTCGCGGCATGGGTCGGGACACGGCGAACGCCGTCGACGCGACGCAGGATGCCGGCCGCAATGTGGACCGCGCCGCACGTCGCTGACAACATCTCCCCTTAAAGGTCCGGCGTCATCCTGAAACACGGGTGACGCCTTTTCTTTGTCCGAATTTTCCTGCGAATGTGCCCGGACGAGAATCACGGGGCGGGCATGAACGGATCGATGAAAAGACTGGCCAAGCTACTGTTGCCATTGCTGTTGCCGTTTTCGGCTCAGGCCGGCGGGCAGGCGGATTTCTGCAGGATCATGGACCATGCGGGCGGTCGTTATACCGTCTGCAGTTTCGATCCGGCAAAAAGCACCATCCGTATTTACGACCGCGATCATGTCTCCGGCCAGGGATATGGCTCCTTTGCCGCTCTCTCCTCGGCGCTGTGGCGGCAGCACATGTTCAGCGTCTTTGCCATGAATGGCGGCATGTACCATTCGGACTATTCCCCCGTCGGGCTCTTTATCGAAAATGGCATCGAACGCTCGCCGATCAGCACCGGCGGCGGCTGGGGCAATTTTCATCTTCTGCCCAATGGCGTGTTTTATCTGAAGGGGACTGCGGCCGGCGTGCTGGAAACGCAGGCCTATCTGGCGGCCGGCGTAAAACCGGATTTCGCCACGCAATCCGGGCCGATGCTCGTCATCGATGGCAAGCTGCATCCGCGTTTTCTGCCCGATAGCGACAGCCTGAAGCGGCGTAACGGCGTCGGCGTTTCCCGCGATGGCATGGTGCATTTCGCCATTTCGGAAAATACCGTGCGCTTTTACGATTTCGCCACGCTGTTCAGGGATGTGCTGGACGCGCCGAATGCGCTCTATCTCGACGGCACCATATCCAGCGTCGATATTCCCGCAATGAAAAGGCGGGACTCGCTGTTTCCGATGGGGCCGATCATCGCCGTTGTCGACAGGGTGCCGGATTAACCTGAACGATCAGATCGACGCCTTGGGATAGGCTTTTTCGAGACCGGCCGATGCCGTCAGCCCCTTGCGGAAGGCGAGAAAAGCGGGGTGCTGGCTCGCCCTTGCGGTTTCCGTGATGCGGATCTGCAGCCGGGCAGGGGCATTGCCGCCAAGCCATTCGCCGGTCGTTTCCAGCTTCAGGCTGTTGAGGAAGCGGGCATTGGTCTGCTGGTCGAGATAAAGATTGAGGCCAGCCAGCAGGTTCTCGTCCTGCAGGGCGTTTTCCATCAACAGCAGCACCCAGGCTTTATCCTCGCTTGCAAGCGAAGTGAGTTTCGACGCGACCGTTTCGCGATCAGGAAAGGAGGATGCCTGCTGCATGGGGTGACTCGCATCGTTGCCGTTGTCATCGTGGATAAAGCAGCACTGGCAGCCTTTCAAGGCGCGGCGCTTTAGCGCAAGAAATTCGACCGCAAGGTGTTTGGCTGGCGGGGTTTTCAACAGGTGTTTGTAGGAAAGCTTTAAATAACGGTTACACTTTAGCCTAAATTGCGGCGAAGCCTAAAATGGCGCTTATGCGGGCCTCACGCTAACACCTTGTTTTTTCACATACCTATGCACGGGGCGAATGGCAGCCTGTCGAAAACGCCTTCATTTAGCCGCTTTTTGCATTTGCCTTCGCCGCCGGATTTTAATAAATGCTTGCCTCAACGGGCCGGGTCTTGAAGATCCCCCGGAGAGTGAATAGCTGGAGTAATCATGGAAGAAACCGCTCAGAAATCCTGCTGGGGCGTCACCTTGCGCGCACTTGCAGGCTTTGCCGCTTTTCTCGCATTGACGTACATTTTTGGCAGCCCATAAGCATCTCTCCTGAATGACGGGTTTTGAAACGGCGCGGTTTTCCTTTGGAAACCGTGCTGTTTTCGTTTGAAGGCAATTATGTCGCAGCTGCGCAAACCGCTGACGCTCTTTTGTGGCGATCCGTTTCGGCTTTGGATATGATGGTGGTGGAATCCATTCTTATTCAAGGCGAACTTCATGTTTCTTTCGGTCTTTGACGTCTTCAAGATCGGTATCGGTCCTTCGAGCTCCCATACGATGGGGCCGATGACGGCAGCCAACCGCTTTCTGGCGCTGATCCTCAGCGATGAGTGGCCGCGGCCGGCAGGCGCGGCCGTTGCGCAACTGAAGGTCAGTCTGCATGGCTCGCTCGCCTTTACCGGCATCGGCCACGGTACCGGGCGTGCCGTGATCCTCGGTCTCACCGGCGAACGGCCGGATATTGTCGACCCCGATGCGATGGACGCCATCATCGAGACGGTGGAAAAGGCCGGTGCCGTGACGCCGCCCGGCCATCCGTCCTATGTGTTCCGCCCGGCCGAAGATCTGGTCTTCGACAAGAAGAACCCGCTGCCCGGCCATGCCAACGGCATGACCTTTTCCGCCTTCGACAATCAGGGCAGGCTGCTCATCAAGCGCATCTATTATTCCGTCGGCGGCGGTTTCGTCGTGACCGATACGGAGCTGGAGGCGATCAAGCAGCGCGGCAAGACCATCGATAACGGTCCGCGCGTGCCTTATCCCTTCGCCACCGCGCGGGAGATGCTGGATATGGCGGCCCGTTCCGGCCGCACCATCGCCCAGATGAAGCGGGCCAACGAGGAGACGGTGGTTTCCCGCGAGGAGCTGAACGAGCGTCTCGACCAGATATGGGAAGCGATGAACGGCTGCATCGAGCGCGGTCTGAAAGTGGACGGCATCATGCCTGGCGGCCTGAAGGTGCGCCGCCGCGCCCGCTCCATTTACGAGAAGCTGAATGCGGAATGGCGCAGCAACCGGCTGAACCCGGTCATGGCCAATGACTGGCTGAGCGTTTACGCCATGGCCGTGAACGAGGAAAATGCCGCCGGCGGCCGCGTGGTGACTGCGCCGACCAACGGTGCGGCAGGCGTCGTTCCGGCCACCGTCAGATATTTCCGGCATTTCCATGAGGATGCGAGCGTCGATGACGTGCGCGACTTTTTGCTGACGGCGGCCGCCATTGGCGGCATCATCAAGCACAATGCCTCGATTTCAGGCGCGGAAGTGGGCTGTCAGGGCGAGGTGGGTTCGGCTTCCGCCATGGCGGCGGCAGGCCTTGCCGCGGTCATGGGCGGATCGCCGGAACAGGTGGAAAATGCCGCCGAGATCGCGCTCGAGCATCATCTCGGCATGACCTGCGATCCGATTGCCGGGCTTGTGCAGGTGCCGTGCATCGAACGTAATGCCATGGGCGCGGTGAAAGCGGTGACGGCGGCCTCTCTGGCGCTGAAGGGCGACGGCCAGCATTTCGTGCCGCTCGATGCCTGTATCGAGACCATGCGCCAGACCGGCAACGACATGAGCGAGAAATACAAGGAAACCTCCACGGGCGGCCTTGCCGTGAACGTTGTGGAGTGCTGAACGGGCAGGGCGTCAGGCATTGTTGCCATGCTTGACGCCCGCCGCAAAAAGGCATTGATAGAACCATGCCTTTACATCTCATCAAACTTTGCGTTGGCGCGGATTCAATCCAGGACTTGAGAGACTGGGTCGCGCATCGTGCTCTGACTGCAATTGCCGCGGGCCTCGAGCCGCATAGCGTCCACACCACCCGCATGATCCCGAAACGTGTCGAGGAATTGCTCGACGGCGGTTCGCTCTACTGGGTCATCAAGGGGCAGGTTCAGGCGCGGCAGAAACTTCTCGATATCCGCTCCTTCAAGGGCGAAGACGGTATCTCCCGCTGCGATCTCATTCTCGGCCCGGAGGTCATCGAAACCTCACCTGCGCCGAAGCGCCCGTTTCAGGGCTGGCGTTACCTGAAGGACGACGAGGCGCCCCGCGATCTCGGCGGCGGCACGGGCGGCGAGGACATGCCTTCCGATCTCAGGCGGGAACTGGCGGAGCTTGGGCTGCTCTGACGCTTAACGGATTTGAACATGAAAAAGCCGGCCCCTTGCGGAGCCGGCTTTTTCATTTGGGGAGACGGGTCGGTCGTGCGGTTAGTTGATGCCGCCGACCGCATTGGTGGCGCGACCATCCTGAATTTTGACCCAGCGGCCGGGATTGGCGGTGTCCTGGCGCTTCAGGTAGGTATATTCGGTTTCCGACCAGTTCATGACCTTGTTGCGCATGTTGTCGAGAACGAAATCGCCACGATCGGTGCGGACGGTCAGAACGGCATGGCCTTCGCCATTCGGCTGCAGAACCACGGTGATCAAGAGGTTGGAGGCAGAGAAGCCCTTGTTCATCAGCATCTTGCGCTTCAGGAGCACGAAGTCTTCGCAATCGCCGACCGTGGTGGGATAGGCCCAGCGTTCTTCGACGCCATAGATTTCCATGTCGGTCATCGGCGTGATGGTGGTGTTGACGGTGTAGTTGACGTCGAGCATCGTCTTCCAGCGCTCTTCGGTCAGCTTCATCGGGCCGTTGTCCAGCGAGGTCGGCTGGCATTCGCTCTGATAGGTCTGGCAGAATTCATAGTGGCCGATCGGCGGATTGGCCTTGCCGATGACGCGCATGACGGCGGCCGGCGAGGCGCTTGCCTGATGCGCGAAGGCGCTGACGATGAATGCGATCAGAGTGAAAACGAAACGGTTGTTCTTGTTCATTGCTTGTCTCCCCGTGGTGAGGAGACATTCGCAGGTATATTTTGACCCGGCGGAAATTTGCGAAGCGCAATTTGAGCTTAAATTTCAGCAAATTAGCCGTTGTTTTGAACTGTATTCGAACTAGTTTTTATGCGTGTTTAAAGCAAATTTTATTACAATTTTACGCATCCTGGCTTTAGGTTTTTGGTAGCCATCTAGACCGCTGTATTGACAGCGGTTTTCCGCGTCCTGCGGTTTCCGTGGTCGCGCGCGGCCGGCTTGTGGCGCGTGGCGAAGAGGTGGATTTCCCGTTTTGGGATGGCTGTTTCAGGCTGGTACAGGCCGGAAAAAGCGACAAAAAAACTTCAAAAAAACTGCATTTTTTTCTGGAAAAAAGTTTTGCGGCGCGATTTTCGTGCCGTTGATGATCTGGCCAAGGGCGCAACATGTTCCGCCGCGCTCATCCTTTTTACCGATTATGGTGGATCCAGGTCGGTCTGCCGCATGCCATAGGCGTCAGGGTATGAAAATGGGAGTTCGGTAGCGAGAAGTGGGAATAAAGCACCTGACGCCAGGAGCGGCTGGTGAACCCGATATGGGCGAAGACAGAGCATAGACCGCCAAGGCGCCGTCCGGGAATCTTCGCAATTATGCGATTGGGGCGAGCGCAAAACGTGCCAAAAATGCCGTACGCATTCTTACGGGCGCAAAACCTGCCGTGTCCGGGTGGAACTGCTTAGAGAAATTCGATCAGTGCGTCGGGCGACTGGACGCGGTCGAATTCGACGGCGACGCCTTCCATGAAGTGGCGCACGATCTTGCCGCTCATGTTCTTGCCGAGCTGGACCCGGCTTCCGAGCGGCGGCCGGTTTTCGATCTCGATTGCCGCACCCGACAGGGAAAGGTCGATCAGCCGGCAGGCGACGAGCACGCCGTCTTCCAGAACGAGCTGTGCTCTCGCATTGCGCGGCGTCAGGCGGTCGTGGCGACGGTCTTCCGGCAGGCCGAGCAATTGGCGCTTGGCGATCCAGGCGAGCTGCGCGGCGAGTTTTTCCCGCTTGCGCTCCGGCGCGTTGATGGCGATGAGGAAGCCCGATGCGGTGAGCGATGTCACCGTGCCTTCGATCCGGCCGATATGCTGGAGATAGGCGATGACGCGGTCACCGTGGCGGGCAATGCCCGAGCAGGTGAACTGCGCCCTTTCGGCGGTCATCTCGGTCGCGGTGCAATCATATTCTTCATGGTCGGGCAACATCAGGCGGCCGGTGAAGGACACACGGACGGCGTCGTCGAGATGAGCTTCCTCAACCGGACGCAGGATTTGGGCGGTGTTGACCGAGCGGGACGAAAACATGGGCAGCGCAATTGTAATGAATGATGACGGTAAGTTTCTACCTTGCGCGAGTTAACAGACTGTATTGTTTAATCTCTACAATTTTTCTGATCGGCAATATCGTTACAGTTCTGACGTATTTTTTTGAGATTCCGGTGCTGCCGGACCTCTCCTGGAGGGGCGGGGAGCGTTGGAACAGGTCCGTCAGCAGCTTTCGGCGCGCGGTGTATCCTCGGCCCCCTTGTTCACCGGATACCCTGCCGGTGCGATGTCCAGGCGCAGCAGGCGGCTGCTTTGCATGGACAGGCACTGGATGGGCGCGGCGAATTCGTGTCGTGGCCGCTCCGCAAGCAGCGCTCCGAGCAGCCTTGGGGCGGCGTCGGGATCGGTGCGCAGCGGCAGGAGCAGCATTTCGAATGCCAGCGGTGCCGCGCCATAGCTGTCCTCCGCCTCGACATCGAAGACCACGGGCAACTGGTGGTGCAGGATGCCGCGCGCGACACGGCAGGGGAAGACGGCATTTGCCGGCTGCCACAATTCCGAAAATGGGCGATCCCGCAATTCCCGGCCGAACAGATCGCAAAGACGAGTACCGGCAAGGCGGAAGAACGGGGTGTTCTCTCCCTTGTCCGTGAGGATAAAAAGATCGCCAAGGTGATGTTTCAGCTTTGCGGGATCGATGTCCTCGCGTCGCGGGGCCGATCGTTTGCCGCGCAGTTCATCCCAATAGGCATATATGTCCAGTCCGGCCATGCTCTTCATAGCATCTCTCCATGTTCGTTTTTGGGACATCATGTCCATCCGAACGTCTGTATCTGGAGGTGTAGCGATTTTCGTGCCAAGCGGATTTGTTAAGGTTAACAAAGGGTTGATATTGCCCGGTGGCGATAGTCGTGGCATCGGAGCGGCCATGTCGGGGAAAGCTCCGTCAGCACAATTCGATGGCGTCGCCTGTTATTTTAAGGCGAGCCCGCAAGCCGGACCGCCCGCGGCCCGGCGTCCTTGCCGATAGCGGTTTGGGCGTCGAGCGCTTCAAGGGCGGGACGGCTTTTTTTTCGTTCGGGCTTCCTATATTGCTCGGGGAACGCAAAATTCGACCAAGACAGGGATGGGATCATGTCCTATGGGGACGGCGAACAGCCGCCGGTTTCGGAAACGCCGGAGCCGAAAGACGACACGAACAATCCCGTCTTCAACCTGCCATCGCTGCTGGTCGGCATTCTGGCCGCGCTGATCGTCGCTTATGTCGTTCCCGCCTATCTTCTGTCGGAGGAAGGTAATGGTTGGTTCATCTTCACCTTCGGCTTCATTCCGCTACGTTATGCGGTGCCGTTTTCCCAGCAGGGGCTGGAATGGCTCTGGACGCCGGTGACCTATTCTTTCCTGCATGGCGGCATCGAGCACATTCTCTTTAACGGATTGTGGCTGATGGCCTTCGGAGCGCCCGTTCTGCGCCGGATCGGAACAGTGCGCTTCGTGCTGTTATGGTGCATTTCCGCCGCCGTTTCCGCCTTCGGTCATGCGGCGCTGAACTGGGGCGATGTGACGGTGCTGATCGGGGCGTCGGGTGTGGTTTCGGCGCTGATGGGGGCGGCCTGCCGCTTCGCTTTCCCGGCACGTGGCGGATATAGCGCCTCCTTCGGCCATCTGATGCCGCGGCAGAGCATTCTTGGGGCGCTTTCCAACCGCACCGTGCTGATCTTCACGCTGATGTGGCTGTTCGGCAATGTGCTGATCGCGGTCGGCGTGCCGCTATTCGGCGATGTCGGCGGTGAAATTGCCTGGGATGCGCACGTCTTCGGCTTTCTGCTCGGTTTCCTGTTCTTCGGGCTTTTCGATAGAAGACTGGTCTGAGCCGATCACGCTCCTTGTCGGCCGTGGCGCAAATTTGCTTTCGCGCGTCCCATCCGGGATTGCATTCATGCCGACCTCAGCGCACCATATCCCCTGATTTGCAACCGCCGGGGGAGACTGCGGCGCTGCGTATCGCTGAAAAGAGGAGGAAGGCATGCCAACATTCGTAAAGGATCTTCTCGACCGCAAGGGCCGGGACGTCGTGACTGTCGGTCCTGAGGTCAGCATCGGCGAGGCGGCGGGAACGCTGCACGCGCATAAGATCGGTTCCGTTGTCGTGACCGATGGCGATGGCGTCGTTCTCGGCATTTTCACGGAGCGCGATCTCGTAAAGGCCGTGGCGGGCCAGGGTGCCGCTTCCCTCCAGCAATCCGTGTCGGTGGCCATGACCAAGAATGTCATTCGCTGTCATCACAATTCCACCACCGATGAGTTGATGGAAATCATGACGGGCGGGCGCTTCAGGCATGTGCCGGTTGAAGAGAACGGCCGCCTTGCCGGCATCATTTCCATCGGTGACGTGGTAAAGGCGCGGATTGGCGAGATCGAAGCCGAAGCGGAGCACATCAAGGCCTATATTGCCGGATGATCCTGCGTCCCGGCGTGCAATGGCTGGAAAAGCTTCAGTCCGGGCCGGGACTCATACATCGCCTTCCGTCACGTATCGCCATTGAAGAAAGTCGGCTATTTTGGTGGATATTTCCACGTAGAAGTCTCGCTGTGGATGATCGGCGCAGACGATTTCAACCCGATTGAACTGTGAAATCAATTCGCCGCCGCTTGACCAGTTGCCATCGGCCGTTCCTTTCACGATGGTGATGTCGATCCACGGCTGACCCTCCGCCGACGCAAAGGTGACATCGTTTGTCCGTTTGAGTTCAGGTTGTTCTTCCAGAAACCCGATCAATCGATTCGTGTCGCACAGTGTGTTTTCGTCGGTCGGGGGCAGGATTGAGATATACCAATACATGGTCTCACCACGGCTGGGCGTTTCATCTATCCGTTTCGTGCTTTAAAGCAGGGCGCTAGCGCCGGAACGCCTGCTGCATGCGCTCAAGCTCCGGAATGCGGGAGCGTGTTTCCTCATATCCCCGGTCGATGGCTTCGCTGGCGCGGTGGAATTCCGAGAGGCCGATATCGTTGATGCGGGGGTGCATCATCAGGTCGGGAGGATCGCCCGCCAGGCGCGAGCGTGAAATCCGGTCCTGGATGATGTTGAAGGCCTGCACCATGACGCCCGGCAGGCCGGGACGCGGCGGGCTTTCCACACCCGGTGCTACGCCGCCATGCGATGGCGAGGCGGCGTGCTTGACCACGGCGGAGCGGCCGAAGAGGTCGTAATTCAGATTGACCGCGACGACCAGCGCCTGCTCATAGGCGCGGCAGACGGAAACCGGCACGGGATTGACGAGCGCGCCGTCAATCAGCGTGCGGCCGTTGCACTGCACGGGTTCGAAAATGCCGGGCAGGGCATAGGATGAACGCAGCGCGGTGACGAGGTCGCCCTGATGAATCCACACTTCGTGGCCGGTGCGCAGCTCCGTGGCGACGGCAATGAAGGGATGGTCGAGATCTTCGACGCGCAGACCTTCGAGATGCTCCTGCATGCGCTTTGTCAGCCGCATGCCGCCAAAAAGGCCGCCGCCGCCGATTGTCAGATCGAGCAGACCGGCAATGCGGCGCATCGTCAGCGAACGGGCGAATTCCTCCAGCTCATCGAGCTTGCCGGCGAGATAACAACCGCCCACCAGTGCGCCGATCGAGGTGCCGGCGATCATGCCGATCTTCACGCCGGCCTCATCCAGCGCCCGCAGAACGCCGATATGGGCCCAGCCGCGGGCCGCACCGCCGCCAAGGGCGAGCGCTATCCGGTGTTTGTCGACGATCTGGGTGACGGGCGGCTCATTGCCGGTGGCTTCGGGATTTCCTGCCGCAAGATGATTGTGACGATTTCCCCATCCCAACATGACCGCACTCCCTGCCAGTTCCGTCAGGCTCCGTCCTATCCCCGGAACCCGCTATATTGGTAGCAAATTGGTGCGGCCGATGGAAGGTGGCCGTTCAAGTTGCGGAATAGGTGGTCGCCGGATCGAAATGGCGGGTATCGTCGGTGATCTTCGTCACCGCCTGGCCCTCGGAGAGTTCGACCGTGCGATAAAAACAGGAGCGGCGACCGGTGTGGCAGGTGGCGTCGTGGCCGGCGACGGAGACCTTCAGCCACACGGCGTCCTGATCGCAATCGGTGCGGAATTCCTTCACCGTCTGCAGATTGCCTGATGTTTCGCCCTTCTTCCAGATCTTGTCGCGCGAACGGCTGTAATAATGGGCGATGCCGGTCTCCAGCGTCAGCGACAGGGCTTCCGCATTCATATGGGCGACCATCAGCAACTCGCCGTCACGGGCATCGGTGACAACGGCGGTGACGAGGCCGTGAGCATCGAATTTCGGCGAAAAAAGACCTGCGTTTTCGAGCACTTCCTTATCCGCAGGGGCGGATGGAAAGGGAATGGACATGGTAACCCCGGAAAATCAACTGGCGGAACGATTGGAGCGGCGGATAAACGGATTTGCTTCCGCCACTCTGGATTTTCTTGCGCATCGGATTTTCCGAAAACCGCCTGACGGCCTTCGGTCCAGCGCCTAGCGGTTCCGCACCATGGTCATGAAGCGCACCTGTTCGGCCGGGTCGTTCTTGAACGTGCCGGTAAAGCTGGTGGTCAGCGTCGTCGACCCCTGCTTGTTTACGCCGCGCATGGACATGCACATATGTTCGGCGTCGATCATGACGGCCACGCCGCGCGGTTTCAGGGTTTCCTCGATCGATCTGGCGATCTGCGCGGTCATGTTTTCCTGCGTCTGCAGGCGGCGGCCGAAGATTTCGACGACGCGGGCGATCTTCGAAAGGCCGAGCACGCGGCCCGCCGGAAGATAGGCGACATGCGCCTTGCCGACGATCGGCACCATATGGTGTTCGCAATGGGAGAAGAACGGGATGTCGCGCACCAGCACAACATCGTCATAACCGCCGACTTCCTCGAAGGTCGTGCCGAGCACGTCCTGAACGTTCAGCTCATAACCGGCAAAAAGCTCGCGATAGGCCTTGGCGACACGCTTCGGCGTATCCAGAAGTCCTTCGCGGGCGGGATTTTCTCCTGCCCAGCGCAGAAGAACGCGCACTGCTTCTTCCGCTTCGGCCTGGCTTGGGCGAGCTTCTGCCACGTCGGGTTTTGCGCCAGCGCCGGGGAAATTCTTCACGATCGCATCCATTCCGTCTCTCCCGATGCGGGTAAAGGCCGCACCTGAATTCGTTTTTCATCGCGAACTCTTGTTCGCAGTTGCTGCTATGTGGTTGTTTTACAGCATTTTGGCAAGACCGATGCTGTTATTTCGGTATCGGAGCCGCTAATTTCATCACGGCTTGATGTCCAGAAAGCTCGTTAGCATATAATGAGAATGAAGGGCAGGAAAGCTTCACTGCGACAAACGCTGTGTTTGAAAAATTTGACCTGTCCTGTTTTTGGGCAATCTTGAGCGCGCCGGGCACCGACGATGGACGATATCTACAATAATCGCATTCTGGACTTTGCCGGGAATATTCCGCTCATCGGCGTTCTTGAGGATGCCGACGCCAGCGCCGAGAAACACTCCCGGCTGTGCGGCTCCAAGCTCAAGGTCTATCTGAAGGTCGAAGGCGGCATCGTGACCGCGTTTTCGCATGAGGTTCGCGCCTGCGCGCTCGGCCAGGCCTCCGCCTCCATCATGGCGCACCACATCATCGGGGCTTCCAGCGGCGAAATCCGGCAGGCGCGGGAAGACATGCTCGCCATGCTGAAACAGGACGGTGAGGGGCCGACGGGCCGTTTCGAGGATATGCGGGTGCTTCAGCCCGTCCGCGATTTCAAGGCCCGCCACGCTTCCACCATGCTGACCTTCGAAGCGGTGGTCGATGCGCTCGACCAGATCGAGGGACGGCCGGCTCTCAACGCCGCGGGTTAGGCGATGTGCGGCGAACCGGGCTGCCGGCACCAGCAGACGGCGGAAAAAGCGGGCCGATCCCGCAACTGGACGGGCAGCTTTGCCAAAACGCCGGGGCGGCTTCTGGGCGTCGGTTTCATCCGGCTTTATCAGCTCACACTTTCCGGCTTCATCGGAAATTCCTGCCGCCATATCCCCACCTGTTCCGAATATGGCTATGAAGCCATTGCCCGACACGGGCTTTGGGCCGGCGGATGGATGACGCTGTTTCGCGTCGCGCGCTGCGGGCCGGGCGGCACCAGCGGGCTGGACCCGGTGCCGGAAGTGCTCGATGGCCGCAGGCGCTGGTGGATGCCGTGGCGTTACTGGAGCCTGCATCGATGAATGACTATGTGGCCCTGCTGCACAGCATCGTGCTCGGCGCAGGCAAGCGGCTCGTCATGGCCGATCTCAGGGCCTTGGCGGAAGAGCTGGGATTTGCCGAATGCAGAACGCTGGTCGCGACTGGAAATCTGGTTTTTCGCGCCGGGGCTGCACCTGTTCGTGAGATTGAGGACAGGCTGGAGCGCGCCTTCGAAGACCGCTTCGGCAAACATGTCGATATTCTCGTTCGTTCGGGCGGCGACTGGCTGAAACTGGCGGCGGACAATCCCTTCGCCCAGGGCAATCCGCCTGATGTCTGCGTTCGGGTGATGCGGGCGCCGCTGGACAACGGCGTCCTCGAATTGCTGGAGAAATACCGCGGGAGGGAAAAGATCGCTCTCGCCGGCGGCGATCTATGGATCGATTTTTGCGGCAAGCCGAGCGAGAGCAGGCTGCTTTCCGTGCTGACCACCAAAAGGCTCGGTATCGGCACCACCCGCAACGCCAATACGGTCAATGGTCTCGCGCAAATGCTTCGCTGAGCTATCCTTCGCCTTTGACTGCAATGGCAAAAGCCTTTATCAGCCTGCCTGTCCGCTTGTCGCGGGCAAATCATTATTCCAACACCACCCGCATTCGTTGGCGGGACTGGACAGGAGATTCGACAATGTCTGAAGCTGTTTCCCTTACATTTCCCGATGGATCCGTGCGCAGTTACCCCGCCGGTACGACCGGCCGCGAGGTCGCCGAATCCATCTCCAAATCGCTTGCCAAGAAGGCTGTCGCCATTGCGCTTGACGGCACCGTGCGCGATTTGTCCGAGACCATCACCGATGGCAAAATCGAGATCGTCACGCGTGAAGACGGTCGTGCGCTGGAACTCATCCGCCACGATGCCGCCCACGTCATGGCTGAGGCCGTGCAGGAGCTTTGGCCCGGCACGCAGGTGACGATCGGCCCTGTCATCGAGAACGGCTTCTATTACGACTTCGCCAAGAACGAGCCCTTCACGCCGGAAGATCTGCCGAAGATCGAAAAGCGCATGAAGGAAATCATTCTGCGCAACAAGCCGTTTACCCGCGAAATCTGGTCGCGCGAAAAGGCCAGGCAAGTTTTTGCCGCCAAGGGCGAGAACTACAAGGTCGAGCTGGTCGATGCCATTCCGGAAGGTCAGGACCTGAAGATCTATTATCAGGGCGACTGGTTCGATCTTTGCCGTGGCCCGCATATGGCCTCCACGGGGCAGATCGGCACGGCCTTCAAGCTGATGAAGGTGGCTGGCGCCTATTGGCGCGGTGACAGCAACAATGCGATGCTGTCGCGCATCTATGGCACTGCCTGGGCGACGCAGGAAGAGCTGGACAATTATCTTCACGTGCTGGCGGAAGCCGAAAAGCGCGACCACCGCCGCCTCGGCCGCGAAATGGACCTGTTCCATTTCCAGGAAGAAGGCCCGGGCGTCGTCTTCTGGCACGGCAAGGGCTGGCGCATGTTCCAGACGCTGACGGCCTATATGCGCCGCCGGCTCGCCAATACCTATCAGGAAGTCAATGCGCCGCAGGTGCTGGACAAGTCGCTGTGGGAAACCTCCGGTCACTGGGGCTGGTATCAGGAAAACATGTTTGCGGTGAAATCCGCCCATGCCTTCACCCATCCCGATGACGAGGAAGCCGATCAGCGCGTTTTCGCCTTGAAGCCGATGAACTGCCCGGGTCACGTTCAGATCTTCAAGCATGGCTTGAAGTCTTACCGCGAAATGCCCGTCCGCCTTGCGGAATTCGGCACCGTGCATCGTTACGAGGCTTCGGGCGCGCTGCATGGCCTGATGCGCGTTCGCGGCTTCACGCAGGACGATGCGCATGTCTTCTGCACGGAAGAGCAGATGGCGGCGGAATGCCTGCGCATCAACGACCTGATCCTGTCCGTCTATGAGGATTTCGGTTTCAGCGAAGTCGTCGTCAAGCTCTCCACGCGCCCGGAAAAGCGCGTCGGTTCCGACGACCTCTGGGATCGCGCCGAAAGCGTGATGATGGACGTTCTGAAGACTATCGAAGAGCAGTCCGAAGGCCGCATCAAGACCGGCATTCTGCCGGGTGAGGGCGCTTTCTACGGGCCGAAGTTCGAATATACGCTGAAGGACGCCATCGGCCGTGAATGGCAGTGCGGCACGACGCAGGTGGACTTCAACCTGCCGGAACGTTTCGGCGCCTTTTATATCGACCAGAACTCCGAAAAGACGCAGCCGGTGATGATCCATCGCGCCATCTGCGGCTCCATGGAGCGCTTCCTCGGCATTCTGATCGAGAACTTCGCCGGTCACATGCCTTTGTGGTTCGCGCCGCTTCAGGTCGTGGTCGCGACGATTACCTCTGATGCCGATGATTACGGCCGTGAGGTTGCTGAAGCGCTGCGCGAGGCGGGCATGGCGGTCGAGACCGACTTCCGCAACGAGAAGATCAACTACAAGATCCGCGAGCATTCGGTGACCAAGGTTCCGGTCATCATCGTCTGCGGCCGCAAGGAAGCGGAAGAGCGCACCGTCAACATTCGCCGTCTCGGTTCGCAGAACCAGACGCCGATGTCGCTGGAAGATGCGATTACGAGCCTCGTCGACGAGGCGACGCCGCCGGATGTGAAGCGCAAGCTCGCGGCGAAGAAGCAGGTTGCCTGATAACAGTTACGGCCCCTTCGGGGGCCGTTTTTGTTTGCGAGCGAAGTCCTGAAAGCTCTCTTCCGTCATGCTCGGGCCTGTCCCGAGCATCTGCAACGTCTCGATTGAATTGGACGTGATTAGATCCTTGGGACAAGCCCAAGGATGACGCCGTACATAAGGCAGGGAAAAGACCCAAAAGGCGCCGTGGCTGTTGTGGAGCCTACTCGAAATCCCCGGTCATATCTTCCGGCGCCTGGTCCTTCATCAGCACTTCCACATCCGAATCCCGACCTGACGTCACTTTGAAGTTGCGCTGGTAGACCTTGTCCTTGTTGCGGGCGATGGCGGTATATTCGCCTTCCGCCAGCACCATGGTCGAAAAGGCGCTGACGCTTTCGTTCACCACGTCGCCGCCGCCGTTCAGCACCGACCAGGCCGTATCGGCAATGGCCTCGCCGCCCTCTTCGGAAACGAGCTTGAGAGTGATCTGCGCGGCCTGGTGCTGGAGGGTTGCTTCCGTCAGCTTGCCGGCTTCCACCTGGATGTCGGCGCGCACCACCGCGTTGACGTTGCCATATTCGGAAACCACGTGATAGGTGCCGGCATTCAGCCGCACGATGGTGTTGGGCTTGATATCGGCCATGACGAGGCCGCGCTCGCCATCGGGGCGGGCGTCTGACGAATAGACGGAAAATTTGAGCTGGTTGCCCGAAATCTGCTTGTCGGAACCCGCAACCGCATTCAGCACGAAGCCGCCGGCATCGAGAATCAGCACCTGTTTCTGCACATTGCCGGAGGTTGGGACATTGAGTTTCTTGGTGACGCCCGCACGGCCGAAGGCGACGTTGACGAAATATTCGCCCGGCACCAGGTGGAATTCCGCCGAGCCGCCTTCCGAACTTGCCAGCATCGGCAATTTGCCGTCCGCGCCGGGAATTGGGCTGAAGACGCGCCAGGACAGGCCTTCCTTCACCGCTTCGCCTTCGCTGGTCAGCTTGGCTTCCATGTTGATATCGCGGGCGGTGCTTTCCGGGGCGTTGGGTGCGGAAGGGGCGGTGAAAGCGTTCAGCTTCGGCATTTTCGGCGTGCCGCCGAGCTGCTTGAAGTCTTTGAATGCGTCCTGCGAAAAAGCGGCTTGCGATAAAAGGCCAAGCACGGCACATGCAATGGTCAGACGTGCCGCGATTTTGATTGCCGACATTTTCGATACCGATTGACTTCTTGATTTTCCCGGATCACTTCAAAACCAATGCCGTGGCTATTTCAAGGCCCATGTTTTTGCGATGACAGCAGAATGGAAGATTTTTGATCATGACAAATGATATCAAGCTCCTCGATTATCTCAAGGTTCGCCGTTCCACGCCGGCCCTGCAACTTGCCGAGCCGGGGCCTTCGAAGGGGCAAATCGAGGACATCCTGCGCCTTGCCGTGCGCGTGCCTGACCATGGCAAGCTCGCCCCCTGGCGTTTCGTCGTCTATCGCGGCGAGGAGCGCGTGCGTCTCGGTGAGACGGCGCTGAGGATTGCGCTTGAAAAGAACCCGGAACTGGACCTGCAGCAGCAGGAAGCGGAACGCACGCGTTTCACCCGCGCGCCCGTCGTTATCGCCGTCATCAGCACCGCAAAGCCGCATTTCAAGATTCCGGAATGGGAACAGGTCATGTCCGCCGGCGCTGTGTGCCTCAACCTCATCTTCGCCGCCAATGCCAGCGGTTTTGCAGCGAACTGGCTGACCGAATGGTTTGCTTTCGATTCCGCATTTCTTGCGGAAATCGAGGTCGGCGCGGAAGAGAAGGTGGCCGGGTTCATTCATATCGGCTCGACGACATTCCCACCGGTGGAGCGGCCGCGGCCGGAGCTTGCCGATGTCGTCACCTGGGTCGGGGACGTTTGATGTTCTACACCACGGACACCAATCAGCACGGCCTGCCGCATGATCCGTTCAAGGCCATCGTCGCACCGCGTCCGATCGGCTGGATCGGATCGAAGGGCAGGGACGGTTCCCTCAACCTCTCGCCCTATTCCTTCTTCAATGCGATTTCGGACCGGCCAAAGCTTGTGATGTTCTCCTCCAGCGGCAGGAAGGACAGCCTGCGCAATGTCGAGGAAACCGGCGTCTTCACCGCCAATCTCGTCAGCCGCCATCTGGTGGACCGGATGAATGCGTCTTCTGCACCCGTTGGCTATGATGTCGACGAGTTCCAGCTTGCCGGTCTCACCGCCGTCGATGGGCGGGTGGTGGATGCGCCTTTCGTGGGCGAGGCGCTGGCGGTTCTGGAGTGCCGCGTGACCCAGATACA
Organism: Agrobacterium sp. CNPSo 2736; assembly: GCF_004005385.1. Lineage (NCBI taxonomy): Bacteria > Pseudomonadati > Pseudomonadota > Alphaproteobacteria > Hyphomicrobiales > Rhizobiaceae > Agrobacterium > Agrobacterium sp. CNPSo 2736. The sequence continues at coordinate 99,191 of NZ_RZTX01000007.1, read as the reverse complement.
GCAGCTTAAGGACGTTGACGGTCAGCCGGCGGATTCGTGGATGGTGATCGGACAGGTCATGGCGATCCATATCGATGAAACGATCATTCGCGACGGGCGCATCGATATGGGGCTGTCGCGACCCGTGGCGCGCATGGGCTATATGGATTACTGCGATGGCGGCAGCGATGTATTCCAGCTGCAGCGCCCCTCTACTGCGCCGTAAATATAGTCCGTCTTCGGCTACGGTTAATTTTTATGGTGAACCAAACGTAAACCATTTGCGCCTAGAGTTTTATACATGGTGGCGGCGATGATGCCGCCATCCATTGTTGCGAATGTTTTCGAGGCTCAGGTGATCGTACAGGCATTTCTTCGCTGGTCTGAAAAGGCTGGCTCGACCGAGCGGGCGAAAGCCGCCAATGCTCTCGGCCGTGCCTATCTTCAGTCCGACATGGCGCGCGAGAACCGCGATGCCGCCTATATGGCGATGACCTATCTGCTCGACGATCCTTCGCCGCGTGTGCGGCTGGCGCTTGCCGAAGCGCTGGCGGATGCCCATGATGCACCGCGCGCCATTCTCGTTTCGCTCGCCGAAGACCAGCCCGAAATTGCCTGCACCGTCATTGCCCGTTCGCCGGTTCTCGGTGAGGCCGATCTGGTCGATCTCACCGGGCGTGGAGAAAGCCTGACGCGATCCCTCATCGCCGCAAGGCCGGACCTGCCGCGCGGTGTCTGCGCAGCGCTTGCCGAAGTCGGCGACCTGCCGGAAACCATCATCCTGCTCGAAAACGACGATGCCTTCATCACGCCGTTTTCGCTCAGGCGCATCGCCGAGCGCCATGGTTCGGACGCCGATATTCGCGACCTCCTGCTTCACCGCGAAGCGCTGCCCGCCGATGCGCGTCACCTGTTGATGGGCCGCATCAGCGAAGCTCTCGCAGGCTCCGGGCTGGTTCACGCGATGATCGCGCGCAACCGCGCCGACAGTCTTTTCCGCGAGGCGGAAGATTCCGCCACCATCCTTATCGCCGCCAGCGTTTCCTCCCCGGAGCTGCCGGCGCTGGTGGAGCATCTGCGCCAGCGGCTGGAGCTGACGCCGGCGCTGCTCATCCATGCCGTCTGTTCGGGCCGGCTGGAATTCTTCACGGCGGCCATGGTCAATCTCTCCGGTCTCGATGACCGCAAGGTGCGCGCCATTCTGGCGACGGGGCGGCCGCATGCCTTGAAGGCGCTGTTCCAGTCGGTCGGTCTTTTCGGCGATGTTGTCGACGTCTTCATCGAGGCGACGCTGATGTGGCGCCGTGCCGCCCGCTCGCAGCTCTCTGATGTGGCGGCCTCCGTCTCGGCGGAACTGCTGGCGCATTTCCGCGACGTCAACGGTTCCGAAACGCTGTTCGAACTGCTGCATGCCGTGCGCAAGCTCTCCATCGCCGAAGAGCGGCAGAAGGCGCGGTATTATGCGGAAGCGCTGACGGTCGAGGCGGCGTGAGGCCCCGAGGGGTTTTATAAGACGCTGCTGCGATGTTTCCGGGCAGGATCACTCCCATCCTCATCCCTGTGCTTGTCACAGGCATCCAGCCGACGCGCGTCTGCGCGGAGAGTAGAGTCTTTCCAGCCCAAGGACTTGGGCTGGCTAGATTCCTGTGACAAGCACAGGAATGAGGGAAGATCGGTTCCTAGCAATCACTTATCGAACCGCTTGGCGATCCACGAATAGCTGTTTTCAACCATCCTCACCGGTGTCCCCAAAAGGTGCTTTATGCCTTCGGTGGAAGGCAGAATACGGCTGACGCGGCTGATTGCCTGTCTGGTGAGGCTTTCCTCCTCCTTCGGCGTAACAGTCGCCGTTGCCTGCGGTGCCGTGGCCGGTGCCGAGGCGGGAGGTTGCGCGCCGGCCGTCTGCGGGGGCTGTTCGCCCGGTGTCTGGCACACGGCTACTACTACTGGATAAGGTGCGTTGGCGTAACGCTCCAGCTCCTTTTCCGACACGGCGTCGCACAGTTCGATGCTCGTCCAGCGCTGCTGCGAGGTCGCGAGGTAATGGCAATCGGTGGCGCTGTCGTCGCAGCCAAGGAAGGTCATGAGAACGAGGGCTGTTTTCATGGTGTGTGTTGCCTCTGTCGGGATTTATGCTCTAGAAACTCATCTATCCCGATTGCAGTGACATTACGACGAAATACGCATTTTATAGAGAAGGCAGGCATCGCATTGGCCACCGAAATCAAGCTTGAAACACCCCGGCAGGATGCGGTTCTGCGCCTCATCGACCTTTCCAACGCCTATATGGCCTCGCTTTATCCCGCCGAGAGTAATCATCTGGTCGATATCGGCGCGCTTGAGCAGGACAATGTCTCGTTTTTCGTGGCCCGGCACGATGGCCGCGTCGTCGGCTGCGGCGCGCTGGTGGAGGCGGGTGACGGCACGGCGGAGATCAAGCGCATGTTCGTCGATCCCGAAGCGCGGGGATTGCGGATCGGCAAGCTGATCATGGATACGCTTGTCGCGCGCGGCGCCGAGCTTGGCCTTTCCGCCATCCGTCTCGAAACCGGCATCAGCCAGCCGGAGGCGATCGGTCTTTACCGCAAGGCGGGGTTTGTGGAGATCGAGGCCTTTGCGCCCTACAGGCCGGATCCGCTCAGCCTGTTCATGGAGAAGGTGCTTTAAGCCTAAGGCGCGAGTTTGCCGTTCCTGCACGTCATCCTCGGCCCCGTGCCGAGGATCCAATCACGTATCGTAGAATCAACCGGTAGCAGATGCCCGGGACAGGCCCGAGCATGACGGATGCGCAGTTTAAGGACTATCTATAGGCACCAGCGTCGAGGCGTCCGCCCGCAGGCTTCAACGATCAAAACGCCGCTTTCCGAAACGCGGTCGTTTCCTCGCTATTGTCTTCGAGCGCGGCAACCTCATCAATGGCGTCTTCCTGCGTGGGCGGCGGCGAAGCCTCAGCGCTGGCGGCGGCGGAGATTTCCACCTCACGCACCCATTCGCGCCAGATCGCGACCAGGAGCGCCATCAGCACCGGGCCGATGAAGAGGCCGAGGAAGCCCATGGTCTTGACGCCGCCGACGAGGCCGAAAAAGGTGGGCAGGAAGGGCAGCTTGATCGGCCCGCCGACGAGTTTCGGGCGAATGGTCTTGTCGACGATGAAGAGTTCCACCGAACCCCAGACGAACAGCGCCAGCCCGTGGGCGGGCGAGCCGCTGGCGACGAGATAGATCGACACCAGCGTAAAGGAGAGCGGCGCACCGCCTGGAATGAGCGCCATGACGCCGGTGAGCACGCCGAGCGTGACGGGCGAGGGCACGCCGGCGATCCAGTAGGCGATGCCGAGGATGATGCCTTCGCCGATGGCGATCAGCGTCATGCCTGTGACCGTGGAGCTGATGGTGGCGGGCACGACGCGGGAAATGCGTTCCCACCGCGTCGGCAGGATGCGTTCGCCGACCAGATCGACCTGCCGGGTGAAGCCCGCGCCGTTGCGGTAGACGAAGAACAGCGCGATCAGCATGAACAGCAGGGTCAGCACCAGGTGGAACGCGCCGTTGCCGGCGGCGAGGATCGCCCGGTAGATATTGCCGATATTGGCGCCGCTGACGAGCTGGATGAGCTCGCCGATGGCGCCCGGCGTGCCGATATATTTCACCCATTGTTCGCCGAGCCAGGGGCCGACGGCGGGCAGCGCCGCGATCCAGTCCGGCACGGGCGCGCCGGTCTTGTTGACATGCACCGCCCAGCCGAACCATTCGCGGATTTCGCTTGCCGTATAGGAGGCGGCGATGAAGATCGGCACGACGAGGAAGGCGAGGATGAGGATGATGGCGATGGTGGCGCCGAGCGTGGTGTTGCCGCCCACCTGCCGCAGAAGCCGGGTATAAACCGGCCAGCTGGCGAAACCGATGACGAGAGCGGCGAGAACGGGGACGAGAAAGCCGTGGAAGAAATAAATGCCGGCAAGGGCGACGAGAACGAGAAGCCAGCGCGCAGCCGAGATGGGCGGGATCAGGGCGATCCGCGTCGGGCTGGCGGGACCAAGCCATCTCGGTTCGCCACTGGGCTTACGGCTTTCAATGTTACTCACAGCAGGCTCTTTCTCGCATTCTCCCCGAAGGGTGCATCCACTCTGTCACACCGATACATATAAGTGCAATATAATCCGATCACATTACCGTTGTGTGTTTATTGCTGAACCTATTGAACGATTTTGGTAAAAATAGAACATCGGTCTTGGCGCGCGCATTGAAATATGACAATTAAACTCCGTTTTTCTTGCGGCGTAAGGTTGCCGCGCCCGATCTCCAGGTCATGCCATGCTCCGCCGTTTCTTCGCCTATTATCGCCCCTATCGCGGTCTGTTCATTCTCGATTTTTCCTGCGCGGTTTTGTCGGGCGTGCTCGAACTCGGTTTTCCGATGGCGGTGAAGGCCTTTGTGGATGTGCTGCTGCCGGGCGGTGAATGGGCCATCATCCTTGCCGCCTCCGTGGGGCTGCTCCTCATCTATGTGCTGAATACCGGGCTGATGGCGACAGTCACCTATTGGGGGCACATGCTCGGCATCAATATCGAGACCGACATGCGGCGTCTGGCTTTCGACCATCTGCAGAAGCTCTCCTTCCGTTATTTCGACAACCAGAAGACCGGTCATCTGGTCGGGCGGCTGACCAAGGATCTGGAAGAGATCGGCGAGGTGGCCCACCACGGCCCCGAGGATCTGTTCATCGCCATCATGACCTTCATCGGCGCGTTCCTTTTGATGCTGTCGGTCAATGTGCCGCTGGCGCTCATCACCGCCGCCGTCGTGCCCGTCACCGCCTGGGTAACCAGCCGTTACGGCGGCCGCATGACGCAGAATTTTCGTGCGCTTTACGGCCGGGTGGGGGATTTCAACGCCCGTATCGAGGAAAATGTCGGCGGCATGCGGGTGGTGCAGGCCTTCGCCAATGAGGATCACGAGCGGGCGCTGTTCGAAAAGGACAATCAGAAATACCGTCGCACGAAGCTCGATGCCTACAAGATCATGGCGGCCAGCACCTCGCTCAGCTATATGAGCATGCGCCTGACGCAGATGATCGTGATGATCTGCGGCGCCTGGTTCGTGCTGACGGGCAGCCTGACGGAAGGCGGCTTCGTCGGCTTCCTGCTGCTGGTGGGCGTATTTTTCCGGCCGGTGGAAAAGATCAATTCGGTCATCGAGACCTATCCGAAGGGCATCGCCGGTTTCCGCCGCTTCACCGAGCTGCTGGACACCGCGCCCGATATCGTCGATGCGCCGGATGCGGTGGAAGCGCCGTTGCTGCGCGGCAATATTGAATATCGCCATGTCGGTTTCGGTTATGCCGAGGGCAAGACGGTTCTTACCAATATCGACCTGAAGATCAGCGCCGGCGAGACGGTGGCCTTTGTCGGTCCTTCGGGGGCGGGCAAGACGACGCTCTGCTCGCTTTTGCCGCGTTTTTACGATGTCACCAGCGGCGCGATCACCATTGACGGCATCGATATCCGCAAGATGAAGCTTGCTTCGCTGCGCAACCAGATCGGCATCGTGCAGCAGGATGTCTTCCTGTTCGGCGGCACGATCCGCGAGAATATCGAATATGGCCGGCTCGGCGCTTCGGATGCGGACATCATGGATGCGGCGCGGCGCGCCCGTCTCGATGGCGTCATCGAGGCCATGCCGCTCGGGCTCGATACCGTCATTGGCGAGCGCGGCGTCAAGCTTTCCGGCGGCCAGAAACAGCGTCTTGCCATTGCCCGCATGTTCCTGAAGAACCCGCCGATCCTCATTCTCGATGAGGCGACCTCGGCGCTCGACACGGAAACCGAACGCGCCATCCAGCAATCGCTGACGGAGCTTGCCAAAGGCCGCACCACGCTCGTCATCGCCCACCGGCTGGCGACGATCCGCGATGCCTCGCGCATCGTGGTGGTGGACCAGACAGGCATTGCCGAAACCGGCGCCCATGCCGAACTGCTGGCCGCCAAGGGCCATTACAGCCGTCTCCACGAGGCGCAGTTCAGCGGGCACCTTGCGGGCCTGAGCTGATAAGCGGCGCGCCTGCGCCGCAACCTATCCGCCGTTTTCCGCTGCCTGTTCCTCTACGATGCCGGGGTTGGGCTCCGGCTTGCCGGGATGGCTGGTGACGAGATACCCCATGGCGACCGCGGCGGCGACGATAAACAGCAGCACGATGCCGCTGATCGTCATCAGCCAGTCGCGTGGTTTCCTGTGCGCCATGATATATTTCGGCCATCGGCTCGGATGGTTCACCAGGCTGAATTTGTGGCCCTGTCGCATGAACTTTCCCGCAATAGGTTGCTTCCTGAAAGATCAACGCAGGCGGGTGCGCGGCCGTTCCGAAATCGGCGGGGCAGGGCGATGACAAGGCCGTGAGGCCTCCGGTATGACAGCCTCTCCGCATTTGCTGCCGCCCTTTCCCCCGACCTCCATCATCCCTGCCTCAGACGGTATCCAGCCGACGCACGGTGGGGAGGAGAGGAGGGCTAGCCACAAGAGCGTTATCGTTTGCCGGTTCGCGCCCGAACCGGACACGCGTCTGCGTCATCGTACCCTGATATCCGGCCGCAAAACGCCCCTTGCCAGTCGGCGCTGCTTATGCGAATGATTTGCAATTGCATCAATTCAATCTCCCATTTTGAAAGCGCAGAAAATGGACAAGCCAGTCTTTGGATGGCGACGAAACGGCGACGATCTCTCGTTGTCCGACGTTCACAGCTCGATCCGGATCAAACCGAATGCCGGCACGTTTCGCCGGGCGATGGCCTTTTTCGGCCCCGGCTATCTCGTTGCGGTCGGTTACATGGATCCCGGAAACTGGGCGACGTCGCTCGCCGGCGGCTCCAGATTCGGCTACACGCTGCTCACCGTCGCGCTGGTCTCGAACATCATGGCGATCGTGCTTCAATCGCTCTGCGCCCGTCTTGCGATCGCCTCCGGCCGCGATCTCGCCCAGGCCTGTCGCGATGCCTATCCGAAACCCGTGGCGATGGTGCTGTGGCTGCTGGCCGAAATCGCCATCATCGCCACCGATATCGCCGAGGTCATCGGCACGGCCATCGGCCTTAACCTCATTTTCGGCATTCCGCTCGAACTCGGCGTCCTCATCACCGCGCTCGATGTATTCCTGATCCTTTATCTGCAGAAGCTCGGCTTCCGCTGGGTGGAGGCGCTGGTCATCACCCTGCTTGGCGTCATCGCCGTGTGCTTTGCCATTCAGGTAGCGCTGGCTGATCCCGACTGGGGGCAGGTGATCCTCGGTTTCGCGCCGACGACGGAGATCGTCACCAATCCGGACATGCTGTATCTGGCGCTCGGCATTCTCGGCGCCACCGTCATGCCGCATAATCTCTATCTGCATTCGGGCATCGTGCAGACCCGCGAAATCGGCGAGACGATTGCCGAAAAACGCGAGGCGCTGAAATTCGCGACGCTCGATTCCACCATCGCGCTGATGTTCGCGCTCACCATCAACGCCTCGATCCTCATTCTGGCGGCGGCGACCTTCAACAAGGCGGGGCAGACGACCGTTGCCGAACTCGGCGAAGCCCATAATCTGCTGGCACCGCTGCTCGGCCTTGCCATCGCGCCGACGCTGTTCGGCGTGGCGCTCCTCTGCTGCGGCATCAACTCCACCGTCACGGCAACGCTTGCCGGCCAGATCGTGATGGAGGGTTTCCTCAAGATGCGGCTCGCCCCCTGGCTGCGCCGCCTCATCACCCGCGCCATCGCCATCGTCCCAGCCGCCGGCGTCACCATCTTCTATGGCGATAGCGGCACGGCGGAACTACTGATCCTGACGCAGGTGGTGCTGAGCCTGCAACTCTCCTTCGCCGTCTTCCCGCTCGTGATGTTCACCGCCGATAGGGCCAAGATGGGCGAGCTGCGCTCACCGCTCTGGCTCTCGGCCTTTGCCTGGCTGATCGCGGTGGTGATTGCGGGGCTGAATGTGAAGCTGCTGGTGGATTTTATGGGGTGAGGCGGGTCATGCCGCGCCCTTACGAAGCGCGGCGGCCGTTCCCTCGGGATCGACGGCGATGACCTTTAGATAGGCGCGGGCCGGTTGATCCGGCTCGCTACGACCCTGTTCCCAATCACGTAAGGTGCCGAGCGGAATATGATAACGCGCGGAAAACTCTTCCTGCGTCAGCTTCAGAGCCCGGCGGATGATCTTGATCCTCGGCATTCTGGGAGCTGCGGCGAGCTGTTCGGCGGAAAGCGGTAGATTATCAGGGTCGGCCAGCGCATTGGCCTGCGCTTCCTCGTCGGTCATGGCGTGAAGACGGACCCAGTCGGTTTGATCGGTTTTACCAGCCATTGTCGTCATATTCCTTGCGCTCTGCGCGTGTCGCCTTTCGTGCGGAGATGATGCGGATCACTTCGCTTCGTTCGGTATAGATCACGGTCAGAACCAATCCGCTGCCCAAACCCACTATACGCCGTCGGACTTCACCGTAATTCGCTGAACGATCCTCAATATCCACGGCAAATGGATCGTCAAAAACGTTGCGGGCGGTTTCAAAACTGACGCCATGTTTGGCGAGATTGGCTGACGCCTTATGCGCATTCCATTCGAAATATAACATTCTGAACTACGGGTTTCCAGTAGTTGCAATAAATAAAATATCAAAACAAATAAGGGCTCTTTCATATCTGAAAGAGCCCTCAAGACTAATCATTTTTTGGTGCCTAAGCTAACGCTTAGCTGCACCCACTCGTCGCACCACAAGTATCGCACTTCTCGCAGGTGCCATTCCGCACCATCGTGAAGTTCTGGCATTCCGAGCACATGTTGCCCGTATAGCCCTGAGCGATCGAGCGCATGCGGCGTTCGTTTTCCACCTTCTTGGCTTCCGCCTTGGCCGATGCGGCATCTGCGGCGGCCTTGTCGGAGAAGAGGGCGGTGGCGGTCTGCTGGGATTCCTGAACCACCTCGTCGATCACTTCTTCGGCGATCTCTTCGGCCAGTTCCTTGGCGCGCTCTTCATAGTCCCGCTTGAAGGAGACGATTTCGGAGGTTGCGATGGCGACCGTCGGTTCCAGCTTGCGGGCGGCTGAGCCGGCAAAGGAGGTGACGTTGGCGGAGCCACGGGCAGGGGTGGCCGTTGCCGAGCCCTTCGGCTCGGAAGACGAACGTTCGCCGCCATTGCTGGAAACCAGCGTCGGCTTGTAACCGCGGGTCCAGCCGGTGGAAACGAGGTTGGTCTTGCCTTCCTGGATGCCCTTGCCGAGTGCCGTGTTGGAGAAGTCCGACGTATCGACATGGGCCAGATCGTGGCGGCCGAGATAGGAGACGGCGAGTTCGCGGAACACGTAGTCGAGGATCGACGTGGCGTTCTTGATCGCGTCGTTGCCCTGCACCATGCCGGCCGGTTCGAACTTGGTGAAGGTGAAGGCCTCCACATATTCTTCCAGCGGCACGCCATATTGCAGGCCAAGCGAAATGGCGATGGCGAAGTTGTTCATCATCGCACGGAAGGCGGCACCTTCCTTGTGCATGTCGATGAAGATTTCGCCGATGCGGCCGTCACCGAATTCGCCGGTGCGCAGATAGACCTTGTGACCGCCCACAGTTGCCTTCTGGGTGTAACCCTGACGGCGGTTCGGCAGTTTTTCACGCTCGCGCGAGACGCGTTCGATGACGCGTTCAACGATCTTTTCGGTGATCGTCACGGCCTGCTGGGCGAGCGGCTGCTGGATCAGTTCCTCGACGAAATCTTCGTCGTCCTCATCTTCCACCAGCGAAGCGTTGAGCGGCTGGGAAAGCTTGGAACCATCGCGGTAAAGGGCGTTTGCCTTCAGCGCCAGCTTCCAGGAGAGCATGTAGGCCGCGCCGCAATCTTCCACCGTCGCATCGTTCGGCATGTTGATCGTCTTGGAGATCGCACCCGAGATGAAGGGCTGTGCCGCCGCCATCATGCGGATATGCGATTCAACCGAGAGATAACGCTTGCCGATCTTGCCGCAGGGGTTGGCGCAATCGAAGACGGGCAGGTGTTCGGCCTTCAGGAACGGTGCGCCTTCCAGCGTCATCGCGCCGCAGACGTGCACGTTCGCTGCTTCGATGTCCTTCTTGCCGAAGCCGAGATGCTCGAGCAGGTTGAAGCTCATGTCGGAGAGCTGCTCGTCGGAAACCTTCAGCGTGCCCTTCAGGAAGTCGGCACCCAGCGTCCACTGGTTGAAGACGAACTTGATGTCGAAGGCGCTTTTCAGCGCGGCGTTGACGGCTTCGATCTTCTCATCGGTGAAGCCCTTGGCCTTCAGCGTCGAGGGGTTGATGGCCGGCGCCTGGTTGAGATTGCCATGGCCGACGGCATAGGCTTCGATTTCGGCGATCTGGCTTTCGGAATACCCAAGCGAACGCAGCGCATCCGGAACGGCGCGGTTGATGATCTTGAAGTAACCGCCGCCGGCGAGCTTCTTGAACTTCACCAGCGCGAAGTCGGGTTCGATACCGGTCGTGTCGCAATCCATCACGAGGCCGATCGTGCCGGTCGGCGCGATAACCGTCGTCTGGGCGTTGCGGTAGCCATGCTGTTCGCCGAGCGTCAGCGCCTTGTCCCAGGCGGCGACGGCATGGGCGATCAGGTCCTGATCCGGGCAATCGCCATGGATGAGCGCGACCGGGTTGACCGACAGGCCTTCATAACCTTCCGACTGGCCGTGAGCGGCGCGGCGGTGGTTGCGGATGACGCGCAGCATGTTGTCGCGGTTCGGCGCAAAGCCCGGGAAGGGGCCAAGCTCGCCGGCCATTTCGGCCGAGGTGGCGTAGGACACGCCGGTCATGATGGCGGTGAGCGCACCGGCAATGGCGCGGCCTTCGGCGCTGTCATAGGGAATGCCCGAGGACATCAGGAGACCGCCGATATTGGCGTAACCGAGGCCGAGCGTGCGGTATTCGTAGGAAAGTTCGGCAATCTGGCGCGACGGGAACTGCGCCATCATGACGGACACTTCGAGCACGACGGTCCAGAGGCGAACGGCATGTTCGTAATCGGCGATATCGATGCGCTTCGTCGCCTGATCCTTGAACTGCAGAAGGTTCAGCGAGGCGAGGTTGCAGGCCGTGTCGTCAAGGAACATATATTCCGAGCACGGATTGGAGGCGCGGATGGGGCCGGCGGCCGGCGAGGTGTGCCAGTCGTTCATGGTGGTGTTGAAGTGCAGGCCCGGATCGGCGGACGCCCAGGCGGCATGGGAAATCTTTTCCCAGAGGTCGCGGGCCTTCAGCGTCTTCATGACCTTGCCGTCCTTGCGGGCGGTGAGGTTCCAGTCGCCGTCATTTTCGACAGCGCGCAGGAAGTCATCCTTCAGCGAGACGGAGTTGTTGGAGTTCTGGCCGGATACCGTGAGGTAGGCTTCCGAATCCCAATCCGTGTCATAGGTCTTGAACTGGATGTCCTTGTAACCCTGCTCGGCGAACTGGATGACGCGCTTGACGTAGTTTTCCGGCACCATGTCCTTCTTGGCAGCGCGGATTTCGCGCTTCAGGGCAGGGTTCTTGGCCGGGTCGAAGCAGTCACCATTGTCAGCTTCGCAGTTGACGCAGGCCTTCATGATGGCCTTGAGGTGCTTGGCAACGATCTTGGAGCCGGTCACGAGGGCGGCAACCTTCTGCTCCTCGTTCACCTTCCAGTCGATATAGGCTTCGATGTCGGGGTGATCGGCATCAACGACGACCATCTTCGCTGCGCGACGGGTCGTGCCGCCGGACTTGATGGCGCCGGCTGCGCGGTCGCCGATCTTGAGAAAGCTCATCAGGCCGGAGGATTTGCCGCCGCCGGAAAGCTTTTCGCCTTCGCCGCGCAGATAAGAGAAGTTGGAGCCGGTGCCGGAGCCGTATTTGAACAGGCGGGCTTCACGCACCCACAGGTCCATGATGCCGCCTTCATTGACCAGATCGTCCTCAACGGACTGGATGAAGCAGGCATGCGGCTGCGGATGTTCGTAAGCGGATTTGGACTTGGTCAGCTTGCCGGTGAAGGGGTCGACATAGAAGTGGCCCTGGCCCGGACCATCAATGCCATAGGCCCAGTGCAGGCCGGTGTTGAACCATTGCGGGGAATTCGGCGCGACGCGCTGGGTGGCGAGCATGTAGGCAAGCTCGTCGCGGAAAGCCAGCGCATCTTCTTCGGACGAGAAATATTTGCCCTTCCAGCCCCAATAGGCCCAGGTGCCGGCCAGACGGTCGAAAACCTGACGCGCATCGGTCTCGGAGCCGAAACGCTCGGCTTCCGGCACATCCTTCAGCGCCTTTTCATCGGGCACCGAGCGCCACAGGAAGGAAGGAACGTCGTTTTCCTCAACCTTCTTCAGGAACTTCGGCACGCCGGCCTTGCGGAAATATTTCTGGGCCAGAACGTCGGTGGCGACCTGGCTGAACTGCGCGGGAACGTCGATATCCGCCAGACGGAACACGATCGATCCATCCGGGTTCTTGATTTCACTGACGGCCTTGCGGAAGTCGATCTCCGCATAAGGCGATTGGCCGGGCTTCGTGAAGCGGCGTTCAATGCGCATGGTTTCTGTCCTCGTCCATTGGGCGCCCGGTGAAGGGCGCAAAAATCCGGTCCAGCCGTGCGATGCCTTCGCGCAGCCGGTTGTTGCCGATCTGAAAGGGATGTTTATCCTTGGATGTCATCCCTGTATCTCGTGGCTTATTCGGCTGCAAGCATGTCATGGAATACTAAATATAGTATCAACAGCTTCCTGCCGCCAGTCCCCGCGTCATGTTTTGGCGGTTCCGAAAGGCGCGCAAAAGCCTGCGGCGAACCGCCCCCTCATGGCCGGGACGCCGCTTTGGACATGCGCGCTGAAGATGGGAGGAACCGGCCTCGTTACTTTCCGGTCCGTTGCCGCCGCAACATAATTGTCACTTTCCTCTCGCGGCACAGATTCGTCAAGCCATAGATTGAAACCCATTTTTAACCACAAGATATTGTGTGGAGTGCCTGTGGAAAACGGGGATAGGAAAAGCTCTTAGAAAAATCAGTGACTTGGCGGGAAAGTTTGAAGCTTGCGCGAGGCTGGTTTCCGCAAGGGAAAGGCAAAACCCCGCATTTTCGGGGTGAGGCATAAAGGCGACACTGCGGTTTTTCCGTGTTTTTTAGCTGTCGCCATAAAGCCGTTTCCAGATAAAAAAACCGCCCGGGTGGGGCGGTTTCAAAGCGTGATTTTTCTCTTCGGGGCTGGTCAGCCGCGCGATCCCTTGGCAATCGGCTCCTGATAGGTGAAGCCCATGTCCCAGGGGAAATAAATCCAGGTGTCCTGGCTGACTTCGGTGACGAAGGTGTCGATGGTCGGCACGCCCTTCGGCTTGGCGTAAACACAGGCGAAATGCGCCTTGGGCAGCATTTCGCGCACTTCGAGCGCCGTCTTGCCGGTATCGGTCAGGTCGTCCAGCACCAGCACGCCTTCGCCGCCATCAGCCGAAAGTTCCGGGGCGACACCCTTCAGCAGAACCGTTTCGCCCTGGTTGACGTAATCATGGCGGGTGGCGATGCAGACCGTGTCGATCAGGCGGATATTCAGCTCGCGGGAAATGATCGCCGCCGGCACGAGGCCGCCGCGGGTAATACAGACGATCGCGCGGAACTCCCGCTCAAGGCCGGCAAGACGCCAGGCAAGCGCACGGGCATCGCGGTGGAACTGGTCCCAGGAGACGGGAAAGGCTTTATCGGGAAGGGACATGTCGTCTACCATCTGGTCAAAATTGTCGATGGCTTTGGCTAATAGCCGCAAGACCGGCAAAAAGGCAAGCTTTCCGCTTAAAGGACAGAGCTGGAGATTGCCGTTTGTTTCTTCTCCCCGCCGGGGAGAAGGTGGCCCGAAGGGTCGGATGAGGGGGCAACGCTGCCGTAACTCACTGCCCTTGCCCCCTCATCCCGCTGCCGCGGACTTCTCCCCGGCGGGGAGAAGAAACAAGGGGCAGACGCTCGTTTTAACCGAGATGGCGGGGCTTGCGGCACGCTGTTTATGCCGCATCCATTTTTAACGCGACAGCAGCGTCAGCGCCGTCATGGAATCGAGCAGGGTGCGGGTGACACCGCCGAACAGCAGTTCCCACCAGCGGGAATGGCCGTAAGCGCCCATGACAAGAAGGTCGATGCTGTTATCGGATAGCCGGTTTTCGATGGCCGCCTGCGGCGAGACGCCGGCGATCTTTTCCTGCGAGGTCACGGTGACGTTGACGCCGTGGCGGGCGAGCGTGGCGGCCAGTTCCGCACCGGCGAGCCCGGAAGACTGCGTTTCGCTCTCGGCCTGATCGACGGAGAAGATCTCGACGCTATCGGCTGCCTTGAGGAAGGGCAGGGCGTCAAAGGTGGCGCGGGTCGCCTCGCGCGAGCCGTTCCAGGCGATCAGGACGCGCTTGATCGGTTTCGCAACGGTCAGCACATGCGGCACGAGGAGAACGGGGCGGCCGCTTTCATAAAGGAAGCCGTCAATGTCCGAACGGCTGTCGGAAAGTGCGGAGGAGCTGCTCTGGCGGGCGACGATGAGATCGGCGCAACGGGCGCTGTCGATTGCAGATGCGGAGGCGTAACCCACCGATGTGACGAAGCTGCGCCATTCATGCGAGATGCCGTTGGCGGACAGCGTACGCTCGAAGATAGTGCCGACGTCGGTGGTTTCCTTATGCGCCACGTCCTGCAGCGCCTGCACGGTGGCGGGGTCGGGAATTTCCATCGGCGCGACGAGGGGAACGGCGGCCAGCGTTTCCATATGCAGGCCGATCACATGCGAGGAAAACTGATCGGCAAGGCTTACCACGAATTCGCCAAGCTTCTGCGTGTTCGAAACATTGTCGACCACTGCCAATATCGTCTTGTAACCCATTTCTCTCTCCTCGGTGACATGTCGTTTTCAGATCGTTCTGGCTTTTCTTCGAATCGTCAGAACGATGGAAGTCTCTGTTTTACGCATTGTCCGGACGGAAAAGCTGTTCCGCTTTTCCTGGAAATGCTCAGGGGGGAGAGTGGCCGCCTTTAAAGACCGCCACCTTGATTTTGGTCAAAACTTCCCGGTTTCAAGCCTTTTCTGTCTCAAGCCTTTTCTGCCTTAGGCGGTTGCATCGCCCTTGCTGGCTGCCTGTCTTTTTTCATGGCCGATGGTCTCGATCATGGCGGCAACCGCGTCTGCTGCCGCCTTCAGGACGCCGGCGTCGCGGGCGCGCACGACGATCTCCGTCGAAAAGCGCTGTCCGTCATATTTGGGATAGGAGCCGATGCTGGTTTCGGGATGGGCTTTCTGGATGGCCGTCAGCGGCGTGCCGATATCGCCTTCGCCATAGGGCGAGCGCACCGCCTGCGACATGACCTTCGCGCCGGTGCGCAGCGTCGGCATGACATTGTCCAGCATGGCCTGAAACACCTGCGGCACGCCGGCCATGACGTAAACATTGCCGATGACGAAGCCGGGGGCGACGGAAACGGGATTGGCGATGTGGGCGGCCCCCCTAGGCATGCGCGCCATGCGCTTGCGCGCCTCGGTGAACTCCATCTCGCGGACGCGATACATGTCACCCAGCAGGCGTAGCGCCTCGGCATCGTGCTCGCAGGGCAGGCCGAACGCCGCAGAGACCGCATCCGCGGTGATGTCGTCATGGGTCGGGCCGATGCCGCCTGACGTGAAGACATAGTCATAGCGGCCGCGCAGCGCGTTCAGCGCCTCCACGATCGCTTCCTCCTCGTCGGCGACGATGCGCACTTCCTTCAGGTCGATGCCGGACATGGTGAGGACATCCGCGAGGTGGCCGATATTCTTGTCCTTGGTGCGGCCCGAAAGCAGTTCGTCGCCAATGGCAAGCATGGCGGCGGTCACGACGGATTGGGCGGAGGAGGGACTGGACATGGTTGCACTCGTCATCTGTTTCACCCGACGTTAGCCCCGCTCCCGGGGAATGCAAAGCGGTTTTGAAAAAATGTCTTTTTGTAAATAGTTGACGTTTCGGTTTTCCGTTCACTCATGGTGAACAGTGCGTATGCCAATCCCCGGCTGGCGGGATAAGGGCCTCTCGGCTAGGTTTTCTTCACATACATTTGACGGGTCAACGCCGATGATCATTGAATTTTTGAAGAAGCTTATCGCCGGTACGCCGGAAACAGTTACAACAAAGGAAACGAAGAGAATGACGAAAGTTCTTGTACTCTATTATTCTTCTTACGGTCATATCGAAACGATGGCTTACGCTGTCGCCGAAGGCGCAAAATCGACGGGCGCCGATGTCGTCGTGAAGCGCGTTCCGGAGCTGGTGCCGGAAGAAGTCGCCAAGTCCTCGCATTTCAAGCTCGATCAGGCAGCGCCGATCGCAACGGTGGACGAGCTTGCCGAATATGACGCCATCATCGTCGGCGCCGGCACGCGTTTCGGCACGGTCGCCTCGCAGATGCGCAATTTCTGGGATCAGACCGGCGGCCTGTGGTTCGGCGGCAAGCTGGTGGGCAAGGTCGGTTCGGCCTTCACCTCTTCCGCCACCCAGCATGGCGGCCAGGAATCGACCATCCTCGGCTTCATCCCCACCTTCCTGCACCATGGCATGGCGGTCGTCGGTCTGCCCTACGCTTTCCAGGGCCAGATGGGCGTCGATGAAATCAAGGGCGGCTCGCCCTATGGCGCCTCCACCATCACCGATGGCGACGGCTCGCGTCAGCCTTCCGCAATTGAACTGGAAGCCGCCCGTTTCCAGGGCGCGCATGTGGCGAAACTCGCCGCCAAGCTTTCCGCCTGATTGGGTGATGCGTTGAAAAGAAATGCGGCCCACAAGGCCGCATTTTTTACTCCCGGAACGTCAGGTCGCCGGTGCTGTCGGAGAAGAATTTTTGCCGTGGGTCAGATCGGTAGGTTGACCATGAAAAGGCAGCTTGCGACCACGAAGCCGAGCATCGAGATTTCGAGAAAACCGTTCAATCCGTCACGCATTCCAATCCTCCTCCTGTTGGACGAAAAGAGAACGGCCAGAGTTTATCGCGGTTCCATAACGAAAGAATGAAATTCAGGAAATTCTAATGTCCAGTCGCGCCGCCTTCCGGCGGAGAGGATTTTGGCGCTTCAGCCGGTGACGACGAAGGCCACCACGAGGTGGCCGAGAAGGCCGATCGCCAGGCAGGAGAGGAGAAAAATGAACAGGGCTTTTTTCATGTTTCCGGAAGCTTCCATCTGTTGCGATCCATCCAACGTCTTATTCTGAAAAGCTGACGCCGCAGGCGGCATTTTTAGTCGACGGCCGGCAGTCGCTCCGCCGTCAGGCCTTGATATCGAGGCCCGCTTCGATTGCGGCTGCGATGAAGGCCCTGCGCGCGTCCTCGGGCTTTTTCCTGCCGGCATCGACGGCGGCGCATATCAGCAGCGCCTTGTCCAGCGCATCCCCGTCTTCGATCGGCCAATCCTCGATCAGCGCCCAGGAGGCCGCCTGCGTGGTGTCGATGCTTGTATAGTCGCCCGGCGTTTCGAACGCGATGAGGACGGGTTTTTGCCAGCGCGTATTCATCGCCTATCCATAGTGGTTGTTGCGCCCGGCTCTAAACCAAGCGGCCGGGATGCGCAATCCCGTTCCCGGCCCGGTTCTCGCGGTTAAGGTGCGGTCAGTCGTCGCGCCCGAACAGCCAGTCGCGAATGATGCGGCGGTCGATGAGTTCCAGCGAGCGGTCCGGCGCGATGCGATAGGTTTCCACCGCCCGCGTGCTGCCGTCGATGCGGAATTCATGGGTGAAGGTACTGCCGATCGGCGATTTCGTCAGTTTGGTGCGCGGCTGGCCCCTGTAGATGATGCTGCCGGGGATGGGTTCGACATAGGGCGCGGGGCCAACATAGCCGGCCGGTCCGGCCGTGGTGCATCCGGCAAGCGCCAGTGTAAGCGCGATAGCGGCCGATGATACGAGCGTTTTCATCCTGTCCTCCGAAGTGCGTCCGTGAAAACGATGTCGAGGCGCGGCAGTTCCCGGCGGGCAGGGGGCCGGAGACGATTTCCCCGACTATTTGCTCTTCGGATTCTGAATGTCGCGCGCGACCCAGCGAAAGAAAAAGTAGACGAGGAGGCCGAAGATGAAAAGCGGGATGAGGTTCGCAAAACCGGACATATGATTCTCGTTTCTCCCTCCCGGTCCGGGGTCTAGCCGGAGTGAAACCGGCAAGGCAAGGCAAACCCGGAACACAGCCGGTAAAATATCCGTGTGCCTGCAAAAGAGAATTCGAGGAGCGTGGGGAGGGGCGGGAGAGATCTGGCGCACTGCCAGTGATGCCAGATCTCTCCGTCTCCCGCCAGTTTCAGGGTACGGGGGACTGGCGCTAATATGACGGACAACTGCCGATAGACATAGGCCGAGAAATTACCTCGAATAAATCGCTGCTTTGGTGAGGGCCCATGAATGCCGGTCCACTGCAGCCCTTCAGGGCTTTTTGTCGCGATATAATTAGCCAGAGAATTACTTCCCGAGACGGAGCAGGCAAGGCCGCATCCCCGAATTTCCGGTGTAACCCGTTGAAACGGAAGAGGATGCCTTTCCACCATTATGCTGCCGGCTATACAGGAAAGGGAACTTTTTGCCCGTTTCATCATTCAAACAGGCAGGACACATGCCAATAGTGGAGGGTTACACATGCTCGGCACCATCCTCGTCATCCTGCTCATTCTTTTCCTGATCGGCGCACTGCCAAGCTGGGGTTACCATAATTATGGTTATGGCCCGTCAGGCGGTCTCGGACTGGTTCTGGTCATCGTCCTGATCCTGGTTCTGCTTGGGCGGATCTGATCACACGAAAAGGGGCAGCGTCGCTCGCTTGATGAGAGGCGAGTTGAACTCAAGCGTCTGTGTGGCGCTGCTCAGTTCATACCGAAATTGGGTGTGATGTAAGATATGGAGGCCTCGCCCGGAATTGAACCGGGGTACAAGGATTTGCAGTCCTCTGCGTCACCACTCCGCCACGAGGCCTCAACCGCTCGTCGTCTTGAGCGATGGCGGGCATTTAGAACGAATCCATTTAGGGTGCAAGGCCCTAATTTCGAATGCGCTTGTTTTTTAGTTTCTGCGCACGAAGAGAGATCGTTACGATAAAAAGTCTCCTTCATGGGTGTGATATCCTGTCGCTTTTTCCCACACATCCGGCTTAGCGCGCTTGAAAGCGTGCGCTTGGGCAATTATGAGATTATCCAAAGGCGAGGGTGAGACCCTGCCGTTTTGAGCTTTTGGAGCCGAGGCTTCCCGACCGGCATCCGTGAAATTGAGGCGATACGATATGATGGATTTCGAAACCGCACGCGCCAATATGGTCGACAGCCAGTTGCGCACGACCGACGTGACGTCGCATTCCGTGCTGAAGGCGTTTTTGAGCGTGCCGCGCGAGGCATTCGTGCCGGCGGGTGTGCGGCAGATTGCCTATGTGGACGAGGACCTGCAGATCTGTCCCGCCCGCGATGGCCGTCCGGCCCGTTATGTCATGAAGACCTCGCCGCTGGCGAAGCTGCTGCAGCTTTCGGCCGTGTCGAAGGAGGACGTGGTGCTGGAAGTCGGCGGCGGCGCAGGTTATGCGGCTGCCATCCTTTCGCAGCTTGCCGGTTCGGTGGTTTCGCTTGAAAGCGATGAGGCGCTGGCCGCACAGGCGACCGAGACGCTCGCCTCGCTCGGATATGACAATGTCGCGGTCGTGACCGGCGACCTCGAAAAGGGCTATGCGGGCGAAGCGCCCTATGACCTCGTTTTCATCAACGGCGCGGTGGAGGAAGTGCCGGCGGCACTGACCGACCAGCTGCGCGACGGCGGCCGTCTGGTTGTCGTCGTCGGATATGGCGGCGCCGCGAAGGCCACCGTCTATCGCCGCGATGGCAACAGCACATCGGCCGCCACTTTCTTCAATGCTTCGGTCAAGCCGCTGCCGGGTTTTGCCAAGGCGGCCGAATTCGTTTTCTGATCGGCAAACGATCCTCTTCTTTTTTGACGCCGGGGTGGAGTTTCCGCCCCGGCGTTTTTATGTTCGGTTTGCCGGCGGAGTGCGTCCTTTCGGGCCGTTCTCACAAAGCTGTGCATCATCACGAAACTTGTCGAATCAGTGATTTAGTTCCTCGCTATGCTGACCTAAACTAAGGGTGATTCGGGGTGTGCGTATTTCTGCCCCGCATGATCCTGCGACAGGGACGGCGAAATGCTCAGGCGCTTGGCCGGCCATGTTTCAGAGCATCGGTGTGACGATCGATTTCGGTTGTCGAAAACGCGATGTGAAAATTGAACAGGTCAAGGAGCGCTCATCCGGTGTCCGAGGGATGCGGCAAGGGCGCTCGAAGAGTGGAAACCGGGGATTGATATGGCTCAGCCAAGCGTAGCGCGTGAACCGTCCATGGAAGAGATTCTGGCGTCTATCCGCCGGATCATCGAAAGCAACGAGACCGGACCTGCCGGTGCGTTTTCCGGGCAGTTGCCGCCGGTCTATGACGATGAAGACGAGGCTGCGAGCGAAGCGGCCTTCGTGGCGGAGCCGATCAGCCCGCCGGCGCGCGTTCCCCCCGCCGCAAACCAGGCTTTTGGCGCACGGCCTGCACCGGATTTTTCGCCGGTTTCTGAGGGGTCGGTGGCCGAACGGCAGGAAAGCTTCGCCGAGAAGACCATGTCTCTTGCCGATGTTGCCGCCCGTGTGCGCGCCGCCGCAGACCGTAACGCCGCCATGGGGCCGCAGGCTTTCGCCGCGCAGGCCCAGCGCAGCGCGGCCGAGACCGCGCCGCAGGCTGCTGCGCCGACTGTATCGCAGCCTTCGTCCGCGCCGTCTTCCGAACGCGCCGCACCGCAGCGCCCGACAGATGTTCGGCCGCTGATGGCGGCTGCGGCCGCCGCGAGCGTGAGCGAGCAGCCGGCATCCAGCGTGAGCGAGCAGCCGGTATCTTTTGCCGCTGAGGATCGCGCCGCCGCTGCCGCCATCGAAAGCGCGCCTTCGGCCGAAAACCGCTTCGATCAGCTTTCGCTGCGCGGCGCCCTCGAAACGCCGCTGACGGCGGAGCGTTTCGACATAGCGGTGCTGGAACCTGCCGTTGAGAAACCGGCATTCGATCTGGCCGAGCCACAGGCAAAAGAGGTGGCGGATGGTGAGGGCGGTCTGTCGCTCAATCTTCTTTCCGCCGCTGCCGGTGCGCAGATCGCCCGTTCGTTCAGCGAGCTTGCAGAGGTTTTCGACGGCGTCGAGCGGCGCTCGATCGAGGATATGGCCGCAGAAATGCTGCGCCCGATGCTGCAGGACTGGCTGGAAGACAATCTGCCGACGCTCGTGGAGCGTCTGGTGCGCGAGGAAATCGAGCGCGTGGCGCGCGGTTCGCGCCGCTAAGGTCCGCTCCGGCCGCATGTGCGATTGCTGCGGATGCGACGAAACAGGGGCCGCTCCGGCATCGGGGCGGCTTTTTTGTTGAAGATGAAGGTGTTATGGGGGCATAGTCACCCACGGGTCCGCTCAATGGTTGGCTCGCGGGCGGGTTTCTGTTGACTCTCTCCCGTCCATCCTTATTTAAAAAAATCCACACAAGAACTCTAAAATTCAGGTCAGGAAATGCTCGAAAAGACCTACGATTCCGCATCCGTCGAACCGAAGATCGCCAAAGCCTGGGACGAGGCTAACGCTTTTCGTGCCGGTGCCAACGCCAAGCCGGGCGCGGAAACCTTCACCATCGTCATCCCGCCGCCGAATGTGACCGGCTCCCTGCATATGGGCCACGCGCTCAATAACACGCTGCAGGATATTCTGGTCCGCTTCGAGCGCATGCGCGGCAAGGACGTGCTGTGGCAGCCGGGCATGGACCATGCCGGCATCGCCACGCAGATGGTCGTCGAGCGCAAGCTGATGGAGCAGCAGCTTCCGGGCCGCCGCGAGATGGGCCGCGAGGCTTTCGTGGAGAAAGTCTGGGAATGGAAGGCCGAATCCGGCGGCCTGATCTTCAACCAGCTGAAACGTCTCGGCGCTTCCTGCGACTGGTCGCGTGAGCGCTTCACCATGGATGAGGGGCTTTCCGAGGCCGTTCTCGAGGTCTTCGTCACCCTTTACAAGCAGAACCTGATTTACAAGGACAAGCGCCTCGTCAACTGGGACCCGAAGCTGCAGACTGCGATTTCCGACATGGAAGTCGAACAGATCGAGGTGAAGGGCAACCTTTGGCACTTCCGTTATCCGCTGGAAAAGGGTGTCACCTATCAATATCCGGTCGCTTTCGACGAGGAGGGCAAGCCCACCGAGTTCGAAACGCGCGACTATATCGTCGTCGCCACGACGCGGCCCGAAACCATGCTCGGCGATACCGGCGTTGCGGTGAACCCGAAGGATGAACGCTACAAGGGCATCATCGGCAAGCATGTCATCCTGCCGATCGTCGGCCGCAAGATCCCGATCGTCGCCGATGACTATGCCGACCCGACGGCCGGCACGGGCGCGGTTAAGATCACGCCTGCGCATGACTTCAACGATTTCGAAGTCGGCAAGCGCTGCGGCCTGCGCGCCATCAACATCATGAATATCGACGGCACGATCTCCATCAAGGAGAACGAGGATTTCCTCGACGGTCTCAGCCATCCCGCGGCGCTGCATGGCGCATGGGATCGTCTGGAAGGACAGGATCGCTTCTTCGCCCGCAAGGTCATCGTCGAAATCTTCGAGGAAGCCGGCCTGCTCGACAAGATCGAGCCGCACAAGCATGTGGTGCCGCATGGCGACCGTGGCGGCGTGCCGATCGAACCGCGCCTGACCGACCAGTGGTGGGTGGACAACAAGACGCTGGCCCAGCCGGCGATTGCCTCGGTTCGCGAAGGCCGCACCAATTTCGTGCCGAAGAACTGGGAAAACACCTACTTCCAGTGGATGGAAAACATCCAGCCCTGGTGCATTTCGCGGCAATTGTGGTGGGGTCACCAGATCCCCGCATGGTATGGCCCGGACGGACAGGTCTTCGTTGAGAAGACTGAAGAAGAGGCGCTTCAGGCAGCCATCCAGCATTATATTGCCCATGAAGGTCCGTGGAAGGCCTGGGTCGAGGAGAAGCTTGAGAACTTCAAGCCGGGCGAAATCCTGACCCGCGACGAAGACGTGCTCGACACCTGGTTCTCGTCGGCGCTCTGGCCGTTCTCGACGCTTGGCTGGCCCGAGCAGACACCGGAACTGGCGCGCTATTATCCGACCAACGTGCTGGTGACCGGTTTCGACATCATCCCCTTCTGGGTGGTGCGGATGATGCAGATGGGCCTGCATTTCATGAAGGACGATGCCGGCAACCCGGTCGAGCCTTTCAGCACGGTCTATATCCACGCGCTGGTTCGCGACAAGAACGGCCAGAAGATGTCGAAGTCCAAGGGCAACGTCATCGATCCGCTGGAACTGATCGACGAATATGGTGCGGATGCGCTGCGTTTCACGCTCGCCATCATGGCGGCGCAGGGCCGTGACGTGAAGCTCGACCCGGCGCGTATTGCCGGTTATCGCAACTTCGGCACCAAGCTCTGGAACGCGACCCGTTTTGCCGAGATGAACGGCGTGAAGCGCGATCCGCATTTCCTCGCCGAAACCGCGTCGCTGACCATCAACCGCTGGATCCTGACCGAGCTTGCCAATACGGCGCGCGACGTGACGGCGGCGCTTGAGAACTTCCGTTTCAACGACGCCTCCGGCATTCTCTACCGTTTCGTCTGGAACCAGTTCTGCGACTGGTATCTGGAATTGCTGAAGCCCGTCTTCAGCGGCGAAGACGAAAAGGCCAAGAAGGAATCGCAGGCCTGCGCGGCCTATGTTCTGGACGAGATCTACAAGCTCCTGCATCCATTCATGCCCTTCATGACGGAAGAGCTGTGGGCGCATACGGCGGGCGAGGGCGAGGAGCGGGATAATCTGCTTTGCCTGACCGACTGGCCGGTGCCGGAATTCCGCGACGATGCCGCGGCGGCCGAAATCAACTGGCTGATCGATCTCGTTTCCGGCATTCGCTCCGCGCGCGCCGAGATGAACGTGCCGCCCGGCGCCACCGCCTCGCTGGTGGTTGTCGGCGCCAATACCTCCACCGAAGCACGGCTCGACCGCCACGCCGCCGCCATCCGGCGCCTGTCGCGGGCGGATGAAATCCGCGCCGCCGATGTCGCACCGAAGGGCTCCGCGCAGATCATCGTCGGTGAGGCCACGGTCTGCCTGCCGCTCGGCAAGCTCATCGATCTGGCCGCCGAGGAAGCCCGTCTCGAAAAGGCGATCGGCAAGGTGGATGCGGAAATGGAACGCATCGACAAGAAGCTGTCGAACGAAAAATTCGTGGCCAATGCCGATCCGGAAGTGGTCGCCGCCGAGCGCGAGCGGAAGGCGGAGCTGGAAGTGCAGCTTGCAAGCCTGAGAACGGCGCTCACACGGGTCAGCGAAGCAGGGTAATAGCTGCCTCCGGCTTTTTTATGAAAACAAAACGCCCCGTTCGAAACGGGGCGTTTTTGTTTCTGTGTAATAATTCGTCTCGATTGATTGCTGCACTGCGATGGCGAATCATGAACGCCCGAAAGAGCGATTATTTCACGCCATGCCCGGCCAAAAATCTCGCAAACAGCCGAAAAATCCAACAAAAACGGCCTGATAAGCGTGTTTCCTCGGGAAACTCGTGAGTGTGGTTATTTGGCGACAATTCCTGTCTCAAGTGGGAATTTGTTTCATTTTATGTCTGATTGCTTCAATTGGATTAGAAAAATAACCTAAAATGATTATGCAAGGGGATCGACATGAAATTCTTACGTAAAAAATGGAGAAGTGTCGCAGAACTGTGCCAGAGTGCGGCAGATTGTCATTTGCTGCGAAGCGCTTCACTCTTTTGATGATCACATTGCCTTGATTGGGGAGAGAGATGGCAAAAACTGCAATTTTTCGCGGCGCGGTATGTTTCGCAGTCAGCATCGCGGCGGTAACGCCCTCACTGGCGAGTGGCCTTGAGCGCGGCGGCTATAATATCGATCTGCTGTTCGATCCGTCCGACTACGTTCTCGACAGTTCCGCCACTTTCGTCGCGCCGCAGCGCAAGGTGGAGAATGCGCGCGACAATCCGCTGAAGAGCGGTGGTCCGCTGCCCGGTTCCTGGTCGACCACCGCCGACGATTCTGAAAACTACTGGTCGACGCGTGTTGGCGCCAAGGCGGCCATCGGCGATTTCGGCGACTGCATGTTCGACTATTCGCAGCCCTGGGGCGCGGATCTGAACCCCGGCATCTGGCAGGGATCGAGCTACAATATCGAAACCAAGGTCAAGTCGCATAATTACGCCACCACCTGCCGCGTGAAGTTCGATCTCGGCAAGGGCGATTTCTCGATCATCGGTGGCGGCTTCTATCAGGAAGTCAGCGGCTATAAATACCGCCAGGTGGTTTCCCCGACGGCGCTCGGTCCGGCTTATCCTTCCCTTTATTCCGGTGTCGGCAAGCTCGATATGGAAGGCGACGGCTGGGGATGGCGCGCAGGTATCGCTTATGAGATACCGGAAATCGCTTTCCGCACGAGCCTCGTTTATAACAGCGCGGTCGATCACGATCTGAACGGTACGGTCGACCTCAGAAGCCTTCCGGCAGCCGGCAGCCCGGCTCTCATCGCTTACGGCGGCAAGGTTACCCCGGTTTACGGTTCCGTTTCCATGCCTGACAGCCTCGAACTCAAGGTGCAGTCCGGTATTGCGCCGAACTGGCTCGCTTTCGGTTCGGTCAAGTGGACGGACTGGAGCCAGATCCAGGTCGTGCCTTTCTGCCAGGTCGGTGTCCCGTCCTGTATTGCGGGCGTCACCTCGCTCACCACGCTCGATCTTTATTATCGTGACGGCTGGACGGTTACCGGCGGTATCGGCCACAAGTTCAACGACCAGTGGAGCGGCGCCGTCAGCCTGACCTGGGATCGTGGCACATCGACGGTTATCGGCACGCAGACCGATACCTGGATGATCGGCACCCAGCTCGTTTATTCGCCCACGCCGAACGTCGAGTTCAAGATCGCCGGCGCTGTCGGCCTGCTGACCTCGGGTGAATCCTCGATCAGCGGCGGCCGCTGCAGCAACGTCGGCACCGCGACCTGCGGCGACGAGGCTGGCTATAGCTTCGGCAGCGATGTCGTGGCGGCGATCTCGACCGGCGTGAAGGTCAAGTTCTGACATCATCCTTCCGAAGATGCTAAAATAAAGGTCCGGTTTACCAACCGGGCCTTTTTTCATGCGCGACTATGATTCCTGCTCGATAAAATTTTCTAGCCCAAAAGTTTTGTGACGATTTGGCAACACTTTTCTGCAAGCGTGTGGTCGCGTTGGAATGTGAGCATATCTGTCCATTTCCCGCCACAAACAGGGTGCTTGGCTTATGTTTAGGGACGCGGGAATGAAAGAACATGCAGGCGTTTGATGTGGTGGTGCGCAAGGCCGGAAAGTGAAAACGGGTTTGGATTCAGGGTTTAAGCAAGTAATACGGGAATTTCATCCGGCTTTCTTGTTTGGCGCTGACCGGTGGATGGCGAAATGCCGTTATATTGCCGGAAATTATGCCTATATCTGTCTCACTGGAAAATTAGGGCAATTGCCGCAAAAGACCACCGGTGGTGCGCTGGAAAGTGCTGCCGGAAAGACGCAGTGTGTTCGAAAAATCGCGACCCGGCGGGGTTCGGCTTTGCAGTATTCCGCAAGTATTGGCTATATGCCGGGAAGAGTTGAGAGAAGTTCGCTGAAATGCTGAAATGTGAAGCCAACGTTTTAAAGCCGCTCCTCATGGGCATGTTGCTTGCGTCGCTCGCAATGCCTGCTGCGGCTTTTGACATCAATGCGGGCGTGACCAAGGAATCCGGCCCCTTCGACCTGTTCAAGTTCGGCTTCAAGGCCTACAAGAACGGCAACAAGGGTGAAGCCGTCGAGGCCTATCGCTACGCGGCTGAAAAGGGCCATACCGGCTCGCGCTGGGCGCTTGCCAATATGTATGCCTATGGCGATGGCGTCGCCAAGAACGACTTCGAAGCTTTCAAGATTTACAGCGAAATCGCCAATCAGGGCGTGGAGCCGGGTTCGGAAGATACCGGCTTCTTCGTCAATGCGCTGCTTTCCCTTGCCGATTATTACCGTCACGGCATTCCGGGCAGCCCGGTGAAAATGGACCTGTCGCAGGCCCGCCAGCTTTATTTCCAGGTTGCTTCCACCTTTGGCGTCGCTGAGGCGCAGTTCCGTCTGGCGGAGATGATTCTCGCCGGCGAGGGCGGCCGCGCCGATGTGCAGCAGGCCAAGAAGTGGCTCAACCAGGCCCGCAAGCACGGCCATGCCGGCGCCATGTCGATCTTCGGCAACCTGATCTTCCAGGAAGGCCAGACGACGCAGGGGCTGGCCTTCATGACGGCGGCGCTCGACAAATGCACGGCGGCGGACTGCACCTGGATCCAGAACCTGCAGGAGCAGGCTTTTTCGCTCGCCGGTGAGAACGATCGCCGCGCCGCCATCGCCATGGCGCAGAACATGCAGTTCAACGATCCGGACTGAGAATTGGCCGGATTGAAAACGAGCCGGACTGAGAATGGCGATCGAGGCGGCTTCTTCCGTATGACGGAAGCCGGTCAGCCGACCGGACTGAAATCGAAATAGCCGCAGACCGGCACATGGTCGGACGGTTTTTCCCAGGCCCGCACATGTTTTTCGATGCTGACGGATTGCAGCCTGTCGGCAGCTTCGGCCGACAGCATCAGATGATCGATGCGGATGCCATTGTTTTTCGGCCATGCCCCGGCCTGATAATCCCAGAAGGAATAAAGTCCTGCTTCATCCGTGGTTGCACGCGCCGCATCGGTGAAGCCCAGATTTTCCAGCTTGCGGAAGGCTGCACGGGTCTTCGGCAGGAATAATGCGTCGCCTTCCCACACGCGTGGGTCGTGGCAATCGAACGGCTCCGGGATGACATTGTAGTCGCCCGCGAGGATCAGCGGCTCCTCGAGCGCGAGGCGATCTTCGGCAAAGCGCCGCAGCCGTTCCATCCAGGCAAGCTTGTAGGGATATTTCACCGGATCGTCCGGCGGATTGCCGTTCGGCAGGTAAAGCGAGCAGACGCGGATCGCGCCGCCATCGACGGAAAACACGCCTTCGATGAAACGCGCCTGTTCGTCGGCATCGTCACCCGGCAGGCCGCGATTGACCTCGTCGGGCTTGACTTTCGAGAGCAGGGCGACACCGTTGAAGCCCTTCTGGCCATGGGTCTCGACATGATAGCCGAGCGCCTCCAGCTCCAGCCGGGGAAAACCCTCGTCGACCGATTTGATTTCCTGAAGGCAGACGATATCGGGCGATGAATCCTTCAGCCACTGGCAGAGGTTTTCGATACGCGCCTTGACGCCGTTGATGTTCCAGGTGGCAATCTTCATCGGAGTTTCCCTTTTGCGGGGGTACTTTTACCCGATGCAAAAGCGATTGCCACCGTTTTTGGAAAACGGCCCTGTGGATGTGGTGGAAAGATGATGTCAGATCGAGAAGCTGGTGCCACAGCCGCAGCTTGCCACCGCATTCGGGTTCTTGATCTGGAAGGACTGGCCGAGCAGATTGTCGACGAAGTCGATTTCGGAGCCGGCCATATAGACGACCGAGAGGCTGTCGATCAGCACTTTCGCGTCGCCGCGGGCAATCACGATGTCGTCATCGGCTTTGTCTTCGGCCAGATCGAACTTGTAGGAGAAGCCCGAGCAGCCGCCGCCTTCCACCGAGACGCGCAGCGCCTGTTTGCCGGCTTCGGCCGCGACGATCTGGGCGATTCGCTTCGCCGCAGCTTCAGAAAGGGTAATGTCGCTGTTTTCCATGTCGTTTCTCCTGCCGGGGTCAAGAACCGGAGAGCAATAATCTCGTTGTCACCATTATAAACCGGTCAAATTAACGGTCTATAGCCTGTGTGAAGACGGTCAACGCGGCGATGATGCTTTGCGCTGACCTCTGCGATAGGTATGAAGGGTGAATGAAAAGGTCAATGGCCGAGACCAAAAGGAAGTCCCGGCTGGAGAAGACAACAGGTGGATGCATGATCATAGACCAGCGCGCATTGGGTTTCGGAAGCGGCGAGAGGGCGGTTTTCGCCTCGGATCCATGGACCACGCGCGGGCGTCTTTTTCCCGAAACCGGAAGCCTGACGCGCTCGGAGTTCCAGCGCGACCGCGACCGTATCGTCCACACGACAGCCTTTCGCCGCCTGAAGCACAAGACGCAGGTGTTTATCAGCCCTGACGGCGACCATTATCGCACGCGTCTCACCCATACCATCGAGGTGGCGCAGATCGCCCGGGCGCTCGCCCGCGCGCTGAAGCTCGACGAGGATCTGGCTGAAGGCGTGGCGCTGGTGCATGATTTCGGCCACACGCCTTTCGGCCATACCGGCGAGGATGCGCTGGATGCGGTGCTGCTGCCCTATGGCGGCTTCGATCATAATGCACAGTCGCTGCGCATCGTCACCAAGCTGGAGCGCCGTTATGCCGAATATGACGGCATCAACCTGACCTGGGAGACGCTCGAAGGGCTGGTCAAGCACAATGGACCACTGGTGAATGCGAAGGGCGAGGGGACCAAGGGACCGGTTCCGCTGCCCATTCTCGAATATTGCGAGCTGCAGGATCTGGAAATCGGCAGCTATGCCAGCCTCGAGGCGCAGGTGGCGGCGATTGCCGATGACATCGCCTATAATACCCACGACATCGATGACGGGTTGCGCGCCGGTTACCTTACCTTCGAGATGCTGGAGGAGGTGCCGTTCCTCGGCGGCCTGATGGCCGAGGTGCGGGCGAAGTATCCGGTGCTCGACAAGGAGCGTTTCGCCAATGAGATCATGCGCCGGCAGATCACTCATATGGTGGAAGATGTGATCGGCGTTGCGCAGCAAAATCTGGCCCGTCTGAAGCCGAAGAGTGCGGCGGATATCCGCGCTGCCGATTTCACCGTCGCGACCTTCTCGCCGGAAATGGCCGAGACCGACCGGCAGATCAAGAAACTGCTGTTCGGCCATATCTACCGGCATCCGGAAATCATGCGCATCCGCGCCGGCGCGACACAGATCGTCACCGATCTTTTCCACCGTTATATGGAAACGCCGGCGGAAATGCAGAGCCATTACTGGGTGGACAGCATTTCCGGCATGAGCGTGGCCGCAAAAGCCCGGCATGTGGGCGACTATCTGGCCGGCATGACCGACAGTTATGCACTGCGCGCCCACCAGCGGCTGTTTGACCACACCCCCGATTTGCGATAGGGCAGCGGGCGATCGCGAAGCCGACCCGGTTAAAAGACCGGATATAAACAGAAGCCCTTCGCGCAGGTTGGAACGATGAACATTTTTGCTGATTTCGATACCAGGATCAAAAACGCGCTCGAGACCCTCGATCTCGTGAAAGAGAACCGCGAAAAGGTCGATTTCAGTCGAATTACCGTCGAATCCCCGCGCGATCTCAGCCACGGCGATGTCGCAACCAATGCCGCCATGGTGCTGGCAAAGCCGCTCGGCACCAATCCACGCGCGCTGGCAGAACTCATCGTGCCGGCTCTTCAGGCCGATGGCGATGTGGACAGCGTCAATGTCGCGGGTCCGGGCTTCATCAATCTCAAGGTTTCCGTCGGTTACTGGCAGCGTCTTCTCGCCGACATGATCGGGCAGGGCGTCGATTTCGGCCGCTCCACCATCGGTTCCGGCCAAAAGATCAACGTCGAATATGTTTCCGCCAATCCGACAGGCCCGATGCATGTCGGCCATTGCCGTGGCGCCGTCGTCGGCGACACGCTGGCGAACCTGCTCGCTTTTGCCGGTTATGGCGTTACCAAGGAATATTACATCAACGATGCCGGCTCGCAGATCGATGTGCTGGCCCGTTCGGTGTTCCTGCGTTACCGCGAGGCGCTTGGCGAAGATATCGGCACCATTCCGTCCGGCCTTTATCCCGGCGACTATCTCGTTCCCGTCGGCCAGGCGCTGGCAGATGAATATGGCATCAAGCTGCGCGCCATGCCCGAGGAAAAGTGGATGCCGATCGTCAAGGGCAAGGCGATCGACGCGATGATGGCGATGATCCGCGAGGATCTGGCGCTGCTCAACGTACGGCACGACGTGTTCTTCTCGGAGCGCACGCTGCATGAGGGCAATGGCGGCCCGATCCTCTCGGCCATCAATGATCTGACCTTCAAGGGCCATGTCTACAAGGGCACCCTGCCGCCGCCGAAGGGCGAATTGCCGGAAGACTGGGAAGACCGCGAACAGACGCTGTTCCGCTCGACGGAAGTGGGCGACGACATGGACCGCGCGCTGATGAAGTCGGACGGTTCCTACACCTATTTCGCCGCCGACGTCGCTTATTTCAAGAACAAGTTCGACCGTGGTTTTTCCGAGATGATCTATGTGCTCGGGGCTGACCATGGCGGTTACGTGAAGCGGCTGGAAGCGGTTGCGCGCGCCGTCTCCGAAGGCAA
Organism: Agrobacterium sp. CNPSo 2736; assembly: GCF_004005385.1. Classification (NCBI taxonomy): domain Bacteria; kingdom Pseudomonadati; phylum Pseudomonadota; class Alphaproteobacteria; order Hyphomicrobiales; family Rhizobiaceae; genus Agrobacterium; species Agrobacterium sp. CNPSo 2736. Next base: position 67,784 of record NZ_RZTX01000007.1, on the reverse strand, counting down.
GTCGAAACTGACGGTGCTTCTGTGCCAGCTCGTCAAGCTGTTCCGCGATGGCGAGCCGGTGAAGATGTCGAAGCGCTCCGGCGACTTCGTCACGCTGCGCGATGTTGTCGACGAAGTGGGTCGCGATCCGGTGCGATTCATGATGCTTTATCGGAAGAATTCCGAGCCGCTGGACTTCGATTTCGCGAAAGTGACCGAACAATCGAAGGATAATCCGGTTTTTTACGTGCAATATGCGCATGCCCGCTCGATGTCGATCTTCCGGCAGGCGCAGGAAGCGTTTCCGGGGCTTTCACCTTCGCCTGAGGAGATGGCGGCCTCTGTTGCTTTGATTAGCGATATCAATGAGTTGCAGCTGGTTGCAAAGCTTGCGGAATATCCGCGCCTGATCGAATCGGCGGCCCTTTCGCACGAGCCGCACCGGCTTGCTTTTTACCTCTACGATCTCGCCAGTTCCTTCCATGGACACTGGAACAAGGGTAAAGACCAGCCGGAATTACGTTTTATTAACGATAAAAACCGAGAATTGAGCATTGCCAGACTTGGGCTGGTGAATGCTGTCGCAAATGTTTTGAGGTCCGGCCTTACGCTTTTAGGAGCGGACGCACCTGCTGAAATGCGATAACATATCACCATTATTTGCTCACAATACGCTGGCAAGAGCTGCAATGCGTAGATGGTGGAACACGTAATGGTCGAAAAAAATGTCGCGTATAACCGGGACGCCCGGTCCGAAGGGTTCGCTGACAACGATCCTCTGGCAGAACTGGCGCGTATCGTCGGCTTCGAAGATCGTCCTTCGCATGCGGGTTCCGAGGCTGCGCCGCGCGCCGCTTCGCCGGCGACCCGCCGCGAACCGGAATTCAACCTCGAAGATGAGCTTCTGAGGGAGTTCGAGGTTTACGATGCGCCGCACGCCGATCCGGTCGTTCTTGACCCGGCAAACGATGTTCGTGCGGGCATCCACCCCAACGATTTCATGCAGCGTGTCGAATCGGTTTTCGCCCGCCGCGAGCCTGAGCTTGCGCCGGCGGACGAACCCGCGCCCGTGGCCGCATCCGCACCGGAGGTGAGGGAAGAGCCGCTTCCGGAAGTCGATCAGGCCTATATTCACAACTACGTCGAAACGACCACCCAGGATATTCGCGCGGATTTCCGCGACGATGCCTCCGCGGTGGCGGAAGTTTTCGATGTGCATTCGCGCCAGCCGCGTCCCGCCGAGCCGATGGTTTACCAGCCCGCCGCCCAGCAGGTCGCATGGGAAGAACCGCAGGCCGCAGAACCCGTCGAGCCAGAATGGCACACGATGCCGGAGCTTCCGGCCGATGTTTCGAGCAACATTCACGCCGATGTTCATTCCTATGCGCCAGAGCCGCAGGCTTTCGATCTCGCCGATGAGGTGGAAATAGCTGTCGCCGAGGAGGCGCCCGCACCGGTTTCCGTGCGTCCGCCGTCGCATGGCGGCCGTTCCTCGCTGGAATTTTCCAGCCTGCGGCTGCCGCTCGCCAATTTCGGCGCGCGCCGGGATGTGTCTGCCGCCGATCCGAAGCGGGTCGAGCCGCGTTCCGAACAGCAGCCTGCCGCAGTCCGTATCGAGCCGCAGGTCGAGCCCGCTCCCGCTCCCGCTCCCGCGCCTGCCGTCGTGCGGGCGGAAGAGACCGCGCCGTCCTTTACGCCTCCGGTCGCCGAGACCTTTGCGCCTGCCGCAGAGCCTCTGGCGTTCGAGGTTGCCGAGAAGCCGGCAGCGAAACATCTCTCGCCGATGGACGAGCTGATCTACGACGTCGCGAAATATTCCATTCCCGGTCGCGGCGAAACGCCGCTGGTGCAGGACGTTCCCGCTGCGCAGGCCGCGAAGGTGGAGCCGCCCGTGGTTGCCGCCGCGCCGGTGAAGGCAGCGCCGATTGTCGCTGCTGCGCCCGCAGCACCTGTTGAAGAACTTGATTTCACGGATTTCGCCGGCTTCAACGACGATGATTTCGAGCTTGCGCTCGACGATCTCGATCTTGATCTGGACCTGTCTGAAATTGCCGAGGCGGAAGTTGCGCCTGCGCCCGCACCGCAGCCCGTTCGCCAGCCGCCGGCCGCTCCGGTTGCCGCTGCTGCCGTTGCGCCGCAGCCGGTGAGGGAACAGCCGGCACCTCAGCCGCGCCCGGCCCCCGTTGCCGCCGTGGCACCGGTGGCCGCTGCTGCGGTTCAGCCGCGCCCGGCCGCCGCAGCACCGCAGCCGGCCGCGCCGCAGACGCTGGAAAGCCTGCCTTTCGATCCTTCGCAGATCGGCGAGACGGAAGAACATCCGGAAAACATTATCGAGATGGACGTGCCGGAACTGCCCGTCGGGGTTTTCGAACCCAAGCCGGCCGCGCGCCGTCACGAGGAAGATCTCGACATCGATACCGAGCTTGCGACGCTGTTTGCGCCGGCCGTCGCCGGCGGTCTCGACCGTCATAAACATGCGGAAAACCGTGGCGCCGCCCAGGCGCGTCCCGCGCAGGCTCCGGAAGAGGCCGACGAATTCGAACGGGCGCTGGAAGAGGATTTCCGCCGCTCCATGCAGGAGGCTGCGGCTTCCCGCGGCAGCGCCCCGCGCGATGCCGAAAACACCTATGTCGACCATCAGGCGGCCTATCGTGAGGAAGATGAACGCGGCGGTCGCCGCTGGATCATGCCGGTTGCCGCCGCAATCGGTCTGGTGCTGATCGGCGGCGGCGTTTACGCGCTGGTCTCCGGCGGTTCGTCCAGCACCGGTTCCAATGGCGCGCCGGTCATCATCTCCGCCGATAACGATCCGATGAAGGTCGTTCCGGAAAATCCGGGCGGTCGCGTTGTGCCGAACCAGGACAAGGCGGTTTATGACCGCGTGGCCGGCGGCAGCGCTGCCGATCCGAAGCAGCCGGCGCTGATTTCCAGCAACGAGCAGCCGGTGGATGTGGTTCAGCGCACGCTGATCCCCGAACAGTTGCCGCTGGAAGGCGAAAACGACGCGGATGTGGAAGCCGCCGGCACGCCGGTTGGCGAGACCGAGGATCCGCGCCTGCTTTCGCCGGAAGAAAAGGCCGCACAGACCGAAGGTTCGGCTGCAACCGGCGTTTCGCCGCGCAAGGTCCGCACCATGATCGTCAAGCCTGACGGCACGCTGGTTGCCCAGGAAGTCGAGGTGCCGGCAGCCCAGCCGCCGAAGACCGACAAGGTCGAGGAGCTTGCAGCACCGCAGACCGCCAAGCCCGGTGAGGGCGCTCCCGCCGTCATCGCCGCATCGCGGGTTCCGGTCGCGCCGGAACAGGCTCAGCCGCAGGCAAATACGCCTGCCGCCGCTGCCAAGCCGGCAGCGCAGTCGGCAGCACCGCTTCCTGCGGCGCGTCCGTCCTCGCAGCCCGCCAATGTGGTGGCAACGGTGACCAACCAGGGTAACGTCCGCCCCGCGACCGCTCCGGCGCAGCCGCAGGCCGCGCAGCAGCAGACGGCAGCCGCGACGCCGGCAGCGACCAGCACGCCTTCCGCCGGTGGCTACTACATCCAGATCGCCTCGCTGCCGAGCCAGGCGGAAGCCCAGAAGTCCTACCAGAACATGTCGGCCAAGTTCGGCTCGGTCATCGGTGGACGCGGCGTCGACATCAAGGCCGCTGAAATCGCCGGCAAGGGCACGTTCTACCGCGTCCGCATCCCGGCGGGTGACAAGAACGAAGCCGTGGCGCTGTGCGAAAAGTTCCGCTCGGCCGGCGGTAGCTGCCTCGTGGCGCGGTGATAGAGATGCGCCGGGAGTAGTACCCCGGCGCTGATTGTCTGACGACAGTGACGGAGCAGCTAACCTCCGTCATGCCGGACTTGATCCGGCATCCAGCCACGGCGCGTCTGCGCCGTGAAACGAGTCTTACGCGATCAAGGACTTGATCGCGCTGGACCCCGGCTCGGAGGCCGGGGTGACGGACGGTAAACGTCGCTGCCCCGGCATTGGCCGAGGAGCAGGCAAAGTTCTTCCCATCTATTCTGTAACAGGCGTGACACCATGACCGATTGCAAAGCTATGATCCTCGGATGCAGCGGGCTTTCGCTGACTGCCGACGAGATTGCCCTTTACCGCGATGAGCAGCCCTGGGGCTTCATCCTGTTCGGGCGCAATATTGGCGAGCCGCAGCAGATTACCGATCTCGTCGCCGCCATGCGCGATGCTGTCGGGCGGCCAGATGCGCCGGTTCTGATCGATCAGGAGGGCGGGCGCGTGCAGCGTATCAAGCCGCCGATCCTGCAGGCCTATCCGAATGCCCGCATTCTCGGTGAAATCTATGAGCGCGACCGGGGGGCGGGCCTGCGCGCCGCCTGGCTGATGTCGCGCCTGCATGCTTTCGACCTCATGAAATTCGGCATCAATGTCGATTGCCTGCCGGTGCTCGATGTGCCGGTGGAAGGCGCCAGCAATGTCATCGGCAACCGCGCCTATGGCTATACCCCGACCATGGTGGCCGAGATGGGGCAGGCGGCGGCCGACGGCCTGAAGGCGGGCGGCATGCTGCCTGTCATGAAACATATGCCAGGCCATGGCCGCGGCATGGTGGATTCGCACCATGAACTGCCGGTCGTTGATGTGCCGCTCGATGAGCTGGACGCCCATGATTTCGTGCCGTTTCGGGCGCTGAACCGCGAATTGATGGCGATGAGCGCGCATCTGGTGTTCAACGCCGTCGACCGCGAACGGCCGGCGACGACCTCGCCGAAGGTGATCGAGGAAATCATTCGCGGCCGCATCGGCTTTGACGGCCTGCTGATGTCCGACGACAGTTCCATGAATGCGCTGAAGGGCACGCTCGGTGAAAGAGCTGCGAATATTGTTGCGGGCGGCTGCGATATAGTCTTGCATTGCAACGGTGTGATGGGTGAAATGCTTGAGGTCGTGAAGGAGGTTCCCGTTCTTTCCGGCCGTTCGCTGGAGCGGGTGCGGGCCGTGGAAGCGGGTTTCCCCGTTGCGGACCCTTCCGACGAAGCGGAGCTGAGAGCCGAATTCAACGCCATGTGGGCCGTTTCCTGACAGTCGGGCGGCGGCCCGTTACTCGGGACGACAGGCCGGACGCCCGGCGGATGGAACAATGGCCGCAGACAAGTCTCGCAATTCGACACCGATGGACAAGCTCTGGCAGGATGTGACGCCGGAGCGGCTGACGGGCGAGGCCGGGCTGGTCATCGATGTCGCGGGTTTCGAAGGCCCGCTCGATCTGCTGCTGCATCTTGCCCGCACGCAGAAAGTCGATCTGTCGCGGATTTCCGTGCTGGCGCTCGCCGAACAATATCTGCAATTCGTGGAAAGCGCGCGCCGCGTGCGCATTGAGCTTGCGGCCGATTATCTCGTCATGGCGGCGTGGCTCGCCTTCCTCAAATCCAAGCTCCTCATTCCGCAGCAATCGAAGGATGACGGTCCCTCGGGCGAGGAAATGGCCGCGACGCTGGCCTTCCGGCTGAAACGCCTGGAAGCGATGCGCGAGGCGGCGGAACGGCTCGTCAACCGCGCCCAGCTCGGCCGCGATGTTTTTGCCCGTGGCGCGCCGGAGCATATTCCCCATATCAACCGCTCGGCCTATGAGGCCAATATTTACGATCTCCTGAGCGCCTATGCCAATCTGCGGCAGCGGCAGGCGATTACCCAGGTCACGATTGAAAAACGGCAGGTCTGGTCGCTTGTCGAGGCGCGTGAGCTTCTGACCCATCTCCTCGGCGATGTCGGGGAATGGACCGTGCTCGATCAGTATCTGCTGCAATATGTGCCCGATCCCGCCATGCGGGTGACGGCGATTGCCAGCGCCTTTGCCGCTTCGCTGGAGCTGGTGCGCGAGGGCTCGCTGCAAATCCGGCAGGAGGGCGCTTTCCAGCCGATTTATATGCGCAAGGGTGGACGAGACGACCGTGCGGTGAATGCCGAAAGGACTGACAATGATGAATGACGATGAGACCGCAGAGGCCACCATCGCGGCCGAAGGGGCAGAGCCCGAACCCACGGTATTTTCCGAGCGCCAGCTGAGGGAGGCCGAGCGGATCGCCGAGGCCCTGGTTTTTGCCTCGTCCGAGCCGGTTTCCGTGGCTTTCATCGCCGAGCGCCTGCCGCGCGGCATGGATGTCATCGCCATTCTGCAGCATCTCAAGGTTCTTTATGCGGAGCGGGGCGTCAATCTCGTGCAGGTGGGCGGGCAATGGGCCTTCCGCACCGCCGGCGATCTTTCCTTCGTCATCCGCGCCGAGGAAAAGGAGCCGAAGAAGCTGTCGCGCGCGGCGCTGGAAGTTCTGGCGATTATCGCATATCATCAACCGGTGACACGCGCCGAAATCGAGGAAATCCGCGGCGTGCAGACCTCGCGCGGCACGCTTGACGTGCTGATGGAGGCGGGCTGGGTCAGGTTCCGTGGCCGCAGGCGCACACCCGGCAGGCCGGTGACGATCGGCACCACGGTGGAGTTTCTCGACCATTTCGGCCTTGAGGAATTGCGCGATCTGCCGGGCCTCGAGGAGCTTAAGGGGGCAGGGCTGCTTTCCGGCCGCATTCCCTCCAATTTCGGCGTTCCTCTGCCGATGATGAGCGACGAATTGCGGGAGGACGAAGACCCGATCACGCAGCTCGATCTCGAGGAACTGGGCCTGCTTGCGCCGGGCGGCGGCGATGGCGACGACTGATATCGCCATCCTGTTGGCGGGGCCACGAAAACTTTATGCGCACTCGCTGTTGAAGCGACGATTTGTCGTTTGAAAAAGCCTTTCAAACGTCTTACATCGTCTGAAAGCGAAATTCAGGAGTTTCAGTTATGGGTTCTTTTAGTGTGTGGCATTGGCTCATCGTGCTGGTGATCGTTCTCGTCCTCTTCGGACGCGGCAAGATCCCGGAATTGATGGGTGATGTCGCAAAGGGCATCAAAAGCTTCAAGAAGGGCATGGCTGACGAAGACCAGACGCCGCCGCCGGCCGATGCCAACACAAAGACCGTCGACCACAAGGCTGACGAGATCAAGTAAGCGGCCTGTCGCCGCTTGGTGTGGGACTGGCGCTAGAGCGCCGTGCGTTCTTTCGGACGCACAAGGACGCTCTACCACTTGTATGTTGCGCATCGTTCCGGTCGAAAATCGATTCCGATTTTTGGGGCCGATGCGCTAGGGTCTCGGGAGCATATTGATGTTAGATATCGGCTGGAGCGAGCTTCTGGTGATTGCGGTCGTATTGATCGTGGTCGTCGGGCCGAAGGACTTGCCGCCCATGATCCGCGCTTTCGGCAAGACGATGGCCGGCCTTCGCAAGATGGCTGGGGATTTCCGCACCCAGTTCGACGAGGCCCTCAAAGAGGCCGACATGGACGATGTGCGCCAGACCATCTCCGATGTCCGCAATCTCAACCCCACCAACTCGCTTCGCGATGCGATGAACCCGCTTCGCCAGCTTGGCAACGAGATCAAGTCCGATCTGCAGAAGGCGACCACCCCGCCGGACGGCCTGTCTTCCACCCCTGCGCCTGTCGCAGGCGAGCCGGTTGCGCCGCTGGTCAGCGTGCCCGAGCCGGAGATGAAGCTGCCGGATGCGCCGCCTTCTGTCGCCGCATCCGCCGCGCCGGTTGCCGCAGCCGTCGCTACGGAGGAGAAGCCGAAGCGCGCGCGGGCGAAATCGATTGCGACCGTGGAGGCCGAAGCGGTTGCCGCCAAGCCTAAACGCGCCGCCCGCAGCAAGGCCGCGGCGGCAACGCCTGAAACCGCCCCGGTTGTGAAAACTGCCGCGAAAACTGCCGCGAAAACCAGTGAGCCTGCCGTTTCGAAGCCCGCTGTTTCCAATCCCGCCGTGAAGGCCGTCGCCAAAAAGGCGACCGTCAGGAAGTCTGCCGCAGACAAGGCGGTCGTGGCCGAGACCAAGCCGGCGAAAACGGCAAAAACCAAGGCCGCAAAGCCCAAAAAGGATGAAGCATGAGCGGGGATATCGAGGATAAGCCGCAGCCGCTTATCGAACATCTCATGGAGTTGCGCACGCGGCTGATCTGGGCGCTCGGCGCGTTCTTCGTCGCCTTCATCGCCTGTTTCGCCGTTGCCAAGCACCTGTTCAACCTGCTCGTCATTCCTTACAAATGGGCGGTTCTCTGGGCGGGCCTCGATGTCACGAAATCGTCGCTGATCTATACCGCGCCGCAGGAATTCTTCTTTACGCAGATCAAGGTCGCCATGTTCGGCGCGATGGTGATCTCGTTTCCGGTGGTCGCCTCGCAGCTCTATAAATTCGTGGCGCCCGGTCTCTACAAGAACGAACGGGCAGCCTTCCTGCCGTTCCTCATCGCTTCGCCCATTCTTTTCCTCATCGGTGCGGCGCTCGTCTATTTCTTCTTCACGCCCATGGTCATGTGGTTCTTCCTCGCCATGCAGCAATTGCCCGAGGATGGCGAGGTGGCGATTTCGCTGATGCCGAAGGTGTCGGAATATCTGAGCCTCATCATGACGCTGGTTCTTTCCTTCGGTCTGGTATTCCAGTTGCCCGTCGTGACCACGCTTCTGGCGCGTGTCGGGCTTCTGACCAGCGACTGGCTGCGTGAGAAGCGCAAGTTTGCGATCGTCATGGCCTTTGTGGTCGCCGCCGTGCTGACGCCGCCGGACCCCATGTCCCAGATCGGTCTTGCGCTGCCTGCGATCATTCTCTACGAGATTTCCATCTACATGGCTCGACTCGTGGAGAGGAAACGTGCGGCAGAATCCGCAAGCACGGAGCTGGAGGAGACCTGATATTCTTGAAGGTCTCGCCGCTCACGACATTTCCTCGCGCCGGGCTGATGCCCGGCGTTTTGCTGTAAAACACGGACGATGCAACAACGGTCTGGAACGACGATGCACGACATTAAATGGATACGCGAAAACCCCGAAGCTTTCGATGCGGCGCTTGCACGCCGAGGTGCGGAGCCTGCCGCCAGCGGCCTGATCGCGCTCGATGAAAAGCGCCGTTCCGTCATCCAGTCCCTGCAGGACATGCAGTCGCGCCGCAATGCCGCCTCCAAGGAAATCGGCGCCGCCATGGCGCAGAAGAACATGGAGCTTGCCGAAAAGCTTAAAGCCGAAGTCGCCGATCTCAAGGAAAACATGCCGCGCGCGGAGGAGGAGGACCGTCAGGTCACCGCCGAGCTCAACGATGCCCTGTCGCGCCTGCCCAACATGCCCTTCGACGACGTGCCCGACGGCAATGACGAGCATGACAATGTGGTGGCCCGCGTGGTCGGCCAGAAGCCCGGCTGGAACCATGAGGCCAGGGAACACTTCGATATCGGCGAAGCGCTCGGCTACATGGATTTCGAGCGCGCCGCCAAGCTTTCCGGTGCGCGCTTCACCGTGCTGACCAGCCAGCTCGCGCGTCTGGAACGGGCGCTCGGCCAGTTCATGATCGACCTGCACACCGGCGAACACGGTTATACCGAAGTGTCTTCGCCGCTGATGGTGCGCGACGAGGCGATGTTCGGCACCGGCCAATTGCCGAAATTTACCGAGGACCTGTTCAGGACCACGGATGGCCGCTGGCTGATCCCGACGGCGGAAGTGACGCTGACCAATCTCGTCTCCGGTGAAATTCTCGATCAGGAGAAGCTGCCGCTGCGCTTCACGGCGCTGACGCCGTCCTTCCGTTCGGAAGCGGGCTCGGCCGGCCGCGACACGCGCGGCATGCTGCGCCAGCACCAGTTCTGGAAGTGCGAACTTGTCTCCATCACCGATGCGGAAAGCGCCGTTGCGGAACATGAGCGCATGACGGCCTGCGCCGAAGAGGTGCTGAAGCGCCTTGGCCTGCATTTCCGCACCATGACGCTCTGCACCGGCGACATGGGCTTCAGCGCCCGCAAGACCTACGATCTGGAAGTGTGGCTGCCCGGCCAGAACACCTATCGCGAAATTTCGTCCTGCTCGGTCTGCGGCGATTTCCAGGCGCGGCGCATGAATGCGCGCTATCGCGGCAAGGACGACAAGGCGACGAAGTTCGTGCACACGCTGAACGGCTCCGGCACGGCCGTCGGCCGCTGCCTGATCGCGGTTCTCGAAAATTATCTGAACGAGGACGGTTCCGTCACAATTCCAGACGTGCTGCTGCCCTATATGGGCGGTCTGAAGCGCATCGAGAAGGCGGCCTGACTGTTCGTCTGCTAAAGACGCGGCCGTCATTCCGGCCTTGAGCCGGAATCCAGCCAGCCCAAGTCCTTGGGCTGAAAAAAGACTCTTCCCGCCGCGCAGACGCGCGTCGACTGGATTCCGGCTCAAGGCCGAAATGACGGTCGTGGGGGTGCTTCTGTGAGAGAAATCATTGTGTCCTCATAGTGGGATACAGCAGCGGAGGAAAACATGCGGATTTTGCTGACGAATGACGACGGTATCCACGCCGAAGGTCTGGCCGTGCTGGAGCGTATCGCCCGCACGCTGTCCGACGATGTCTGGATCGTCGCGCCGGAGACCGACCAGAGCGGTCTCGCGCACTCGCTGACCCTGTCTGAACCGCTGCGTCTGCGAAAAGTTTCCGACAGGCATTTCGCGCTGCGCGGCACGCCGACCGATTGCGTCATCATGGGCATTCGCGAAGTCCTGCCGGAAAAGCCGGATATCGTGCTCTCCGGCGTCAATGCCGGCGCCAACATGGCCGATGACGTGACCTATTCCGGCACCATTGCCGGCGCAATCGAAGGCACGCTGCAGGGCGTGCGCTCCTTTGCGCTCAGCCAGGCCTTCAGCCACGCCGATGGCCGCGTCGTGCCGTGGGAAGTCGCCGAGACCTATGCGCCGGACCTCCTGCGCAAGCTGATGAATGTGGAACTGCCCGATGGCACCTTCCTCAATCTCAATTTCCCCAATTGCGCACTAAGCGATGTGCAGGGCGTTTCCGTGACGGGGCAGGGCAAGCTCGATTTCGGCCTGACGGTGGAAGAACGCCAGGATGGCCGCGGTTTTCCCTATTACTGGCTGCGCTTCGGCGAGCGTCTCGGCACCTTCCGCGAAGGCACCGATATCCACGCTTTGAAACATGGCAAGATTTCCGTCACACCGCTTAAGCTTGACCTGACGGACTACACGGTGAAGGATCGGGTTGCGCAAGCACTTGGATTCGGAGTCGCCGATTGAAATCCGCAATGGTCGAAAAGGAAGGTTTTGCCGCTCTCGTTCTCCGCTTAAGGGGCGAGGGGATTTCCGATCTCGACCTTCTGACGGCGGTTGAGCAGACGCCGCGTTCCAAATTCGTGCCGCCGCAATTTGCGGCGGACGCCTATTCCAGCCGCACAATCCCGATAGACTGCGGCGCCTTCATGGAGGGCGCCGACATGGCGGTGAAGATCCTTGCCCGGCTGCAACTGAAACCCGGCCAGCGCGTGCTGGAAATCGGCACGGGCAGCGGTTTCATGACCGCGATCATCGCGCGCCGGGTTGAGCGCGTCTTTTCGCTGGAGCGTTACAAGACGCTGGTGCAGCAGGCGCAGAACTGTCTAGACGATCTTTCCATCCGCAATGTCGTCATCCGCCAGGCGGATGGCAGCAACGGTCTGGTGGGCGAGGGCACCTTCGACCGCATCGTCTCCACCGCCGCCTTCACCACCATGCCCCGCTTCTTTGCCGAGCAGATCGTTTCGGGCGGCATGATGATCGCGCCGATCATCCTTGAAGATGAGCGTTGCGTGATGACGCGCTTCTCCAAGACCGGCAGCCGCTTCGAGAAGGAAGAGCTGTTCGAGGCGCCTTACCTGCCGCTCAGCACCCATATTGCGCGTCATTTGTGACAAAATGAAAATTTTGGAGACATTCTATTTTTGTCTCCTAATGTTCTGAATTGCCGCAACTATCTGATTTTCAATATCATTATTGTATCAACATGACGCATCCGGTTTTCGTCATGGTTATCGAAGTGTCAAAAAAGCGCCGAACGGCTTAACGTTTTAACGGCGTGGTAACACTAACGCGCTTTAATCATAAACATCGACGCATGGTTTTCCCCACCTCGGGAAATGGGCCTTGCAAGAAGTGAAATTTGTGCCGGATCGGTCTCGATGCGGCGGGTTGGCGTCAGTGTAGATCGAGTCATGCGTATGAGACATTCGTCTAAAATCGGAAAATCAGTCGCAAAAATGTTCGCAGCGGCATTGCTGGCAAGCGTCGCAACGGGCTGTAGCTCGGATGCAACGCGGTTCAGCGGCCTCTTTTCCAGTGGACCGGACCAGATGACCACGGCGTCAATTCCTGCCCGTCAGGGCGGCGGTGCTTACGGGCAGGCCCCGGTTCCGCAGGGTGACATGAATGGCGGTTACGCCTCTGCCGCACCGCAGGGCGGTTATGCCAACCAGAACATGGCGGGCAATTCCTACCCGCAATCGGGTGGTTATGGCGGCGTCCAGCCTTCCACGGCCCGCTCGGCTTCGGCCTCTCCGGTGCAGCGCTCCGAGCTGTCGGCGCCGACGGCGGTGGCAAGCCGCGATCCGTCGACCCGCAACGAAGCCATGGCCCAGCCTTTCCCGTCCGCTCAGCCCAAGGCCGCGCCATCTCTTGCAGCGCCCGCCCGGCAGGCTGCCGCTCCCGTCACCGACAATCTGACGACTGCAACCGTTCGTTCCGACAAGAACGGCTGGCACACCGATGGCGCTTCCTCCGTGACCCTGCGTCCCGGTGAAAGCATCGCGACCCTCTCCAACCGCTACGGCGTTCCGGAAAAGGAACTGCTGCGCGTCAACGGTCTGAAAACCGCATCCTCGGCGCAGGCTGGCCAGTCGATCCTCATTCCGAAGTTCGGTCAGATCCGCAACGCCGCCAAGGACGCGGCTGGCGATATCGCCCTTAACCGCAACGGCGACCAGCCGACACCGCTGCGTAGCCCTGAGGGGAATGTGGCCGTGCTGCCGTCGCAGGCCGCCGCCCGTGACAAGGTTTCCTCCGAGACCGGCAAGCTGACGCCTCCCGGCGGCAAGCCGCTGCCGCCCACCGGTGGTTACAAGGTTCAGCCGGGCGACAGCCTTGCGAAGATCGCCCGCGAAAACGGCGTGTCGGTTGCTGCCCTCAAGGCGGCGAACGGTCTCAGCAACGAAAGCATCCGCGTCGGCCAGACGCTCAACATGCCGGGCGCTTCCACGGATGCCATCAAGACAGCTTCCGTTCCCGCCAAGGAAGCGGCCAAGCCGGTCGAAACCGCATCCGCCAAGCCTGAGCCCTACAAGGCGCCGGCTGCTGCCGCGGCTCCGACTGCGCCTGCCACACCGGCCACCGCCAGTGTCAGCGACATCGAGAAGAAGGCCGACATGGCTTCCGTCGCACCGGAATCCACGGGCATCGGCAAATATCGCTGGCCGGTTCGTGGCGCGGTCATCAACAATTTCGGCGACAATGTCGAAGGCAGCCGCAACGATGGCATCAACATCTCCGTTCCGGAAGGCACGCCGATCAAGGCTGCCGAAAACGGCGTGGTCATCTATGCGGGCAACGGCCTGAAGCAGCTCGGCAACACGGTTCTCGTCCGCCATGACGACGGCAAGGTCACCGTTTACGGCAACGCCGCCAATCTCGACGTGCAGCGCGGCCAGAAGGTCCAGCGCGGCCAGACCATCGCCACATCGGGCATGACCGGCAGCGCCAAGCGTCCGCAGGTTCACTTCGAAGTTCGCAAGGATGCGACGCCGGTGAACCCCTCCAGTTTCCTTGAATAGGTATTGCGTCTCAAGGAATGATGAAGCCGGGTGAAGAGCCCGGCTTTTTCATTTTTGGGGTGATGCGTGCGGAAAAGGTGCTGGAATGGGTGCTTCGGGCTTGGTGGGTATTGGTTTCTCGCGGTTTTCTCCTCCGTCATGCCGGACTCGATCCGGCATCCAGTCGACGCGCGTCTGCGCGGCGGAATGAGTCTCCTCAGCCCAAGGACCTGGGCTGGCTGGATACCGGCTCAAGGCCGGTATGACGGATGTGGGGATGCAGCCCAAGTCACGTCGAGCCGCTACGTGTCTAACCCCTGACCAGACCCACCGTCGTTTCGATGAAATCGGCAATCGGGCCGGTATCGTCGAGATCGAAAACCGGCAGCGCCGTGTCCGTCACCGCGTGATCGGCGGCGATTGCGACGATATGCGGATCGAGCGGCGCAAGCGGTTCGGTCTTGGCGGCCTCCAGCCGGCGTGCTTCGATCTTCGGCACGGGCTCGTATTTGTAACCTTCGATCAGCACCAGATCGTAGGGGGCGAGGCGGGCGAGAATATCCTCGAAGGAGGGTTCCGGTTCGCCGCGCAATTCATGCATGATGGCGAAACGGGTGCCGGAAACGATAGTGACTTCATGTGCGCCGGCCTGCCGGTGACGCCAGCTATCCGCCCCGACCTTGTCGATATCGAAATCATGATGGGCGTGCTTGATGGTGGAGACGCGGTAGCCGCGCGCCGTCAGCTCGGTGACGATACGGACCGCAAGGCCGGTCTTGCCCGAGTTCTTCCAGCCGGCGATGCCGAAGACCTTTTGTGCTGTCATGATTGCAGGTTCTCCAGATAGCTGCGCGCCAGCGCCAGTTCATCCGGCGTGTTGATGTTGAAGAACGGATCAAGGCTGCCCTTTGCCGTTTCCAGCGGCGGGAAGGCCACGCCGAGGGTGACATGGCGGGCGAGATAGGCGCGGATGCGCCGGTTCGCATCGTTCTTCAGCCACGCCTCGAGATCGTCGGCCAGCGCCAGCGGCCACAGCGCAAAGACCGGGTGAAGCTGGCCGCTGGAGGCGGCGATGACGATTGCATTGACCGACAGGTGTTCGCAAAGCCGCGCCACGAGATCGTCCGGGAAAAACGGGCTGTCGGCGGGCACCGTCAGGAAGTGGCTCGCCGCATCCCCGCGGTGCTGGAAATGGCGCATGCCGGCCAGAATACCCGCGAGCGGCCCGGCATGGCCGTTCAGCGTATCGGGCAGCAGCGGCAGGCCGAAACTCTCCGCCCAGCCATAGGCCGCGTTGATGGTGACATCTGAGACCTGCGGGGTGATGCGGCTGATGACATGGGAGATGAGGGGCGCATCGCCCAATTGCACCATCGCCTTGTTGCTGCCCATGCGCCGCGAAAGCCCGCCGGCGAGCACGAGACCGGGTATTTCGAAAGGGGCCGTCATTCCCGCTTTTCCTGCAGCCTTACGACATAGGTGGTGAGGAGGGCGACAAGGCCGGTCGCCAGCATCACCAGAAGAAGCGGCCAGGTTCCGTCCTCTCTGGACAGGACCGAGGAGGCGAGCACCGAGAGGGCGGCGCCGCCGCCGATGGTCATCGCGCCGCCGAGGCCGGAGGCGGAGCCGGCCAGATGCGGCTGGACGCTGACCATCCCGGCATTGGCGCTGGGCAGTGTTACGCCGTTGCCGACGCCGATCAAGGCGAGCGGCACGAAAAACGCATAGGCGCTTTCCGCCCCGGCGGAGATCAGCAGCATGGTCGTGGCGATGCCCGCAATGGCGATGACATTGCCCGACAGCATCATGCGGGTAATGCCGATTTCGCTGGCATAACGGCCGGAGATGAAGTTGCCGAGCATGTAACCGCTGGCCATGAAGAAGAATTGCAGGCCGAGCATGGCCGGCGCAAGCCCGTAAAGCACGCTGCCGACAAAGGGCGCACCGCCGAGGAAGGAGAAGAACATGCCCGATGAGAAGGTCGAGGTCAGCGCGTAACCCCAGAACAGCGGCGAGCGCAGAAGTTCCGGCCAGGCGTGAAACTGCTGCGAAAAGCTCGCCGATTTATTGTGGTTGGTTTCGCCGAGATCGAACCAGGCGAGCGCCAGAATGCCGACGCCGAGCAGGGAGAGGAGGGCGAAGCTCGATTGCCAGCCGGAAATGTCGTTAAGCAGGCCGCCAACCGTCGGCCCCACCATCGGCACCACGGACATGCCCATGGTCACATAGCCGATCATCGAGGCCGCCTGTTCCATCGGCACCATGTCGCGCACGATGGCGCGCGCCAGCACGAAGCCGGAAACGACGGCCGCCTGCGCGACGCGCCCGACCATGAAGACGGTGATGTTGGGCGCGAGCATGCAGACGAGCGTTGCGACGATCATGATGGCGATGCTGGCCAGCATGACCGGGCGGCGTCCAAAGAGATCGGAAAGCGGGCCGATGATGAGCTGCAGGCAGGCGGTGGCGGCAAGATAACCCGAAACGGCAAATTGCATCACCGCGTAGTCGGTCTCGAAATAAACCGCCATGGCCGCAAGCGAGGGCAGGAACACATTCATGCACAGCGCCGCGACGCCGGCGATGACGACCAGCGTGATGATGTGGGGCGGGGTGGTCCTGTCCAGAAAACGGCCGCTGTTCATGTCATTCTCCCGCTTCTTCCGTAACGGCAGTTTTCGTTACGGAAGCCGGCCGTACCGTGGTCGCGGCGGTGGGTGTGGCGGCTGCGCGCTTGGCCATCTGCGAGCGCTTGCGCAGGCTTTCGCGGTAGAAGGTATAAAGGCCCGAGCCGATGACGATCATGGCGCCGACGATGGTGTAATTGTCGATCTTTTCGTTGAAGAAGAACACGCCGATCATGAAACCCCAGAGCAGGCCGGTATAACGGAACGGCGCGACGAAGGAGATTTCGCCCGATCTCATCGACAGTATGATCGCCTGATAACCGACGAGCACGAGAATAGCCGAAGCGGCCAGATGCGACACGATCATGAAGTTCATCGGCTGCCAGCCGCCGAAGGGCACGATCAGCAGGCCGCCCACCGCCATGTTGACGAAGGCGGTGATGACGGTGATGGCGAGCGAGGGCACATCGGCATACATTTTCCGGGTCAGCAGATCGCGTGCAGCGGTGACGGCGAGCGATGCGACGACCAGAAGCGCACCCGGCGTGAAGCCTTCCGGGCCGGGCCTGATGATGACGAGCACGCCGATAAAACCGACGATGATCGCCACCCAGCGCCGCCAGCCCACGGGTTCGCGCAGGAACAGCGCCGCACCCAGCGTCACCACCAGGGGCAGGGACTGCAATATGGCCGAGGCATTGGAAAATTCGATAAGGCCGAGCGCCGTCAGATAGAGCACGGCCGCAGTCACCTCGCAGAGACAGCGCAGGATGATGATGGGGCGCATGAGGGTTTTCAGCGGCCGGAGCGCGCCGAAATGGCGGGCGGCGATGTAGATCAGCACCACCGTCATGATGCCGCGGACGAACATGATCTGGCCGGTGTTGATATAGGGGGTGACGGATTTCGTCAGGGCGTCATTGGCCGTGAAGCTTGCCATGGCGAGCGCCATCAACAGGGCGCCGCGCGTATTGTCCGTCAATGCCATTCCAAAATATCCCAGACCATGCGCGGTTTTCCAGGCCGCCCTTTCGGGGCGATTTGGGCCGCCTTTCCGGCGTCACCGCGCATTCCTCCATGTAAAGAGACGTGGCACGGCACAGCCGGCATTTCAACCGTTTATATGGGTGGGTGGACGAGAAACAGTCTCAGCCGTCGCTCAGCCGCCGGTCACGCTCATATGGCGGGAGACGGCAGGCCGGTTGTGGGTGCGGTCGATGATGAAATCATGCCCCTTCGGCTTGCGCAGAAGGGCTTCATCGATGGCGCTGGAAAGATAGGCGTCGCTGTCGGAGGCGCGCAGCGCGGTGCGCAGATCGGCGGCGTCGTCCTGGCCCAGGCACATATAAAGCGTGCCGGTGCAGGTGAGGCGGACGCGGTTGCAGCTTTCGCAGAAATTATGCGTCATGGGCGTGATGAAGCCGAGCCGGCCGCCGGTTTCCTTCACCGTCACGTAACGGGCGGGGCCGCCGGTCTGGTAATCGCTGTCGATGAGCGTGAAGCTCTTTTCCAGATCGGCGCGCAACTGCGAAAGCGGCAGGTAGCGGTCGGTCCGGTCTTCCTCGATCTCGCCCATCGGCATGGTTTCGATCACCGTCAGGTCCATGCCGCGACCATGGGCGAAACGCATGAGATCGGGAATTTCGGCGTCGTTGAAGTCCTTCAGCGCCACCGCGTTGAGCTTGACCCTGATGCCCGCGGCCTGGGCGGCGTGGAGCCCCTCCATGACACGGTCGAGATCGCCCCAGCGGGTGATATGGCGGAATTTGTCGCGGTCGAGCGTGTCCAGCGAGACGTTGATGCGCTTGACACCGCAATCGGCCAGCTCATCGGCATATTTGGCAAGTTGCGAGCCATTGGTGGTCAGCGTCAATTCTTCCAGCGCGCCGGTGCGAATATGGCGGCCGAGGTTCCTCACCAGCGACATGATGTTCTTGCGCACCAGCGGCTCGCCGCCGGTGAGCCTGAGCTTGCGCACGCCACGCGTGATGAAGACGGAACAGAGCCGATCAAGCTCTTCCAGCGTCAGAAGGTCTTTCTTCGGCAGGAAGGTCATGTGTTCGGACATGCAATAGGTGCAGCGGAAATCGCAACGGTCGGTGACGGAAACGCGCAGATAGGTGATGGCGCGGCCGAAGGGATCAATCATCGGTGCGTTGTTTTCCGTCAGGAATTGCGCTTTTTCAAGCGATCCGGGGAAACTGTTCACGTCTCCATCCTCATTGCGCGATGCGCCTTTCAAATGATGTAGTGGCTTGCCTATCGTGAGGCAAGTCCGTAATTCTGACGCATATCATAAGCTTACGGAAGTGAAAAATGAGCGATGCCTGGCCGACCGAGCTGCTTGTGTCGAAAGACCGGCGCGAATTGACCGTTTCCTTCGATGATGGAAGCGTTTACCGGCTTCGGGCCGAGATGTTGCGCGTGCTTTCGCCCTCGGCCGAGGTGCAGGGCCATGGGCCGGGACAAAAGGTCACGGTGCCCGGCAAACGCGATGTTACCATCCGTTCCATGGTCGCCACCGGCAATTATGCGGTTCGCATCGTTTTCGACGATGGCCACGATAGCGGCATCTACACCTGGAAATATCTGAAGGAACTGGGTGAGACCGGGGATGCGCTGTTTGCGGATTATGAGCGGCAGCTCGCCGAAAAGGGCTTGAGCAGGGAACCGCGATACCGGTAGAGAAAACAGCGAGGGAGACGCCCTCGTGAGAATGATGGCAAAGGGGTTGAAGAACTGCTGCGTTTGGCAACGTTGTTGCATCCGCGCTTCGTCACCCCGGACTTGATCCGGGGTCCAGCGCGATCAAGCCCTTGATCGCGGGAGAGTCCTTTCACGGCGCAGACGCGCCGTGGCTGGATGCCGGATCTAGTCCGGCATGACGGAGGAAATGTTCTTGCGCGTTGCCGATAATCGGACGAGGGCAAAGCTCTTGTCTCACTATTTAAACGGGGTGGCGTGTGGCTGTAGAAGCGAACGGAAATGATCTGGCCCAGGTGGTCGTGTTGCTGGCGGCAGGCGTTGTCGCCGCGCCGATCTTCAAGCGCATCGGCCTCGGTTCGGTGCTCGGCTATCTGGCCGCCGGTCTGGTGATCGGGCCTTACGGTCTCGGTTTTTTCTCCGATTCGCAGGCCATTCTGCATATAGCCGAACTCGGCGTGGTGATGTTCCTGTTCATCATCGGCCTTGAAATGCAGCCGTCGCGGCTGTGGTCGATGCGGCAGGATATTTTCGGGCTGGGTGCGCTGCAGGTGCTGGTCTGCATGGCGGGCCTGACATTGATCGGGGTCGGTCTCGGTTTTCCCGTCATCATGTCCTTCGTCGCCGGCACCGGTTTCGTGCTGACATCGACGGCGATCGTCATGCAGATGCTGCAGGAGCGCAACAGCATGTCGAGCCTGAAAGGCCAGCGCATCATCGCCATCCTGCTGTTCGAGGATCTGGCCATCGTGCCGCTGCTGGCGCTTGTCGCCTTCCTCGGTTCGGGCGGCGAACATGTGACGGCGTCGGAGCGCTGGGCTTCCGTCGGTATTGCGCTTGCCGCCGTCGGTGCGCTCATCCTTGCCGGGCGTTATCTTCTCAACCCGTTCTTTCGCCTGCTCGCGGCTTCCGGCGCGCGGGAAGTGATGACGGCCGCGGCGCTGCTGGTGGTGCTGGGTTCGGCGCTTCTGATGCAGGTCAGCGGACTTTCCATGGCCATGGGAGCGTTTCTTGCCGGCGTGCTGCTGTCGGAATCGTCCTTCCGCCACCAGCTTGAAGCGGATATCGAGCCGTTTCGCGGCATCCTGCTCGGCCTGTTTTTCCTCGGTGTCGGCATGGCGATCGATCTTGCCGTCATCGCCTCCAACTGGCAGCTCGTGGTCGTCAGCGTCGCGGGCTACATGCTGCTCAAGGCCTTCCTGATCTACGGCGTGGCGCGGGCGCTCGGCACCACCCGGCGCGAAAGCCTGGAACGGGCGGTGCTGATGGCGCAGGGCGGCGAATTCGCCTTCGTGCTCTATTCGGCCGCCGTCAGCGCCGGTATTCTCGACCGGGAGGCGAACGCCATACTGACGGCGACCATCATCATCTCCATGGTGCTGACGCCGCTGATGGTCATCCTGCATGACCGGCTGGTGCCGGCGGCGGTTCCCAATACCGACGATCTCGACGTGCCTGAAAATGTCGAGGGCAGTATTCTCCTCATCGGCTTCGGGCGTTTCGGCCAGATCGTCAGCCAGCCGCTTCTGGCGCGGGGCTACACGCTGTCGCTGATCGACAAGGATGCCGACTTCGTGCGCGATGCGGCGGAATTCGGCTTCAAGGTCTATTATGGCGATGGGTCGCGGGCGGAAATCCTGCATGCTGCCGGTGCGGGCACGTCGCGCGCGGTTCTCATCTGCGTCGACGACAAGGAGGCGGCCGTCAGGATCGCGGAGATCGTCAAGCACGAATTCCCGCTGGTTCCTGTTCTCGCCCGTGCTTACGACCGTGGCCACGCTATCGATCTGCTGAAGGCGGGCGTCGATTACCAGATCCGTGAAACGCTGGAATCGGCGCTGAATTTCAGCGAGGAAGTGCTGGGCGCCATGGGTGAGGAGCGGGAAGACGCCGCCCGTCTGGTTGAAGAATTCCGCGACCGCGATGAGGAACGTTTCGCCATGGAAGTCGTCGGCGGCATTTATGCCGGCCGTTCGCTGATCCGCGGCAACGCCCAGCCGGCCGACCTCGTCGCCGCCCGCACCGCGCGCGAGCGGGCAGAGCGGGAGAAGGCGGAAGCGGCAGAGGAATAGGGCGCCCTGGTCTTTCGGCGGCGACAGAGGGAATTGGCAGGGATAGGAACGGACATGACGATCATTCGCACGGTTGAGGAATTGAAGGCCATCTATGACAGCACGAGCGAGGCATCTATCGCCAAGGTGACAGCCACGCTGACGGCCGAATACCGGCTGATGATCGAGACTTCGCCCTTCCTGGCGCTGGCGACGGTCGGGCCGGAAGGCATGGACTGTTCGCCGCGCGGCGACAAGGGCGGCGTGGTCCGGGTGGCCGATGAGAGGACCGTGCTTCTGCCGGACTGGCGCGGCAATAACCGCGTGGATTCGCTTCTGAACATCGTGCGCGATCCGCGCGTGGCGCTGATGTTCCTGATACCCGGCTCGAATACGACGATGCGCATCAACGGCCGCGCCGTGGTCTCCGTCGATCCCGATCTGCTGGAAAGCTTCGAGATGGACGGCAAACATCCGCGCACCGTCATCGTGGTGACAATCGATGAAGTTTATTTCCAGTGCGCCCGGGCGCTGATGCGCTCGGAACTGTGGAACCCCGATAATTTCGTCGATCCGGCCTCGCTTCCGACACCCGGTCTTCTGCTCAAGGCGGCCAAGGCTGAATTCGATCAGGAGACCTATGACCGGGAATGGGCGGCGCGGGCGGCGAAGACCATGTGGTGAGGCGCAATAGCGACGCGACCGTCGGGGCCGCTGAGGCAAGCCTCGCAAGGCTTGCGCTATTGGCGAAAGCGGAGCGTCTCACTCCGTCACCCCGGACTGGATCCGGGGTCTCTTGCGATCAAGTCCTTGATCGCAAGAGACTCTTTTCACGGCGCAGACGCGCCGTGACTGGATGCCGGATCAAGTCCGGCATGACGGGGAGATAGTGGCGCGCACGCCATCCTTCTTACGTCCGATAAATCAGCCAGTTCTTGCCTGTATAGTTCTTCTGCATGCCGTCCTCGTAATAGACGGAGCGGTTTCGGCCGGTTTCCTTGGCATGGTAGAGCGCGGTGTCGGCATGGCCGTAAAGCTCGCTCGGGTTGGCGGCCTGCGCGGCGGAAGCGAAGCCGAGGGAGATCGTCACCGTGCCGTAGTCGGCGCCCGATCTCGAATTGCGGAAGGGCGTGCTTTCCAGTGACAGGCGGATGCGCTCGCACATCACCATCACCTCTTCCGGCGTATTGCCATCCAGAATGATGGCGAATTCCTCGCCGCCGCTTCTGGCGACAAAACCATCCTTGCGGACATTGGCGCGGATGACCGAGGCGACGGTGGCAAGAATCTTGTCGCCGACCGGATGGCCGAAAGTGTCGTTGATGCGCTTGAAATGATCGATATCGAGCAGGACGAGCGTGGTATATTGCAGGCCGATGGAGCTGTCATAGACGGATGCCAGCCGGTCGTCGAAGGCGCGCCGGTTGGACAGGCGCGTCAGCGAATCCGTATTGGCGATGCGCTTGTACTCATCCAGCTCCAGACGCACCTGGTGCATTTCCTCGGCATGGCGGTTGACATCATTGAAGGCCTTTTCGCCGTCGATGATCTTCGAGCCGGTGGCCTCGGCCAGCAGCAAAATCGCATTCCTCAGAATATTGCTGCTGGCGGCGTTCTTGTCATCGATGCGCTGGCGCGTTTCGCCGAGAATCCTGTTGTAGTTTTCGATGGAGGATTGTTCGCGCCTCAGCGTGCCCAGAAGACCCTCCAGTTCGCGCCTGAGCTTCTCATGCGCATCGTCGATGGACCGGGCGGGATTGCCTTCCCCGTAACGCGAGGACAGCTCGTCCAGATCCTCCTGCGTGACCCGGTTTCCAAGCGCGGCCAGATCCTTCGTCAGGGCAGGGTTCGAACCGATATAGGCTTCGTAAAAGAGGCTGTAGTTACGCGGGATCGGCGAAACACCCATGCTCCGCATGGCATAGGCAATCTGCCCGGCAATGTCGGGCCCCGTGGTTTTGGGCGTGGATGCCGTGTTCATCAAGAAACTCCAGTGAGTCTGCTTATCGACTATGATTATTATTATGAAGCTCGTTTTGGAAAGCTTAATTTATGGGAAACTAATTTTTGTGCCCGGAAACTTCATTTTCGTCACTTTTTATTTTATTTAATTGATAAATATAAGTAATTTTCATTTTGAAGAATTCCGGAAATTTTTCCCTCTACTATTCGCCTTGGTGACAGCATCGCATTTATTCTGTCAATCCCAATAACGGGATTCGTGTGATTTATTTTGGCACAACAATATGGAGAAATAATCCCGGGGCGGAAAGGCGCGGTGGTTTTTGAATTCGTGGAAATCCTGCCTATAGGCGGTTTTTTTTGTCATTCGTGCCGGGATACAGGAATGTTACAGTCTTATCTTCGGTTTCTGTGCCATGCGGCACGCGGCAGCGCCGTTTTGTGACGGCGCGGCAACCATTCGGTAGGGTTCAGGAAGAGGTCAGTTATGCTGCCGGCCGCAGGTCCGGCCGCATCGCATGCGTGTCAGGGTTTCAGCCTGATGACCGGGCATTCCGCCCCGGCCGCCGCCGCCGGCGCATTTGGCGGGCGCACGATCAGCCCGTCGGAATGGGCCAATATCTTCATCATCGATGAATCCTGCTTCGCATGGGCTTCCGCCACCAGCAGGCCGTTTTCGTCCGTGCTGAAACGGGCGCGGAGGTAATCCTGCCGGTGATCATTCGCTTTCAACGGCGTGGCGGTGCGGGCGGTGGTCGTGCGTTGCAGCGGCGTGCGGCGAGCGATGCTGCGGAGCAGCGGTTCGAGGAACAGCAGGCCGCAGACGAGGCTGGCAACCGGGTTTCCGGGCAGGCCCAGAACCTGCATGGCGCCGATGGACCCGACCATCAGCGGTTTCCCCGGACGCATGGCGATGCGCCAGAAATCGAGCTGCATGCCCTCCGCCTTCAAGGCGGCCTGTACGAGGTCGTGGTCGCCGACGGAGGCGCCGCCGAGCGTCACCAGCACATCGACCTTCGCCGCGACCGCCTTGCCGATGGCGGTGCGGATCAGCCTGTCATCATCGGCGATGATGCCGAGATCGAGAACGTCCGCACCTGCCTGCCGGGCGAGGGCTGCGACGCCGAAGGTGTTGGAGGCGATGATCTGCGCGGGCTGCGGCGCGCTTCCCGGCGGCAGCAGCTCATCGCCGGTGGCGAGTATGGCGATACGCGGCCTGCGATAGACAGTGAGCGCGGCATGGTTCATCGCTGCCGCGAGCGTCAGGTCGGTGAAACCGAGTTCCTGCCCGGTCTTCAGGGCTGCTTCGCCTTCGGTAAAATCCTGTCCGCGCGGGCGGATATGTCGCCCCGCGGTGACGTCGAAGGTGGTGCGGATTTTTCCGCCCTCCAGCACTTCGGCATCTTCCTGAATGAGAATGGAATCCGCACCCTGCGGCACGGGCGCGCCGGTGAAGATGCGCACGGCCTGGCCTTCACCCACCGTGCCGGTAAAGGCATGGCCGGCGGCGGCCTGACCGATGACGGTGAGGACCGAGCCGAGCGCCGCCGCATCGGCGCTGCGCAGCGCATAACCGTCCATGGCCGAGGCGTCGAATGGCGGCTGGGTGAGGCGCGCCGTGAGATCGGCCGAGAGAACCCGGCCATCGCATTCGGCAAGCGGCAGGGTTTCGCTTTCGGTCACCGGAACCGCTGCTTCCAGAAGGCGTCTTATGGCCTCATCCACGGGCAGCAGCGGTTTCATTCAAGTCTCCTGTCGCCGGAAATCGCCGGATTTGCCGCCGCTCTTTTCGAGAAGGCGGATATTGACGATTTCCATCGCCTTGTCGGCGGCCTTGGCCATGTCGTAGATCGTCAGGCAGGCGATGGACACGGCGGTCAGCGCTTCCATCTCCACGCCGGTCTTGCCGGACAGTTTTACCAGCGCTTCAACCCGCAGGCCGGGCAGGGCAGCGTCTTCGGTAATATCCACCGCCACCTTTGTCAGCATCAGCGGATGGCAGAGCGGGATAAGATTTGCCGTTTGTTTGGCGGCCATGATGCCGGCAAGGCGTGCGGTGCCGATGACATCGCCCTTCTTGGCATTACCCTCGCGGATGAGCGCCAGCGTTTCCGGCTTCATCTTCACGAAGCCTTCGGCGACGGCGACACGGACGGTCTCGGCCTTGTCGCCGACATCGACCATATGTGCCTCGCCGCCCGCATCGATATGGGTGAGCTTTCCAGCCTCGCTCATCGCTGCATCATTCCGCTGCCAGAATGCCGGATTGGCCGGTCAGAAGGGCTTTGGTGGCCGCCGTCACATCGTCCTTGCGCATCAGGCTTTCGCCGACGAGGAAGGTGCCGATGCCGCTTTTTTCGAGACGCTTACAATCCTCGAAGGTGAAGATGCCGCTTTCGCCGACCAGCAGCTTTTCCGCCGGCACGAGGCCTGCGAGCTTCTCGCTGGTTTCGAGGCTGACTTCGAAGGTGCGCAGATTGCGGTTGTTGATGCCGAGAAGCGGCGAAGCGAGCTTCAGCGCCCGTTCCGTTTCTTCCTCATCATGTACTTCCACCAGCACATCCATGCCGAGCGCGAAAGCCTCATCTTCAAGGCGTTTCGCCTCGTCGTCGGAAAGCGAGGCCATGATGAGGAGAATGCAGTCCGCGCCCCAGGCGCGAGCCTCATGCACCTGATAAGTCTCGAACATGAAATCCTTGCGCAGCGCCGGCAGGGCGCAGGCATTGCGGGCGGCGGTCAGGAATTCCGGGGCGCCCTGAAAACTTGGGCTATCCGTCAGCACGGACAGACAGGCGGCGCCGCCGGCTTGATAGGCGGCGGCCAGAGCCGGCGGATCGAAATCCGGACGGATCAGGCCTTTCGAGGGGCTGGCCTTCTTGATTTCGGCGATCAGGCCGAACTTGCCTTCGGCCTGCTTTGCCCGGAGCGCCCTGTAGAAACCGCGCGGTGCGCTCTGGCCTGCGGCCATGGCCTTCAGATCGGCCAGCGAAACCTTCGCCTTGGCGGCGGCGATTTCCTCGCGCTTGTAAATCTCGATCTTTTTCAGAATGTCGCTCATGATCTCGCTCTCATTCCTGATCCTCGTTGGACACGGCAACCAGACGGTCGAGCGCGGCTGCGGCCTTGCCGCTATCCAGCGCTTCGCTGACGATCGCCATCGCCTGAGACAGTGTCTCCGCCTTGCCGGCGATAACCAGCGCTGCGGCCGCGTTGCACAGCGACACGTCGCGATAGGCGTTGCGCTTGCCGGACAGAACCTCGCGCAGCGCCGCCGCATTGGCAATGCCGTCGCCGCCCTTCAGATCTTCCATGGAAGCGGGCTCGACACCGAAATCCTTCGGCGTCAGGTCGAAGGTGCGGATCTTGCCATTTTCCAGTGCCGCGACATGGGTAACGCCCGTGGTCGTCACCTCGTCCATGCCGTCGCCATGCACGACCCAGATGCTTTCCGAACCAAGATCGCGCAGCACTTCGGCAAGCGGCACCAGCCAGCGCGGCGAAAAGACGCCGAGCAGTTGCCGTTTGGCGCCGGCCGGGTTGGAGAGGGGGCCGAGCAGGTTGAAGATGGTGCGCGTGCCGAGTTCGACGCGGCTTGGGCCGACATGGCGCATGGCCGAATGGTGAAGCTGCGCGAACATGAAACCGAGACCCGCCTCGCTGATGCAGCGGGCGATGAGTTCCGGACCGATATCGAGCTTCACGCCGAGCGCCGAGAGCGCATCCGCCGTGCCGGATTTGGAGCTCAGCGCCCGGTTGCCATGCTTGGCGACCGGCAGGCCGGTGCCGGCGACGATGATCGAGGCGAGCGTCGAGATATTATAGGTGCCGATGCCGTCACCGCCGGTGCCGACGATATCGATGGCATTGGCGGGGGCCGAAACCGGCAGCATGCGGGAACGCATGGAGGAGACGGCGCCGACGATTTCGTCCACCGTTTCGCCGCGCACGCGCAGCGCCATCAGGAAACCGCCGATCTGCGACGGCGTGGCTTCGCCCGACATCAGAATGTCGAAAGCCGCCCGCGATTCCTCGCGGTTCAGGCTTTCTCCATTTGCGACCTTGGCGATCAGCGGCTTCAGTTCGGCCATCTTGTCGCCCCCCCCCGGTTAGAAGCCGACCATCGCCTGATCGGCGAGGGCCTGATTGATGGTGACACCATAGTCATTCTGCAGGCGGTTGACCATCTGGTCCAGCATGTCGTCGCCGGCCGCGCGGGCAATGGCGGCGAACTGCTGGTCGTCATTGGCGAGCGCGTCGGCAGGCGCATTGGTGTCGACCGAGGTGACCTTGAAGAGGATGCGGCTGGAACCGTCAGCATCGGCCGCCGTGCCTACCTTGCCCTCCGCGCCGGAGAAGACCGCCGCGATCGTCTGCTGGCCGAAAATAGCGTCTTCGCTGTTGCGGCGCAGGCCGGATTTCTGTTCGACGGCAAGGCTGAGCTCACCGGCCACGGTTTCCAGCGTGTCGCCCTTTTCGACGCGCGCCTTCAGTTCCTCGGCCTTGGCGGCAAGCGCGTTGCGCTGCTGCTCCGCCGTCCAGTCGGCCACGACATCGTCACGAACTTCGGCAAGCGTGCGGTCGCGGGCGGCGATGATCTGGTCGACATCGAACCAGATGTAGCCTTCACGGCCGAGATTGATCGGCAGCGCTTCCGTGCCGGGTTCGGTCTTGAAGACCTCCTGCGCCAGCTGCGGGGAGGGCAGGCCCTCTACCGCATCGCCCTTTTCATCGAGGCCGGAAGCGTCGATGGCGGCGATGGTGACGGGTTTCAGGTTCAACTGCGTTGCCGCATCGGCGAGCGAAGAACCGCCGGCGCGCAGATCCTCGTAACGGTCGTGAACATTGGTGATTTCTTCCGCAGCGGCGGCGGTGGCGAGGTCCTTGCGGATATCTTCCTTCGCCTCTTCCAGCGTGCGGGTCGTTTCCGGCTTGATGCCGGTGACGCGCAGGAGAACCGGGCCGAAGGAACCCTGGACCACCGGCGATACGCCGCCATCCTTCTGGATGGCGAAAGCGGCGTCGGCAATCGACTGGTCGGGGATGGTATCCCTGGTGAATTCGCCGAGCGTGACGTCGGAAGCGGTCTTGCCCTGATCCTTCACCACCTGGTCATAGGTGGTATTGCCGAGGCGGATCTGCTCGGCGGCGGCCTCTGCCATTTCCTTTTCAGGGAAGGTCAGCTGCTCCACCGTGCGGCGGCCGGCGGTGCGGAAGCTGTCCTTGTGGCTGTTATAATAATCGGCGATCTGGGCGTCGGTGACGGCGGCCTGATCGGCGATATCGGACGGCTCAAGCTTCACATAGGTGAACTTGCGGAACTCGGGCGCGCGATATTTCGTCTTGTTGGTTTCGAACCAGGGGGCAAGCACGTCGTCGCCCGGCGCCTTGACCGGCGGAATGACGGCGTTCGAAAGAATGACGTAATCGACGGCGCGCTGCTCGTTGCGATATTGCTTGAGCGCTTCCACCAGCACCTGCGGCGCGGCAAAACCGTCGGAAACGGCTTCGACGATCTGGCTGCGGACGGCGACCTTGCTGCGTTCCTTGATATAGTCATCCTCGCGGAAACCGGAATTGCGCAGGCGCTCGCTGAAGAGATTGCGGTCGAACTGGCCGTTGACCGACTTGAAGGCCGGGTCTTCGGCAATGAGGTTGGCGAGGCGGTTTTCCGAAAGGCCGAGATTCATCTTCGAGGCCAGCTCGTCAAGCGCTGCACCGGCCGCAAGCTGGCTGAAGACCTGACGGTCGATGCCGAAGGCCTTGGCCTGTTCGGTCGTCAGCCTTGTGCCGAACTGGCGGCTGAGATCGGAAATCTGGCGCTGATAGGCGAGGCGGAATTCCTCGGGGCTGACCGTCTGGTCGCCCACTGTCATGACGGCGTGGGAATTGGCGGTGACAAGCGATGCGGAAACGCCCCAGATGCCAAAAGAGACAACAAGCAGGAGAAGCAGCAGCTTGGCTGCCATGGTTCGAGAAGCATTTCTCAGGGAATCGAGCATCGTTATGCAAACCTCACAGGAACGTCATCGCGGTCGCCGGCTGTCCGGCCCGCAACGTATCGGCGTTCCTTAAATCAATCCAAACGGAAATTGAAGGGAATTTGCCTTGGAAAAACGGGGTTTTGAAAACGCTTGTGTGATTGGAGGCGGGATTTTCCACCATCGTCTTCGCCGTGTTGCCCCCGCGAGGCGCAAAATAAAACCGCCCGGAAGGTCCAGGCGGTTGAAAAGAATCACTTTTAAGCGGCCGTCTGCCCGGCCCGTCGCGCTCAGAAGGCGCGGTCGCGCCGGATCATCGCCTTGAATTCCTCGTCCTCACGTCGCATCTCGGCGACCACGGAAACCATCGATGTCACGAACATAACGCTGATCAGGGCAAGAAGCATTGTCAGAAATGTGAACATGATATCGTCTCCGGGAGTTTTGAGAAAATTCTCTCCGTTATCAGTAATAATTCATATACTGATAACGGGCGGTCAGCTGCGGATAGTCCGGGCCCAGCTTTTCAGGCTTCTGTTCATAAAGGCTAAACGTCGTTGCTACCATTGCGATAACCAGTACTGTCCAGGCTGTGCTGATGACGCTGATTTTCGCCGAAGTAGACTGTTTTTCTCTTATAAACATCTGTCCGTTCCTTTGGTTCTTTCTTAACGCGCCATGTCTCGACATGTTCCGCGTCAACCGTAAAAATCGATTAGCATCGCGCCTGTGAAACTTCCTTGAATGGCTCGTTCATCTGGCGTTCAGGAAACTGGCTGATGTCGTCATTCGAGAAAAAGATACTCGGCAGCGAATGATGCGATGATCGAAAGGACGATCATGAAGGCCAGCATTTTCAATTCTCCGGATGCTTAACGAGTGAGGGGCGTTTCGGTTTCCCGATGTTGTGCATTTAAACAAAATAGCTGTGAAACCGCACTGAACGGCCCATTCATCCGGGGTTCACGCCGCAGCCGCGCTTGTGAGGGGTGGTTATAAAGTCTTGCGCCGCGTGCCTCTCCATGACAAAAGGCGGCACATATGCTGAAGCGTCGAGACGCGCCCACCACCTGAGAGCGATATGACGATTGCCTTTTATCCAGGATCCTTCGATCCGATGACCAACGGACATCTGGATGTGCTTATTCAGGCGCTGAACGTGGCGTCGAAAGTCATCGTCGCCGTCGGCATTCATCCCGGAAAAGCGCCGCTGTTCAGCTTCGAGGAGCGGGCAGGGCTGATAAAGCGGGCGCTTGCCGAACATCTGCCGGGCGAAGCGGCGCGCATGGAAGTCGTCTCCTTCGATAATCTGGTCGTCGATGCCGCCCGGGAGCACGGCGCGCGCCTTCTGCTGCGCGGCCTGCGCGACGGCACCGATCTCGATTATGAAATGCAGATGGCCGGGATGAACCGCCAGATGGCGCCCGATATCCAGACCGTATTCCTGCCCGCCGGCACCTCGTCGCGACCCATTACAGCCACATTGGTCCGGCAGATCGCCGCCATGGGCGGCAATGTCGACGCCTTCGTGCCGAAAGCCGTGCTTGAAGCCCTCAACGCCAAGCTGAAGCGCTGACTTCAGCCCCACATTCTGGAGCCAATCCGATGAAACTCGTTCGATTTGCCTTTGCCGGCGCCATGTTTGCAGGCGCGCTTGCCGCCAGCACCATTGCTTCCGCCGCCGAACTTCTCACCGTCCAGCTGAAGGATGGTCCCGTTGTCATCGAGCTGATGCCGGATGTCGCGCCCAAGCACGTGGCGCAGATCGAGGCGCTGGCCAAGAAGGGCGCTTATGACAATGTCGCCTTCCACCGCGTCATCGACGGCTTCATGGCGCAGACCGGCGACGTGCAGTATGGCAACATGGAAAAGAGCTTCAACGCCCAGCGTGCGGGTACGGGCGGTTCCGACCTGCCGGATATTCCGGCCGAATTCTCCAAGGTTCCCTTCACGCGCGGCGTGGTCGGCATGGCCCGCTCGCAGGATCCGAATTCCGCCAACTCGCAGTTCTTCATCATGTTTGCTGATGGCCCGTTCCTGAACGGCCAGTACACCGTGGTCGGCAAGGTCGTGTCCGGCATGGAAGCCGTGGACAAGATCAAGCGCGGCGCCGGCGGTAACGGCGAAGTTTCCAACCCCGACCGGATGATCAAGGTCACCGTCGGCAAAAAGTAAGGTAAGGGCAATAGAGCCCGAACAGAGGAGAATAATCATGGCCGAGATCAAGGATCCGGAAAACACCATCATCATGGAAACGACGACCGGCAAGGTCGTGATCCAGCTGCTGCCGGAAGTTGCTCCGGGCCACGTCGCCCGCATCAAGGAACTCGTATCGGAAGGCGCTTATGACGGCGTCGTTTTCCACCGCGTCATCGAAGACTTCATGGCCCAGACGGGCGACGTGAAGTTCGGCAAGAAGGGTGCGGAAAGCTTCAACCCGGCACGCGCCGGCATGGGCGGCTCCGACAAGCCGGACCTGAAGGCCGAGTTCTCCGCCATTCCGCACGTGCGCGGCACCTGCTCCATGGCCCGTTCGCAGAACCCGAACTCTGCCAACTCGCAGTTCTTCATCTGCTTCACGGATTCGCCGTGGCTCAACAAGCAGTACACCGTCTGGGGCCAGGTCATCGAAGGCATGGAAGCCATCGACAAGGTCAAGCGCGGCGAGCCGGTGAAGGACCCGGATTCGATCGTTTCCATCAAGCTCGCTTCTGCGGCCTGAGGGATAATGAATCACGCCGCCCCGCAGGCAACTGCGGGGCGGTTCGAATGTTGAGAAGGTTGTCAGAACCTCTCCGTCGTCATCCTCGGGCTTGTCCCGAGGATCTAACCACGTTGACGTTGTGGATCGTTAGATCCTCGGGACAAGCCCGAGGATGACGCCTCGTTAGAGGAAGTCTTGTCACCACCTTCCACCCGCCCCATGCAATGCAGGGCGGGTTTTGATATTTTCGAGAGCCTTTGCAATGCGTGTAGACCTGTTCGATTTCGATCTGCCCGAGGAGAATATCGCCCTGCGCCCGGCGAACCCGCGTGATAGCGCGCGCCTGCTCGTCGTCGATCCGAATGAGAACCGCATGGAAGACCATCGCGTCTTCGACCTGCCGTCCTTCCTGAAGCCCGGCGATGCGCTGGTGTTCAACGATACCCGCGTCATTCCCGCCCAGCTGGAAGGTGTACGCCTGCGCGAAGGTGCGCCGGAGACGGCGGTTTCGGCCACGCTGCACATGCGTACCGATCAGTCTCGCTGGAAGGCCTTCGCGCGTCCCGGCAAGCGCATCAAGCAGGGCGACCGCATCCGGTTCGGTTATGAGCGCGACAATGCCTGCGGCCTTGCCCACCTGGAAGCCACCGTCGAGGAAAAGGGCGAGGATGGCGAAATCACGCTGCTGTTCGACGTTTCCGGCCCGGTACTGGACGAGGCGATTGCCTCCGTCGGCCATATTCCCCTGCCGCCCTATATCGCCGCCAAGCGCCCGGAAGATGCGCAGGACCAGACCGATTACCAGACCATCTACGCCCGCGAAAAGGGAGCCGTTGCCGCCCCCACCGCCGGGCTGCATTTCACGCCCGATCTATTTGCCGCGCTGGACAAGGTGGGCATCGAGCGGCATTTCGTGACGCTTCACGTTGGGGCAGGCACCTTCCTTCCGGTGAAGTCCGACGATACCGACGATCACAAGATGCATTTCGAGATCGGCCATGTGTCGCAGGAAACCGCCGACCGGCTGAATGCCGTAAAGGCGCGCGGCGGACGGATTGTTTGTGTCGGCACGACCTCGCTGCGCCTGATCGAAAGTGCTGCCGACGAGAATGGCGTTATCCACCCATGGTCCGACGCCACCGGCATCTTCATCACGCCGGGATACCGCTTCAAGGCGGTCGATATTCTGATGACGAATTTCCACCTGCCGAAATCGACGCTGTTCATGCTCGTTTCGGCTTTCTGCGGTCTCGAAACGATGCGTGACGCTTACAGGCGCGCCATCGAAACCGGATACCGCTTCTATTCCTATGGCGATTCCAGCCTGTTGTTCCGGAAAAACTGATGCACGACAAATTCACCTTCACCCTGAAAGCCACGAGCGGCGGCGCGCGCCTCGGCGAAGTCGCCATGCCGCGCGGCGTCATCCGCACGCCCGCCTTCATGCCGGTCGGCACGGTCGGCACCGTCAAGGCCATGTATCTCGATCAGGTGCGCGAGCTGGGCGCCGATATCATTCTCGGCAATACCTATCACCTGATGCTGCGGCCGGGTCCGGAGCGTGTTGCCCGCCTCGGCGGTCTGCATGAGCTGATCCGCTGGCCGCATCCGATCCTCACCGATAGCGGCGGTTTTCAGGTCATGTCGCTTTCCGGCCTGCGCAAGCTGGACGAGCAGGGCGTGACCTTCAAGAGCCATGTGGACGGTTCGCTGCACCATATGTCGCCGGAACGCTCAATTGAAATTCAGGGCATGCTCGATTCGGATATCCAGATGCAGCTCGATGAATGCATCGCGCTGCCGGCCGAGCGCAAGGAAATCGAGCGCGCCATGGAAATGTCGCTGCGCTGGGCCGAGCGCTGCCGCGTTGCCTTTGGCGAGCAACCCGGCAAGGCCATGTTCGGCATCGTGCAGGGCGGCGACCAGCCGGATCTGCGCATTCGTTCCGCAGAGGGCCTCAAGCAGCTCGATCTCAAGGGTTATGCGGTCGGCGGCCTTGCCGTCGGCGAGCCGCAGGATGTGATGCTCGGCATGCTCGATATCACGCTGCCGGTGCTGCCCACCGAAAAACCGCGTTACCTGATGGGCGTCGGCACACCCGATGACATTCTGAAATCGGTGGCGCGCGGCATCGATATGTTCGACTGCGTGATGCCGACGCGCTCCGGCCGTCACGGGCTTGCCTTTACCCGTCGCGGCAAGGTCAATATCCGCAATGCCCGCCATGCCGAAGATATGCGCCCGCTCGACGAGCAGTCCAACTGCCCGGCCTCGCGCGATTATTCCCGCGCCTATCTGCATCATCTCACCCGCGCCAACGAGGCGCTGGGCGGCATGCTGCTCTCCTGGCACAATCTTGCCTATTATCAGGAGCTGATGCAGGGTATCCGCAAGTCTATCGAGGAAGGCCGTTTCGCCGATTTTTATGCGGAAACCATCGAAATGTGGGCGCGGGGCGATATAGACCCCATCTGACTCTTCCCGACTTTTTCTCCTGTTTCGGACGCTTTCCTTGGCACACGCGCCTTACGTTCTTTTCCGGGATGATACGACCGGCACGGTGACAGCCTTCACCGAGCCGGAAGAGATCATCGTCGCGGATGAACCGGCGTCGTTTTTTGCTGCGCTCAAGCGCATGGAAGAGCTGCGCCGGGCCGGGAAATACCTCGCCGGCTATATGTCCTACGAAGCGGGTTTCCTGTTCGAGCCGAAGCTCGCGCCATTTGCGGACGAGCCTCGCAACGTGCCGTTTCTCAATTTCGGCGTCTTTTCCGGCCCGCAGCCGGATGAGGGACGGTTTGCGCGCCCGGCAAATCTGCCGGACGCGGATGCGTTTCTGTCCGATCCCGTGCCGGCATGGACCCTTCAAGACTATTGCCAGCGTTTCGCGCGGTTACACGACCATCTGCGTCGCGGCGACTGTTACCAGGGCAATCTGACCATGCCGGTCCATGCCGGCTGGAGCGGCGATCCGCTGACGGCCTTCTGGTCGCTGATCGAACGGCAGCCAGTGAAATATGGCGCGCTGGTCGATCTCGGCGGCCCGGTCATCCTGTCGCGCTCACCGGAACTGTTCTTCTCGGTTGACGGGCAAGGTTTCATCGAAACCCATCCGATGAAGGGAACGACGCCGCGCGGAGCCGATGCGGAAGAAGACCGGGCGATTGTCGCGGCGATGCTGGCGGACGAAAAGACGCTCGCCGAAAACCGCATGATCGTCGATCTGCTGCGCAACGATATTTCCCGCATCACCGAAGTCGGCAGCCTTGATGTGCCACGGCTGTTCGATATCGAGACCTATCCGACCGTGCACCAGATGGTCAGCCATGTGCGGGCGAAACTTCTGCCTGACGTGACGGTGGAAGATATCTTCGCCGCCCTGTTTCCCTGCGGCTCCGTTACCGGCGCACCGAAAATGTGGGCGATGAAAATTCTGCGCGAGCTGGAAGCGACGCCGCGCGACGCCTATTGCGGCGCAATCGGCTTCATGTCTCCAAGTGGTGAGATGCGGTTCTCCGTGGCGATCCGCACGCTCAGCCTGTTTGATGACGGCCGTGCCGTCTTCAATGTCGGCGGCGGTATCGTGTTCGATTCCGTTGCCGAGGCGGAATATGACGAGTGTCTGTTGAAATCGAAGTTCGCGGTGGGGGACAGGTTGCTGCGGGGGTGATTATCGCCCGATCACCTCAAACACCCCATTCTCCACCAGCACCTCCTTCGCCGCCGCATGGCTCAGAAAACCCGCAGGGCTGGCGCTGGCGCCATAGGCGCCCGATTGCAGGATAGCGAGGAGATCGCCGGCCTTGAGCTTCGGCAGCGCCGCATTGCGGGCAAGCGTATCGAGCGGCGTGCAGAGCGGGCCGACGATGGTTGCCGTTTCCTCATGCTCCGCCAGCATCATGGCCGGTGCGATGATGGGATAGTTGCGCTTGACGATCTGGCCGAGATTGCCGGAGGCGGCGAGGTGGTGGTGCATGCCGCCATCCATCACCACGAAGGTGGTGCCGCGCGAGGTCTTTACCGAATTCACCTCCGCCACATAGACGCCGCCGGGACCGGCGAGGAAACGGCCGGGTTCGACGATGACATGGGCGTCGGTTATCAGCGGATGCGCCTTTACGAGCGCCTTGAGGTCGGGAATGGCGGCGCTGACTTTTTCAAGATCGAGCGGCGTTTCGCCTGCGAAATAGGGAATGCCGAGACCGCCGCCAAGATCGATGGTTTCGAGCGGCTTGCCGAGCATCCCGGCCATGCGCGCGGCAAGGAAAATGCCGTGTCGCCACTGGGAGACAAGCATGTCGGCATCGAGGATCTGCGTGCCACCGTAAATATGGACGCCGACGAGATCGATATATCGGGCGTCCTTGAAGAGCGGCAGGACATTTTCCAGCTCTTCCTCATCGAAACCGAAGGCCGTGGCCTTGCCGCCCATGCGCATCGCGCCGGCCTGTGCATCCGGCACCGGATTGATGCGGATCGAAGCCTTGACCGGCTTGCCGATTGCCTCGATGCGGGCGATTTCCTCGGCGCTTTCGATGTGGATTTCGCCGATGCCGCCCTCGATCACTTCGCGCAGCTCGGCCATGCCTTTGCCGGGGCCGGCGAAGATGATGTTTTGCGTTGCGACGCCGGCCCTGATGGCGGCGCGGTATTCGCCGACGGAAGCGATTTCCGCACCCGCACCTTCCTGCCGGAAAAGCGAGACGATGGCGGGCAGGGGGTTGGCCTTCACCGAATAATAGATATCGGCAAAACCGCCGAGCGCGGTTTCGAGATCGCGATAGGCGCGGCGCATGGCGGCGGCGTCATAGAGGAAGCAAGGCGTTCCGGTCCCGGCGACAATATCGCGCACGGGAAGTCCGCCGATCATCAGATCGTTCTCGCTTATGTCGAACAACCCGGCCGCAAAAGCCGGGCCGTGGCTCTGGGGTTTATCCGTTGGCGCCATTGTCCGTCCGTTCGCGCACCAGCGCGCGGTAATCCACCTTGCCATTGGCCGTGACCGGCAGCCGTTCGACCAGTTCGATGGCGCGCGGGATCATGAAGGGGGCGAGCATTTCGGCGGCCTTCTTCAGCGCCGCCGTTACATCGATATTCTGGTTGGCGGCAGTCGCCACGGCATGGACCTTTTCGCCCGCGAAGGGGTCGGGCAGTCCGATGACGGCGACCTGCTGGAAAAGGCCTGTCGACATCAGGCTTTCCTCAACCTCGGTCGGGCTGATGCGATAGCCGGACGATTTGATCATCGCATCGTTGCGGGCGACGAAGCTGAAGAAACCATCCTCGTCCTCCACCGCCAGATCGCCGGAATAACACACGGTCTCGCCGCCCAGCGCCGCCGGAATGAAGGGGTGAGGGCGCAGCACCTTTGCCGTATCCTCCGGCCGGTTCCAGTAACCCAGCGAGACGGTCGGGCCGCGATGGACGAGAATGCCGGGCTCACCCGGCTTCGCCCTCTGTCCCTTATCGGTGACGATGAAGATTTCGCATTCGGGAATGGCCTTGCCGATGGAGGTCGGGCGGCGGTCGATTTCATCGGGCGGCAGGAAGGTGGAGCGGAAGGCTTCCGTGAGGCCATACATCAGGTAGATTTTCGTATCCGGCAGCTTCTCGCGCAGCGCTTTTACGGTTTCCTGCGGCACGCGTCCGCCGGAATTGGTGATGTAACGCAGATGCGGCAGAGGCGTCTTTGCAAGCGACGGGGCCGCTTTTGTCAGGATCGCCCAGATCGTCGGCACGCCGGCGAGACCCGTGATGGCATGGTCGCGCAGATCGCGGACGATCTCATCGCCCAGCCGGAAGGTGGAGATGATCGTGGCCGCACCCTGTTCCACCGCCGTCAGCAGCTGGTTCAGGCCATAATCGAAGCTGAAGGGCAGGAGGGACAGAATGCGGTCGCTGCCGGTGATTGCCAGATAGGTGCGCACGATGCGCGCGCCGGCCAGAAGATTGCGGTGCGACAGCATCACGCCCTTGGGCGAGCCGGTGGAGCCGGAGGTATAAAGAATGGCGGCCAGGTCTTCGCCGATTGCCGCTGAAGGCCGGGCGGGTGCGCCAGCGCGGGCCTCTATCTCTTCCGCCAGCAGGACCGTGACCTCGGGAAGGTCTTCCAGCGCCGCTTTCAGCTCATCCATCATCGCGGTGTCGCTGATGACGATTTTTGCACCGCAATCCCTGACGATATGGCGAATCTGCTGCGCCTTCAGCAATGCGTTCACCGGCACGAAGACGCCGGACGCCATGCTCACGCCAAAGATCGACCAGCATTCCTCTATGCCGCGCGGCAGATAGATGACGACGCGGTCTCCGCGTTGCGCTCCGGCTTCCTGCAATGCCGCCGCGCAACGGGCCGCCGCCGCAGCGAATTCGCGATAATTCAGCGATCGGGCCTTGTGGACGAGGGCCTGATCGTCGCTCGCCGCGCGGGCGGTAAGCAGGTGGTGCAGCAGGAAGTGGGGTGTCATCTCCTCCGTTCCCTGAGGACGAAGGCGATGAGATCGGCCGGCGTGCCGAGATTGTCGGGCGTGAAATGCTCGTCATCGAGAATGATGCCGAAACTTTCGCCGAGGAAGATCATCAGCTCCAGAAAGCCGAGCGAATCGATCACGCCGCCTTCGAGCAGCAGTGTGTCGGCGGAAAAGGGGGCATAGGCGGGAAAACGGTTGGAGAGATAGGAATAGATGGTATCGGCAACGTCGATTTCACTCTTTTTCGCTGCAAGCATGCTCGTTCTCCCATTTCCCGCGTGTTTCCCAATGACCTGCCCGGAACGGCGCTTTTTCTGTAAAGGCCAAGATTCCATCAAGTCGCGCACGACTCACTAAAATACCTACGGTGGCAATAACACCAACTCTGAGTATGCTTCGTTAATAAATCGTGGGTTCCATGCGCCTTTTACTTGTATCGGTGCAGATTTATGTGCGGCAAGCCCGCCGGCCTTTCGCTCTGCGCCCATTGCCGCCATGGTCAGCGCAAGCCGGCCGTGGCCAAGCAGGTGGCGGGCAATTGCGGATATGTGCCTTTGCGCGACCTGCCGGTCTTCGCAATGGATGAGGCGCGCGGATGGCAATCTTTTGGTCGTGGTTTTCAGGAAGACCAGCGGGTAATGGCGGTTCTCCGCCTCCATAACCGCCACGATGCAGCCGAGACGGGCATGGTCTTCCAGCATGTCGCGCGTTTCGGCGGAGAGTATTTCCGGTTTTATCTCTCCTGGCGGGCGCAGCCGTGCG
This sequence comes from Agrobacterium sp. CNPSo 2736, assembly GCF_004005385.1. Taxonomy (NCBI): domain Bacteria; kingdom Pseudomonadati; phylum Pseudomonadota; class Alphaproteobacteria; order Hyphomicrobiales; family Rhizobiaceae; genus Agrobacterium; species Agrobacterium sp. CNPSo 2736. Next base: position 28,900 of record NZ_RZTX01000007.1, on the reverse strand, counting down.
CTTGCCGGGCGAAGCGCTGCAAGGGGCAGCGGATAAAAAAGCGTGCAATCGGTCACCGTCGCAAAGCCCAGCCTCTCATTCAGCTTGCAGGCTTCGGGAGAGGGGGTGAGATCGGTGAAGATTTCGCCCTCATTGGAGGAGGCCATCTGCAACATGCGCGGGGCGAACCAGCGGCAGGAAGGCTCCACATACCAGCTTGACAGGTTGACGACGATCCTTTCGGTCTCCGGCAGGCGGCTTTTGATCGTCAGCAGCACACCTGCGGCATCGTCGCCCTTCATCAGCAATTGCCCGATCGCACCGAGTTCGCGCCGCTCGTGATGTTCGCTGACGAGCGACAACCCGCGCGACCAGAAGGCCTCGCTTTTTTCCGGGAAGCCTTTCGCCAGAAGAGCGACGGCGGCGACGCGGTTTCCGTTGTCGATCGGTACGATTTTCAGGGTCGCTCTCCGCAGGTCTGGCGTCGTTCTGGGCGGGGAGGGATTTTCAACTCCACCGCGCAGTCTCGGCTTACGACGATAGATTTACCGTCCCGTTAATCGCAATGGCTGCAGCGGGTTGGAGGCGATCACATTTGCATGAAATGGCGGGCGCGTGCGGTTGCGCGCGCCCGCCTGCGTCTTATCCAATCAATAAACCACGACGCCGCGGATGCTTTCGCCCTTGTGCATCAGGTCGAAGCCCTTGTTGATGTCTTCGAGCGGCATGGTGTGGGTGATCATCGGGTCGATCTGGATTTTGCCTTCCATGTACCAGTCGACGATCTTCGGCACATCCGTGCGGCCGCGCGCGCCGCCAAAGGCCGTACCCATCCAGTTGCGGCCGGTGACGAGCTGGAACGGGCGCGTGGAGATTTCCTGGCCCGCGCCGGCAACGCCGATGATGACCGACTTGCCCCAGCCGCGATGCGAGGCTTCCAGCGCCTGGCGCATGACTTTGGTGTTGCCGGTGCAATCGAATGTGTAATCCGCGCCGCCGATCAGGTCGCCGTTGCGCTTCGTCATGTTGACGAGATAGGGCACGATGTCCTCGCCGACTTCCTTCGGGTTGACGAAGTGGGTCATGCCGAACTTCTCGCCCCAGGCCTTGCGGTCGGGGTTGATGTCCACGCCGATGATCATGTCCGCGCCGGCGAGGCGCAGGCCCTGCAGCACGTTGAGGCCGATGCCGCCGAGACCGAAGACAATCGCCGTGGAGCCGATCTCGACCTTCGCGGTATTGATGACCGCACCGATGCCGGTCGTCACGCCGCAGCCGATGTAGCAGACCTTGTCGAAGGGCGCGTCGGGATTGATCTTGGCGAGCGCGATCTCCGGCAGAACCGTATAGTTCGAGAAGGTCGAGCAGCCCATATAATGATGGATCTTGTCCTTGCCGATGGAGAAGCGCGAGGTGCCGTCCGGCATCACGCCCTGACCCTGGGTGGCGCGGATGGAGGTGCACAGATTGGTCTTGCGCGAGGTGCAGGAATAGCACTCGCGGCATTCCGGCGTGTAGAGCGGAATGACATGGTCGCCCTTCCTGACCGAGGTGACACCCGGTCCGACATCGACGACGACGCCCGCGCCCTCATGGCCGAGAATGGCCGGGAACAGGCCCTCCGGATCGGCACCGGACAGGGTGAAATCGTCTGTATGGCAGATGCCGGTCGCCTTGACCTCAACCAGCACTTCGCCGGCGCGGGGGCCTTCGAGTTGAACGGTCATGACCTCAAGCGGCTTTCCGGCCTGAATGGCAACTGCGGCGCGAACGTCCATATCTTATCTCCTGGCATTGTCTTGTGATTGAACAGGGCTGTTTTGCCCGAGCTTGGCTGGAGGGACAAGGGGCGAGCCCAAGTTTGTCGCCCCGAAGAAAACTGCATTACCGAAAACGGCCCGGCGATGACCGGCACGGCCACAATAATTCATATGTTCTAATTTATTAATAAATGAATTAAGCATATGAATTTGCAGCATATTTTCCGGTTTTTGTTGGTCTTTGGTTTACGGTTTCCATGCTAACAACCCCGTGGATTTTGAGAGGTTGGCGAGAACTGCTTGCGAAAAAAGCAGTCGCCAATCGACAGGCAATTTTTAGCACCCGGCGGTAGGCCGGATATTTTTTAGCGTGGCAGAAACCCTGGCGCACCGCTTTTCACAGCGCGCCTTTCCCGCCGCGATGAGCGACATGAGACGGTGTTTTCAGGATGTTTGAGTGGACAAGAAAAAAGGGTGTTCGTGAAGGGCTGTTTTCGCTTTTCATGAAGGACCGCGCGGCCTCCTTCGCGATCATGACGGCGTTGCTTCTGCCGGTTTTCCTTTTGTTTTTTGGGCTTCTGTTCGAAGGTGGCCGGGCCTTGGCCTATTACAGCCAGTCCAAACGTGTGATTGCACAGGCCTGCGAGCGTTCGACGAAACCGACGCGAACGAATGTGCCGCTGGACGACGTGCGCCGTAAAAACGTACTGGACACCTTCGATGCCATGATCCGTTCCACCGAGCAGGATGTGGTGAGCCGGGATGTCAAGATCGATTGGTTGACTACGGATATAGAGGCGAAGTTCAGCTACAAGACCGTGTTCGGCAAGATGTTTCAGACCGAAAAACTGGACTACCGGCTGTCCTATCGTTGCGGCGGTATTCCGCCCTATCCCCATGACGGTGAGGTCATCGTCAACAACACCTTCGAAAAATCGCTGAACGGCACGGAACGTATACTGAAAAACGGCAAAGGAGCCAAAACACCGAACGGCTGCTGGGGTGTTTATACCTATGCCGAACTGGGATGGGATGGCGGTACGGGGCCGGGTATCGAGCTCCAGGACTGGAGCAATGCCGATTGCCGAAAGAACCATGGCTGGCAGGGTTATGGGGAGCAGGAACAGGAAAAACCGACGACTGCCGGGATAGCGTGCACTTCAGAGCCGCAGATCGCTACTCCCAAAGAGAAAACCGACACGACGGTCGCCGGCAAAGAGCAGCCAAATGACAAGGACGCCTCGAAGTCCGAGGAAAAAGCATCGACCGCCGGCAGCAAACCCTCAAAGCGGGAGGAAAAGGCCTCCCAGCCGCCGGAGGCGCAGCAGTGCGACAAAGAGGAGGAGAACAGCGACAAAACTTCGTTTGTCAGCAAAAACGAGCGAATACCGCCAACCCGCTATGCCGTCGAACTCGACAGCCATTGGGAAGGGCAAAAAAGACGCGACGCCAACAGCTCGATCTTCAAATATGTGGAGATGCATCCCGGCAAATATGAAATCTCGGTGTGGTATAACGGGCGTAACCGAGATTACGAAGGCTCGAACGATATCGAGATTTCACTGCAGGTGCTGCGTCCGCAAACGGGTCCAGCAAAAAAAATCATTCAGATGAGCCAGAAGGCGGATGAAATCCGCTGGGAGCGCCGTAGCTACAAAGTCACAGTCGATACCTATTCGCTTTACAAACTGTCGATTGCGGCTGCCGGGACGAGCGACAGTCTGGGCGGTATCATCACTGCATTCGAGGTCACATATCTTGACTCTCTTTGAGACATTGCGTCGCCGTCTGCGCGATCTGTTTGGGCCATTCGCTGCCGATATCCGGGCGGCGAGCGCCATCGAATTCGCCTTGCTTTTGCCGATCTATTTCGTGCTGATCTTTGGCACCATCGAAGTTAGCCTTGCGCTTTTTTTCAGCCTCAACATGTCGACGGCCGCCGGTGCCGGCGCTGAATATCTTCGCAAGGCCGCGGCCAACAGAACGGTCGTCAGCAAGGTGGACTTCAGGGACATAATTGCGTCCAATTTTCTGCTCCCCACTACGGAAGAGAATATGAAGATATCGCTTACCGCTATTGCGGATGCGGACCTTGCTGCTTCACCGGTGAAATTTCCGATTGAGAACAGGTTCGAAACGCCAAGCGCGGCGGCCGGACAATATCTGCTGGCGCTTGGTTATGAGTGGAAATTCATTCTTCCCACCACCCATCTGCTTTTCTCCGGCTCTGGAAAGAATCCGCAATTGCAAAATGTGTCGCTGGCGATCACCGCCGTTCGGGTGACGGAGTGATCGCGATGCAGCTGAAATCTCTCTCTGTCCTGCTGCTGCGTTCCCGTTCCGGCGTGGCCGCCGTGGAATTCGCCCTGTTGATGCCTGTGCTGATTCTGGTGCTGGCGCTGGCAATCGAACTCGGGCGCGGCTGGCTAAGCTACGACCGTTTCGTGACTTTGGTGGACAATACAGCTCGCTGGTCCGCCCGCTTTCCGGAATTCGAGGAGCGCGTCAGAAGCGGAGTCAAATCCTTTGTCATGAAAGCTGGCCGGCCGCTCGATCCCGAAAAGCTCGATCTGACGCTCAGGAGCGCCAAGCTCGTGGGTGACGTCCCCGTGACCGAATTTCCTCCCCACAATTTTTTTGGCAACGCCGAAAATGTGAAGTGGGACAAGGTATTGACGGCAGGAAACTTCAAGGCCGAAGAGACGGCAATCGTGATTTCGGGTCGCTACAAATATCGCCCGCTCATTTCGTTGCTGAGCGACACGACCATCGAGTTCGAGTATGTGGCGGCAGTCAACCCGTATTTCTCCCGACATTACAAATATCAGAAGGGCAAGTCGGACTGGTCGTTCTGGAATGTTCGCTGATGGAATTGGCTACAGGCTTTTCATAGCGATAGTTCGCTCAACGATGTTGAACGTTGTCGGTCTCCGGTGCCGTTTCGTCAGTTCCGAGCCACGCCGCGCAATCCTTCAACGCCCGCGCGGCAATGAGCTGGCGTTTCATGATCGTCTTGTCCTTGCCGCGGAAACGCTTCACGCCTTCCGGCTTGACGATTGAACCCGGCGCCAGTTCCGGGAAGAGGCCGAAATTGATGTTCATCGGCTGGAAGGAGCGTTTGCCCGGCTCATCATCGGAGGAAAGGTGGCCGCCGGTGATGTGGTTGAGGAGCGAGCCGAGCGCGGTGGTGGCCGGCGGCAGGCTCGGGGTCTCGCCCTTCTGTTCGGCGGCGGCGAAGCGGCCGGCGAGGAGGCCGACGGAGGCGCTTTCCACGTAACCCTCGCAGCCGGTGATCTGGCCGGCGAAACGCAGGTCCGGCCGGGATTTCAGCCTCAGCGAGCGGTCGAGCAGGATCGGGGAATCGATATAGGTGTTGCGGTGCAGGCCGCCGAGGCGCGCGAATTCCGCATTTTCGAGGCCGGGTATCATGCGGAATACATCCGCCTGCACACCGTATTTCAGCTTGGTCTGGAAACCGACCATGTTGTAGAGCGTGCCGAGCGCATTGTCCTGTCGCAGCTGCACGACGGCATAGGCCTTGACGGTGGGGTTGTGGGCGTTGGTCAGTCCCATCGGCTTCATCGGGCCGTGGCGCAGCGTTTCGCGGCCGCGCTCGGCCATGATCTCGATCGGCAGGCAGCCATCGAAATAGGGCGTGCCTTCCCACTCCTTGAAACCCACCGTATCGCCGGCGATCAGCGCGTCGATGAAGGCGTTGTACTGCTCCTCGTTCAGCGGGCAGTTGATATAATCCTTGCCCGTGCCGCCGGGGCCGACCTTGTCGTAACGCGACTGGTACCAGCAGATATCCATATTGATGCTGTCGCGGTGCACGATGGGGGCGATGGCGTCGAAGAAGGCGAGCGCATCTTCACCCGTCTCTGCCTGGATGGCGGCGGCGAGATCCGGCGAGGTCAGCGGGCCGGTGGCGATGATCGAGTTGCCCCATTCCTTCGGCGGCAGGCCATTTACCTCTTCGCGAACGATCGTCACCAGAGGGTGACTTTCCAGCTCTTTCGTCACGGCCTCGGAGAACCCGTCGCGATCGACGGCGAGTGCGCCGCCGGCCGGCACCTGGTGCCTGTCGGCGCAGGCCATGATGAGAGAACCGGCAAGCCGCATTTCGGCATGGATGACGCCGACCGCATTGGCCGTCGCATCGTCTGAGCGGAAGGAGTTGGAACAGACCAGTTCCGCCAGCGTATCGCCCTTATGCGCATCCGTGCCGCGCACGCCGCGCATTTCATGCAGGATGACGGGCACACCGCTTTGCGCGATCTGCCATGCGGCTTCCGAACCGGCCAGTCCGCCGCCCACGACGTGAATGGGAGAAGTGGTCTTGTCTTGCATGCTGGCGTCCATCTGGCGTCCATGGGCGGCCGCGGGGCAAAGGCTCCCGTCCGGCGGCTGTCTTTCGAGTGATTGTTCCGCACGGGTCCCGAAGGACGCGGCATTGTTGCGGATGCACTAGCATGCATGGCCGGGGCAGCCAAATGTTTTTGAGGATAGGGATGTGAGAGAGGATGTGGTCTTTATGCCCGCGAGCCGCCCGAATGTAACGAGCGATCTCGTTTCCGTCCTGGATGTGTAATTTGCTGTGATGGTTGGCAGCGTTTTTGGTAGTGGACCATCTTCCTCCGTCATTCCGGCCTTGAGCCGGAATCCAGCCAGCCCAAGTCTTTGGGCTGAACGGACTCTTCCCACAGCGCAGACGCGCCGTGACTGGATGCCGGATCATCCTCGGGCTTGTTCCGGGGACCGGCATGACGGGAGAGGAGTGTAGCGAACCAGCCACCGACAAGAAAGGGGGGGCGGTGCCGCATGGCGTGGTGCGCCGGGCCGATGTTCGTCAATCGCCGACTGGCGAGAATTTCCAGTAGATCCTGCCAGAATCAAAAACGGCGCCAGAGGCGCCGCTTTTTTAACCTGTCGCTCAATCGTCGCGCCCTGGAGGTCGGGCAGCGGGACGATCGTTTACGCCTTAGCGGAACGAACGGGCTGCTACGTTACGGATGTCGTAACGGGTCAGGCCGATGTCGCTCAGAGCCTGGTTGGAAAGGCTGCCAAGTTCGTTGATCGTGCGGCGGTAGGAGATCCAGTTCTTTGCGATGCGGATGGGGTTCATGGTCGTTTCCTCAATCTATCTCTGTTGATTTCGTCTGCCGGCTCAGCGTTTCTCTGTGCTCTCGGCTGTTGAGGTTTATATATAGACATTGAGCCATGTTGTGCAGTGCAGAATTTAGGCTACTGCCATGCATTTGTGCAGTATGTCGGCTAAATTTGCGGCTTTGAATATCATCTGGACAAAATATGAGCGGAAATGCCTGTGTTTCAGGCGGTTTTGCCGGGTTTTGCAGCCTTTGGCGGCGCTAAAGAGGCTTTCCGGTGTAAAAAGGCGCATCGGGAGGGGCTCGGACGCTATCCGGGCGCTGCGCAAATGGTCGGCCATTGATGCATTTTTCACCTACCGACCCTGCGGGCGGCTGTGGCAGTGCCGCTTCCACCCGGAGAACCGCCCAAAACGAAAAAAAGGCCGGAGGCGGGAGCCTCAGGCCTTTTTGGGTAGGTCGTCTCGCGTCCGCCGCAAGGAGCGGCGGGGCGTATAATCAGAAGCCGACGGCGGTCTTGGCGACGCGGCGGATGTCCTGACGGCCAATGCCGAGGTCACTCAGTTCGCGGTCGGTCATGCGGCCGAGTTCGGTTACGGTCTGACGATACTTGCGCCAGTTGGTGAGCGAGCGTGCAATGTTCATTTTCATCTTCCTCTTCGTGCTGTTCAGTCTCTGCGGCCAGTCTTGGGAGGCTTTGGTCCGGGGCTGAACTCGATCTCTGTATGACCATGAATATAATCGGTTTAATCAAAACAAAAACAGACAAAGCAAGATGTCACCTATGCGCGCATTGCAATGCAAGCCGGTAAAAGAGGCCGATTGCGGCGATTCATGCATAATTTGTGACCAATTTGTGTGCTTTTGGTGATCCTCTAGGGCTTCGGCAGTGCGAAGGCGTGAGGGATGACCGGATAAGGGGCGGGGCAGGGTGCGGAAGCCCTGAATCGCTGCTTTGGAGCATGGGCCGGCAATCTGGCAATGTGGACTGGGCGCGCGCTATATATAATGTCAATGTAGCCGCATAAATATTGCCAGTTTTCCGCGCCTGCCTGCATGCGATATGCCGGGTGAGGCGGATCGGGAAGTCGATGGCAGGCGGATGTGATGCGGCTTGCCGTTTTCCGCCCGGAATCGCCTCCGCCCGGCTGTTGCGCTCTGTCCCCGGTGCGGGTGGCGAATAAGCGAAGAGGGCGTCCGCCTCCTGCCACCGGCACGGGGGACGAGAAAAGTCCCGAGGAAACGAAAGGCGGGGGGAACGGCGTGCTTGACCCTTTCTGAACATTGTGACATACCGCCGCCCAACGTGCGGGTATGGCGGAATTGGTAGACGCATTGGTTTTAGGTACCAACGCTTCGGCGTGGGAGTTCGAGTCTCTCTACCCGCACCACAAGCAAGGCATGGCTGCGCCACGCTTGCGCCAGAGTGCATCTTTATAAGATGCGGGGAGCTTCGGGGTTCATTTCTCCCCTTTGGTCTTTTTCTCCGGTGCAGGCTAAATGGTGTCCGGCAGGCGCTTGTGTAAAGAAATAAGGGAAGCCACGGCCGGGGAACGATGTTTCCGGCGCAGTGCTCGAAAGTAAACCAACGGCTGTCTGAGCACCGCCGCCATGATGTGAAGGTTAGGAAAATGCAGGTTATCGAAACGCTCGCTGAAGGGCTGAAGCGCGAACTCAAGGTCGTTATTCCGGCCGCCGACATGAAGGCCCGTCTGGACGAGCGCCTGGTTGACGCCAAGGACAAGGTTCGCATCAACGGTTTCCGTCCCGGCAAGGTGCCGATGGGCCACCTGAAGAAGATGTACGGCAAGTCCATCATGGCTGACCTCGTCAACGAGCTGGTTCGTGAAAAGCCGACCGAAATTCTTTCCAGCCGCGGCGAGAAGTCTGCGACGCAGCCGGCCATCTCCATGACCGAAGACGAGCAGGAAGCCGAAAAGATTCTGTCGGCTGAATCCGATTTCGAATTCACCGTTGCCTATGAGATCATTCCGGCCATCGAGCTGAAGGCCAATGACGGCATCAAGGTTACCCGCGAAGTTGTTGAAGTCTCCGAAGACGAAATCAACGAGCAGATCCTGAAGATCGCCGAAAGCGCCCGCACCTACGAGACCAAGAAGGGCAAGGCCGCTGACGGCGACCGCGTCACCATGAACTATCTCGGCAAGGTTGACGGCGTTGCCTTCGACGGCGGCGCTGCTGAAGACGCTGAACTGGTTCTCGGTTCGGGCCGCTTCATCCCCGGCTTCGAAGACCAGCTCGTTGGCGTCAAGGCCGGCGACGAAAAGACCATCACCGTGACCTTCCCGGCCGACTACCCGGCTGCGAACCTCGCAGGCAAGGACGCCAACTTCGACATCACCGTCAAGGAAGTTGCTGCCGCTGCTGCCGTTGAAATCAACGACGAACTGGCTGAAAAGCTCGGCCTCGAATCGGCTGAAAAGCTGAAGGAAATCGTCAAGGGCCAGATCGAAAGCCAGTACGGCAACGTCACCCGCCAGAAGGTCAAGCGTCAGATTCTCGACCAGCTGGACGAGATGTACAAGTTCGACACGCCGGCTGGCCTCGTTGACGCCGAGTTCGACAACATCTGGCGCCAGATCAACACCGATCTCGCCCAGTCCGGCAAGACCTTCGCTGACGAAGACACGACCGAAGAAGAAGCCCGCGAAGAATATCGCAAGCTTGCTGAACGCCGCGTCCGTCTCGGCCTCGTTCTCTCCGAAATCGGCGAAAAGGCCGGCGTTGAAGTGACCGAAGAAGAAATGCAGCGCGCGCTGTTCCAGCAGCTGCAGCAGTTCCCGGGCCAGCAGAAGGAAATCCTCGATTTCTTCCGCAACACCCCCGGCGCTTCCGCTTCGCTGCGCGCTCCGATCTTCGAAGAAAAGGTCATCGACAAGCTGCTCTCCGAAATCTCGGTAACGGACAAGACCGTTTCCAAGGAAGAGCTGCTGGCTGACGACGCCGAAGAAGCAACGGAAACCAAGAAGAAGGCCCCGGCCAAGAAAAAGGCTGCCGCCAAGGCTGACGACGCCGCTGAAGGCGAAGAAGCCGCTCCGAAGAAGAAGGCTCCGGCCAAGAAGAAGGCCGCTGAAGGCGACGCCGAATAATCTTCTTCAGTGTAAGCTGATTGAACAAGGGGCCGTGGCGAAAGCTGCGGCCTTTTTGTTTGTTTCAGGATGCGATGTGGTCGGCCTTGAACCGGTTGGCCAGCGGCATAATCATCGCCACTGGCCGCTATGCTAGAACTCCTTCCGGCCGTCGCTTCTCGGATCGTTATCCACCTGATGAGGAGTGTAGAGATAGGTGCGAGCTTTTCTGCGCCATGGTCGCGCGGGATGTTCGCGATCTATGATGACATCTGCGAGCGCGATAGCTGGTAAACCGTTCATCGGGCATTGCGCCACCCATTGACCATCCGGTGCTGCGATTCCGGAAGGCGCGCCGGGGCTCTGGGCGGCAAGGGTTGAATAGCTGACCCAATAGGTGTTGCTCGCTGCATGTCCCAATATCTCGGCGGCAAACGCAGGGGCATTGGAAGCATCTTCGCCTGCGGTCGAAAACAGCATGCAATCGACATCCAGCTTCTCATATTCCATGAATATTTCCGGATAGTGCGCTTCCATGCCAAGCGCGCAACCGAAACGGAAGCCATCGACTTCAAATGTCACCGGGACATTTCCCGGCGAGTACATGAACGAGATTTTGGTGTTCGACAACAAACGTTCGTCGTAGCGCGTTACAAGCTTCCCACGATCGGAGACGACATACAGGCTGTTATATGGCCGGTGCGGCGGTGTCAGTCGATGGGCCGCACCCAAAACTGTCCAAAGCTTCAGCTTGCGCGCCAGTTTTCTGATCGCCTCCAGTTCTTCGCGCAGAGTTTCCCATTCAAAGCGTGTCCAGTCGGATGGTCCGATTTGCCCCGGACCAATCTCTGACATGATCCGTTTATGAGGCCAGCACGTTGCCCCTTCAGGGAAATGTATGAGACGTGCGCCAGCTTTATGGGCATCGTCCATGAGACGGCGTATTTCCTGTCCGCAGGTTTTTAGGGCGGAGACGTCACGAGGGTCGTTGAACAGGGATGTCTGCGCGACCGCCACTCTTATTGAGTTGCTCAAAGGAGCGTCCGGTACTCTGCGAATATGCTGGAGAGCAGCTGTATAGGATTCGCCGGTTTTGGCTGCGCGCGCTCTTACACGCCGTTTTAGATTACTATTTTGCGTCATTGTCAGGCCTTTCACGTCCCGGACGCAGTTCCCCAGCAACCCGCCCGAAACGATCGGACCAAGACAATTGCCTGAGACAATGGTCCCTTTGCCTCCATTGAAGACCTTGCTGGGGAAGGTCGTGGAGGTTAGGCGCAGGCTACGCGGTGACAAATATCCGTTGGAAAAAGCCGATTCGTCAAGCGGTCGGCGCACCGCTCATGGGAAGCTTACCGATCACAATGCAGTGCAGCATGATTTTTTGCTGCATCTGCTCTTGTTCATCTCCCGTTCATCTGGCACCCTGCGCAGCATGATTTGCCCCGGCCGCTGCATGCGGTCGTTCGGGCATTATGTGCCGCGCTTATGCGGCCTTATCGCTGCCAAACCATTGGCCTTAAGCTTTTACCGTGCCTGCCGGGTTCTCCCGGTGCGCCCTTAATTTGCAAGGGGACAAGATATGTCGCCACGAACGGGTTTTACCCTTCTATTGTCTCTTTTCACCGCCACGGGCACCACGGCCCATGCCGATGAGGCGGGGCTGATCTGGAAGCCGGTGAAGAATTCAGACCGTTCCTATACGGCGCGCATCGGCGCGAAACTGCCGGTCGATACGCCCATTCGGGCGGGACTGGAAATGGGCATGAATGCCTCGAAGACGGGGCAGGTGGTGGATACGCCGGTGCGGGTATGGGGCAATGTCACGCTGCTGGCCGAACAATTGCCCGGCGTCTCGCTTGCGCGCGATGTCGGTGTGATCGTCAACGCGCTGACGGGATCGAGCAGCGTTTCCGTGACCTCGCAGCAGAAGCGCATCGTCACTCCGGAGCTGGATATCGAGGCGAACCGCAATTTCACCGTGCGTTATGACGGCACGGCGCAGCAATGGAACGGGCTGGATGTATCGCAGTCGCTGCGCCTTTCCCGCTCCGAAACCGGCACGGCCTTTGTGCTGACGGGGGCGAGCCGCAATAGTTTCAACGAGTTCAGCAGCGGTGTGGCGGTGGAGCAGAAACTGGGCGATCACCTGACGGTGCGGGGGACGCTCGATCAGGGTTATGCGGATCATTTCCGGCCGGGGGTGAGTGCGCGGTATAGTATTCGGTGGTGAGGGTAGGCGTCACCTATCGTCAAGGGACCGGGTGCGAGTGATCGGCATCTTCGCTCCAGACGCCGCGTCATCCTTGGGCTTGTCCCAAGGATCTAATCGCGTCTCATAAATCGAAACGTTGCAGATGCTCGGGACAGGCCCGAGCATGACGGCAGGAGAGGTTTTCGCATATTGCAAGTGATCTCTTTACCCGCAGCAAAGCCTAATCCTTCTTGATCTCACCCATGCGGTTCCACGCATCCAGCCCCGCAATCTTGTAGGCTTCGGCAAGGGTCGGATAGTTGAACGTATTCTCCACGAAATACTCCACCGTGCCTTTCAGGTTCAGCACCGCCTGGCCGATATGCACCAGTTCGGTCGCGCCTTCGCCGACGATGTGGACGCCGAGCAGGCGGCGGGTTTTCAGCGAGAAGATCATCTTCAACAGGCCGCTGTCGAGACCCATGATGTGGCCGCGCGAGGTTTCGCGGAAATGGGCGATGCCGCATTCATAGGGAATGCCGCGTTCAATGACTTCTTCTTCCGTCAGGCCGCAGGTGGAGATTTCCGGCACGGCATAGATGCCATAGGGGAAGAATTGCGGCGGTTCGCCGGCCGGTGCGCCGACGGCGTGGCGGGCGGCGATGCGGCCCTGTTCCATGGAGGTGGAGGCAAGGCTCGGGAAACCGATGATGTCGCCGGCGGCATAGATGTTCGGCACCGAGGTCTGGAAGGTTTCGGGATCGACCTTCAGGCGGCCGCGGCTGTCGGCCTCCAGCCCGCAGGCCGAAAGGTTGAGCGTATCGGTGGCGCCGACGCGGCCAGCGGCAAACAGCACCGTCTCGGCCTTCAGCACGCGGCCATTGCCGAGCGAGACGAGGCATTTGCCGCTTTCGTCGCGCTCCACCTTTTCCGCCTTCTGGCCGAAGATCAGCTTCATGTTGCGGTCGCGCAGCTGATAGGTGAAGTCCTCGACGATTTCCTTGTCGATGAATTCCAGCATGGTCTCGCGCGGCTCCACCACCGTCACCTGCGTATCGAGTGCACTGAAGATGGTGGCATATTCGATGCCGATGACGCCGGCGCCGACCACGACCATGGAGCGCGGCAGTTCCTTGATCTCGAGAATCTCGTCCGAATCGAGCACCGCCTCGCCATCGAAGGGAATATGCGGCGGCCGGTAGGGGCGGGTGCCGATGGTGAGCAGGATGGAGGTGCCCGTCACGGTCATGATCTCGCCGTCGCTCTTCACCACCTTCATCGTATTGGCGTCGATGAAGCTCGCCGTGCCGCGAATGTGCTGCACGCGGTTGCGGGCGAACTGGTGTTCCAGCACTTCCACTTCGTGATCCAGCGTGATGAGCAGGCGGCGGCGCAGGTCTTCCGCATCGATCTCCTGCTTGACGCGATAGGCGCGGCCGTAAAAACCGCGCTCGCGCCAGCCGGTGAGGTTGAGCGCCGTCTCGCGCAGGGTCTTCGATGGAATGGTGCCGGTGTGCACCGAAACGCCGCCGACGCGGCTGCCCTTCTCGATGACCAGAACCCTCTTTTCGAGCTTGGCGGCCTGGATGGCGGCCCGTCTTCCCGCCGGACCGCTGCCGACAACAATCAGATCGAACTGGTGCATGAAAAACCCCGGAACAGAATTATTGCAATGACCGGATGTCGCATCCGGCACGGCGTCGCCGCGAAATGGTCGTGATGCCATTTTGACGATGGGGAGTGATTCCCCTTCAGCCTTGCCCGCAAGAGTGCAATGCAACAAACGCCTGCGTCAATCTGTAGCGCAAGAATCTGACGGATTCGTAACTGGGGGTGAGGTTTCAGGAGGTTGTGCGATTCATGGAGGGCGAAGGAGCGTGGGGCTTACCCCCCTCTGCCCTGCCGGGCATCTCCCCCTCAAGGGGGGAGATCGATCTGCAGGCAGGTTTCGCCCATCTCGATATTTGCGAATGAAGTGGTGTTCGCGCCTCCTGCCGATCTCCCCCCTTGAGGGGGAGATGCCCGGCAGGGCAGAGGGGGTAAGCCCCACGCTCCTCCGTCCACTCCTGAAAACGCCCTAAAACCCCAACAGCTTCATCCCGCCCGGCGCTGCCGGTCGGGGATGGGTCAGCGTGCGTCGGGTGATTGCCCGGCTGCGCTTCGGTTGAGGTTGGTGTGGGTCGGATGCGTTGCGCAGCCGGGTCTTTCACCATGCCGTATTTCGCAAAGGGCCGTGCACCGCGCTTTGCGAAATGGTCCTGTCGTCACGAACGCGCCACCGTCCCTTTCAGAACCGTCCCTCGGTTTCCGCCACGTCTGGCGTCCACCCGGCGGGACTGCGTTTAATCTAACAGCGCATCGCGAGGTGGGGAAAAGCGGGGATGAATTTTTCCGGCGTCAGTCTTCCTTGCGGGTGACATGGCGGTGCAGTGCGGCAAGGTCCTGACGGAGCGCGGCCAGTTCGGCCAGCACCTTCACATCGATCTTTTCATGCAGGGAAAGAACCTCAAGCTCGGCCTTCAGGTTCACCTCGTAGTCCTTGGCGGCCTCGAAACGGTCGCGGGCGGCCTGGCGGTTCTGCGACATCATGATGATCGGCGCCTGAATGGCCGCCAGCATGGAAAGCAGCAGGTTGAGGAAGATGAAGGGGTATGGATCGAAAGCGCCGGTCGTCAGGATGATGGTGTTGATGATTGCCCAGAAGATCAGGAAAAAGCAGAAACCGAGGATGAAACCCCAGGAGCCGCCGACCCTGGCGATATTATCGGCCAACCTGTCGCCGAGACTGGCGCCGGCGGAAAATTCGGCATTGGTGTCGCGCGAAATCAGTTTTTTCTGGTGCGACAGTTCCAGAATGCGCCGCTCCACTTCGCCGATTTCGCGGGAGGAACGCTTGAAATGCGAAACGATATAGTCGGAGATATCTGACACGGTGTGTCTCCGGTTCTGATGGGGCGATGCGGATGTTTCCCGAGATAAACCCGCATGGCGGTGGAATTCAAATGATTTCCACCGCCATGCGGTTCAGGCGTCCCCGCCGAAAAACATCAGACCGATGGCGCGCCCTCGTGCAGCCAGTTGAAACCGGGGAAGAAGCGTTCGCGGCCATATTGCTGGCCGAACATCATGTCGAATTGCAGCAGGCGGTAATCGCGCACCACGTCGGGAACGGCATTGGGCGCGATCGACCAGTCGGGCAGGGCCCTGCCATCCGTCGCCACCAGCATATGCCGGTCGATGACGGAAAAGGCCTGCTGCACCTCGCCGAGCGTGCCGGTATAGAAGGGATCGGAGAAGCCCGCCGTTTTCAGCACGTGATAGGGCAAAAGCGCCGGGCTGATGGTGCCGATATTCTTGCGCACGCCCTTCTTTGAGGACCAGACGACGAGCGGCGTTTCGTGTTCCTTCTTCATCACCTCCAGCGGCGCGCGGCGGCTGGCCACCATGCCGGGCATGTAGCCGCTTTCCACGAAGGTCTGGCCGAGCGGCGGCAGGTGATCGCCGAAGAGGACGACGATGGTTTCGCGGTCGCGCTTCTTCGCCCAGCGCATCAGTTTCAGCAGCGCTTCGTCAGCCTCCGCCACCCCTTGAGAATAGGTGGCGAGCGCCTGCGAGGCCGAGGCGGAGAGGGCGCCGTCGACGCCGATGGTGTTCTCGGCGTAGCGGGTCGCCTCGTAGGGACCATGTCCCTGAAGGGTGACGGCGAAGAGGAAGAGCGGGTTCTGCGCCTTTTCGGCCGTCGCCATGATCTCGTCCATCAGCGCATCGTCGGAGGCGAAGTTGCCGCGTTTTTCCATGGCGGGCAAAGTCTCTTCGGAGCGGAATTCCTCGAAGCCGAAATTCTGATAGACCTGCTTGCGGTTCCAAAACCATTCCTGGAACGGGTGCATGGCGATGGCGGAATAACCTTCGCCACGGAAGAAGCTGGCGAGCGAGGGCACGGGGCGGCGGATATATTGCTGATAGGGAATGCTGCCATAGGGCAGGAAGGCGTTGGAGAAGCCGGTCAGCGCCTCGAATTCCACATTCGCCGTCATGCCGCCGAATTCCGGGGAAAAGACATTGCCGGACTGTTTGGCGCGGATCGTCGGCATGGGATCGGCGGAGAGGCTCACATTTTCCAGCCGCGTCGGATCCCACAGCGATTCGCTCATCAGCATGATGACATCGGGGTAATCGCCCTTGTTGGCGGCGAAGGCGGCGGGTTCGGAGGTCAGGTCGGCAATGGTGTTTTCGCCGTAACCCTGCGGCGCCGAGACATTGGCCATCGGAATATTGAAGGCAAAGGCCATCAGGAAGCCGTTATGGCGGTAATTTTCCTGCTGATCCCACATCATGGGAATGATGTTGAGGCGATCGCGCACCCAGGAATAATGCGAATAGTCCATAAGCGAGGCGAGACCCGCAAGAAGCGGCAGCGCCAGCGCGAGACCGGCGGCGCGTTCTCGCCAGCTCAAGCCCGGTGAATGGCGGCGCGCCAGCAGCCACAGCGCTGCGAGAGCGGCAATCGTGGCGCAGATGCCGAGGGCGACGAGTGCTGCCGTCATCGGCTGGGCCTTCAGCATGGTCGGCAGAAGCTCGAGGATCTGCCGGCCGAACAGCAGGTCGGATGGATAAAGCGGATCGGAAAGATAGGTCTGTTTCTGTGCCGAAATCAGCCCCGTCAGCGCGCAGAGCGGCGCAAGCGCGATCAGCGACAGGTAACGCCTGCCAAGAAGTGCATCCAGCGCCACGAGAAGGGCGAGCACGGCGGCAATGGTGGTCATGCCGGGGCGGGCGGAGGAGGTGAGGAAAGCGCCGACATCGTTCAGCGAACCGCGGGCGATCCACTCCAGCGCCACGACCAGCACGACGGACGCGACCGTCAGATTGGCAAGCGGATAGGCGATGCCCGGAAGCTTGGAAAGGCTCCTTGTCCATGCAGGCGAAAAGACGAAACCAGCCTTTTCGGAAGCCGTTGTTTTTGGCGCCGAATCTCTCAAACCCATACTCCGGTATTGCAGGCGGCACGGCCGATCCGGGGAGGTGAATCGGGTGTCGCAAAAGTGTCATGTAACTGTCACATAAGCGCGATGAACGCGACATGAACTTTGAAGAGTCTGGCGGGTGCGGCGATAACCTTAGCGTGAACGCGCGCGGACGAAGCGTAACGGACGCCGCCATGCAATTGCCGCGTTGCGGAGCGGGCAAGGGCGCGGTATTGAAAAGCCATGAGCGACAGACACGATATAGAGAACCATCTCCGGATTGCCGTTGGGCAGTTCAATCCCACTGTTGGCGACGTGGCGGGCAATCTCGCCAGGGCGCGCGAAGCGAGGGCCGATGCGGCGACGCAGGGCGCCGATCTTCTGCTGCTGACGGAGCTGTTCATATCCGGCTATCCGCCTGAGGATCTGGTGCTGAAGCCGGCTTTCCTGAAAGCATGCCTGAAGGCCGTGGAAGAGCTTGCGGCGGAAACCGCCGATGGCGGGCCGGGCGTCGTCATCGGTTTTCCGCGACAGGGTGAGACGGGCCGGCACAATTCCGTGGCGCTTCTGGATGGCGGCAAGATCATCGCGCTGCGCGACAAGATCGACCTGCCGAATTACGGCGAATTCGACGAAAAACGCGTTTTCTCCGAAGGTTCGATTTCCGGCCCCTATAATTTCCGTGGGGTTAGGATCGGTATTCCGATCTGCGAGGAAATTTGGAACGACATGGGCGTGTGCGAGACGCTGGCCGAAAGCGGGGCGGAAATCCTGCTGGTGCCGAACGGTTCGCCCTATTATCGTGGCAAGCTGGATGTGCGCCATCAGGTGGCGTTGCGACAGGTTATCGAAAGCGGCCTGCCTCTCGTCTTCGCCAACCAGCTGGGCGGGCAGGATGAGCTGGTGTTCGACGGCGCGAGCTTCGGCTTTAATGCCGATAAGACGCTTGCCTTCCAGATGAGCCAGTTCGAGGCCACACTTGCCGTTACCGACTGGAAACGTACGGCGGACGGCTGGCATTGCGACAGCGGGCCTTTCTCGAAGATTCCCGAAGGCGAGGAGGCGGATTACCGCGCCTGCATGCTGGGCTTTCGCGATTACGTCAACAAGAACGGTTTCAAGAGCGTGGTTCTCGGCCTTTCCGGCGGCATCGATTCGGCGATCTGTGCCGCCCTTGCCGTCGATGCGCTGGGCGAGGAGCGGGTGCGCTGCATCATGCTGCCTTACCGTTATACATCGGAAGAATCGCTGAAGGACGCGGCCGATTGCGCCAAGGCGCTGGGCTGCCGTTACGATATCGTGCCGATCATCGAGCCGGTGGAGGGTTTCCTCTCGGCGCTCTCCGATCTCTTCGAGGGCACGGAAGAGGGCATTACCGAGGAAAACCTGCAGAGCCGCACGCGCGGCACCATTTTGATGGCCGTCTCGAACAAGTTCGGCTCCATGGTGGTGACGACGGGCAACAAATCGGAAATGTCGGTGGGTTATGCCACGCTTTATGGCGACATGAATGGCGGTTTCAACCCCATCAAGGACCTCTACAAGATGCAGGTCTATGCCATTTCCAGCTGGCGCAACGCCCATGTACCGCCGGGCGCGCTCGGCCCTTCCGGCGAGGTGATCCCGGCCAATATCATTTCCAAGGCCCCATCGGCCGAATTGCGCCCCAACCAGACCGACCAGGATTCGCTGCCGCCCTATCCGGTGCTGGACGATATTCTCGAATGCCTCGTCGAGAAGGAAATGTCGGTCGAGGAGATTCTCGCGCGCGGCCATGATGTCGCCACCGTGCACCGGGTAGAGCATCTGCTCTATCTCGCCGAATACAAGCGCCGGCAATCGGCCCCGGGCGTGAAGATCACCAAGAAGAACTTTGGGCGTGACCGGCGTTATCCGATCACCAACCGGTTCAGGGATCGGTGATTGAAGGAAGGCGCTGGTAGCGGATGTTTTGCCCGGCGTTGCCACTTGTTTCTTCCCCCCAGCGGGGAGAAGAAACAAGTGGCATGCGCTCGTTCCACAGTGGGGCTTCGTGTTTAAACAGACGGCGCGGACACGCCGCGCCGTTCACTTGCCTTAAATAACCTGCCCCACATCGATGCGGTTGCCATCGGGGTCTTCAAACACAAAGGCCCTTAGACCGTAATCCTTGTCCTGCAGGCCCTTGATGATGCGCAAGCCCTGGCTCTTGCAGAGCGCATGCAGCGCGTCCACATCGCTCACCATCATATGCGCCACATTGAAGGGCGCTGCCTTGTGGCTGGGCTGCAATGTCAGGTGCAGCTCGGCATTGCCCTGTTTGAGGATCATGAAGCCGACAGGGTTGCCGTTTTCGAAGGTCTTTTCGAAGCCCAGCACGCCAACGTAAAAATCATGGGCCTTTTCGATATTTTTGACAGGAAGCATTGCGGCGATCCGGCCGAAGCGGATGCCGTGATCGGCGATGGTATTCATCGCGGAACCTCGGATCTGGGAGAAACGGCAAGGGTCACGGACGGTGCCGGAGCGCTGGCGTTTTTTCCGGTTTGAATTTGCAGGACGGTGCCTGCCGCCCTAGGATCATAATCGAGGCGATGGCGGATGCAAACGGAATGTCTGCATTGTCGGCGCTTTGAACGAGACACGGACACGCCCGGGAGGCAGAATGCGCAGCTCCATCGAAATCTTCAACATCCGCACCCGGCAGATGCGAGTGGTGTGGCAGACGCCCGGTCTATTCGAAGCGCCGAACTGGTCGCCAGATGGAAAATACCTGCTGCTGAACAGCGAAGGACTGCTTTACCGCCTGTCTCTCGCCGTTGATATCGCGCCGGAAAAGGTCGATACCGGCTTTGCGACGCTCTGCAACAACGATCACGGCATTTCGCCGGATGGGTCGCTTTACGCCATTTCCGACAAGGTGGAATTTGGCAAGAGCGCCATTTATCTCATGGCCTCGGCGGGCGGTGCGCCGCAGTTGATGACGAAAAATCTTCCCTCTTACTGGCATGGCTGGTCGCCGGATGGGAAGGGCTTTGCCTATTGCGGCATTCGCGATCAGGTCTTCGATATCTATTCGATAGATATAGCAAGCGGCGTCGAGACGCGGCTGACCCATGGCGAAGGCCGCAATGACGGGCCGGATTATTCGCCTGACGGTGAGTGGATCTATTTCAATTCCAGCCGCACCGGGCGAATGCAGATCTGGCGCGTGCGGGTGGATGGCTCCGCCGTCGAGCGCATCACCGACAGCCCCTATGGTGACTGGTTTCCGCACCCGTCTCCGAAGGGAGACAAGGTGGTGTTCATTTCCTATGACGGTGACGTTTTCGACCATCCGCGCGATCTCGATGTGCGGGTGCGGCTGATGGATATGGATGGCGGCAATGCCGAGACGCTGTTCGAACTTTTCGGCGGGCAGGGAACGATGAATTCGCCCAACTGGTCGCCTGACGGGGATGAGTTCGCTTATGTCAGATATTTCCCCGTGGAGTGATGCGGTAAAAGGAGGGCCCGTCATTCCGGCTCAAGGCCGGAATGACGGAGGTGAGGGGTGCCATGGTCACATCGTCGCACCGCCCGCAAAGAAGCTTGCATCCGCAAGCTTTCTTGCCCATAGCTTCCCTGTCAGGTGCCTGCCCATGCGGCGGGAGAATCGGGAATCCGGTGAAAGACCGGAACGTGCCCAGCGCTGTGAGGCGGACGTTCTTTTTAAAAAGCCACTGGAGCAATTCGGGAAGGCGAAAAGGGCGGATGAAGCCTAGTCAGAAGACCGGCCTGACGAAATAGACCGAACCGCGCGGACGGCGGCAGGTTGTTGTCGAGGCGGGGTGCGCATTTGCGCCCGGCCTTCGCATTGTTGGGGATAAACGATGCCAGCCGATTCGTCCGTGAGCAATCCGCCCGGCGCCAGTTCGTTCGATCATGCGCTCTCGCCCGCCCGCCCGTTTTCCGGTGAGGAACGCGAGGCGATTTACCGCGCCATCGAGACCCGTCGCGACGTGCGCGACCAGTTTCTGCCGGACCCGCTGCCGGAGGATCTGGTGGAGCGTCTTTTGAAGGCGGCCCATTCCGCGCCCTCGGTCGGTTTCATGCAGCCGTGGAATTTTACCCTCGTCACCGATGGCGCTGTCCGTCAGGCGGCCTTTGTGGCCTTCAGCCGCGCCAATGAGGAGGCGGCGGCAATGTTTACGGGCGAGCAGCAGGCGCTTTATCGCAGTCTCAAGCTCGAAGGCATCCGCAAGGCGCCGCTCAGCATCTGCGTCACCTGCGATCCGACGCGCGGCGGCAAGGTGGTGCTGGGCCGCACCCATAATCCACGCACGGATGTCTATTCCACAGTCTGCGCCATCCAGAATCTCTGGCTCGCGGCGCGCGCCGAAGGCATCGGCGTCGGCTGGGTCAGCATTTTCCACGATAGCGACATTCGCACCATTCTCGATATTCCCGACCATATCGAAATCGTCGCCTGGCTTTGCCTCGGCCGGGTCGATGCGCTCTATAACGAGCCGGAACTGGCGGTGAAGGGCTGGCGGCAGCGCGTGCCGCTGGAGGAACTGGTGTTTCGTAACCGCTGGGGCGGTTGACCGGGCGCAATCCACCCCTCCCGGACGAAGCCGGGAAGGGTGGGCCGGGAAGGGTGGCCATCGTCTCTTCAAACAACGGTGCAGTTAAAAAGATTGAGGATGGGGTGAATGGGGCTGGCGAGGCTGATCGCGCCGCTTGCACCCCAGAACAACCCGACGACATTATTGCCGGCGGTGTCGATGACGGCGCTGCCGCTATCGCCCGGCTGGCTGAAGACCTCGCCGGCGCGGCGCGGCGATATGCCGATCTGGTTGCGCATATTCGGCTGCTGTACGTCGTAAAAGCCGGAAACGACGCCATTGGTGATATTGGTCGTCACACCCGATTTCGTAACATTCATGTTGAGCGCCGCAACGGCCGCCCCCACCGGCGAGGGGAGGTTGTAGATTGCGCCGATGGTGGCGAGCCGGCCATTCGCCGGGCTGGCGACGGCGGCATCGACGCCATAGGTCGTTCCCTGATAGACGATGTTGCCCTTCTGGAACGCGACGATATTGGCGGCAAGATCGCCGAACCAGGTGCGCGCCGGCTGCGAGACGTCATCGCCGACCTGGGCATTGTCCCGGCAGATGACATGCGCATTGCTCATGATCATCGGCGTTCCGTTGGCGGCCCGCACGACCAGCCCGATGGTGCCGACTGTGTCCGTCCAGGACCAGTAATCCGGGCTGCCGCTGATGCCGCCGACCATCGGCTCCACGACTTTTTCGCGCGGGTTGTCGGAGAGGCGTCTGGGGTGATCCTTCCATGCCGTCCCGGGCGCGGGCAGTTCTCGCACCGCCTCGCTCGGGCGGTCGAAGGACCCTTCCCGCACCTGCAGCGGCGCGCCGCCGAACGTCGTCATCAGACCTGCCTTCAGCGATGGGTCCGGCGCGCGGTGGTAAAGGATCAGGCCAAGCTCCTGTGTCAGTTCGCCGGCGGCGTCCTCAAGCAACCCGACGCCGATCGCCGTGACGCCGGGTATGCCTGTCAGCTGATGGTAGTGCCGCTCCTTGAGCGCGGTGAGTTCCTCGAAAGTCATTCGCTTGCCTCATGGAAAAGGGGATGAAGGACGGATGTCCGGTTTTTTAGAGTTTTTTCGCTTTTCTTCGAATCACGAAAACACTCTAACTCTTTGTTTTCACGCATTTCCGGACGGAAAACCGGGCTCCGCTTTTCCGGGAAATGCTCAAAAGGGGCGGCGCGCCCCGGGGGGTGAAGGGCTGCGCCGCCCATGCCCGCGAGCCCTCAATTCAGCGGAATGATCTTGCCGCTGGAGGGAGCGCCGCCGCCGGCCGGCGGAGGACCGCCAGCCGCCGCCTGATCGGCCAGCATGCGGTATTGGGAGGTGCCTTTTTCAGTGCTGATGGTGCCGGAAACCGTGTAGAGATAGACGTCGCCGGAGACGGCGTAGTCGTTGCTCTGATTGTTCACATAGAACTCGATCTCGACCGTCGACATATTTTTTGCGCGTTCCAGGAAGGCGTCCATCAGCATGGTGATCTGCTGATCCGTCAGGCCCTTGGAGCGCATTTCCTGTTTGGTCTTTTCATAAGAGGCGGAAGCGCCGCCGCCGCCGAAGAACCACGTCCAGACCGAAAGATTGGCGCTGGCCGTGGTCTTTTCGTATTCGTTGATCTCCTCGCGGTAGGAAGCATCAAGCATTCCGAGCGCAAGCGTGTTGAGGTCCTTCACATCCTGGCTGGAAAGGGCCGAGATTTGCAGCTGGGCCTTGATTTTTCCCGTGGTATGCGCCGGCACGGTATAGGAAATGCCGGTCAGCTGTCCCATGCCGGAAACCGAGATGGAATAGGATTCCTTCGCTTCGCCTGTCGGCAAAGTTGCGATGACCGGGACGAAAGGATCGAGCAATTTGACGCCGGTTGCGGTGATCTGAATGGATGTCATGGCTATACTCCTGATGGTTGTGGGCTTCATAGGTCAATGAAACTCTGATCGTCCACTCGGGTTCGAGATGGGCGACATGGTCGTCTGGAGATGCATGAAAGGCGCGCGCGGCTAAAGCCGCACGGCGTATATATATTTTGCATGTGATGCTGATCCACTTTAAGTGGATTTTTTAATAATATGCACTCTTACAGCGAAGTCAATCGCGTTCACGTATACAACTTCTATATGAATATTTGTCGGCAAATGGGGTGAAGAATGTGTTTATCCATGGCTGCGGATGGCTCGAAGCAGGCCAAGGGGATGGGCGCGGCCTGTACGGAAGTGACGCATCGCGTTTGGTGCATTGGAATATGCAAGGGCTGGTGGCGCCGTCATTATTGCTGCGGCTGAATGCCCTTCAATGCCGGGTTCTTCAGGTCGATCCGGCCCGTCTGGTCGGGCAGGAATTTCGGACCGATAACGCGGACGCGGCTGTCGTTCGGGTCATAGTCGCGTTCGGGAACGGGCTGTTCCGGCGGCTTGGCGGCCTGCTGCTGCTCAGCGGGTTTCTCAGCCTTGTCACCTTGCGGTGATGGAATGGTGGTGATGCCGGAATAGGGTTTTTCGGGCTGCGGCCGGGCGGCCTCTTCCTGCTTTTGCATTTCCTTGTGATAGGCGGCCATGTTGCAGGCGCAGCCCGGCGCTTTTGTGCTGGCGTTTCTGTAAGCGAAGGCGGTTGGCAGATCCCTGTAGGGCTTACCTGTTTCCGCCGACACCATGTCGGCGGTTTCCTGATCCGTCATGGAGTGGAAATAAAGCTCCGTCTCGGTCCCCGGGCACATTTTCTCGCACTGCTCCGCCTGGGCGCGGAAATCGAGCGGTGAGGCATTGGAAGCGATGGGGAAAAACGAGCCGTCGCAGGTGCGCACGCACAGCGTCCGAAGCCCGCCCTCGGCGGCGGCGTTGGGGTAGGGCGAAAGCCCCGCCTGTCCCGGTTCGTCGCCGTTCTGCCGAAAGGCGTCGGGATAACGCGTCACATCCGGAGGCGGCGGCAATTGCGTTTCCGTCTGCGGCAGGGTGTTGCAGCCATTGGCACCGAGGGCGGCGAGAATGCGCTGACGCCTGATGTCGCCGTCGTCGCTACGCGCGGCCGCCATGGCGTCGTCGCGGTCACGGATGATGGCGTCGCGCTCGCTTTCCGCTTCCGCCAGCGCATCGCCGATTTCGGCGCAGATACCGGCATTGGGATTGCCATAGACGATGACGCTGCCGGACGAGCAGCCATAGCCGCGCAGGTCGTTCCTGATCTTGCGGATGACGATATTCTGGCGGGCGAGCGCATTGGCGTAACGCCGCACCTCGGCCGTGTTACCGATGACGCGGGGCGGCTCGCGCAATTGCGCATAAAGCGTATCGCAGACCTGATCCGCGAAAGCGGCGGCCGGTGCGGTGAAAACAAGGGGAAGCAGGAGGCCGATGATGCGGCTGCGGCGGGTCAATTGTTCGATCCGTTCGATGTCCCCGGCCGGTGGCAGGGGCGTTATACTTCACGACATCCGTGTTTCGGGAAGATAACATAAGCTGTTGCCGCAAGGCGGCAACAGCCTGTTCAAAATTGCGTTAATGCGCCCTCTATCACACCGAAGGATGCGAGGCCTGCACCACGGCAAACGCCGCCATGTTGACCACGCCGCGCGAGGTGACGCTGGGCGACAGGATATGGGCGGGCAGGGCCGTGCCGAGCAGGATCGGGCCGACATGCAGGCCTTCCGTCAGCGTGCGGGTGACGCCGAGCGTGATGTTGGCGGCATCGAGGTTCGGGAAAACCAGGAGGTTCGCTTCGCCGGTCAGCACGCTGTTCGGCATGGCGCGCTTGCGCAGCGCTTCCGAAAGGGCCGAGCCGCCCTGCATTTCGCCGTCCACTTCCAGTTCCGGCGCGGCTTCCTGCACGATCTTCAGGGCGCGGCGCATCTTGCGGGCGCTTTCGGAATCGCGCGAACCGAAATTGGAATGGCTGGCGAGGGCGATCTTCGGCGTGATGCCGAAGCGGCGGATTTCCTTGGCCGCGAGAATGGCCATTTCCGCCACTTCCTCGGAGGTCGGGTCATAGTTCACGAAAGTATCGGTGAGGAACAGCGCGCCCTGCTGGGTGATGAGCAGGCTGAGGCCGGCGAAGGAGCGAACGCCTTCCTGCTTGCCGATGATCTGGTTGACGTCGCGCAGGTGGCGGTCATAACGGCCTTCGAGGCCGCAGATCAGCGCATCCGCTTCGCCGCGCTTCACCGACAGCGCGCCGATGACGGTCGTGTTGGTGCGCACGATGGTGCGTGCTGCTTCCGGGTTGATGCCGACGCGGCCGACAAGGGCGAAATAGTCATCGACATAGTCGCGGTAGCGCGGATCGTCTTCCGGGTTGACCACGGCGAAATCCGTATGCGGGCGGATGCGCAGGCCGAAGCGCTTCAGGCGCGTTTCGATGATCTGCGGACGGCCGATGAGGATCGGAATGCCGGTGCCTTCTTCCAGAAGCACCTGGGCGGCGCGCAGCACGCGCTCGTCTTCGCCTTCGGCAAAGATGATGCGCTTCTTTTCGGCGGCTTTCGCGGCATTGAAGACCGGCTTCATGATGAAGCCGGAGCGCCAGACGAAACGGTTCAGCTGGTCGAGATAGGCTTCGAAATCGGTGATCGGCCGGGCGGCGACGCCGCTTGCGGCCGCAGCGCGGGCAACGGCTGGCGCAATGCGCAGGATGAGGCGCGGATCGAAGGGCGAGGGGATGAGGTAGTTCGGGCCGAAGACCGGCGTTTCGCCGCTATAGGCCTTGGCGGCCACTTCGGAAACTTCCTCCCGCGCGAGTTCGGCGATGGCCTGCACGGCGGCCATCTTCATTTCCTCGTTGATCGTGGTTGCGCCGCAATCCAGCGCGCCGCGGAAGATATAGGGGAAGCAGAGAACGTTGTTGACCTGGTTCGGGAAATCCGAGCGGCCGGTGCAGATCATCGCATCCGGACGGGCAGCGCGCGCCGCCTCCGGCATGATTTCCGGATTGGGGTTGGCAAGCGCCAGGATCAGCGGGTTTTCCGCCATGCGCTCCAGCAGTTCCGGCTTCAGCACGCCGGCGGCGGAAAGGCCGAGGAAGACATCCGCGCCGTCGATGGTTTCGGCCAGGACGCGCTTGTCGGTCTTCTGGGCGTAAACTTCCTTCCACTCGTCCATCAGCGTGTTGCGGCCGTCATAAACGAGGCCTTCGATGTCGTGGACCCAGATGTTTTCTTTTTTCGCGCCCATGGCGACGAGCAGGTTGAGGCAGGCAAGGGCTGCCGCACCTGCACCCGAGGCGACGATCTTGACGCTCGAGAGCGACTTGCCGGCCAGTTCCAGTGCGTTGGTGACGGCGGCGGCGACGATGATCGCGGTGCCGTGCTGGTCATCGTGGAAGACCGGGATATTCATCTTTTCACGCAGCTGGCGTTCCACCTCGAAACATTCCGGCGCCTTGATGTCCTCAAGGTTGATGCCGCCGAAGGTGGGTTCCAGCGCTGCGATGGTGGAGACCATGTCGTTGATGCCGGGCGCATCGATTTCGATGTCGAAAACGTCGATGCCGGCGAATTTCTTGAAGAGGACGGCCTTGCCTTCCATCACCGGTTTGGAAGCGAGCGGGCCGATATTGCCAAGCCCGAGCACCGCCGTGCCGTTGGAAATGACGGCGACGAGGTTGGCGCGGGCGGTATATTCCGCCGCCGTTTCCGGATTTTCGTGGATCGCGAGGCAGGGGGCGGCAACACCCGGCGAATAGGCCAGCGCCAGATCGCGCTGGTTGCCGAGCGGCTTGGTGGCCTGGATTTCCAGCTTGCCGGGGCGCGGATAGCGGTGGAAAAAGAGCGCCTGTTCCTCGATGTCGGCCTTTGCCGTGTTGGCGGGCGTGTTGTTCTTATCGTGAGAGGTCATTTTCCACCGTCATGTCTGGTTCAATTCCGGACCCCTGAATACAACAAACTTCCCCGTGGTACAGCCGTTATTTGACCGCACCTTATGCAAATGCGGCCATGGCTTATTCGCGTTTTCGTGAAGGCTTTCGTCATATTCCCTATAAAAACCGGCGTCTGTCATGTTGCTGAAACACGAGTCTGGTTCTGAGAGGTAAGAAAGCCGCAGGGACGCAACCGAACAGGGGGATGAAATCCGTGGCCGGTCAAATCGAAACCAGACAGTTCAGAACGCTTTTCATTTCGGATGTTCATCTCGGCTCCAAGGCGGCCAAGACGGACTATCTGCTCGACTTCCTGAAATATCACGAGGCCGAGACGATCATTCTCGTCGGCGACATCGTCGACGGCTGGCGTCTGCGCCGCAGCTGGTACTGGCCGCAGGGCTGCAACGACGTGGTGCAGAAGCTTCTTCGCAAGGCCCGCAAGGGAACGCGCATCGTTTATATTCCCGGCAATCATGACGAATTCCTGCGGGAATTTCCCGGCATGCATTTCGGCGGCATCGAAGTGGCCGAGCGCATGATCCATGAGGCGGCCGACGGCAAGAAGTACCTCATCATCCATGGCGACGAGTTCGACGTGGTGGTGCGCAACGCCCGCCTGCTCGCCTATCTCGGCGACTGGGCCTATGACGCGGCGATTGCGCTCAACATCGCCATCGCCGCCGTGCGCCGCCGCATCGGCCTGCCTTACTGGTCGTTTTCGGCCTGGGCCAAGCTGCAGGTCAAGCACGCGGTCAACTTCATCGGCGAATTCCAGCGCGTGGTGGCCGAAGAGGCGCGCCGCAACAATGTCGATGGCGTCATCTGTGGACATATTCACCATGCTGTCATGGAAGACATGGATGGCATCCGCTACATCAACACCGGCGACTGGGTGGAAAGCTGCACGGCGATTGCCGAAAATGCCGATGGCAGCTTCGAGCTGATCACCTGGATGCAGACGAGCGACGTTACCGCCGAACAGGCATCGGACGAGATGGAGCCGGTGGATATTCCGGGGCTGATCGGGAAGCACGCGGCCTGAGTTGGGTGCTGCTTGATGGCGGCGGCGATCCCTAAGCGTGGTCTCACTCTCTGACGTCATCCTCGGGCTTGTTGTAAAGACCGGAGACGTCCCTGACAGATGTTCGGAGACATCCCTGACAGTTTTCATGGGTTTTCGAGGTTTATTTCTGCGACCTGAGTTGCGCCGAAGAAGACGCCATAGAGGCCGGTCTGGTTGAGGGATCGTATGGCGAGACGTTCGTTCCGGAAGGCGTTCGGCACCCGCCAGGCTTTGCCCTTGAAACTGACATAGCCCTTTGTTGAGCTGACGCATCGGATGGTTTCGCTGCTGTCGTAGGCCGGCTCTGGAAGTGCATCTGGAAAAGGACG
>NZ_RZTX01000006.1:0-312505 GCF_004005385.1 Agrobacterium sp. CNPSo 2736 | reverse complement strand
CCGACCTGGTGGTTATCGCGGGGCGGCTGCACCCGTTCCCATTCCGAACACGGCCGTGAAACGCCCCAGCGCCAATGGTACTTCGTCTCAAGACGCGGGAGAGTAGGTCGCTGCCAGGTCTGCAAAACGCAACACAAATCTTCTCATTCACAAAAACCGGCACAAAGCCCAAATCAAAAGGCCGCATCAAGCGGCCTTTATGCTATAATAAAACCAGTCAACGCGGGGTGGAGCAGCCCGGTAGCTCGTCAGGCTCATAACCTGAAGGCCGCAGGTTCAAATCCTGCCCCCGCAACCATTTCCTACGCTACACTATCCCAGGATAGCCCGAAACTACGATCCAGTACGCTAAACAGCTACGATCAAGCAGGCTAAATCCCCGCAACAAAACACAAATTCGAAAATCAGCAGGCGCAAAGCGGGGCACACGTTCGCGCCAATCTTGCGGCGTGTCCGAGGTATGCACGACGTGACGGCAGCTCAACGACACTCCTCTGATAGGCCTGTCAACTGCCTATAACTGAAAGGTTCATCCCTGACTGCGCAAATGGCTGATCACCATACACGATTTTCGTCATTTCTTGGCTGCCAAGAGCAAGGCGGCAAACCTTTAGCAGTTAATTACGAGGCTCTGATTGCAAGAATTTCAGCGAGATAGCCCGGCATCGTCACGCTAAAAGTGCATCATTGACATTACTGATCACCTACGCCGACAATGCTTCACGATTAAAGTTCCAGATATTTCAGCTGTTTGGGGATCGTTGAACATCAAGGTCAGCGGTTCGGTTCCCATCCACTGCAGAACGCTTTTAGAATCGCAGGTCGAGG
This sequence comes from Agrobacterium sp. CNPSo 2736, assembly GCF_004005385.1. Taxonomy (NCBI): domain Bacteria; kingdom Pseudomonadati; phylum Pseudomonadota; class Alphaproteobacteria; order Hyphomicrobiales; family Rhizobiaceae; genus Agrobacterium; species Agrobacterium sp. CNPSo 2736. The sequence continues at coordinate 311,677 of NZ_RZTX01000006.1, read as the reverse complement.
ATTTTGTTCTCATCAAGGCTAAAAGATAAAGTTGCCGCTTGCCTCAGTTCAGCAGACCCAACGTTTTTCTGAGCGTTTCCGACCAGACCGCATAGCCTGCTGCATTCAGATGAACCAGATCTGGCAGATAATAACGGAACATCGGCAGACCATTTTCACCGATGAGGCCGGGGTTCGGATCAAGCCATGTCGTGCGTTCGTGGCCCTTGCACCAGTCGCGCGCCGTCTGGTTGAAGAGATTGAATTCCTGGCGGTATATCCAGCGCGCGGGACTGTGCTTGATCGCCAGAACAAACACGTCCGCCTGCGGTAGCGCTCGAGAGATGCGATGCCGCAAATCCTGCAGGTGTCGAAGCGTCGTCTGAGCCTTGAGGCCGTCGCTGGCAATATCGTTTTCGCCGAAATAAAGCACCACTCTACCTGGCTTTAAGGGAACCAGGAGCTGGTGCAGGTAGTGGCTGGCGGAGAGGTAGGTGCCGCCGCCAAATCCCAGATTGACGATATCCAGCGAGCCGAGATCCTGGGTGACGGAGTTCCAGATTCGAAACGAGGATGAGCCATAAAAGGCGATCGGATTGTCTGGAAGGCCGATGCGCTGGAGGCGGGCCAGAATGGCAATGATATCGTTTTCGTGACGGCTGGTGCCGATATTGGCTGGGAAGTCGTACATGACGGTCCTAAAACATGTGGGCTGAAAGCCGGATGCCGACATGGCAGCATCCGGCGATCGACAGAGGTTACGAAAGCGCTCGGTGCAGGACAGTCAGGGCCCCTTTTGTCAGTGCGTCATCCGCACCCATGGATGTCTTGAGACCGAACACATCTGCGGCAACCAGATGGAGATCGTTCAGCCCATCATTGCCGACGATAGCTGCCTCGTCTCCCTCCGCATACCATCCGGCATCGCGGGCCTGCCGAAACTCCTGGCCGATGACCAGTCCCCGCACATAGGAGCGCAGCTGATCCGGCGAAAGCCGGCCGGCAAGCCCGCCGGTTCGCGCCGAAAACAGCAGCGACAACATGTCGGCGGATCGTTTTGCCTCTTTCAGACCCCAGCGATAGGCCTCGGGATCATCGACCGGCGGCTGCGTTGAACCGCGCGCGATGAAGGAATGATTGATGAGCAGGTTGAAGATTTCACCGGTAACGAATGTCTGGAAACCGTCAATCCGCCCCGCCTTCACCCGCGCCCATTTGCTGTGGGTTCCGGGGATGATGAGGGTGGCGTCTTCGCCAAGGCCGTGGCCGACGATCTGGGTTTCTTCGCCGCGCATGACATCCGGAAAGGGCTGGCGGGCGGGGTCGTTGAGACCCGGCAGGAAGACGAGGTCGGAGCCGTTCGGCAGCGACCTGCGCACCGTGCCGGCGGCAAGTTCCGCCGGGCCTGCCGGGCACGGTACATAAGCGACTTCCACCCAGCCGTTGCGGCTGGTGATCATGCCGAGGGCCGCGACGGGCAGGGCCCCGTGGCGCGAGAACCAGGGTGCGAGTGCCGCCATCAGCGCCGCCTCGTGCTCACCCTTGCCAAGGCTCGAAATACCGTCGGCGGTTTCCAGATGATCGAGTTCTTCGCCGCCTTCACCAACGAGCGCCGCCCTCAGTGATGTCGTTCCCCAATCGACGATGATCGATGTCGCTGCTGCTGCCATGTCTTGAACCTCGTCGTTCATTTCATCTTGGGGCTTGTCATAGGGTGCAAGTCTATGTAGTGTCAATTAGTGAATTCAAGGTATCAAAATATGATACTTAATTGGGAGGAGAAAGATGGTGGCTGGCCTCAAGGGGATTTTGCCTGTTCTGCCCACGCCGTTTCTGGCTGATGGCGGCATTGACGAAGCGGGTATGAAGCGGCTGGTGGTCTTTGCGCTCGACAAGGGCGTGGATGGTGTCGTGTTTCCCGGTTTCGCCAGCGAGGTGGAGGCTTTGAATGCCGCCGAGCGCGCAACGCTGCTGAAGATCGTCGTGGATGCGGTGGCCGGCCGAGTGCCTGTTGTGGCCGGCGCCAGTGCGGCCGACTGGCGTGAGGTGGTCGAGCATGGGCGGGCGGCATCGGCGCTCGGCATTCGCCACCTGATGGTACAGCCGCCCAAATCGGTCGGGACGGATGCGCCGGCGCTGATCGAATTCCTCGGCCGGATCGTTGAGGCGCTGCCCGAGGTTGAAATCATCCTGCAGAATGCGCCTGCGCCGCGCGGCTCCGACCTTTCGCCTCAGGCAATCGTGGAGATCGTGCGCGCCTTGCCGCAGGTGACCTATGTCAAGGAAGAAACGCTTCCCGCCGGCCCGGCCATCAGCCACATCATCGCCCATGCGCCTTCGACACTGAAGGGCGTCATCGGTGGCGGCGGTGCGCGTTACATTCTCGACGAATATGCTCGAGGTGCTACAGCTGCCATGCCGGCGCTGGAGATCGCCGAGGAACATGTGGCCATCGACCGGGCGCTTGTTGCCGGGCGGCAGGAAGAGGCGCGCCGGATCTATGTCCGCACCCTGCCGCTTCTGGTGTTGCAGGCGGTCTATCGCATGCGGCTGACCAAATATGTGCTCGCCCGTCGCGGTGTGATCGAAGGCGTTGGCGTGCGTGCGCCGACACCCGAGCTTGATGCGGCGGCCATTGCCGATATTGACGCCAATCTGGTCGAACTCGGCCTTGTTGCCGCGGAGGCCGCATGAACAGCCCCATCGCAACCGTCGAAGTCTTCACGCTGACCCAGCCGCGCAAGGTTCCCTATCTTGGCGCGCTCAGGGAAGGCGAGGTGGTCAATCCCAACGGCTACATCGTGCGCAAGGGCAATCGCACGGTCTACCCCACCTTCGACCGCAGCGTGCTGGTGCGGATGACCACCGAGGCCGGCACTGTCGGCTGGGGCGAGACCTATGGCATCGTCGCCCCCGGCGCGGTCGCCGCCCTCATCAATGATCTTCTCGCCGGTTTCGTGATCGGCCGCGATGCGTCCGATCCTTCGGCTGTTTATGACGATCTTTACGACATGATGCGGGTGCGCGGTTATACCGGCGGCTTTTACGTCGATGCGCTCGCTGCGCTCGATATCGCGCTCTGGGATATTGCCGGACAAGAAGCCGGAAAATCGGTTCGCGACCTTCTCGGCGGCGGGGTAGATACGTTTCCGGCCTATGTTTCCGGCCTGCCTGAAAAAACGCTGAAGGCGCGCGGGGAACTGGCGAAATACTGGCAGGATCGCGGTTTTAACGCCTTCAAATTCGCAACGCCGGTGGCCGATGACGGCCCGGCGGCCGAAATTGCCAATCTCCGGCAGGTGCTTGGGCCGCAGGCGAAGATCGCCGCCGACATGCACTGGAACCAGACGCCGGAACGGGCGCTGGAACTGATTGCCGAAATGCAGCCCTTCGACCCGTGGTTCGCCGAAGCACCCGTCTGGACGGAGGACATTGCCGGTCTGGAGAAGGTTTCGAAGAATACCGACGTGCCGATTGCCGTCGGCGAGGAATGGCGCACCCATTGGGATATGCGTGCCCGCATCGAACGCTGCCGCATCGCGATCGTGCAGCCGGAAATGGGCCATAAGGGCATCACCAATTTCATCCGCATCGGCGCCCTTGCCGCCGAGCACGGCATTGACGTGATCCCGCACGCCACCGTTGGCGCCGGCATCTTCCTTGCCGCCAGCCTGCAGGCGTCGTCGACATTGTCGATGCTGAAGGGACACGAATTCCAGCACTCGATCTTCGAGCCGAACCGCCGCCTGCTGGACGGCGACATGGATTGCCGCGAAGGCAGGTATCACCTGCCGTCGGGACCGGGACTTGGGGTAAGACCGTCGGAGGCGGCGCTGGGTCTGATTGAACGTATCTGATTTGGTTTTTTGGAGGAGGAAACCATGACCAAAAGAATGAAAAAGCTGGCGCTCAGCACCGCGACCGCCGTCTTGATGACCATGGGCGCTGTTGCGCCCGCCATGGCCGATACCGTGCTGAAGTTCATTTCCTGGCAGACCGACGATGCCGGAACGGGCGAATGGTGGCATTCCGCCATCGCCGCCTTCGAGAAACAGCATCCGGGGGTGAAGATCGAATTCACCAAGGCGGAGCGCAGTTCCTACGCGGATACGATGACCACGCTTTTCGCCGCCAACCAGCCGCCGCAGATCGTGCATCTGGCATCCTTCGAATTCCAGATGTTTGCCGATAGCGGCTGGCTGGAACCGCTCGACCCGTGGCTGAAGAAGGATGGCATCGACATGACCGGCTGGGCCGGCCAGCAGAAATGCGAATGGAACGGCGAAACGGTCTGCATCATGACCAACTATTTCGGTTTCGTCATGGCCTATAACAAGAAGCTGCTGGAAGAGGCCGGCGTTGCGGTTCCGAAGACCTATGACGAGTTTCTGGCCGCTGCAAAAGCCACGACCAAGGATCTGAACGGCGACGGCATCATCGACCAGTTCGGCACCGGCCACGAAACCAAGGGTGGTCCGGGGCAATATCTGACGGAAATGCTGAACTACATCATCGATGCCGGCGCCTACTGGACTGACAAGGATGGCAACATCACCATCGATACGCCCCAGATGGTCGAGGGCCTTTCACGCTGGAAAACCGTGATGAAGAGCGGCATCAGCCCGGTCGACATGAGCGCCAGCGACGTGCGCAAGCTGTTTGCCGATGGCAAGATGGCCATGCGGCTCGATGGACCGTGGCTTTATGGCACGACTGAAAAGGGTTCGGCCAAGAGTGACATCGTCTATGTCGCGCCGCCGCTTCATCCGCCGCTTGGCGGCTCGTCCAACGTGCTGGCGATGCCTGCCGATATTCCCGACGACCAGAAGGCATTGGTCTGGGATTTCATCAAGCTGACGATGACGCCGGAATTCCAGCGCAGTTACGCCACCCTTGGCGGCAACACCCCGCCAAGCCCGAAGGCGGATGTCTCGGGTGTTGAAAAGACCATCCCGCATTTTCCGGTGCTGATCGAAACAATGAAGGCCGCGTCTGAAGCCGGTATCGACCGCATTCCGACCGGGCTTGAGCTTTTCTACAACGAGTTCAGCAAGATGGTGATGGAAGAAAGCCAGCGGATGATCATTCAGGATCTCGATCCGGCGGAGGTGGCGAAAACCATGCAGGCAAAGGCCGAAGCCATCAAGGGTTGATCCCCCATTGTCCTGATCTTGTTGTCCTGCCATGGCCCGTAAAGGGCCATGGCAATCATTCGCATCCGGCAGGAGGACCATCCATGACCGAACCCGTTCGGGCTGGGCGTCGCAAGTTCTTCGATCTTGCGCGTCCCAGCCGGCAACATCTCCTCGGCTATATTCTGATCGCGCCCGCGGTCCTGATGGTTGCCGCCATCATCGTCTGGCCGCTCGTGCTGGCCATCGACCTGTCGTTCCAGCAGGTCAAGATACCAAGGCTTGGCGGCGCCAGCCGGCCGTTTTCGCTGAGCAATTACACCTGGCTGTTCTCGTCGCCGGAATTCTGGCTGGCCTGCTGGGTAACGCTGAAACTGGTCGTGGTCGTCACCGCCGGCAGCGTTGCGGTCGGCCTCAGCACGGCGCTTCTCGCCAATAACCGTTTCAAGGGCCGCACCGTCGCGCGGCTGGGAATGGCGCTGCCCTGGGCCGTGCCGGAAATCATCGCGGTCGTCATCTTTGCGTGGATGTTCGACACTTCATTCGGCCTGTTCGGCTGGCTGGCGATCAAGCTCGGTTTCACCGACCAGATGATCCCGTGGGTCAGCAGTTCCACGGCCGCCTTCTGGGCCGTGGCGATCACCATGGTGTGGAAGGGTTTTCCTTTCGTCTCGATCATGTGTCTGGCTGGCCTGCAGTCCATCCCCGCCGATTATTATGCGGCGGCCAAGGTCGATGGCGCGAGTGTGTGGCAGCGTTTCCGCTGGATCACCATGCCGCTTTTGATGCCGGTGCTGGGCGTGACGCTGGTGCTGACGCTGCTGTGGGTATTCCGCGACTTTTCCATCATCAAGGTTCTGACCGGCGGCGGGCCGCTGCGTTCAACCCAGACGCTGTCGATCATGACCTATGACCAGGCGTTCCAGTATCACAATTTCGGCCGCGCCGCCGCCGTCGGCGTGCTGACGCTGGTGATCTGCATCGTCGCGAGCCTCCTGATGCTCGGCCGGCGTTCGAAATCGATCTATTGAGGAGGCTTTGATGAAACGGACATTTTTACAGAGCCTTGCCCTTTACGCGACTGTGTTCTTCACGCTGGTGATGATCCTGTTCCCGGTCTACTGGCTGCTGGTCACGGCACTTTCCACCACCGATGAGCTTTACCGCCTGCCGCCGACCTTCTGGCCGGACGATCCGCAGTGGGACATCTTCGCCCGCGTCTGGGCGGCAAAACCGATCCTGCTGTGGCTTTGGAATTCGATGCTGGCGGCCATCGGCTCGGTGGCGCTGTCGATGCTGGTCTCGGTCAGCGCCGGTTATGCGCTGTCGCGTTATTCCATGCGGGGTGGCGCGACCATGGGCCTCTTCGTCCTGACGGCGAAGATGCTGCCCGCGACGCTGCTGGTCATTCCGCTGTTTTCGATCTTTTCCAGCTTTGGCCTGATCGGCAGTCTGTGGACGCTGGTTCTGGCGCATTCGACAATGATCATTCCTTTCGCCACATGGATGCTGAAAGGCTATTTCGACACCATTCCGAAGGAACTGGAACAGGCTGCCATGGTCGACGGCTGCTCGCCGATCGGCGCGATGGTGCGCGTCGTGCTTCCCATTGCCACACCGGGGCTTGCCGCCACCGCACTTTATGCTTTCGTGCTCAGCTGGGCAGACTATGCCTATGCGCGCACCTTCCTCGTCAACTCGCCGGACAACTGGACGGCCAATCTCGGCATCACCACCATGCAGGGCGAATATGTCACCTACTGGAACGACATTTCCGCCGCATCCGTGTTCATCGCGCTGCCGATCATCGCAATCTACCTGTTCCTGGAACGTTATTTGGTCGGCGGCCTTACCGCTGGCGCGGAGAAATAAGCATGGCCAATATTTCCATTCGCAACGTCAGCAAGTCCTATGGCGCGCTCAACGTGCTCAGGCCGTTTTCGCTTGAGATCGAGAACGGCGAGTTCGTGGTGCTGGTCGGGCCTTCCGGCTGCGGCAAGTCGACGATGCTGAAAATCCTTGCCGGCCTCGAACCGGCAAGCGAAGGCCAGATCTTCATCGGCGACAACGAAGTGACGGATCTGGCGCCGGGTGACCGCGACATCGCCATGGTGTTCCAGAACTATGCGCTTTATCCGCACCTCACCGTTCGCCAGAATATCGGCTTCGGCCTGAAGATGCGGGGCACGGACAAGGCCGAGATCGACCGCCGGGTTGATGATGCGGCGCGCATTCTGGAAGTGACCCCCTATCTCGATCGCAAGCCCAAAGATCTCTCGGGCGGCCAGCGCCAGCGTGTCGCGCTCGGCCGTGCCATCGTGCGCCAGCCGCAGGCCTTCCTGATGGATGAGCCGCTGTCCAACCTCGATGCCAAGCTGCGCGTCCACATGCGTGCCGAAATCGGCGCATTGCACAAGCGCATCGGTGTCACCACCGTTTATGTGACGCATGATCAGGTCGAAGCGATGACGATGGCGGACCGCGTCGTCATCATGCAGGGCGGCATCATCCAGCAGATCGCTGCACCCGACGAGCTTTTCAACAATCCGGCCAATCTTTTCGTTGCCGGTTTCATCGGCTCGCCGGGCATGAATTTCCTCAATGCGGAACTGCGTGACGGCACTGTTACCCTGTTGGGGCAACAGGTCTCCCTGCCGGGTGCGGTCGGCCGCCAGGGCAGCGTGATTGTCGGCCTGCGGCCGGAACATCTCGTTCTGGGTGATGCGCCGGTCACTTTCGATGTCCGTCCGACGCTGGTGGAAAGCCTGGGATCGGAAAAATATGTCTATTTCGATGCGGAGGGCGCAAGGGTCGCGGATGGCGAGGAGGGCAAGTCCAAGGGGCTGATCGCGCGCGTCTCGCATACCGGCAGCCTTCCCGGCAATGAGGCGCTCCGGCTCGGTTTCGATCCGGCCCAGCTTTATCTCTTCGATGCAAAGACGGGAGCACGGCTATGATCCTTGTCACCGGATCGGCAGGGCGTGTCGGCCGTGCCGTTGTCGCAGCCTTGCGCGCACAGGGCCGCGCCGTTCGCGGTTTTGATTTGAGGCCATCGGCAACCGGCGGCGAGGAGGTCGTCGGGTCGCTGGAGGATGCGCAGGCATTGTCCGAGGCCATCAAGGACGTGAGTGCCGTCCTGCATCTTGGCGCCTTTATGTCATGGGCTCCGGCGGATCGTGACCGCATGTTCGCCGTCAATGTCGAGGGCACGCGCCGGCTTCTGGACGCGGCGTCAGCAGCTGGCGTGCGGCGGTTCGTTTTCGCTTCCTCGGGTGAGGTCTATCCGGAAAACCGGCCGGCGTTCCTGCCGGTCACCGAGGACCATCCGCTCTGCCCCAATTCGCCCTATGGTCTCACCAAGCTTCTGGGCGAAGAGCTGGTGCGCTTCCACCAGCGAAGCGGCACCATGGAAACGGTGATCCTGCGGTTTTCGCATACGCAGGATGCGGCGGAACTGCTGGATGAGGAGAGTTTCTTTTCCGGTCCCCGATTTTTCCTGCGGCCGCGCATTCGCCAGCAGCAGAATTTCGGAAACACTGCCATCGCCGAATTGCTCCAGTCCCGCGATATCGGTGAGCCGTCGCACATTCTGGCGCGCAATGAAAAAGGCCGGCCGTTCCGTATGCATATAACCGATACACGCGACATGGTGGCGGGCATTCTGCTTGCTCTCGATCACCCCGGGGCGGCGGGCGGCACCTTCAATCTTGGCGCCGATGAACCGGCCGATTTCGCCGCGCTTCTGCCGAAAATTGCGGCGCTGACCGGTCTGCCCATCGTGACAGTCGATTTTCCCGGCGACGGCGTTTATTACCATACGTCCAACGAGCGGATCAGAAACACTTTGGGGTTTGAAGCGGAATGGACGATGGACCGGATGCTGGACGACGCGGCGGCCGCAAGGCGGCAGCGACTCGCGAAGGAGTAGAGGCAATGAAACCGGAGACGCCGGGCGGCACGGCGGCACTGGCAAAGGGCCTGACCCTGCTCGACATGGTCGCCGATGCGCCGGAACCGTTGCGTTTTGCCGAGCTGCTGCGTGCCTCCGGTCTGCCGAAGCCGACATTCGCGCGCATCCTGCGCACCCTCATCGCTTATGGCCTCGTCCGTCAGGATGAGGCCCGTGGCACCTATGTGCTGGGCCAGCGTTTTCTGGAAATGTCCCATAAGGTCTGGGAGAGCTTCGATCTCGTCTCGGCGGCGACGCCGGAACTGGAGCGGCTGGCCGCCGAACTGGGGGAGACGGTTGCGCTGTGCCGGCTTGACGGCACCATGACGCAATATCTCGCCGAACGCTCGCCGAACGGTCTTTCGGTGCGCGTCGAGGTGGGACGCCGCGTTCCCCTGCATTGCACCGCACCGGGCAAGGCGCTGCTCGCCTTTCAGGACCCCGCCGTTGGCCGTGCGCTGCTGGATCGCCTGACGCTCGATTTGCAGACACCCAAAACCATTACCAGCCTCGATGCGCTGCAGGCCGATCTGACGCTGACGCGGGCGCGGGGTTATTCGATTTCCTACGAGGAGCATCTGCCGGGCGTGAATTCGGTCGCCGCCCCTGTCATGGGTCGGGACAATACGCCGATGGGCGTGCTCGTTGCGCTCGGGCCGTCGTCGCGGCTGGATTCCTCCAATATCCATCCCGCCGGACGTGAATTGATTGCCGCCGCCCGCCGCATTACCGGGGCAGCCGGGGCCGTGGCGATCAGCTCGCGGCCGCGCCCGCGTTCGGCAACGGGCCGCCCCAGCGCCGAACTCAGCTGCATTCTGCCGTGGGGTGCGCAACTGGGGGAAAGCCCGGTCTGGCACGAGGGGGAAAACGCGCTCTACTGGGTGGATATCCTGCATCCCGCGGTGCACCGCTTCGATCCCGCCACTGGCCGCAACGAAACCTGCGAGACCGGCAAGCTGGTCAGCGCCGTCATTCCGGTCACCGGCGGGCGGTTGCTGGTGGCGTCGCAGGATGGCGTCGAATGGCTGGATTTCGCCTCCGGTCGGTTGACACCCTTCGTCAGTCCGGAAGCGGGCATCGCCGACAACCGCCTGAATGATGCCAAATGCGGGCCGGATGGCGCGATCTGGGTCGGCTCGATGCGCATCGATGCTTCCAAGCCCACGGGTGCGCTTTATCGCATCAATGCCAATGGCGCATCCGAGCGCAAGGAAGGCGGCATCATCGTTTCCAACGGTCTCGGCTGGAGCCCGGATGGCAGGACGTTCTATTTCGTCGATACCGTGCCCGGCCTCATCCATGCCTATGATTGTGATCCGGCGACGGGCGCGCTGTCGCAGCGCCGTGAATTCGCCCGCATTCCGGTGGCCGATGGCCGGCCGGATGGTCTGGCCGTGGATGCGGAAGGCGGTGTCTGGTGCGCCATCTGGGATGGCTGGTGCGTGCGCCGTTATCTTCCGAACGGCAAGCTGGACCAGGTGATCGACATGCCGGTACCGCGCCCTTCCAGCATCGCCTTTGGCGGGCCGGACCTGTCGACGCTGTTCATCACCAGCGCCCGCACGCGCCTGCCTGCCTCGACACTCGCCGATGCGCCGCTCTCCGGCGGCCTGTTTTCCTGCCGCCCGGGAATTGCCGGCGCGCACATATCGCTGTTTGAAGGATAAAGGATGCGTCTCGAAAGCGTCTTTGGATTGAAGGGCCGCACGGCGCTCGTCACCGGTTCCAGCCGTGGCATAGGCGCTGCCATTGCCGAGGGGCTGGCGGGCGCGGGAGCCCATGTCATCCTGCATGGCATAAAGCCGGGTGCCACCGCAGCCGTGCAGCACCGGATCGACGCAAGCGGCGGCACGGCGCAGGAACTGGCGGGCGATCTTTCCGAACCCGGTGCCGGTCGTGACCTCATCGAACGGGCCGAGGCGATAGCACCGGTCGATATTCTTGTCATCAATGCCAGCGCCCAGATCAACGCCGCGCTTTCGGAGCTGACACCGGACGATCTGGCGTTTCAGCTGGCGGTCAATCTGGGCTCAACGGTGGATATGCTGCAGGCGGCCCTGCCGCGCATGGCGGCCCGCAAATGGGGCAGGGTGGTTTCCATCGGCTCGGTCAATCAGCTGCGGCCGAAGGGCATCGTCACCGCCTATGCCGCCACCAAGGCTGCGCAGCACAATCTGATCCAGAGTCAGGCGCGGGATTATGCGCGCGACAATGTGTTGCTCAACACACTCGCGCCCGGCCTCATCGACACCGACCGCAATGCCCACCGTCATGATGAGGACCCCGAAGGCTGGGCGGAATACGTCCGGACGCTGAACTGGATGGGCCGTGCCGGGCGGCCGGAAGAGATGGTGGGGGCCGCCATCTTCCTGTCGTCTCAAGCCTGCAGTTTCATGACCGGGGAGAACATTTTTCTGACAGGTGGATATTGACGGATTTGCCGGCACGGCTTGCTACTAGTGGGAGGAAATTCTTGCAAAGATGACTGACATCCTCCAGCCTTTCATCGTCGGTGTGTATGCACGCTCGAAAGACCGGAGAAAGCATGGGACATTTTAATATTGTTTATCAGGGTTTTTCGCTTAGTCTGCCAATAGCGGAAGAAGGCATCGTACTTTGGGCGGTATCCGGTTCCTTTCCCGGCCAGACCCTGGGCGATTCCATAGGGCTGAACCTGAAGCTGACTTCCCCGAAGTTTTTCTTCGATCCGCATAATGACCCGGAGGATGATTTCGCCCAGTGGCTGAACCCCGGCCTTGACACACAATGGCTCGCTATCCCGCTGAAACGCTTTCAGAACCGCGACTACCGTTCTCTCGACGGGTTGCGTGTCGAATTCAGGGGTGAAGGGACACGCAACGCACTGACCAATGACGACTGGTGGGAAGCCCCCGGACTTGTCGCGACATATAGTGACGAGTTCTTCAAACGTGCTGACATCACCATGCGTCATGATGGCGGCGGGAGGTTCAAAGCGGATGTTTCGGGCGAAACGCAGTTCGGTACGAGTTTTGACATCTCGTTCGATGCTCCGCTGACTGTTCAGCTGAATGCCTATCGCAATTCGGCAACCGCGGATGAACTGTTGCAATGGTTTGACAGGTTCCTGCGGCAAAGTGATTTCGTTTTCTTGCAAGAAAAACGCGGTGAGGACCTCTACCTACGGGGTGCGGTCAGATAGCGCGCCATGGATTTCGTCCCGACTTCATGGATCACTGTGATCGACGGAAACCTGCATGTCAGCGGCAAGGTCTCAACACAGATTGAGGGGGGCGATGGGCATGTTACCCTCGTTGTTTTCGGTCATCTGAACTGCGGCAGCGTCGATAATGACTGGGCCAGCATTATCTTCGTCACCGGAGATGCCGTCGTCAGGGAGTGGGTTTTCGCGTCCAGGGAAGACTCGTCGATGGTTGTCGGTGGCGATTTCAGGACGCCGATTTTTATCGGTGCCGATATCTGGGTATCTGTCGGCGGCTCGGTCGAGATGGAATACGGATACGGGTATGCAGTCGCTCTTGCATGGTTCGCTGATGCCTATGGCGCACCCCAGGTACGGCCGACATATGGTTGGCGCGAGTTGACCATGAAGCTCGGCTTGGGGCATGGTCGTATTCCCGAGGAGCAGCTTGTGGAATTGCTGGAAGAGCGTTTGCGAACGACAGGAAGCCTGTTGCGCCCGGTGTGAACGCCGGGGCATGATCCTCAACTGGCTGCATCCATCCCGCACGTTTACTTTCGGACGCGGCGGTCTGATCCCATGGACGATGACGAACCGGAGAAGAAAATGAGGAGCGCAGAGCGAGCAAGTCCGCTTCGGTATCTTGAGATATTGACCATTGGCAGCTTCTGCGCTGCATTTTTGAGCTTCGGGGTGGCCACGGCGATGCCGGCGGACATGACGGCGGAGCGTCTTCTCACTATCTGTGAAGCGCCCACCGTGCGGACCGCGATGATCAAGGGTGACGAACTTGGCTGGCCGCGGCTGACCGATGCGGAAACAGAGGAATGGCGTCGTAGTTTCGTCGCCTATAATGGCGGTTCGGTGGACGTTGTGGGCTGGCGGCAAGAAAAGGCAGGCGGAGTCGAGTCATTGTCTTTTTGGCTTGCTACTGGTTCGAACGGACACAAAGCATGCGCATATTCCACGCCAAGACCTGCCGGTTTCCTGGATGCGTTCTCGGAGAGGCTTGGCGCACCGGATAATCTGGACAAGAATGACGCGATCGAAAGTACGACAGCCTGGTGGAAACGAGGTGCGGTGGAGTATTCTTTTGTTCAGGTAGGTTCGTCCGCCGTCATCAATATCGGCTCAAGTCGGTGAGGTCGTGGCGTATACCCGCAGGTAAATTGTCACGCAACCCGACAGACCGCCCCAAAATGCGAGACGTAAAAGGTTTCAGGTTTTTCGCGAGATAATATCGCTGGAACTGAAGGCGAAGATCGCAATCATCAAGAAGCTGAGTGCGGATGCCACTTGCGCACCCCATGACTGACTTTGAGCGACGAGCATACTTCCCCAGCTAGGTTCAGGCGGTGACGCACCGAGGCCGAGAATGTCCAACTCCGCATGTGACACAACTGCCCACGCGAAGACGGAGATCGTGAGCGCGGCAGCGGCACCAGGCGAAGTATCTCGTTGGAACACATACGCGATTGCGACACCCCACAGTGGGCCAAGCACAAAGCAGTTCGTCCAACCTGTCAGTCCCGCGCCGGCAATGACGATCAGTGAATGATGAACAACGGCAAAATGGGGATTGTGCAAAGTGCGGTTGTGAGCAAACGGTTTGGCCACCGTGGGGCCAACAGGAACGACAGAACTGAGTGCAGGCCATGGCTGGGAAACCGTCAGGACTGCCGCCGTCTCGCATGCTGGGTGTGCCGTTTTCCGCATAGGACGACGACAATGTCCTTGAGATGTTGAAAACCGACCTGTCGACGTTCAAACGTCACCCGTTTTTTCCGGTGTCTCCGGGGACACGCCGCCATTTCGCGCGGATGCTCCCCAGCAGTCGTTCAATTCCAATGGCGGATTATGCGAATATATACCCGCTGTGAACGAGACCGTGCTTTTCGGACGATCGTCCAGCGCAAACAAACTCCTTCCTCAGAAGGAGCGTGAAAACGAGAACAAGGAAAGCGCCTGGAAATTCGGTGAACTGAGCAAGGACTACAAGGACGCCGGCGTCGGCAAGAAATATCAGCGTGGCGTCAGGGAGTATCTTGCTTCGGGCTATACACGCCGCAACCCGGACGGAAAGACCGACCATGACACCGACTGGCGCGGCAAATGGAAGGAGCGCAATTTCCAGGTTGCCGAATATACCTGGTGGAAAGCCGACAAAAAACTGGCTGGAGACAGCTTTGGTGATCCGGCAAAGGATTGGGCTTCAGGAGAATACAAGCTCGGAGCACTGGAAGGTGACGGAAAGGCCGGATTTTCTGTCACCAAAGGCGGAATTGATGCCAAATTGAGCGCAAAAGCCAGTGCCGCCGCTGCCCAGGGCAAAGTCGAAGTTCTCAAGGACCAGGTCACGGGCGACCACCAACACTTGCACCGGTCTATCCGTTGACGGAAGAGCGGGACTATGTCGCGCGGCTGAGAAAATTACTGGCCTGCGCGCTTGCCGATTGCCTTGCGCAATTGGCACAGCGCGGACAGGAGCGCGCGGATTATGGGGGATGCTTCTGCTGCTGCCCTATTGGATGGAAGGCGGGGTTGTCGCCGAGGCCTTTGATGCCAGGCTTAAGCAAACCCCTCTGACGCAGGTGAAGAGCCTATCCGTTTCCTTTGGCGGACAGGCGGAAAGCCTGCAGCTTGTTGGCCGGGATGGTCCGGAAATCGTGAGGAGAACGGGGAGAGTTGTCCTTGCTGCGGTTGTCGACAGTTATATTCACTCGGACATGCTCGACAGTCTGGCCTATCACGGTGAACTGCTGACACGTGACAACCCCTACGGCATGATTCCCGGCGAAGCTGCGGCCGTGTTCGCACTTGGGCCGGAAGATGACGCGCGGCTCGGCCGGATTGCGCGCCTTGCGATCATGGAAGAGCCTGAAAACCCGATTGATCCCGAGCGCGGATTGATGGGCCGCGCCCGTGCGAGCTGTTATGGGGCCCTCCTCGAAGGCGGCTTTTCTCCGGATCGCTTCATTGTCGATCTCAATGGTGATCGCGTACGCGCCGAGGAATTTGGATATGCGATCACGACCAACGCCGCACAAATGGCCGACCTCTCCGACAGGGCAGAAATCCCCGCGCTTCAATTTGCGCTTTCGACCGGTATCGATATTGACGGTTCTGCGTAACTTTCACGTAATTTTCGGTGTCCATACGTCTCCGCCTTGGTGCGTCACAACGGTCGACGGCCGACCGTATCGGCGATGGCTCGAAAGGACAGACATGAAAAAGATCATTTCAGGCGTATTCGTTTGCTTGACGCTGACAGCGTGCAGTCAGACGGAAAAGGGCGCCGGCATTGGTGCGGCAAGCGGCGCTATCATCGGTGGGTTGGCAAGCGGCACGTGGGAAGGCGCTGCAGTGGGAGCCGCCGCAGGCGGCGTGGGAGGAGCCGTGGTAGGCAACATCAGCGAACGTAACGACAGGAACCGCCGCGACCGCTGGGAACAACGGGACCGCCGCGACTACGGATGCAGATACCGGGATCATTACGGTCGCTGCCGATAAAGATTGCGGCTTGGGTGGCGCATGTCAAAGGCGATGGATATCGGACTGACTTCGGTTTCTCCGGTCTCCCACGTCCGTAGCAGTTTCATGATGTCCCGCAACCTGATGGTCAGGGGGCATCACGACTGTCGAGGTTATCTGAACCCAGAGCCGTAGTTTTGCAGTAAAGACTATCGGGAATGACGGTCCGAGACTTGACTGATTAGGCGACTATGAAACTTCTACTTATCGAAGACGATCCGGAAATGACGGATGCCTTGAGGACGGCCCTCTCGCAGCATGGCATCGTGCTGGACGCTGTTGGAGATCTGGCGATGGCGCGGGAAGCAATCGCCATGGCGGATTACGATATTGTCCTTATCGACCGGCAACTGCCGGATGGCGATGGCAGTACCTTCCTCGCCGATTTGCACCGCACGGGTTCAAATACGCGATCGATCATCATCTCCGCTCTGAGGTCGACCGACGAGCGAATTTCCGGCCTCAATGACGGCGCCGATGACTATTTGCCGAAGCCGTTCGAAATTCCCGAGCTGATTGCCAGAATGAGCGCTGTGCTGAGGCGGGTGCCGACAGCCGGCCCGTTCGTCCTGTCGGCGGGAAACGTCACCTATGATCGGGTTTCATGCGATGTGCATGTCAACGGCATCAGGCTTGCGCTCACCCGAAGGGAGCTGCTCATCATCGAAACTCTTCTGAGAAACCGCGGTCGTACCGTGTTGCGCTCCTCCCTTGAGGGGCAGGTCTATTCCTTTGACGACGAAATCCAGTCGAACTCACTGGAATCCAATATGTCTCGCCTGCGCCGAAAGCTTGGCGAAGCGGAGGCCGACATTGTTATCAAGAATATTCGTGGCATAGGCTACTACCTTCATGAGCAGAAATAGGATGACCAGCACATCCCTTCGCTGGCGATTCACTTTTGGTTTTATTGTCCTGCAGTTCTGCGCGGTCATCGCGTCGCTCAGCCTGGTTTTCTATCTCCTTTCTGGCCTCAAGCCCGATGTGGCGATCACGTCCATCTGGCTGTCTCAGGAGATCGCAGACTCGGTTCGTCTCGAGCCGAATGGCCGGCCCCATCTGGTTCCGACGGCCGAGCTTAAAGAGATTATGGAGGAAGCCCCTGACCTGTGGTTCGTGGCAGACCTTGGAAAAGATATTGTCCTTGCACACGGCGCGCCTCCCGGGAAAATTGCCGACAACATGCCATTCCTGCGGGCGTTCAGAAGTGTCGAGCTCCATGGTGACCTGAACGATCCGCTGAGTGTCGCCCGCATGGAGCGTTTCGACACAGAGGCCGGCGAGGCAACGATTTTTGCCGGCGGTGTTTCGATGTCCCAATATGGTGTGACCGTGCTGTTGGGGAACCTTGCCATCGGCGTGCCGGCGCTGATCCTCGTCGCCATTTCCCTGATTGGCGTCCCGTTTGTCACACGCTGGGCTTTGCGGTCCTTCAGCGATCTGACCAGGCGTCTCGACAGGATCGATCTCGACACACGTGGCGCCCTGGTGGAAGAGCGGGGCTTGCCCACTGAGGTGCTTCGTCTCGTGCGCGATATCAACAGGGCGCTGCGTCGTCTCGATAGCGGCTTCGAGGCGACGGAGCGCTTCTTCGTCAACGCGGCCCATGAACTTCGAACGCCGATTGCTGTCCTGCAGGTGAGAATTGATACGCTTTCACCAGGTGCGGACAAGACACACCTGCAGACGGCCATCAAGCGACTTACAGCGATCGCAAACCAGCTTCTCGACACCGAGAAGTACCGGCAGAAGCCCCAGCAGAATGCACCCGTCGAACTCAACAGCGTTGTGTCGAAGGTGGTTGCCGACCTTGCTCCCCTGGCGATTGCCGAAGGTTACGAGATTTCGTTCGATAGCGATGCGGAAAGCCTGTTCGTTCCCGGGGATGCCGAAGCTCTGGAGCGTGCATTCGTCAATCTGGTTCGTAATGCAGTCCAGTACGGAGGCGGACGAGGACAGATATCGGTCAGTATTGAGGCTGACGGCAGCGTGACTGTCGCCGATCAGGGCTGCGGAATTGCTGGCGACAAGCAGTCGCGCATATTCGAGCCGTTCTACCGGGTCAGTCCTCACGGCTCAGGTGCGGGTCTGGGGCTCAGCATGGTCAACGAGATTGTCACCCGTCACGGCGGCTACGTTGAGCTTTCGTCCGCTCCAGGCAAGGGCAGCACATTTGCCGTACGCTGGCGCGAGAAGCGCGTTTTCCAGCAGCGGTAGGTCCGTCGCCTGCGCCAACAGGTCAAGGCATCTTCATCCGTCGACGTTGGCTGGGCACGGCCGCGATCACCTGATGTCTGGCGGGCAATCTCTGGCACGCCATCCACATCGCAAACACTCTTTGCCGATCGGTTGATTTTACAGCGCGTGCCAAACGGATAGGCGCGACGACGGCTCCCCGTAATTTTCAGGTAACTCTCGTGACAGAGAAAGCCCGCAAATTTCAATAGCATGGGCCACGACTAAATGACACGACACATTACCCGCAAGCGTTTGATCCTGGGGGCGGCAACCCTTGTCGGTCTGCTGGGCGTCTGGCTGCTGTTTCTGCGTCCGCCGGCGAAGCTTGAACTGGTGACGGCGCAGGCGCGAACGGGTGACATTGAAGAGGTGGTGCTGGCGACCGGGGTTCTCGAACCGCTCGAGCTGGTGCGTGTCGGCGCTCAGGCCTCGGGTCGCATTGAGCATCTGGCTGTCAAGATCGGTGACATCGTCGAGGCTGGCCAATTGGTGGCCGAGATCGATTCCCAGACCCGGCGCAACACCTTGCGGGACCGCGAGGCCGCTTTGGCCAACATCCGCGCCGTTCACGCCGCGCGCAGCGCCGGTCTGGTGAAAGCCGAGAAGGATTTCGAGCGCGAGCGTGACCTGCTGGCAGGTGGTTCCACGCCGCGCGCCCAGTATGACGCCGCGGTTGCGATGCGAGACACCGCGCGGGCTGAGGTTCAGTCGCTGGACGCTCAAGTCTCCCAAGCGCAGGTCGCGCTGGAGTCTGCGGGTATAGAACTGGACTATACGCGCATCACTGCCCCAATCGCCGGCACAGTGGTCGCGATCGTCACTGACGAGGGCCAAACCGTGAATGCCCTGCAGACCGCGCCGACCATCGTCATGATCGCGCGATTGGACACAATGACGGTGCGCGCGGATATCTCCGAGGCTGACGTCGTGCGTGTGCGGCGAGGCCTGCCGGTCTGGTTCAGCATTCTTGGCGATCCGAAGCGCCGTTTCGATGGGGAGTTGCGACAGGTGGAACCGGCCCCGGCCTCCATCGCCAACGAGAGCAACGCCGCCGCGAGCCGGATTGGCTCAACCAACGGCGCGGTCTATTACACCGGGCTGATCGACGTGGCGAATGCGGACGGGGTCCTGCGGCCCTCCATGACGGCGCAGGTGTCCATCGTCTTGAGCCGCGTCAGCGGCGCCGTGCTGGTTCCGCTCAGTGCAGTGGAAGGGGCGCCCCGGGCCGGCGATACGGCGCGGGTCCGCGTACTGGACGCGAAGGGCGAGGTTCAGAACCGGCAGGTGCAGGTCGGCATCGATAACGGCGCGGACATCCAGATTCTTAGCGGTCTTCAGGCCGGCGAGACCATCGTGCTTGGAGCATCCACGGACGAACGCACGGATGGCCAGGCTCAACTGGCCGCGGCGAAGAGGTAGGGCGCGTTATGACTGAACCACTGATCCGCGTACGTGGGGTATCCCGCGCTTTCCCCGCAGGCGACGAGATGGTGCGGGTGCTGAAAGACGTCGACCTCGACATCGAGGCCGGCGAGATGATGGCCATCATCGGCGCCTCGGGCTCCGGCAAGTCGACGCTGATGAACATCCTTGGCTGCCTCGATCGTCCGACGGACGGCAGCTACTGGATCGAAGGACGCGAGACCTCGAAGATGTCCGTGGACGAACTGGCGGCGCTACGCCGCGAGCGTTTTGGTTTCATCTTTCAGCGTTATCATCTGCTTGGCGATCTCAGCGCGGCGAGCAACGTCGAGGTGCCGGCCATCTATGCCGGACGCAGCCGATCCGACCGGCACAAGCGAGCGATCTCCTTGTTGACCCGGCTGGGCCTCGCCGAGCGGACGGGCAATATCCCGGGCAAGCTTTCGGGCGGCCAGCAGCAGCGGGTGTCGATCGCCCGCGCCCTGATGAATGGCGGCGAGATAATTCTGGCCGACGAACCAACCGGAGCGCTGGATACGCACAGTGGCGCCGAAGTCATGAAGATCCTGCGCGAGCTTCATGCCGAAGGGCACACCATCATCCTCGTCACTCACGACAAGAAGATCGCCGAACACGCGGATCGGGTTGTAGAGATCAGCGACGGCGTTATCATTTCCGACGAGCGCAATATATCCAAATCCGCCGCGACGGCGCGTCCCATCCGCGAGCACGCGCCGGGCGCTGGCTGGCGTGGCGCAATTGACCGGATGACCGAAGCCTTTCGCATGGCGGGCGCAGCAATCTGGGCGCACAAGATGCGCTCGCTTCTGACCATGCTCGGCATCATCATCGGTATCGCCTCGGTGGCGGCTATCTCGGCACTGGGAGCCGGCTCGCAGCAACAAATCCTGAGCAGTATCAGTTCGCTTGGCACCAACACGATCGAGGTGCGGGCCGGTAAAGGCTTCGGCGATCTGGAAGCGGGCAAGATACGGACGCTGGTTCCCGCCGATGCCGAAGCGCTGGTGAACCAGCCCTATGTCGACAGCGTGACACCAACCGTCACGACGAGCGTAACTGTCAAGCGCGCCGCCGTGGCCGTCAATGCGTCAGTCACCGGAGTTGGCGCGGACTTCTTTCGTGTACGGGGCCTTGAGCTGGCGCATGGACAACTGTTCGACGCCCAGGATGTTATCGCCTACAGCCAGAATGTGGTGATCGATGCAAACGCCGCGAGAGATCTGTTTCCAGACCGGGTAAACCCGGTGGGGCAGGTCATCCTTCTGGGCACAATGCCGGCGAGGGTCGTGGGTGTGACGAAACGGGAAAACTCCTTCGGCCCGGCGGTTGATACGTTGACCGTTTATGCGCCCTACACAACCGTCATGGGCCGCATGCTGGGTCGTCCGAACGTCGACGGCATAACGGTCCGTATCAGAGACGATGTCGACCCGGGCAATGTCGAGGCCGCAGTTTCCCGCCTTATCGAGCGTCGGCATGGCGCGAAAGACTTCTTCCTTACCAACTCGGCGACCATTCGCGAGACTATCGAGACCACCACGCAAACCCTGACGCTGCTGATTTCGTCAGTTGCCGTGATCTCGCTGATTGTCGGCGGCATCGGCGTGATGAATATCATGCTGGTATCCGTGACCGAACGTACCAAGGAGATCGGCGTTCGTGTGGCTGTCGGCGCGCGCCGCAGCGACATCCTTTCCCAGTTCCTGATCGAGGCCGTCATGGTCTGCCTTGTCGGCGGCTTCATGGGAGTGATGCTCGCCCTCGGGATCAGCGCTCTTTTCAATTTGCTGAGCCCCGACTTCAAAATGATCTTCTCTTCGGGCTCCATCATGGTGGCCTTCGCCTGCTCAACCCTGATCGGAATCGTCTTCGGCTTCCTTCCGGCTCGCAATGCGGCAAAGCTGGACCCGATCGAAGCCTTGGCGCGTGACTGATGAACCGCAAACGTCTGCTCGATAGCCGTTGTGGTTCGCTTGTCATTATTGAGGCTGGCGTATGTCCCTAGACAGACGGTTGCAAGGCTGCATCGAGCAGCTTGCGCCCATTGCCAGCCAGCCAGGACCTGAAAGTGAGAAGGTCGGGGTTAATTTCGCGCATGACTTTCAGATCGACGAGCTCGGCGAGCGGCCCGTCTACCAGGCTCTCTGCCATATGCGCGAGATCTGTGTTTGCAGCGAGAACGTCATCGGGAAACCGTTCATAGGTTATCGAGCGACCGGCCGCTTCGCTGAAAGCGACCTCAAGTTCATGCCCGGTCAGTCGATCGCTCGCGATCTTAAGTGTTGCACCGCCAAAGCGATACTTGTCGGCAAGCACGGCAGCGACAAACCTGCCGATGTCTTCCACGGCGGTAAGCTGAATGGAATGGTCGGGTCGGATCAGGGACACCAGCCGGCCCTCCTCCAGACCGAAGCCAGGTCGCACCAGCATTTCCATGAAAATCATCGGCCGGATTATGGTCGTAGCCATGTCGAGCTGTCGAATATGGGCTTCGATACGGGGCTTGGCGTCGAAACGCGGAACGCCTGTCAGTTCATTCCCCACGCTGGCGCCTGAGGAATAAACAAAATGGTTGATGCCGGTTTCGGCAGCGATATCCGCAATCGATATACCATGACGGACTTCGTCTTCGGCAGCCAGGCTGGCTGGCAGTACGCTAAAGACACCGTAAGCGTCTTTCATCGCTGTGCGGATTACTTTGGTCTCTTCAAATGAACCCTGCACAAGCTCGACGCCTGAATTCCGCAATTGCAGCGATGCAGCTTTGGTGGAGTCCGGAACGAGTGCGCGAACAGGCCATCCCGCCTTCAACAAGGCTTTGGCGACAGATCCTCCCTGCCTTCCGGTAGCGCCGAAAACCAGAATGGGGTGCTTGCTATTGGTCACTTGAAACCCTCGCGTTAAACAAGGACCGTCTATATATACGAATGTAATTCTGCCGGAAGACGGCACATTTTTCAGCATCAGGCACAAGGATGATACCCTTGGAAGAACAGATCGATGCCGGCCCATCGCGCGGATCAGAAAACGACAGACACTTCAGACCCATTCCGTCAAACGGAGTCTGCAGCCTGCTGAGTGACAAATGGACTGTGCCGGTTCTTTGGCGTCTTTCTCTCGCGGAAGATCATCGGCTCCGCTTTTCGACATTGAGAAAAGAGGTCGGTGAGATCACCCAGCGCATGCTGACGCTCACCCTGCGTAATCTCGAGCGTGAGGGATTTGTTGTGCGTCACTATTTTCCCGAAGTGCCGCCGCGTGTCGAGTACGAACTGACAGAGATCGCCCATGGAGCTTTGCGCGCCCTTGAGGGATTTAACTTCTGGGTCCACGACAATCTGGACACTATCAGAGCGCGCAGGCGCGCTTACGACCAGGCGGAGTTGTAAATCCAAGGGACCGAAATTGGCTGAAAAGGTCAGATGTCGGTCCAGTTTAGCAGCGCTGGGCTACGCCCGCTTTCCTCAGCATCCCGCCTGCTACGAGGCCCGCCTGTTCAGCTTGGTGAGATCGATTCCGAACCAAGCAGCGCTTCCCGGGGCTCGGAACCTTCCGTGTGGCCAGCCAGTTTTTGTCGGTGAAGCTAGAGGAACTGACCATGCCCAAGAAAATTTCGGCCCCCTCCAAGACGACCGACCCTAAAGAGCAGCCTGTCCGCCCTTCCGAGGGCCAGGTGGAGCCCGCCGAGCCGGACGATCGCCAACATCCGCCGCGAGATACAAGAGAGACGCCGGCTCCGAACCCAAACGACAAAGGGCTTCCGAACAGGGCGCCTGAATAAGTCGGAAACCGAAGACGGACTTAAGGCGCGCGATCGATAAGAGCGTCGGCTCCCTCCTGCTCGACGCCATGCCCTGAATAACGTCCCAAGTTTGGGATCACCCACAGGTTTGCCCTCAATACTTGAGCAAATAAGTGCGTGGAACCTATGTGCCTGATTTAGTGCATTTCATGCGGTGGCCGCTGGTTCGATTCCCTTCAACTACAGTGGCTGGGAAATGGTGCGTCGGCGGTGCGTATCTCTTCAAGACTTTTGACCGGCTGCAAAGCAGACGAAGCGATGGCGCCGCGCAGACGTAAATCAACCCGCTACCTTTCGGAGCGATTTCTCAATCTCTCCTCCGCAATAAGCGTTGCCGTATTCCTCAAAACTTTTATTGTTCAAAGCAGCCAGCGAAGTTGTGGCTACCACTCTTCTGGAAAGACCCCAGATTGTAGGTGACGTATCCTCAATGATGCCCTGAATGACAGGGAACCGGTCAGCGACCGTAGTCCAAAGGATTGCAGTCGCTATATCTGCTACGCCAATCTTTTCTGTTCCCAGCATAAAGCCGGAACTAGCACTCAAGCCGTTTCGTGCCCCGGTATCCGCGAAAATACGGACCCATTTTTGGAGGCGTGGGACGAATTCCTCCCATTTTTCAGGTGTCCACATTTCGCGCCCGCCGTTGAGAGTCAGCTCATCAAGGACATCATTGGCATCGTTAACGATCTTGGCGCTGAGTGCGCGGCCCTCAATAGTTGTCGGCAACATATCCAGCCGCTCACCCAGATAGATGGCGATCGCCGGCATCTGGGAGATCGCAAAATTGCGCTCACGGTCAATCAGAACCGGTGGTCCCATGAAGGCAACCGGCTGCTTTTCCACCCCACAATCCATAATATCTTCAATCGCCTCGACATCGTGTTCATCCCAGGAGTACCCACAATGGGCCAGAATTCCGCGGATGAACTGACCTCGAAAAGGAACTGGCCAGTAATAAAGGGCGAAGTTTTTCATGCCGTCCTCCATTGGTCATGCAAACAACGAACGGAGTTGGTTGTTACCAGTTCCGTGCACTAGGAGTAAAAATGGAACTCAAGGAATGCTTTGACGGCTTCAATGGCGCAGGAAGAGTTGTTTTTGGACGTAAGGCCCTGTTCTTTACGATTTCCTCGCTAAAAACAGAGCACCCATGCGGGGTAGTCATCTAACCTCCACACGAACGCCATGCTCAGTCTCTTGAGGCCGCCGTTTTTCCGCAGGCTGAGTGTTCACTCCCCCACCACCACCCCCTCGCGTCGTGGGTCGGCGCTGCCGGCCAAGCCTTGGGCGGTGATTTCGACAGCATGCAGACCGGAATTCATCTCACCCGGTTTCACCTCGTAACCCAGCGCCTTCAGCGGACCGACCAGTTCTTCCGCGCTGGTGCCGGCCTCGATGTCGTAGGTACCGAACCGGTTGATGAGATGCGGCTGGGCGACGATCACCTCGACGGGCATGCCCCAGTCGATATAGGCGATCAGCGCCTGGGCCACATAACCGATGATCTGGCTACCGCCGGGCGAACCAATGGCGAGCAGCGGTTTTCCATCCTTCATCACGATAGTCGGGGCCATGGAGGAGCGCGGCCGTTTGCCGGGCTCGACGCGGTTGGCGATAGGGAGGCCGCCGTCATGGGTCTTGAAGGAAAAGTCCGTCAATTCGTTATTGAGCAGGAAGCCATTCGTCATCAGACGCGAGCCGAAACCGCTTTCGATCGTCGTCGTCATCGAGACAACGTTGCCATCCTTGTCGACGATGACGAAATGGCTTGTGGAAGGCAATTCGAGTGCGGCATCCCGACCGAAAAGTAGCGCATGGTCCCATTCCGGCTCGCCGGCCTTGACGGCATCGTTGGCCAAGGCCCTGTCGCCGTCGAGAAGCTTTGCTCTCTCGCCTAGATAGGTCTTGTCCAGCATGCCCTTGATCGGTAGCGGCACGAAATCGGGGTCAGCGACGTAACGCTCGCGGTCGGCGAAGGCCAGACGCTGCGCATCGCCGATAATGCGCCAACTGTCGACATTTTTCGGGCCTAGAGATCTGAGATCGAAATTCTCCGCCATGCCGAGCATCTGGCCGATGGCGATAGCGCCTGACGATGGCGGTCCCATACCGCAAACGTCAAGTGCACGATAGATAAAGCAGACCGGTTCGCGCTCGATGACGCGATAGTTGGAAAGATCGGAAAGCGACAGCACGCCGGGATTGTCGGCTGCCTCGCGCACGGTCTTGACGACCGCTTCGGCAATTTTCCCCTTGTAAAAGGCATCGGCGCCGCCTTTGGCGATCGCTGCAAGCGTCTCGGCATAGGCCGGGTTCTTCAATGGAGCACCGGCCTGTAACGCTGCCCCGGAGGTATCAAAGAAATAGGACCGCGCCTCTGGATATTTCTTCAGCCGGTCGCCCTCGGACGCGATGAGGGAGGCAAGACGCGGCGACACCCGAAAACCCTCGGTCGCCAGCGTTTCCGCCGGCTTCAGCAGGCTTGCCCACTCCGCCTTTCCATAGCGTTTGTGAGCTTCCTCCAGAAGTCGCACCGTTCCCGGCGTGCCAACGGAACGGCCGCCAATTACTGCGTTCATGAATTTAAGCGGCTGACCCTTGTCATCCAGGAAGAGCTTTGGCGTGGCTTCCATCGGCGCCGTCTCCCGGCCGTCCAACGTCGTCAGCTTGCCGCTTTTTGCGTGGTAATAGACGAGGAAGGCGCCGCCGCCGAGACCGGAACTCTGCGGCTCAACGAGGCCCAGCACGGTCTGCACCGCCACCATCGCATCTATGGCGTTACCGCCCGCGGCGATCACGTCGCGCCCCGCCTCGGCCGCCAGCGGATTGGCTGCGGCGACCATGAAGCTCCTTGACTCGACACGTCTGGCAGTCGCAAGCCCCGTCGCTTTCTCTGGCGCCACAGTGTCGGATGCCTGCTGGGCGCAGGCGATTGCGGTGGAAAACATTAAGGCGAGAACAGCCTCACTGAGAAATCTCATTTTCATTAGCCTTATCCTCCAGAGCGGCACAATCGGTTAATGTGAGAAGGGCATCTGAGCCAGCAGCCGGGTCAAACCCGTAGTGATTCAGGCGCGGATGATTTTCCGAATTCTTCCTTCGTTCCCGCAGAGGCCCGGCGTCACCCGTATTTCAGCCTCGTCCGCGAGTATGAGTAAAGCGTTTAGGCATTTTGCCGCTTTGTTTCAGGCGGTTTATCCGATCGCAGATCACGTTGCGCGACTTGCCCTCCCTGCAGTTGGATCGGAGCCAGATGCTTTCGCTCAGTGATTCACACTTCTGCCACCAGCTTGCAAGCTATTAGCGGTTACGGCCTCACCCCGTACCCGGATGAGGCGCTATCCCTTTATCCCGCTTGCCGCGATACTGGAAATGAACAGCCTCTGCAGGCAGAGATAAAAGATCAGCACCGGCAGGGTGATGATGGTGAGATAGGCCATGACTTCGCCCCAGGGCGTGTTGAGCTGGAAAAAGTATTGCAGCCCAACCATTACAGGTCTGTATGCCTCGGACTGGGTAACGAGAAGCGGCCACAGATACTGCTGGCTATACATGACGAGAAACTTCAGGATCGCAGCCGTTGCGATCACCGGGCCGCTGAGCGGCATAACCACCTGCGCGTAAATCCGCAGCCAGCCTGCCCCGTCGATGCGCGCCGCCTCCAGTAACTCCTTCGGCAAATCCTTGAAATATTGCGCGAAGAGGAAAATCGTCAGCCCGTCTGCAATCCATGGAATGATCTGCACATGCCAGGAGTTGAGCCATCCCCAGGTGAACCCGTTGCTGCCAATCCATGGCAGGTTGTTGACTTCCAGCAGCAGCGGCACGGCAATTGTTTCAAAGGGAATGATGAGCGTGGCGAGAATGATCGAGAAGAGAACATCCTTTCCGCGCCAGTTCAAAAAGGTGAAGGCGAAGGCGGCGAGCGAGCCAAGCAGCAGCGCGAGAAACACGGTAACGCCCGTCACCACAACCGAATTGAATATGAAGGTCGCAATCGGTGCCCGGGCGAAAGCTGCCGTATAGTTTTCAAGCGAGAGATTTCCCACCGGCAGGAAGGCTCGTATCGATGTGGCGTCACGCAGCAACTGGTCGTTCGGTTTTAGCGACGAGAACCCCATGAACAACAGGGGCAAAATGAAGATCGCCGCGAAGGCAAGCATGAGGGTATAGTTACCGATGAGAAAAGCGAGGCTTTTGCGTTGTCCGGCCTGCATCATGGCTTCTCCCTTGTGAGGTATCGCTGGGTTAGCGAGATACACAGGACAAGCAGGAACAGGACGACCGAAATTGCGGAACCGGCCGCGATGTCCTGCTGGCGGTATCCTCGCTCAACCGCCTGATAGACAATGCTCTGCGTGGAATCGCGAGGCCCGCCTTTGGTCATCACGTCGATCTGCGCAAAAAGGGCAAAAGCCTGCATGGTGATGACGATGATAATCAGCACGGCCGTGTTGCGCAGCAGCGGCCAGGTTATCATGCTGAACTTCTGCCAGCGGTTCGCGCCTTCGATATCGGCCGCCTCGTAAAAATCCGGAGAGATGGTTTGCAGACCGGAGAGCCATATGACCATGTGGAACCCGACGCCCTGCCAGACTGACATGATGAGGATGGCCCACAGGGCTGTATCCGTTTTGCCCAGCCAGTCGACTGGCTGGAACAGCCCGAAGCTCATATAACTCAAAAGGCTGTTCAGAAGCCCGTTATCCGCTGCGTAGATAAACCGCCAGAGCAGCGCCACCACCACCACCGACAGCACCACAGGCATGAAGTAGATCGCGCGGAAAATCGTGACGCCGGGGACCTTCTGGTTCACCAGCAGGGCAAGAAACAACGCCAGCGCCGCCTGAACCGGTGCAACGACCGCCACGAAGGCAAGCGTATTGACGAGCGCGGTCAAAAACACGACGTCGCGCGCCAGAATGACGATCTGGTTCTCACCCCAGGTGAAGCTCTTATATTCCCGCATCCCCTCCAGATGGGGATAGTCGGGATTGTTGCGGGTGAAATTGCGAATGCGCGGATAGGAGATGGCGCCATCTGCGCCCTGTTTAAGGCTCCCATCCGCCTCCCTTTCCGGCTCAAGCGTGAGCACACCAATACCCAGCAACCGGGTGTAATTTTCAACGCCGACAAACTCGGTTGGATTGGGAGATGTCAGCCGCTGGTTGGTGAAGGAAAAACCGAGCCCCAGCAGAAAGGGCGTGATCAGGAAAAGCCCGATCAGCACCAGCGCCGGTCCAGCCATGAACCAGCCCGTCAAGCCGTCCCGGGTCAGTTTCCCCTTTGAAGAAAAGAGCGCCATCGATCACACGCCCCTATTTGGGTTGGTAACCGGAATTGCGCTCTATGTTGTTGTTTATCTCGTCGGCCGCGTTGTCCAGCGTATCGGCAACATCCGCGCCGTTGGCAATGTCGGACACGGCCTTGGAAAAGACCGGTGAGATGAAGGCGTAAGCGGGCGTCACCGGGCGCAACGTTCCCTGACGTTTCGAGAGCTCGAAGAAAACCTCGAGCGGGCCGCCCTGTTTGTAGTTCTTCGTCATCTGGGCTGCCGAAGACGTGGCCGGGATGAGGCCGATCGCATCGGAGAACTGCGCGAGATATTTGTCCTGTATGGCGAATTCGATGAAGGCGGAGGCGCCTTCGGGATGTTTGCTGGTGGCTGAGACGCCAAACTGCCAGGAGCCTGCACCGATCTTTGGACCGTTCCCGAAATCAGGGGCAGGCAGGAACAGCAGGTCGTCTCCATATTTCTCCAGAGCCTTCACCGCAACCCAGTTGCCCATCCATTGCAGGGCATGGCGGCCTTCCAGAAAGCCGGTTTCATGGTCGGCAGGCGATTGCGATGTTCCGGGTGCGAGTTTTTTCTGGAACAGGGACTGCCACCATTCTCCGAACTTGATGGCGTTGTCTCCGTTGAGGGCGTTCTCGGCGGTTTGATAGTTTTCCTTGTCGATCAAACTGCCGCCGAAGCTTTCCAGAAACGGGCTGAAGGCATAGCTGTACCATTCGGTTTTATCGGCCATGCCGAGGTCGATCGCATATTCGAATTTGCCGCTGGCCGCGAGCTTTTCGAGCACTGCATTAAATTCCTCGCCGCTCCATGGCTGGTCCAGCGTTGGAATGCGAATGCCATTTTCATCGAGAATGGATTTACGGGCGAAGACCGCGACAGCCGCATCCCACAGGCCGACCGAATAGAGCTTGTCTCCCCACTTTC
This sequence comes from Agrobacterium sp. CNPSo 2736, assembly GCF_004005385.1. Taxonomy (NCBI): domain Bacteria; kingdom Pseudomonadati; phylum Pseudomonadota; class Alphaproteobacteria; order Hyphomicrobiales; family Rhizobiaceae; genus Agrobacterium; species Agrobacterium sp. CNPSo 2736. Next base: position 282,196 of record NZ_RZTX01000006.1, on the reverse strand, counting down.
CCACCGCGCCGGGCAGAAAACCGGCAAGCTTTGCCTCATCGATCTGCAGTGGCTGCAGATAACCGGACCACGCCCAGTTCGGCATGTTGGGGCCGTCGACATCCAGAATGTCTGGCAGCTTGTTGGAGAGCGCGGCGGCGGTGACGGATTCGTTATAGGCGGTTTGGGGGAACTCCTGAAGCGACACCCGCCAGTCCGACTGGGACGAATTGAAGTCCTCGATGATGCCGGCCAGAATCTTGCGTTCTTCCACATTGCCCGCGCCGTGATACCACATGGTCAAGTCGGTCTGCGCCAGTGCCACGGTGGAAAAAAGCGTCGTCAGGGCAGCGGCTGCCCCCGCAAAAATGGCTTTGGTGATCATAGATTGTCCTCCTCCTGAGGAAGAGTAACTTCAGCATCCACCGATTGTTCCGCAGAAAATTTGTGTTCTGGCGGTCCGAAACAGACCATCAAAGTGAGGGGTTCTTTTCCACCGCTTCGACAGGCGTCGCCTGAATGACCTCCGGAGCGGCACCGTATTCCGATTTGTTTTGCCGCTGGAACGCGATAAATTGCCCGGCGGGGAGGGGCCTTGAAAAAAGCCAGCCCTGACCGAAGTCCACGCCGTGTTCCCGCAGATAGGCTGCCTGCTCCTCCGTCTCGATACCTTCGGCGACGGAGAACAGGCCAAGTTCACGCGCCATTCCGATAATATGGAGCGTGACGGTGCTGGTGGCGCTGTTCCTGCCGATCGTGTCGACGAAGGACTTGTCGATCTTCAGGGCATCCATGGGGAGCCCCTGCAAATATTGAAGGCTGGAATAGCCGGTGCCGAAGTCGTCTATTGCGACGGAATGACCCGCCCTGCGCGCTTTATCCAGGGTAATGCGGGCTGCGTCGATGTCGATGAAACCGCGCTCCGTCGCTTCGAGCCATATTTGCTCCTTGCGGATACCGGCAGGCGTCAGACGCTGATCGATGAAATCCAAAATTCGTCCGGTTTTGATGTCCTGGGCGCAGAGATTGACGGCGATGTGCAGCGTACGATCCTCAACGAGCATGGGCCCGATATCGGCAATAATGGCTTCGACGACCTGATCGGTAATAGGCTCTATCAATCCGGTCTCCTCAGCAAGGGGAATGAAAAAATCTGGTCTTACAAGGGTGCCATCGGGCCGTCTCCAGCGGACGAGCGCCTCTGCGCCGACGCATATATTGGTCTTCAGATCGATAATCGGCTGATAATGAACGACAAATTCGCGATTCCGAATTGCGATTTCCAATTCTGTTTGTGGGGACAACCGTTTGCGCGACATCCAGACGATGATTCCGACGATAAAGGACGCAATGAATGCTCCGATCGGCAAAAGAACCATCAGTTCGCGCAGGAGTTTCTCCCGCATAGCCGCCCTCGGTTCGAGGACGATTGCGGTCAGCCCATCGTCTTTTACGACAGAGTAAAGCGAAGCGTCATTGACACCCCGGCCCGCCTGCGCCGCAAGTGCCGTTACAACGCGCGCATCCGGCTGGTTCTGCGTGCTGATGACCTGCCCATGATCGTTGAGGAGCGCGAGGGATATTCCGTCTCGCAGTATGATATCGACAAAGCGGGAAGGCGCGACGAGCGCGTTGTGATGGCCGAGGTGCAGACTCGTCATCTGATCGCCATGGCTGACACCCGGCTGAATACGCAACGTCACTTCGATGCCTTCGGACGTGACATAATCGACATGGGATTTGGCGATATTTCCTGCGGTGCGGCCCCAGGACGTACATTTGATAACGCCGTTTTCGAAATAACCAATCTCCTCGATTGACGGAACATTGATCGTCACGATCCGCATTTGCGCGATATGTTGATCCGAACACGCAGGAAGATGCGCGGCTTCGATTGCTTCCAGCGCGCCTTGCGCTTCCTTGAATGTATTGTCGGCGCGCGCGAGTGACCTTTCGGCAACGAGAGCCAGGATGTCGAGTTCCTTTTGGACCGCGACCCGCCAGGAGGTCCAGGCCATGGCGGCAATGGGAAGCGCGGCTCCGATTATGGCCAGAAGTATCCCCACTGCTATTACGCGCCAACGCCGAGCCTGCATTGTTACTCTCCAACAGTAGCCGGAGAACAAATTGTCCTGTTCTCCTTAATTTTTGCTGTGCGCAAACTGGCGAAAGTCGTGGAGCAATTTTGGGTGCATCAGTTTCCAGAAGAGCCGCCAGCCACTGGGCGATGGTGACCGTTGCGGGCTTATTGCTTTGGCTTTCTCCTCAGATTCCCGACCCATCGAGCTCGCGGGCATCCTCGCCCTCCCATGGAGCGGGCATCGTGAGGCCATCGGTATTGGCGGAGGGCATAGGCATCCAGCACTTCAATTCCGGCTCCGAGTATTCGATGATCCGCCCCGGCGAAGAGTCCGAGGCACGCCAGCCTTCTGAACCGTACTGGTCGCCCTTCGACCAGTAGGCAAGGTCTACCTGGGACGGCCCTTGTTCGGACGACCGTATCGTGATGAGAATCCGATCTCCGTTTTTCGGCGCGCTTGCCATATGGCGCCATCGTTGTGGTTTGTCCATCATTTCCCCCTCGTTTCGGCATTCAAGTGTCGCCTCACCATCCAGGAGGGTCAACTCAAACTTTGTATGCAAGCGGGGTAGAAGCGGAACTCCAGGCTCTTTGGAACTTCTTCGCCGACAATTTTTTCGTATTCCATAGGTTCCAGTGTCAGCCCACCTTTCCCGTCGGTGCTCGCAGGGTCGTCCCGATCATGATCATCCTGACGGCATCTTCCGCCGCGCGCGCCTTCGGTGCCTATGAGATCGCGTCCTCCAGCGAGCAGGGTCGGATCAATATTGAGGCGAAAGCATCGATCCCGCAATCGAAATTGAGCCTGATACCCTTGCCGATCGTGCCTGCAAGGGCAATGACGGGAACGCCGGCCGTCTTGGCACGGCGGGCAATTTCAGCTGGAACCTTGCCGAAAGGTGTCTGCCCGTCGAGGCTTCCTTCCGCCGTGATTATGAGGTCGGCATCGTGGAGACGGGATGACGATCCACGGAAGAGGTCGGAAACGTTGCAGCGTTCTGGCCTACGCATCTCCGTGGGTAGAACTTCGTTCGCCCGGCTCCACTCCATCTCGACGCAATGCTGTCCGTAGTCAAAGAAGATGGGAAAAACATCCGCTCCCTCAGCGACGAGCGAATAGGTAAACGTAAGGACTGCTATTCGTACCGATCGTGGCGGCGGACCCAGTCCATTCCTTCGCCTTCGTTGCGTCCCTTCGGGGCGAGATCGAGTAGCTGATAGGTACCCATCATCGCCTCGACGCCGCGCCCATAGGTGGAGTAGGTGCGGAAGACCTGGCCGGCGTCGTCCTTGTAGAAGGCGCTGATGCCCGGCCACTCCTCGCCAAGTTCCGGCCACTCTCCGAAATTGTAGTCGATCTTGCCGGAGGCGACCTCGTCGGGTGTGAAGCTGACACGGAAATCGTGATTGAAGTCATTTCCGAAGGACGACACCCATTTGAAGCGCCAGCCCATCCGTTTACGGTAGCGCTCGAGGTCGGCGAGCGGTGCACGTGATATGGCGATCATGGTAACGTCGTGATGCGAAAGATGATTGTTCATGCCATCGGTATGATCGGCCATGAAAGAGCAGCTCGGGCAACCCTCCTTCCATCCCGGCGCGAACATGAAGTGCTGCACCAGAAGCTGCGATCGGCCATCGAACAGATCGGCAAGCGTTCTGGGGCCATCGAGCGTATCGAACACATATTCCTTTTCGATCTGCACCCATGGCAGCGCCAGCCGCTTTTGGGCGACCTCGTCACGGTGTCGAGTAAGCTCTTTCTCCGCTTTCAGAAAATCCCGCCGGGCGGCGAGCCAGTCTTTGGTTGAAACGATTTTGTGGTTCATTGTCAGTCTCCTCGGGTTTTAGGGGATGGACATTGCCGCCAGTAAGCGGAAGCGAGCTTCAGCCAGGGCGGCAGGTGAAAGAGGCTCATCAGCAGGTACATGAAGGCCATGTCGCTGATCGGCAGCGCGCCCGGCGAGGACGCGCAGATCCTCGCCTGCATGTCGTTCGCCGAAATCCAGGCCATCGACGCGAAGGTCGGCGAAGCTGCAAGAACGAGCCAGCCTGTGACATCGCATGATCGCAGCGTGTCCGAAGAGCGTTTTCTCGTTGGTTTGGACATTGCCATTTCTGAATTCCCAATTGAGGTTCGACAATGCTTCCTGCGACGCTTAACCTGACAAGAATCTATGTCCGAATGGCGGGAGAGTGTGAGTAACAAGTGTGACGGGATTTGAATGGACTCTCTGATTACCTTCGCGGCGCGGGCGCTTGCGGCGGGTGATCCGCTTGCAGCGCTCAAGCGCATCGCCTTACGCGCCGATGCCCCGGCGCTCGCCCTGCGCGGCATTGCCATGGCGCAGCTCGGCGACCTTGCACGCGCGAAGGAACTGCTGGGAAACGCGGCGCGCGCTTTCGGCAACCGGGAGCCCATGGCCCGTGCGCGATGTGCCGTTGCGGAGGCAGAGATCGCGTTGGTCTTGCGCGACCTCGGCCGTCCCATGGAGGGGCTCGCCGCCGCCCGGACAACGCTGGAGGCATTCGGCGACTTCGCGAACGCCGCGCATGCCGGCTATCTCGAAGCAAGGCGCTTGCTGTTGATCGGCCGTCTCGACGAGGCGGAGCGGGTTCTGAACGGCCTCGATGCTGGTGCGTTGCCGATGACATCGCGGGTAGGCTACGAGTTGGTGGTCGCGGGCATCGCGATGCGCCGCATACGCGCGAAGCCGGCTCGTGATGCGCTCGATCGCGCAGAAAACGCCGCGGAGGTCGTCGGCAATGCTGCATTGAAAGCCGAAGTCAATAGAGCCGTACGGGCCTTCGAAGCGCCTGCCGCGCGGCTGGTCGCGCGTAATGGAGAACGGCTTCTTCGGCTCGATGAGGTGGAGGCGCTCATTGCATCGGGGGCGCTTGTCATCGATGTGTGCCGGAACGTCGTGCGTGTCAATAAAGCCATCGTTTTTCTCGCGAATCGTCCGGTCCTGTTCGCGCTCATGCGCGTGCTTGGTCAGGCTTGGCCGGAAGATGTCCCGCGGGAGGAGCTTCTCGTCCGCGCCTTTCGTGCACGGGAAGCAGATGAATCGCACCGCGCTCGGCTGCGGGTTGAGATCGGGCGTCTGCGCGAGGCAATCAGGCCCTTGGCGCAGATACGCGCCACCGAGCAGGGGTTCGTATTGGAGTCACATGACGGCGGCGCGGTCGCGGTGCTTGCGCCGCCCGTCGAAGAAAAGCATAGCGACGTGCTGGCGCTTCTCGCCGATGGCGAGGCCTGGTCCAGCTCCGCGCTGGCGCTCGCGCTCGACGTCAGCCCGCGCACGGTGCAGCGGGCGCTCGATACCCTTGAGAAAAATGATAAGGTGGAGTGGTTCGGCCACGCACGCGCCCGTCGCTGGATTGCGACGAGCTTTCCGGGTTTTCCGACAAGCTTGTTACTCCCCGCCATCGGCATTTCAGGCTAGGATGAGGGCATGAAACACACAGCCGCCGAAATTATCCGTGAATATGGCCCTTTTCCCGGAGTGGATCACGTCCATGGGGTCAGCTTTGACGGCCGCCGCGTCTGGATGGCGACAGGTGCAAAACTGGAGGCGTTTGATCCCGACAGCGGAGACGTGCTGACCTCGCTCAATATTGCCGCGGATGCCGGCACGGCATTCGACGGCGAGTACCTGTTCCAGATTGCTGAAGCGGTGATTCGGAAGGTCGATCCACAGACTGGCGAGGTGCTCGCCACGATTCCCGCCCCCGGCAATGGAGGCGATTCCGGCCTTGCCTGGGCTGAAGGTTCGCTCTGGGTCGGGCAACATCGCGGCCGCAAAATCCATCAAATCGATCCCGAGACGGGAAAGGTGCTACGAACGATCGAAACCGATCGCTTCGTTACCGGGGTCACGTGGGTCGACGGCGAGCTCTGGCACGGTACGTGGGAGAACGACCAAAGCGATGTCCGCCGCATCGATCCTTCAACCGGTGAAGTGCTGGAGCGGTTGGATATGCCGGCGGAAATGGCAGTTTCGGGGCTTGAATCCGACGGACGCGATCGGTTCTTCTGCGGCGCTGGCGATAGCCCCAAAGTTCGCGCAATACGCAGGCCAAAGCGATCTGAAACCGCAATGTGAAACAAGAAGCAGTTCGCCGGCTTGTGCGATCTTTGTTCGATGGCCCTCTCGGCGGTAACCGTCGGCCTGCGAGAAAGTGGTTGTCGCTTTGCAGCGTCAGCCCGAACGAGGTTGCCAGCTCAGAACAATTACATGCACTGCCGTTCCGGGTCGCCGACAGTCCGCTCTCGCGGCGGCTCTGCCGTTTCGTGGTGCCGATCAAATGGCAGGTTTCAGGTGGCAGCATTGCATTGAATAGCTGACATCCCGTCGGGAGCCGTCAGAATCCTCAGTCGAAGGAGCTCTTTGACCTGTTGCAACCCTGCCTCGGATCTCCGGCAAGTCGAAGCTCGCTGAGGCGATACGTTATGTCGCCTCGCGTCGCTCTATCTTCGAGCGCTTTCTCACCGACGGCCGCATCGAGCTCGACAGCAACCTCGTTGAGCGGCTACAGCCATCACCCCTTGTTTTCGGCGCCGTCCTCCCACACTACCTCTTCGCGGGGCTGTGCCTTTAATCCAGCCACTTCGGTCTCCAGTCGATCCAGCCGTTTTTCCAATGCGGCGAGGTAGTCTCCCTGCGGATCGTCGATACCCAGGACGGCATCTTCCCACGATCGCCATTTTTCTCGAAAACGCTTCAACATTTCAAATCTCCATGGCCATCAATTTTACAAATCGGCGCTTGCAGGTCCCACAGTATGAGCGAGCATCACGCCATTCGCTCCGAAAGGTGGATCACCTCTGCCGGTTGTCTCAATCCGGTGGCGACAACGGAGACTCTCAGCCGCCCTTCAAGCGCATCATTGAATGTCGCGCCAACGACGATATTGGCGTCGTCATCGACTTCCTCGCGAACACGTGTTGCAGCTTCGTCGACATCAAAAAGGGTCATGTCCGGTCCGCCGGAGATCGAGACGAGAAGGCCTTTCGCTCCCCTGACGGACGCTTCATCGAACAGCGGATTGGCAATCGCTGCCTCGGCGGCATGTCGGGCGCGGGCGTCTCCTGTTGCCTCGCCCGTGCCCATGACCGCTCGACCCATGTCACGCATGACTGACCTTACATCGGCGAAGTCGAGATTGATCAATCCTTCCTTGACGATCAGATCGATGACGGAACTGACCCCGGCATGCAGCACATGATCTGCCATTTCGAAGGCATCCGCGAAGGTCGTCTTCGCATCGGCAACCCGGAAGAGGTTCTGATTGGGGATGACGATCACCGTGTCCGCGCATTCGCCGAGACGCTCGATTCCCTGCCGCGCTGTTCGCATTCGCTGGGTACCTTCGAATGTGAAGGGCATGGTGACGACGCCGACCGTCAGTATGCTTGCCTTGCGCGCAGCATGGGCGATAACGGGTGCGGCACCTGTTCCCGTTCCACCCCCCATGCCCGCCGTCACGAAACACATATGGGTTCCGTGGAGGTGATCCATGATCTCGTCAATCGACTCTTCGGCTGCCGCCTGTCCAATATCGGTCAATGATCCGGCGCCAAGTCCCTCCGTGACGGTCGGGCCAAGCTGGATAAGGCGTGGCGCTTTTGACATGGACAAAGCCTGGGCATCGGTGTTCGCAACGATAAACTCCGCGCCCTCGAGATCGTGCATGATCATGTTGTTGACAGCATTGCCGCCGCCACCGCCGACGCCGATGACGGCAATCCTTGGCTTGAGGAGCGTTATGCTGGGCGGCGAAACGACAGTCGTTGGTTGCATGGTGGGAGCGTCCTGGTGGAGACTATGTTCAAAGGGGACCGCGCACGAGGTTTAGTCAGCTAATGGCGTACGATTGCCTCTCCTCGGCCAGCGTCGAAACACTGCGCTGGCATTGACGCCACCGAAGCCGAAGCCATTGGATATTGCATATTCAACATCGAGGGGTCGGGCATCGTTTGCGACAAAGTCTATGCCATTGGCCTCAGGGTCCGGTGAACTGAGATTCAAGGTCGGGGGCGCGATCTGGTGCTGGAGCGCCAGGATCGTAAAAATAGCCTCAAGGCCGCCAGCGGCCCCCAGCAGGTGCCCCGTCGCCGATTTCGTCCCGCTGACCGCGATCGACTTTCTTTGGCCGAACAGGCTCTTGATCGCTCTGAGCTCTCCGAGATCTCCAACCGGGGTCGATGTCGCATGTGCGTTTAGATGGCCGATTTCGTGCGGCGCGATACCCGCCTGGGCGATGGCGATTTGCATTGCCCTGCGGGCGCCGCTTCCATCTTCCGGACCGGAGGTAATATGATGGGCGTCGGCCGTCGTTCCATATCCAACGAGTTCTGCTATCGGCGTCGCACCACGAGCAAGAGCGTGGCTTAACGCTTCAATGACGAGAATGCCTGCGCCTTCACCCATAACGAAGCCGTCGCGCGCGGTGTCGAAAGGACGTGACGCTTTGGCCGGAGTCTCGTTAAAGCCTGTCGATAGTGATCTTGCCGCTGCGAAACCACCAAGGCTGACAATGTTCATACAGGCCTCGGTGCCACCGCAAACCGCAATGTCGGCTTCATTGGACCTGATCAGTCGTGCTGCATCGCCAATCGCCTGAACGCCGGCGGCGCATGCCGTCACCGGCGCTCCCAGCGGGCCTCTAAAGCCATGCCGGATAGAGACTTGTCCGGCGGCGAGATTGACAAGAAAGGATGGAATGGTGAAGGGCGAGAGGCGGCGGACGCCGCGTTGGTCGACGGTACGCACCGCCTCCGTTATCGCGGGAAAGCCGCCGATGCCCGATGCGATGATGGTCGCCGTTCTCAGTTTTTCTTCTTCGGAAGCTGGCTTCCATTTCGCCTGCGCCAGAGCCTCTTCCGCCGCCGCCAGCGCAAAGATGATGAAGCGATCGACCTTCCGTTGATCCTTCGAGGACAGGGTCCTGTCAGGATCAAATCCTCCTTCAGGATCTGCTGCCAGTGAAGGGACAACACCTCCGATTTTTGAAGGCAAATCCCCGACGATGTCGTCATCCAGTCGCCGGATCCCGCTTTTGCCAGCAAGGAGCCGAGACCAGGAGATATCGACATTCGCACCAAGGGGGCTGACGGCTCCCATTCCCGTGACAACGACACGACGCATTTGCATTCCACCTGTCTATGATCAAAAATTTGGCATGCCTTCGGCGTGCGACCGAATGACCGGTCGTGAACTTGGGACATGCGGTTTGCGCTATACTCGCCTGATACGCGTCCGGATTCGGCTGAGCCGTGACAGCTATCGGCGACGAATATCCAAAAACTGTCTGTTAGTCGCTGCGATCGCGGCCAGCAATGCGCCGGACCTCGCTCGCTGCCGCGTCGAGTACACTCGTCGACAAAAGTTCATCCTCGATGATCCGGGATAGCGTCACTGCGCCGACCATCATGGACAATATTGCCATGGCCTTTCCGCTTCGAGCTCTATCGTCACCGTGTCCGATGAGTTCTTCGAGCACCTCGAAATGCGCCCGGATACCATCCTCAAACGGGCGCCGAACTTCGGCAGTCTGACGCGCAGCGTCGGAGCCGAGAGCAACAAGCGGGCATCCTTCCGCCTTCTCGCCGCTATGGTCTTTGGATAGGTAGAACCTGATGATCGACTCCAGGGGATCTGATGTGTCTCCTGCGGCATCAGACCACCTTCTCGTGGCGCTCTCGAGAGCACGCCGTGATGCGAGCGCCGCAAGATCGTCTTTCGATGCGAATTGCTTGTAGAATCCACCCTGGGTGAGGCCTGCACCCTTCATCAGGTCTTTCAGGCCGATCCCGTCGAAACCATGCTCTCGAAACAACCGGCTGGCGACGTTTATCACCCTCTCCCGGTTTTCCTCTGCCTGTACGCGGCTCACTCTCATGTGGATCTCCAATTAGATTTCATTTGACATCTATATGCCTTTTAGAGTTAGAGTGCAATCTAATATTTTTGAACAGGCCGTCAAGAAGGGACGATGAAATGAAACGGAAACTTGTTGTCACTGCAGCAGCAGTGCTGGCGCTGGCCGCAGGCGGAGCCGCAGCACTGCTGCTTCCGGCGCAGGCACCAGAGGCAAAGGCTGCCGATCCCCGGACCTTGGCGCCACTGGTCAACCTCGCGACGGCCAGGCTCCCTGGTAATTCGCGCAGCAGCTTTACCGGAACCGTTGGTGCCCGGGTCCAGAGCAATCTCGGCTTTCGCGTTCCCGGCAAGATCGTCGAACGTTTTGTCGACGTCGGGGAGCAGGTAAGCGCTGGACAGCCACTGATGAGGCTTGACGAAACTGATCTTCGCCTTGCTCTGACCGCCAAGCGAAACGCTGTCATTGCGGCACAGGCGACATTTGTCCAAGCGAAAGCCGATGAAAAACGTTTTGCCGTTCTGGTGAAGACCTCTGCTGCCTCGACGCAGCAATATGAACGATCGAAAGCCCTGCTGGATACGGCGACGGCACAGTTGGCCGCCGCTCAGGCTGAGGCGAATGTTGCCGAAAACGAGGCCCAATATACGGTTCTTGTTGCCGATGCAGATGGAACCATTGTCGAGACGCTCGGTGAACCGGGCCAGGTGGTAACCGCCGGGCAGCCGGTTGTCCGGCTCGCGAAGTCAGGTCCGCGCGAAGCCATTGTCTGGCTTCCCGAAACCATGCGCCCTGAAATCGGGGTTCAGGCTTCTGCCTCGGTGTACGGCAGAAACAATGTGGAGAAGGCCAAGCTGCGCCAGATCTCCGATTCTGCTGATCAGCAGACCCGCACTTATGAAACGCGCTGGGTACTTGAAGGGGGGGCTGCAAATGCGCCCCTGGGAGCGACCGTCACCATCGAAATCGAGAACAGGGATGTGCAGAATCATGCCGAACTGCCGATAGGCGCCCTGTTGGATGACGGGACGCGGACAGGCGTCTGGGTGATCGATCAGCAATCGTCCGTCGTGAAGTTTCGTGATGTGAACGTGGAGCGGGTGAGCGAAGAGAATGTGGTCGTCACTAATGTCAAGCCGGGAGAGGAGGTCGTTGCGCTTGGCGCACATCTTCTGAAGGATGGAGCGCAAGTTCGCACCAGTGTTGGTACAAAAGAGGCGGCAAACTGATGAACCTCAATCTGTCCGCCCTTGCGGTTCGCGAACGCGCCGTCACGCTATTCTTTATCGTCCTTCTGTCGCTTGCCGGCGTCTATGCCTTCGTCAAGCTGGGACGCGCTGAAGACCCCTCCTTTACCATCAAGACGTTGACGGTCACGACTGTCTGGCCGGGCGCAACCGCGCGCGAGATGCAGGATCTCGTTGCCGAGCCGCTGGAGAAGCGCATTCAGGAATTGGCCTGGTACGACCGGGTCGAGACAACGACGCGCCCCGGCTTTGCCTATCTTACCGTCACGCTCAAGGACAATACGCCGCCACACGCCGTCGCCGAAGAATTTTATCAGGCGCGCAAGAAGCTCGGCGATGAAGCCAGAAACCTGCCGCAGGGTGTTCTGGGACCGTTCGTGAACGACGAATATTCCGACGTCAGCTTCGGCCTTTACGCTCTCAAGGCGCAGGGCATGCCGATGCGCGATCTCGTCCGGGAGGCCGAAAAGATCAGACAGGACATGCTTCATGTTCCCGGCGTCAAGAAAATCAATATTCTCGGCGAACAGCCGGAGCAGATATTCGTAGAGTTCTCCTATGAGAAGCTCGCCACCCTCGGCATATCTTCTCAGGACATTGCCGCAGCCCTTCAACGGCGCAATACCGTTACGCCCGCTGGCTCAATAGATACGCAGGGTCCGCAGGTGTTCATTCGTCTCGACGGCGCCTATGACAGTGTTCAGTCTATCGCTGATACGCCCATCGTCGCTTCCGGCCGCTCGTTGAAGCTTTCCGACATTGCTGAGGTACGCCGGGGTTATCAGGAGCCGGCAAGCTATGTCATCCGTCATGACGGCGAGCCGGCCATCATGCTCGGTGTTGTCATGCAACAGGGCTGGAATGGTCTGGAGCTTGGCAAGGCTCTCGAGGAGCGCTCCAGCCGGATCGCACAGTCGTTACCCCTCGGCATAACGCTGACGAAGGTCAGCGATCAGGCCGTCAACATTGATGCGGCGGTGGGTGAATTCATGGTGAAGTTCGCCATGGCCCTCGGCGTCGTGCTCTTCGTCAGCCTCATTGCGCTCGGCTGGCGGGTGGGCATCGTCGTGGCTCTGGCCGTTCCGCTGACGCTCGCTGTTGTCTTCATCATCATGCTCGAGACGGGGCGCTTCTTCGACCGCATCACGCTCGGTGCATTGATCCTGGCACTTGGCCTGCTTGTCGACGATGCAATCATCGCCATCGAGGTGATGGTCGTGAAGATGGAGGAGGGCATGGATCGCATCAAGGCGGCTGCCTATGCCTGGAGCCACACTGCGGCACCGATGCTGTCGGGGACGCTTGTGACCATTATCGGCCTGATGCCGGTCGGTTTTGCCGCCTCTGCAGCCGGTGAATATGCGGGCAATATCTTCTGGATCGTCGGTTTCGCGCTGATCGTTTCGTGGTTCGTGGCGGTGATCTTTACGCCCTATCTCGGCGTAAAGCTGTTGCCCGATATCAAGCCGGTAGCAGGTGGCCATCATGCGATTTACGATACGCCGAACTACAGACGCCTGCGCGGCGCGATCGAATTCACCGTCAAGCACAAGTTCCTGACCTGCGCCATTGTCGGCGTCGTCATGGCGCTCTCAGTCGTCGGGATGGGTGCGGTGAAGCAGCAGTTCTTCCCCACATCGGACCGCCCTGAGGTTCTTGTCGAAGTCCGCTTGCCTGAAGGCACGAGCATCGAAACGACGACCGCCACGGTCAAGAAGCTCGAGGCCTGGTTGAAGCAGCAGCCCGAAACCAAGATCGCGACCAGTTACATCGGCCAGGGTGCGCCCCGCTTCTTCTTCGCCATGGCGCCCGAACTGCCCGATCCTGCCTTTGCAAAGATCGTTGTGCTGACATCCGACGCCCATGAGCGTGAGGTGCTGAAACTTCGTCTGCGGGAAGCCGTTGCGCAAGGGCTGGCGCCCGAGGCATTCGTCCGTGTGACGCAACTCGTCTTTGGCCCCTACACGCCATTCCCCGTCGAGTTTCGGATCAAAGGACCGGACGCCGAAGAGCTGTACAAAATCTCCGAACAGGCACTTGCTCTCATGAGCTCTGTACCTGACGTCAGAAATGCCAATCGTGACTGGGGTAACCGCACACCTGTTGTCCGGTTCGTTCCTGATCAGGATCGCCTGAACCTCATCGGCATGTCGTCCGCCGAGGCTGCCCAGCAGATACAGCTCCTGCTAAGTGGTGTTCCCGTCACACAAGTCCGTGAGAACATCCGAAACGTTCCTGTTGTGGCCAGAAGTGCCGGTGAAATCCGCCTCGATCCTGCAAGGCTAGCCGACTTCTCGCTCGTGACGAGAGACGGTCGTGCGATCCCGCTCGATCAGATCGGCCACACGGAGGTGCGCTTCGAGGAGCCGATCCTAAAGCGTCGTGACAGAACGCCGGTGGTGACGGTCCGGTCCGATATTAACGAGGCGACACAACCGCCGGAGGTTTCGCAACAGGTGATGACCGCTCTTCAGCCACTCGTTGCATCTCTGCCTGCTGGCTACACGATCGAGATGGGCGGCAATATAGAGGAATCACTCAAGGCGAATACTGCCCTGGTGAAGGTGTTCCCACTGATGATCGCGGCGACCCTGATCGTCATCATCCTTCAGGTACGCAGCCTGTCGACGATGACGATGGTGATGCTGACAGCACCGCTCGGTCTTGCAGGCGTCGTGCCGACCCTGATCCTGTTCAACCAGCCTTTCGGGTTTAACGCGATCCTGGGTCTTATCGGCCTGGCAGGCATCCTCATGCGCAACACGTTGATCCTGACCGAACAGATCAAGGAAAACAAGGCTGCGGGTCTGGACGACTACCATGCCGTTATCGAAGCCACGGTGCAGCGAACAAGGCCCGTCATCCTGACGGCGCTTGCCGCGGTCCTTGCCTTCATTCCCCTGACCCATTCGGTTTTCTGGGGTTCGATGGCCTACACGCTTATCGGCGGAACGGCGGTGGGCACGCTCATCATCCTGCTCTTCCTGCCGGCACTCTATGCTGCATGGTTCCGCATCAAGCCACCCAAGGCAGACATGGATTCGACGGAGCACGCGAATACGGAAACAGCTCAGCATTCGCTTGCTGCGGAATAGCCACCCGTCCCTCCGCAGCATCATCTGCTGCGGAGGGATCATACTGCTTGGTGAGATGTGGCCGTGTGTTTTGCGTGCCCAGGGCCCTTTCGGAAGCCATGTCTTCGTCCCGCCGAGAACCGCCGCATTAACTCGATCGATGTTTCGCGCGTCGAGGCGCCTCATCCCAAGTGTCGTGTGGGTTGACCACCCGTCTCCTCAATTTATGCAAACGCGTTTTATTACACTTGCAATCTAACGGAATTATAGATTACATATGAAATCTATATTAATTTCTAATCCAACGCTAATTTTGGAGAGCGTAGATGTCGACAGACAAGATTGTTGTGGTGACCGGAGCATCCTCCGGCATAGGGCAGGCGACCGTGAGGTTGCTGTCACAGAATGGGTTCAAGGTGTTTGCAGGATCGCGCAATCCGGACAAAAGTGGACCGGTTCCCGGTGTCGAGTACGGACGTCTCGATGTGGACAATGACGAGTCGGTGAGGCAATTCGTCGATTGGGTTCTGTCCCGTTCAGGCCGGATTGATGTCGTGGTGAACAATGCAGGCGTCTCTCTTGTCGGGCCGGTCGAAAGCACGTCGGACGATGAGGCGAAGGCCCTTTTTGAAACCAATCTCTTTGGCCCACTGCGCATGATGCGAGCGGTATTGCCCGCGATGCGGCAGCAGAATTCCGGCCTGATCGTCAATGTCAGCTCGGTCCTCGGCTTCCTCCCCGCACCGTACATGGGCCTCTATGCCAGTAGCAAGCATGCCCTGGAGGGACTGTCTGAAACGCTTGACCACGAAGTTCGGCAATTCAACATTCGCTCTGTCCTGGTCGAGCCGACGTTCACGAGGACAAGTCTCGATGTCAATGCGAAGCAGACGGAGGCGCGTATTGACGACTACGCTCCCCAATTTGCCAAATCCAATGAGGCCGTTCTTTCAGCCATTAAGACAGCAAGCAGCCCTCAGATTGTCGCTGCCGAAATCATGGCAGCAATCACAGGTCCTCACAAAATGCGCAGGCCGGTTGGAAAACAGGCTACGCTTCTGAGCCGCCTGAAACGGTTTGTTCCAGCCAAGGCATTGGATAGCGGCATCAGGAAGACGTTTGGGCTCTCCCGATCGTAAGCATTCGCGGAGCTTGCGCCCTAAAACCCGCAAAGTTAGGCATGCGGCATTCGGAAACTTCATGTCATCTATCGTCATGACTGACCGGGTGCCATAGTCGCGCCGACCGCCACATTCACTGCAGCGGTCGGTCGCACTGGCGAGAATATGTTTGCGCGCGCTCGGACCGACATGGGTCTAAAGCAGCGTTCACAACTGGCAGCCGCCAGTCGATGTCGAACGAGCGCAGCGTACGACGAAACGCTCTGCCGCCAGCGCCGACAGCAGTGCTGCCAGATAGACAAGTGGCGGAGGGAAGCGCGCACCCGCGCTAGCCGGTTCCATAGTCATCTCATCTTCCAATCTGTGCTTAAACCAACATCGACTGCTGGGCAAAGATACCCGCCATCGCGCCTTGCCATGTTGCGGTGGTGACAGAGGGGATTCCGGGGTTAGCGAGGTCGCCGGCGGCATAGATGCCGGGCATGCTGGTTTCGCGACACTCGTCGGTCTTGAGGGCGATGCCGGTTGGCGTATTGACCGTGGCGAGGTCCAGTGCTTCATGAAGGCTTGCGGACGGCTTGTTGCGCGGATGCGCGAACAGGATGTCGACTGCGACATCGGGGCCGATATCGAGCTTGATAGTGGCATTGTGGTCCCCATGACGGACGATCTCGGTGATCCGGCCATCAACGAGAGGTACCTTTCGGCCCGACAGATCGGCCCGGATGTCGGGTGCGATGTCGTGACCATCGGCAAAGACCGTCAAACTATCGGTCCAATCGTGAAAAAGCCTCACCTGATTCATCGACTGCGGACCCGACCACACGAGGCCCCAATGCTGGCCGGCGACTTCAAAGCCGTCGCAATAGGGGCATGGGATGACGGATGTACCCCAGCTTTCGGCAAAGCCTGGAACAACAGGCATCTGGTCGACAACGCCATAACTCAGGATCAGGCGGCGCGCGCTGAGGCTTTCGCCATCGCCAGTGAGGACGGAGAAATTGTCGATGGTACCGGAGATGCTGTCGGCCCGAGCGTTGACCAAATTGATCGCGGGATAACGCGCCAGTTGCTGCCGCGCCTCGGTCAGGATGTCCGATGGTGGCTTGTGATCGTGGCCGAGCACTCCGTGGGAACGGCCTGCGAAGCGATTGCGCGGCAGGCCGGTATCAAGAACGGTGACCTTGCGGCGGGCACGGCCGAGCTGCAGGGCAGCGGAGAGGCCGGCAAAGCTGCCGCCGATGATGATGACATCATTCATGGTGATGGGTTCCTTGTTGTGGATGGCGGGGGGCTGGGGCTGGCGGTGGCCTGAGCACGAGGAACGCTGATGGTGGAAAGCGCTGCCAGCTTCAGCAGTGTTCGTCGTTGCATGGCAACCTCGTGTTTTTCGACTGATTCTTTGGCTTGCTTATTTATGAAACTACATGGTATCTTAATTCACGAATAACGATACTGTCAAGGACTGTAATTATCGTGACTAAAAATAGTCAGAGCCGGCGCGGCCGGCCTGCCAACGAAACACTTGGCCAAACAATCGTCGACACCGCAGGGGAACTCTTTGCCGAACTGGGTTTTCAAGCGACGACCTTGGACAAGGTCGCTCAGCGGGCGAAGATATCCAAACTCAGCATCTATCGTCACTTCGAGAACAAGGAGGCGCTGTTTGGTGCAGCATTTGCGGCCCGCTGCCATCAGTTAATGCCGCAGGTCCTTTTTGAAGGCGTCGACGGTTCGGCCGAAGATCAGCTCATGGCGGTGGGATCATCCCTGCTTTGCACGCTGTTGCGCCCGGACGTTCGCAGTGTCGAAGCCATGGTCACGGCCGATGTCACAAGTCAAAAGTCGTTGAGCAAGATCCATTACGAAGCCGGTCCCGCCCATATGATCGCCCAAATCGAGGCCCTGCTGCGTCAATTGCATGCGAAGGCGCTTCTGAATGTGCCTGATCCTGTCCAGTCTGCCCGCCTGTTTGCCGCGCTTTTCAAAGGCTCTGATCTCCTGATTATCGCACGCTTCGATGAGGCGAGAGCAGAGGACGACAACGAAATCGAATCCTATTGCCGGTCGGCCGTCGCCATGTTCATGGCCGCGCACGGTGGCAACGACCACGCGGGCGCATAGCCTGGTTGAGAACGGATCGGAAAAGGAAGGATGTGGACATGGCAGAACAAAATGCCGATCAGATTGCCGACTGGAAAGGACAAAGCGGGGAGCGCTGGGGCGCCTACCAGACCCGGCTCGATACCATGATGGCGCCATTCGGCCAGGCTGCGATCAAAGCCGCCGCGCCCGCTACGGGTGAACGCGTGCTGGACGTCGGCTGCGGCGCGGGGGCGTCTAGCCGAGATCTGGCCGCTCGCGTCGGCGCGGAGGGCCATGTGCTGGGCGTGGACATATCCGAACCGCTGATCGATAGAGCGCGCCTGCTGGCGCAGGATACACCGGTCCTGTTCCAAGTGGCTGACGCCAGCAGCACCGAATTTCCCAAGGGTGCCTTCGACATCCTGTTCTCGCGGTTTGGAGTGATGTTCTTTGACGATCCTACAGCGGCGTTTACCCATATGCGCCACGCGCTCGCGCCGGGAGCGCGAGTTGCTTTTGTCTGTTGGCGCGACATCGCCGAGAACGATTGGGTACGTTTGCCGATGGGCGCGATTAAGGGCATCCTCCCGTCGATGACGCCGCCCGGTCCGGAAGCCCCTGGCCCGTTCTCGTTTGGCGACCCGGAGCGTGTGGAGCGTATTCTAACGGCGGCCAGTTTCACGGATGTTGCTATCGCGCCATTCAATGCCTCCATCCCGTTCGGCAAGGGGGAGACGCGAGACGCAGCGCTCGATGACGCGGTGAAGATGACACTCGAGGTCGGCCCGCTGGCGCGCGCGCTCGCTGATCAGTCCGACGATATCCGCGCCCGCGCCTCGGCTGCGGTTCGTGCCGTCTTCGCGGGGTGCCCTGGTGAGCGGTCAGTGATTATCGACGGCGCAGCGTGGATCGTCACCGCGCACAACCCGACAAGGTGACGGGATTAACAGTCGGCGGGTCTGAGAGCCCGACAAGAAGGCTGCCATGTTCGGACTCAACGTATTCCAGTAGGCATGGCCGATATGATTATGCCGTTTCCGTGCACAGCAGGTGCCCTATTCGGCGGCCAAGGCCCTGGTGAATCGCGACTCATCGACAATCGTTTCGGGGTAGCTCTCTTGCTTTGGAGGCTTGAGCCGGAACCACACGGCGTACAGCGCCGGAAGGCTTGTCGAGTTCACGTGTCGTTACGACCAGAATTGTCTGTTGTAGAGCGCCGTGCGCCGGCTTTACGACTTTCAAGGTCGCTTGGCTTAGCCTCGCACAGGAGCCCAGGAGAAAAAGGGCAGAAACACTAAGCAAGAGGCATAATGCCTGAACGGCGGATACTTAAAATATCTTGGTTTCCCTACCACGAAGACTAAAACACAGCTAGGTTGTCATGGTAAATAGGAACACGCTGAACGTTTCGTTGAAGCCAACATGGATTGGTGAATGGACGGCTTGTCATCCCAAGATTGTTGTTACAGCGTAGGGATCGATGTTTGCCAATTTACAAGTCTCCGCGCACTCAAGCCCCCGCAGCCAGATTACTACAAGACTGTCAAGACTTCGGCCTCCCAACGGGAGGCCGAAGTCTTTTACGGCTCGCACAGTTCGCCACCGCTCCACAGCACACTGTGCTATCCAAAATTACTATCCAGTCCGGGAACTCCGGTCGATGGTTCGCATCCCAAGGCGGCCACAAGTAAATTCACCTAAATCGTGATCCTAACAAATTCTCCATACCCGACTGTTGCGAGGGAACGACAAGCGTCAAGCGAATTAGTCCTGCTTTGTCCGAATGCGCAGGCAACGTTGGAGGCTACTCTCTTCCCTCGCCCCTAACCTCGGAACCATCTGCTTTTTCCTTTGTTAGTGCCATCCAAACGCAGCGCACGTTACAGAACCGCCGCTCTTGGGCGATAGGACAGGTGCGTTTTGCCTCAGCATCGGTGTCAGCCGTCAGGTGCAGTACGCTATGAACAGGTTCTTCACACTTTTTGCCAGCCGTACCGCGTCTTTTTCCGGCTCACCAACCGCATTTGTCGTCGCGCTCGGCACGATCATCGTCTGGGGAGTAAGCGGGCCGCTGTTTGGCTTTTCGGAGGTCTGGCAACTGGTCATCAATACGGGCACGACCATTGTCACCTTCCTCATGATTTTCCTCGTGCAGAACTCGCAGAACCGGGATTCCGCAGCGATGGAAGCAAAGCTGGACGAGCTTTTGAGGGCTGTTGAGCAGGCACGCGCGGATTTTATCGGGATCGAGCATCTCACGGAAGAAGAAATCGAGGAGATTCGTGCCCGGCTGGAAAAGGAAAACGGGCCTGAAGGCGAAAAGCCGCCTCCGTATCACGCCATGGCGCGGTTGCTTTCCCGGCGTTAGGTCAGACGGTTTGGCAGACGGAGGCGTCGGCCTCTCCCGCTCGCCGGGATATGGCCACCAAAACCAACATGCGGCAAAGGCCGCTGACAGAAGGAGCTATCATGTCTCTCAAAGTCCTCGCATTGAATGCGACACTCAAGTCCTCCGCTTCGACGGAGCCGTCCTCGACTGAAAGACTGCTGGCGTTGATCCTTCGGGAACTCGGCGATCATGATGTGCAAATCGAGACGGTCAGGCTTGCCGATCATGACATCAAAGCCGGCGTAACGTCCGATGAAGGCGAGGGGGACGCCTGGCCGGCCATCCGTCAAAAGATCGTCGCAGCCGACATTCTTCTGTTTGGAACGCCGATATGGCTCGGACAGCCCTCAAGCGTGTGCAAAAGAGCGCTGGAGCGCATGGATGCATTTCTGGACGAAACCGACGAACAGGGACGTATGGTGTCCTATGGCAAGGTCGCCGCGGCGGCGGTCGTGGGGAATGAGGACGGCGCCCACCATGTTTCGGCGGAACTTTTCCAGGCCCTGAATGATGTCGGCTTCACTATTCCTGCAAATGCGGTTGCCTACTGGGTAGGGGAGGCAATGGGTTCGAAGAATTTCGTTGATCTCGATGAAACCCCTGATGCCGTTAAAACCATGGTGAGCATGCTTGTGCGCAACACGGTGCATCTGGCTCTGCTCCTGAAGAACAGCCAATATCCGGGCGATGGGGCCTGAGATCATCAGTGCCGGCCTGCCGGATTTTCCTCACTCCTGGCCGTGAAGGGAGTCGTATAAAAACGACTGCTACCAGTTTTGGGCCATGCCCGTCCGGCGACGCGGGCAAGGCGATCATCGTGTGAGGCGGCATTCTCCCCTGCCGATAATTATTTTCGGAACTCTCTGCATGTCGGTTTGTTCGAGAGGCGTTCATGCCGGCCCGAGATGGGTTTCCCGTCTCTCGGAGGAAAACTCCCGAAAGGGAGGCTCGCAATCCACGATCCTAGCGGAGGAAAAATCCAAATGAAGAAAACTGTTTTCGTTGCGTTGCTCTTGGGCGGCGGTGCGCTGTCGGCTTTCGCCCAGCAGACGCCAACCGCCAATCCCGGTGGCGATACGCCGGCTGTCGCGACACCGGGCGCCAATAATCCTACGGCTCCGGTGGAGGGAGCAAACAGCTTCACCGAAGCGCAAGCCAAACAGAGGATGGAAGATGCCGGTTACACGCAGGTCAAGAACCTGACGAAAGACGACAAGGGTGTGTGGATGGCATCGGGCATGAAGGGCGGCAAGACCGTGGCCATAGCGCTCGATTATCAGGGCAACGTCGTCGCCAAGTAAGGCGCGCAGGATTTTGGGAGAAGTGACATGAGAACCGTAACCGGACTTTTCGACGACTATGATGATGCAAGCGCCGCCGTCTCGGAACTGGAAAGAGCGGGCGTGCCGTCAAGCGATATCAGCATCGTGGGCAGCAATGCCGACAGGCGGCATGGAGAGGATTCAGATTCCAACGCAGCTGAGGGCGCCGGCACAGGCGCCGGCATCGGTGCGCTTGTGGGTGGCGCCGGCGGTCTGCTGACGGGGCTTGGATTGATGGCGATCCCGGGCGTTGGGCCGGTGGTTGCAGCGGGCTGGCTTGCCGCAACGGCAGTCGGGGCAGCGGGCGGCGCTGTCGCCGGTGGCGCTGCCGGCGGGCTTATCGGAGCCATGACCCGCTCGGGCGTTTCCGAAGAGGATGCCAATCTTTACGCCGAAGGGGTGCGCAGGGGCGGTACGCTGGTAACCGCCCGCGTGGAAGATAATCTGGTGCCGGAGGCGGAGGCCGTGCTCAAGCGGCAAGGCTGGGTAGACCCTGCGGAACGCCGCGCAGCCTATCGCGAGCAGGGCTGGACGGGCTTCGACGAGGCCTCGAGACCCTATGCGCCGGAAGACGTTGAACAGGAGCGGAACCGGTACCGCCGCTCGGCGATTTGACGAGGTCACCGTCAATCCGGGGGCATGGTTCTGTCATGCCCCTGGTCAACGCCTTGCAGGAGCTAACATGGCCAGAAAACCAGATTCCACCTCTTCATCCGCCACCGCCACCGTTCACGACCAGAAGCTTGTTCGGGGGCCGGGCGGCGAACTGCACCAGACTGCCGCCGGGGACGAGCCCGTGCTGACGACCGCCCAGGGTGGGCCGGTGGCGGACGACCAGAATTCCCTTCGGGTTGGTCCTCGCGGGCCGCTTGTCGTGGATGATTTCCATTTTCGCGAGAAGATTTTCCATTTCGATCACGAAAGAATCCCCGAGCGCGTGGTTCACGCCCGCGGTTATGGTGCGCATGGCTACTTCGAGACCTATGAATCCCTTGCCGCCCACACCAGCGCCGATCTGTTTCAGCGGGCGGGTGAAAAGACCCCGGCCTTCGTGCGGTTCTCGACCGTCGCCGGCAACAAGGGGTCGGCCGACCTCGCGCGGGATGTGCGCGGTTTCGCCGTGAAGCTCTATACCAAGGAGAGTAACTGGGATCTCGTCGGCAACAATATCCCGGTATTCTTCATTCAGGACGCGATCAAGTTTCCGGATCTCATCCATGCCGCCAAGCAGGAGCCTGATCGCGCCTTTCCGCAGGCGCAAACCGCGCATGACACCTTCTGGGATTTCATTAGCCTTACGCCTGAAAGCATGAACATGGTGATGTGGATCATGTCCGATAGGACCATTCCGCGCTCCTTCCGGTTCATGGAAGGTTTTGGGGTGCACACCTTCCGCTTCATCAACGCGAAGGGGCAATCGACCTTCGTGAAGTTTCACTGGAAGCCGAAGCTCGGATTGCAGTCGGTGGCGTGGAACGAAGCGGTCAAGATCAACGGCGCCGATCCCGATTTTCACCGGCGCGATCTCTGGACTGCGATCCAGTCTGGCAACTTTCCGGAATGGGAGCTGCAGGTTCAGCTTTTCGATCAGGATTTCGCCGACAGCTTCGATTTCGATGTGCTCGACCCCACCAAGATCATCCCCGAGGAGATATTGGCGCCCAAACCGGTCGGCCGGCTTGTCCTCGACCGTATGCCGGACAATTTCTTTGCCGAGACCGAACAGGTGGCGTTCATGACGCAGAACGTTCCGCCTGGCATCGATTTCAGCAATGATCCGCTGTTGCAGGGCAGGAATTTTTCCTATCTCGATACGCAGTTGAAGCGTCTTGGCGGGCCGAACTTCACGCATCTGCCCATCAATGCGCCCAAGTGTCCTTTCGCGCATTTCCAGCAGGACGGCCATATGGCGATGCGCAATCCGACTGGACGGGCGAATTATCAGCCCAATTCCTTCGGGGAAGGGCCAAGGGAATCACCGACGCGCGGTTTCCAGCATTTCCCGGCCGAGGAGCAGGGCGCCAAGGCAAGGTTGCGGCCGGAAAGTTTCGCCGATCACTACAGCCAGGCACGCCAGTTCTACATCAGCCAGACGCCACCCGAGCAGCGCCATATCGCATGGGCGCTCACCTTCGAACTCAGCAAGGTGGAAACTCCCGTCATTCGTGAGAGGATGGTTTCGCATCTTCTCAATATCGATGAAACGCTTGCGGCAACGGTGGCGCAGAAGCTCGGCTTTCAGACCATGCCGAAACCGGCAGACGCCGCCATGCCGACCCGTCAGGATCTGGAGCCGTCGCCGGCCCTCAGCATCGTTCAACGGGGTCCCAAACGGTTCGAGGGTCGCAAGCTCGGCATTCTCATCACGGACGGGGTGGACGCCAAGCTGCTGAAGGGGCTGACCAAAGCGGTCGAGGTAGAAAAAGCTGTCTTCGAGTTTATCGCGCCCAAGGTCGGCGGGGTAACGGCGTCGGACGGCACCTTCATCGAGGCACATCACATGATTGATGGCGGGCCTTCGGTGCTGTTCGATGCCGTGGCGCTGCTGACATCGGCGGCGGCGATCGATGAGTTGATCAAGGAAGCAACTGCCAGGGATTTCGTCGCCGACGCGTTCCAGCACTGCAAGTTCATTGGCTACGACCAGTCGGCGCTGCCGTTGCTGGAAAAAGCGGGAATTGCCGATGTCATGGATGAAGGCATGCTGCCATTGCCGGGTGAAGGGGGGCTGGCTGCCTTCGTGTCAGAGCTCGGCAAACTTCGAGTCTGGGCGCGCGAACCGTCGCTCAAGCTCGGCAAGGCCTCCGTCCCCGTCGATAAGCAATGAAACATCCACTCCCACTCACCAACCAAAGCAACAGGAGACTAAAAATGGCTGAGAAGACATTGGAAGACCTTTTCCTCGATACGGTGAAGGATATTTATTTCGCGGAACGGCAGATTCTGAAGGTGCTTCCCAAAATGGCGCGGGCTGCGCAGTCAGCGGATTTGAAGGCGGCATTCGAAAAGCACAGGGACGAGACCGAGGTCCATGTGGAGCGATTGCAGAATGTCTTCGAGCTGCTCGGCAAGCCGGCACGCGGCAAGACCTGCGAGGCGATCCAGGGCATTATCTCGGAAGGCGAGGAAATCATGGAGGAGTTCAAGGGCTCACCCGCGCTCGATGCCGGGCTGATTTCTTCGGCGCAGGCCGTGGAGCACTACGAGATCACCCGTTATGGCACCTTGAAGACATGGGCGGTCGAACTCGGCATGAAGGAAGCGGCCAAATTGTTCGAGCAGACGCTGGGCGAAGAAAGCGCGACGGATACGGCTCTCTCTTCGCTTGCCCAGGCACGCGCAAACGTGAAGGCCAAATCCAGGGCGGCGTGAGCCGTCACGCGGACGTGCCGCTGATACCGGCGGCACGTTCAATTTTGCTGTTGTCTCTTTCCTGCGGAGCTGAACCATGAGGCTGTTTCGCGACAATGGATTGACGATTGTCCTTGTCCTGACTTCCCTGTTGACGATCGGTGGCATGCTCGCGACCGGCTGGGCTGTTTACAACGAGGAGCTTGCGCAGCATCAGGCGACGCCCCTTACGCTTTTTTCCTACGCAAAGAGCGGCCATTTTCTTTCCGCCCTGTTCGAAAACTGGGAGAGCGAATTTCTCCAGATGTCGGCGTATGTCATGCTGACCGCGTTTCTTTTTCAAAGAGGCTCGGCGGAATCCAAGGACCCCGATAAAGCGACATCGCAGGACGAAGATTCCGCGCAAAGAGCAGATGATGCCGAGGCGCCCTGGCCGGTGAAGGCAGGTGGATTCATCCGCACCCTCTATTCCTATTCTCTGGGATTGGCGCTGTTCTTCCTTTTCATCGTCAGTTTTGTTCTCCATCTGAAATACAGCGCTGATGCGGGGGCATTGGAAGCCGCCATGCATGGTGAGCCAGAGACATCGCTGTTTGCGCATCTGGGAAGTGTGGAGTTCTGGTTCGAATCCTTTCAGAACTGGCAATCGGAGTTTCTTTCGACCGCGGTTCTCGTCGTTCTCTCCATCTTTCTGCGCTTCCGCGGATCGCCGGAATCGAAGCCCGTTGCCGCTCCTCACAGTGAGACCGGCGGATAGGGGAGGAGGAAATTGGTCGCGTTTTCTGCCGAGGGAGACTGGCGGCATCTGTGCGTCGACATGCAGCGTATCTTCGCCGAGGATACGCCGTGGCATGTCGAATGGATGGACCGTATCAGCGAAGAGGTGGAGGCTGTGGTTCAAGGCGATCCCGCCCGATGCATCTTCACCTGTTTTGTACCGCCGAAGACCGTTGGGGAAGCCCCAGGTGCATGGCGGGCTTATTATGAAAAATGGCCGATGATGACGCGACAGGCGCTGGCGCCTGAACTCATCGACGTCATCCCCTCACTATCGCGCTACATTCCGCCCGCCCGTGTCTTTCGTAAAAGCGTGTATTCCCCGTGGCAGCATGGAGGCCTCGGCGAAATTCTGCGGCAGGAACAGGTCTCAACCCTGGTGATTACCGGTGGAGAAACCGATGTCTGCGTCCTCGCCACAGTTCTGGGCGCGATCGACCAGGGATTTCACGTCATTTTGGTCGAAGACGCGCTTTGCAGTGGAAGGGATGCGACACACGATGCGGCGTTGAAGCTGCTGTCCGGCCGTTTTTCGACGCAGTTGCAGGTGTGCGATACGGCGACCCTCCTTGCGGCGCTTCCCATGCAATCCGCTCCGCGCTTCCTGAGACCCTGACATCAGAATTGTCTCGGACGATCAGCGGAACCGGCCAGCGGTGTGCCACAAAGGTTCCGCGCCGTTTTGGTGATCGTAAGTGGTGGTAGGACGTCACCAAAGAAAGGAACAAGCCTGCCCGTGCGAAGTTAGGCCGCCTATCTTCACATGAACCGGAGGTTCCGCCGTGGCCCAGACCGTCGATCACGAAACCAGCAACAGCCTAAATATCGAGGCGGCGACCCCCAAGGTGATTAAGATCATAGTGGGGGAGCGGACGGTACTCGAGGGCGTGCTGAACACCGGCAGCGTCTTGAGGGTGCAGACAAAAGAAGGCGCCGAGCCACAATCCATCGAACTTGTGATCGAAGACCTGGCTCGGTGAAGGTTGTCGTGTGCGACCGGATTAACCCTGGAAATTGCCGTCGCTGGTGTCTCGTTCGTCGTAGTTCAAATCCCAGTCCTTCTCGGGTTTCTTGACGCCGGGCGGCAGCTTGTTGACCGTTGCGTCGTCCGAACCGGTGATAACCCTTGGCTTCGCGCTCGCCACGCCGTTGTTTTTCGAGGTTTTCTTGCCGCGCGCAAATTGCGGTTCACTGTCCTTGTGAATCTGCTTCAGCTTGTCGTTCTTGTTCATGACATCCTCCTTGATCCCTCCCAAACCGTTTTCCCGCGCCACTGTTCCCTCAATGCCTCAGCAAGATCGGAACCTCTTCATGGAGCTGCGGTTAGAAAGACCGGCCGGATAGCGGATCCGTCATTCCTGTAACCATAAGCGGAGATGAAGCGATGAACCGACTCGACAAGGATACCCAGCCGGAGCCCGGTACGGACGACGCCCGTTCCGGTGATAGTGAAGAAAGCCGCCGCGACAGGGAACAGACGAGAAAGAACGCTGAACGCATGATCGAACAGAGGCGGCGGAGGCAACCGGCCGGCCGCGAGGATGAGGCCTGAAATCACCCTGTCCCGCCTCAAGTATACGCGCGCCTGTGGTTTTCCAATCAATTCAGCCGCAATCTTCATTGATTGCGCCATTGTACGTTGGCGTACAGCAACCAAGCGTCTGCCGGGACATTTCCCCATAGTGAAAGGATGGGAAAATGGCCAAGCACGCTGTGAGTGGAGTTTCCGGAAACACATTGAGTGAAGCGCAGCTGGAGGTGTTGCGCATCGGTATTGCGGATCTGGCGCCGGCCCTGACGGCGTTTGCGCGCCGCTTCGTCAGAAATGAGGAGGATGTTGACGATCTCGTCCAGGAGACGATGTTGCGGGGGCTTCGGGCTCTGCACGGTTTTACCCCCGGCACGGCGTTGAAATCATGGCTCTTCACCATTTTGCGCAACACGTTCTGCACCCGCTACAAGGTGTCGAGGCGTGAATGCGTCGGTTTGCCGGTCGGTATCGAGCAATCCATGTCTACTCCTGCCAGCCAGGAATGGCGCGTGCAGCATCAGGAGGTCATGCGAGCTATCCGCCATCTCGACAAGGACCAGAAAAAAGCTCTGCTGCTCGTGGCGGCAGGGACGAGTTATTCCGATGCCGCCGCCATCTGCGGCTGCCGTGTTGGCACCATCAAAAGCCGCGTCAACAGGGCGAGGGAGTCGCTACGTCGAAATCTGGACTGAGTGCTGCTGGTGACAGCCAGCCATCTGCCGCGGACAGGCGGGCGCTACCTGTCCTGCTGGTGACCTTGATGTGTCGTGTTTATCTTTATGTTTGCCTGCCTGCCGGTCTGCGTTGAAACCTTCTGTTCCTTAACGACGGAGGTTTCTTCTGTGTTCAGACGGTCGTTGTCGCCGGGCCCTTGCTGGCTTCTGTTCTCTTCGGGAATGGGGAGTGTTTTCCTGGTCATGTTATACCTCGTCCGGCATGAGTTCAGTGGAGCCACCCGAACCATGCTTGCGCAGGTTTGTTCCCCTGTCCCTTGGCATGACGAGGCACGCGATTATCCGAAACCGTAGAGGAACGTCCTTTCAGACGTCACCGAACCTGAGACCAAGGCGAACGACAGCGGGGTAAGGCCGGAAAATCAGCCGACAAGCAATTTTGTTCGAAAATAGAGAGTTGCGAGCCGCTGAAGTTTCAGGGGATCGACAACGCCGCGATCATACATTTTCAGGACATAGCGGGCGACATCTGCCCGGCACAAAGCCGGGTCGCGTTCTGCGGACAGAACATTCTCGTAGGCTGCCTTAACGATGTTGATGTCTTCGTTCAGAAAAATTCCGGAACTCTGGTACTCGTGACTGGCGTGCATTTCACCTCCTTGAAACGCGTCCTGCATTTCACAGCGTGAGGGAAGATGAATCCATACTATAGGGAAACGGCCAAACGTAAATGTTCGGAAGCGTACCAACGACGATTGAGAAGGCCGTCCGGACTACCGAACCCCGCTGCTTTCGACAATGGTTAGGTCGCCAAGCGGGATTTCAGGCCGGAAGTCGGGCAGAAAGCGGGCGAACATACGATTGCTTTCCTCCTCGGGCATGCCGTAGAGATCGCGCGCATAGGTCTCGAGCATCTCGCGGTTCCTGATCGTAATTCTGCCCCTTTCGGAACGAATGAACCCATGGCTTTCGAGAACATGGAGGGCGTCCGTTACACTCGCGCGCCTGACGGCGAGCATGGTTGACAAAAAGTCGTGCGTCAGTGGCAGGTGATTGCCTTCTACGCGGTCGTGGCACATCAGCAGCCACCGGGCGAGCCGCTCCGTTACGGACTGGGTGGCATTGGAAGACGCCGTGTATTCCACCTGGGTTCTTGAGATGTGCAGGGCACAGACAAGGATATCGGAAAAGACGCGATATTTTGCAAGAAGCGCTTCAAACGACCGCATGTCCATGAAAAGCGCTTCGCCGGGAGCCTGTACCACGATTTCGGTCAGGTTCGTTTCCGCGCCAGCGACCGCCCCTGTCGGCACAAATCCCTCTCTCCCGACAAGTCCCGCTTCGGTTTTGCGTTCCGATTTGGTGACTACCACGACGGAGGCAATGCCGGATGACAGGAAGAAAACATGCTCGATGGGCGCGCCGGCGGATATCAGCACATCGCCCAATGCGAGCTTGATGGGTTTGCAGACGCCCGTTACTTCACGCCGGACGTCATCGGGCAGGAGAGAAAGCAGAAAATTCGCTTCGCCATGGCCATCGGGTTGTTCCAGCATGACACGTGCCTCGCTTCAATGTCTGATGCCCCCTCCTTGCGCCATCAAAGCGGAAACAATGTTTTCGATGTCTTCCGAACGTCCGGAGAGGACAAAAGGTCCCGGCTCGCTGTCGATAACCGTCTCCGGCACGAAAAAAAGATAAGGAATTGCCTCTTCGTCCAGTTGCTCGGTGAGACGCAGCATGACGTCCGCCTCGTAACGAACGTCAATAATCGCTGCGGCAAATTTGAGAGCGTCTTCACTTTCTATGAAGCTGGCGGAGTAGGGCCCTTCCAGGCCGATCTGGGCATGAAACCAGGCCATTCTGATTTCCGATGTAACAGTATCTGTCATGCCGATGATCGCTATGGTGAGGCGTTTAACAGTCTGCATGCTTTACTCCTCGCCTGCCATCGGCATGCGTGTGCCTGTTCCCCACCATAACGCCGGAGCAAGATGATTTCAGCCGCCCGGTGACTGAATTTATCAAATAAGCGCGAGGGGAATATTGCGGTGTCAGAAATCGATCCCGAAAAACGGCGGCCCATGCTCGAGTTCGAGAAGCAATGACCTGATGTTGCAAGCGTCCTGCTGCGGAACAATTGCGGATGGATGGGGTTAGGCGCGGTGGCACATGAGGGAATATCCGATGCACGCCAAAAATGAGGACATGGCCGATGCGCCGCGGGAAAGCATCAGGCCCGAGCAAGACATGAACAGACCATTGAGCGAAAGGCTCGATTCGAAATTCTCGCCCGTCGGCATAGATGACGGCGATTTTCGCGGGCGCAAACGGACGTGGAAAACCATGATGGTCTACACGCTGGTCATATTCGCGCTCGCTGTCGCGATTGCGCTCTATTTTCTGACAGGAACGCATCCCGGCCGCCCGGCTTGAGATGAAGCCGGCCCCGCCATCCGGTCTATATTTTGCCGGCTGCCAGATTGCGGCCGCCGATCAATGGACAGCTGACTTCTTCGCTTCTTCGCCGCAAGGGAATATCCACCTGATAGGGCACAGCCACCATCACCTGCAGGGAGGTGCGCAACCGGTTCGGCGCCGTGGTGTCGGTCAGGGTCAGATAGGTGGTGGCGGCAAGGCGTTCCGCCTCTTGCGTCGGGACCACATCGCTCTCCAGCAGCTTTGCAGCCGCCAAAGCCAGATGGCGGCTGGGGTAAACAGCCCTCACGACGTCAGAAACGACAACGGCCCACCCATTTTCATGCGCGATGATCTGGTATTCGATGTTCTTGTCCATGGTGTTCAAGCCTCCCGGTTCGGTCGCCCCTAACCACGATGGGAAAAGCTTGTTCCTGGCATTGCGGACGAATGCGGCAGGTCGGTTTCGCTAGGTCATCTCGCCAAGGATTTCGCCTATTTTGTGCAGGTCGGAAACAAAGGCGCGCTGCTGTCGCTCCGCCTCCTGCCGGTCGCGAAGGCGCAGCAGATAAGAGGGATGGATGGTGACGAGAAGGCGTGTGCCGCCCGGCGTCAAAAGAATATGCCCGCGTTCCTTCGTCACACCGCTCGTGCGTCCCGTCAGCGCATAAAAGGCCGTGGCGCCCATGGCCACGATAAGATCCGGATCGATAAGGCGCAGTTCTGCACCCAGCCACCAGGCGCAGCGCTGCACTTCCCCGCTGTTCGGGCGGGCATGCAGCCGTCGTTTCCCACGCTGCTCGAATTTAAAATGTTTTACGGCGTTGGTCACATAACATTGCGAACGATCTATCTCGGCTTCCTTGAGGCATTCCTCGAGCAGACGGCCTGCCGGGCCGACGAAAGGCCGGCCCTTCAGGTCTTCTTCATTGCCGGGCTGTTCGCCAACGAGGACCACGCGCGCCCGGCTGTCGCCGTCACTAAAAACCAGTTGGGTGGCGTGCCTGTAGAGGTCACATCTTTCGCAGCTTTCCGCCTCCTCATGTAAGACGCGGAGCGAGGGCGCGCCGGCGCTGTCGGGCTGGAAGGCGGGTGGTGGACGGTTTCTGCGCGTGCTTCTAGCCAAGGCGGTGGCTCCCGCTGTTACGGTCGCCCCGATTTCTGTGACGGTGCGGGGGCGACATACCCAATGACCGGGTTTCGATGTATGATGCTGCCTGAAAAATGGGCCAAAATTTGGAGTTGCGGCCATTCTGCGGCGCAGGAACGATCCGTTCTACAAAATGGTACGGAAACGTACTCACTGTTTTCATGTGATTTTCCGCTGCTAATATGACTGCTGCAGGTTGATGTTTTCGAGCAGAGGGGCGAACCGGCGAACCGCTATGCTTGGATCAGATTTTCTTGTTTATAACCGATTGTTGAAGACCCTCGGCGCAGAACGGCTGTCGCAGCTTGCGTCCCGGCTGGAGCCCGTGGATCTGCCGGCCGGGCATCAGCTCGTTGCCGCTGGCAAGCCCATTTCTCATCTCTGTTTTATCGAAACCGGCCTTGCATCGACCGTTGTTCATGATGACGGCGGCAAAAGCATTGAAACCGTGCTTGTCGGGCGGGAGGGCATCACCGGCTGGCCCGTTCTGCTGGGCGCGGAAACCACGCCGGATGAAACCACCATGGGCGTGGGCGGTCGCGGTTTCCTGATTCCGGCTGTTGAAATACGGCGGGAAATGGAGGAGGACGCGCGCCTGCGAGAGCTTTTGCTGGGCTATATCAATGTCTGCGTGCTTCAGGTTGGCCAGCTTGTGCTTGCAAATGGGCAATATAGTCTGCGGGAAAGGCTCGCACGCTGGCTGCTGATGTGTCATGACCGGCTCGATACGGATGATTTGCCCATTACCCATGAGTTTCTCTCCACGGTTCTGGGGGTGCGGCGGCCGGGCATCACCAACGAGCTGCATGTTCTCGAAGGCATTCATGCAATCCGCGCCAGCCGCGGAAACGTCCGGATCGTCAACCGCGGGATATTGGAAGATGTCGCCGACATGACCTATGGCGTTCCGGAAAGAGAATACGAAACACTGATGGCCCGTATGCAGTCGGATATTGCCGCGCCGTCAGTCTTTTCTGTCTAGAGCCTCGGAGAAGCGGACGACTTTCAGCACCTCGTGCTGCTTGTCCTGGATGATGATGGAACCTTCGGAAATGTCGCGCCCTTGCAGGATCGCCTCGCTCATCAAGGCGCGCGCGTCCTTGAGCGCCTCTTCAATCGCCCGGTCCAGTGAGGGTAGGTCGCTCCCCTCCTGGTCATCAAGGACGCTTTTGCCGCTGATCACAGTGAAGAAAAATCTTGGCATGGCGATATTCCCAAGAAATGACTTGTTCGCCGCTGGCGCTTGCAACGGCTGTTCCTCAGCCGAACTGCCGCAGATATTGGGCCTGTTTCTCAAGCCGTGTGGCAAGTTCGGAAATGCTCATATTTGTCGCGCATAAATGGATCGCGCATTCCAGAAATTGCAGCGACGAGCGCCTGAGAAAGTCCTGCTGCTGCTCATACGCAATTCTGGAGATGCGATCAGATTTGCCGGGTTTGTCCGTCATCGTCTGTCCCTCGGATTGAGTGTCTGGCCCGCCTAACCGGGGGGGAGCGCAATTGTTTCGAAAAAAATCCCCCTTTTGCCTCCCGGTCTTTGCGGAACAT
The DNA here is from genome assembly GCF_004005385.1 of Agrobacterium sp. CNPSo 2736. Taxonomy (NCBI): domain Bacteria; kingdom Pseudomonadati; phylum Pseudomonadota; class Alphaproteobacteria; order Hyphomicrobiales; family Rhizobiaceae; genus Agrobacterium; species Agrobacterium sp. CNPSo 2736. The sequence continues at coordinate 249,566 of NZ_RZTX01000006.1, read as the reverse complement.
TGCCCCAGCAAAGTGGTTGGGGAGCGTTGAAACCCAACCGGAGGCAATCATGACCAATAATTCTCCACGAGACGGCGCTCCCGGCACCACAGACCAATCGCCGCGCTGGGAGGGGCCGAAGGAAAGCCGACCCAGAGGCTATATGAAACCCACCGACGACCCCGAGCACGATCGGGACGCTGTGGGTGAAAACCTCAAGGACCCACGGAAGAAGCGTGTTTCCGATGCGATGAAAACCCGCGACGACCAATAGGCCAGCGGTTTATCCGCTGCCACCCAACGACAGGAGGAATAAATGTCCACCTCGACAAAAACACCGGCAAGCATCCGGCAGGGCGGGCCGGGCTCTTCGCATGAAAACGCAAAGGCCCCGTTGGAGATCAAGAAACCTGCGGCAGACAATGACAAACGTTCGAAGAGCAGGGTTTCCGGCGGAGGGGGTGAACGTGACAGCCACCACACCCATGACCCCGAACGGAAATAATGATCGGCCGGGAGAAGAACGATGAAAAAGGCAAAAAAGAAAAAGAAGTGGTCACAGAAGGTGACGAGGGAAAGCGATGCGCTCGATCTTGAGAAGGAGGTGTTCACCAAGGACGATCCCTCGCAGATCGCACGGTCGCTGAAAGCCTCGGCGGAACAATCCTCCAGGCGCAAGACTAGCCCTTTCCGGTCTGCAATGTCGATGCTGGTGTTTTACATCAACCGTGCTGGCCGGACGTTGCCCGGAAAACGCAGGGAAGTGCTGGAAGATGCGAAGGATGAGCTTCGCAAGGAATTCGGAAAATCGCGATAGACGCATGTACGCCTGCCCTTCGCCCCTATTGCTCGAAGCCAGGCCGGGCTCGGGGCTGTTCCGTAAAAAATCGCTCCTCACGAAATATTAAATCTCGGAACTCCTGTGGCGCGGCATGGTTGGTCTAGGGCGGGCCACAAGGCACGCAAGTGAAAAATCACCATATGAGGAGTGACATATCATGCCAAATCAAGGTGGTACGCACGAACAGCACGTGAAGGCCGGCCAGCAGAGCCACAAGAACAGCGACAAGCGTTCGCAGTCCGCATCGGCCTCCAATAATGGCGACAATGGCAAGACCCGCGGTGGCACACATGAGCAACATGTGAAGGCGGGTCAGCAGAGCCACAAAAACTCCTAACGCTGACAGACTGGGAATCCCCGCGCGCGTCGTGGGGATTTCCTTGTTTTATTCCCTGACGAGACAGGCAGTTTCATGACCGCTTTCGATGGCCGGTCTGGAACGACCGCTGAGAGTTGAGGAACTGATCATGACGACCGCAGCAGATGTTCTGGTGGAGACATTGATCGACTGGAAGGTCCACACGATATTCGGCCTTCCAGGAGATGGCATCAATGGCGTCATGGAGGCGCTTCGCAAACGTCAGGATGCGATAAGGTTTGTCCAGGTCCGACACGAGCAATCCGCTGCCTTCATGGCGACGGCCTATGCCAAATGGACCGGCAGGCTCGGCGTCTGTCTTGCCACTTCGGGTCCCGGTGGCACCAATCTCCTGACCGGTCTTTATGACGCCAAGCTGGACCAAGTTCCTGTCCTCGCGATCACCGGCATGCAATATCACGACCTGATCGAAACTTTCACGCAGCAGGACGTCAACCTGACCCGGGTTTTTGAGGATGTCAGCGTTTATAATACCGTCGTTAGCGATGCTGCGCATGTGGAAAATGTCGCCAGCCTCGCCTGCCGCACGGCTATCGCGCGGCGTGGCGTCGCGCATCTCTCGATAGCAAACGACACGCAGGAAAAGCCAGCCGAGGAAGGACGGTCTCGCCGCAACCTGCCCAGGCATGTTCCGAATGACTGGTTCTCGTATCGTCCGAAACCCGCTGACGAACTCATCCACGAGGCAGCGTCCTTGCTCAATCGTGGCAGTAGGGTTGCGATACTTGCCGGACGCGGCGCCCTTGGCGCTGAGGAAGAATTGAAGCGAACCGCCGAACTGCTCGGCGCGCCGGTGGCGAAAGCGCTTCTGGGCAAGGCGGTCATGGATGATGACGACCCCTTTACCACCGGCGGAATTGGCATTCTGGGAACCGCCGCCTCCCAGGACATCATGAAAAATTGCGATACCCTGCTTATCGTGGGGTCGACATTTCCTTACATCGAATTTTATCCGGATCCAAACACCGTCAAGGCGGTTCAAATCGATCTTGACCCGCAGCGTATCGGACTTCGGCATCCCGTGCAGTGTGGCCTGGTGGGTGACGCAGGTGACATACTGAACCGGTTGAATTCGCTGCTGGAGAAAAAGAGCGACCGGAGTTTTCTGGAAGCCGCGCGGAAAGGAATGCGCACCTGGCGTGAACAGATGGCCGTCCTGACATCGGAGCAATCAACAAGGTTGAAACCGCAGCCAGTGGTGCATGCCTTCGGCAGGCGTATCGATGCAGACGGAATGCTTGTGACCGACTCCGGTCAGAACACGGAACTGGCTGCGCGTCACATCGATCTGAAAACCAGCAACGCCTTTGCCGTTTCGGGTGCGCTCGCTTCGATGGCCTCCGGCTTGCCCTACGCCATTGCCGCCGGATTGGCCTATTCCGGCCGTAACGTATATGCGGTTGTGGGCGATGGCGGACTTGCCATGCAACTCGGCGAATTCTCCACCGCCGTCCGGCATTGGTTGCCTCTGAAGATTCTGGCTATCTGCAATGGGATGCTGAATCAGATTGCATGGGAGCAGATGATGTTCCTTGGCCATCCGCAATTCGCCTGCGAACTCGCACCCATAGACTTTGCCAGTGCGGCCGATGCAATGGGCGGAAAGGGTTTTACGATTTCCGGGTTTGACGAGATAGAACCGGTCCTTGACGCGGCGTTCGCCGAGGATGGCCCTGTTATCATCCAGTCGATTGTCGATAAATACGAGCCGATGATGCCGCCGAAAATGCCGGACGACTATGCGGCGAATTTCAAGAAGGCGCTGCCCGATACGCCGGGGCATCGGCAGATAGAAGAGAATATGGCGCGCGAGCCGCTGCGGACGATGATGCGTGGAAAAGGTCTGCCAAAGGCTGACCCGTGATAACCGACGGCCATATCAGCTGTCCGACGCCGACAGAGGCATGGCGGAGCAATCATCTCTGCGCGCCGCCAACCCTTGCGCTGAGGCGTTCGTCGATTGCGTTCATTCGCTCGATTTCGATCCGCTGGCCGCGGGAAATTTCCGAACAGAGCGCCATCAGTTCCAGGTCAGTGATTACCGCTTTCCGGCACATGAGAATGGCGCCGGAATGATGGGGAACCATCGAAGCAATGAATTGCCGGTCGCCGATCAGGGTCTGGCTACGCGTCCCGGTGAAGGCCGCCACGAAGAGGAGGGCGAGACCGGCATGGAGAAAAAGGTTCAACCGCTTGTTTGGATACATCCCACCCATCGTCGCGAGCATGAGGATGCCCATCGGCGCAACCATGGTCAGCGCCATGTAAACCATGTTGAGATTGTGCCGGAAGTCGCCCCAGCCATCGATCATGGAGAACATGACGAGATACATGACCACAAGGCTGAGAACCATGTTAAGGGCGAAAGCCGCATAGGAATGGCTGGCGGTGTGGGCTTTCCTTTGACGAGGGGTGCCGTGATTGTCGTCCATCTGGTGCTCCCGTTGCCGCGCAGCGACTTGCCCGGGGAGGATTACAGCCCTCGCCGGTGAAGATCTAATCGGCCGGGACTGTCAAAACAGCCCCCGGGGCCATCGGTTTAATGCGGCTGCACGCCGGACTGGCTGTGGGTGCCGCCGGGACGGGAGATCGCTGCCAATGCCTCACCCACGCCGTTGCCGTCGGTTTCCACGGCGACATCGCCGAGGGACAGGATTCCCACCAGTTGCTTGTTGCGGTCGAGGACGGGAATACGGCGGATCTGCTGATCGCCGAGATTGCCGCAGGCATCTTCCACATCCTCGTCATCGAAGCAATATTTCACTTCTCTGGACATGATGTCGCTCGCTTTTGTGTCCGGACCTTTGCCTTCGGCAACCGCGCGAATTGCGATATCGCGGTCGGTCAGCATTCCTACCAGTTTGCCTTCCTTGCCGACCGGCAGCACACCGGCATCGATTTCCGCCATGATGCGGGCTGCTTCCTGAATGGTTTCTTCCGCATTTACGACACGCACATCATGCGTCATGACTTCCTGGACTTTCATCGCGGTAACTCCTTCTGACGGTAAATCCTTGCTGCGCACCCTTAGTGCTGGGCGTGCTGCTCATTGCGCTTGCGGGTGGCGGCGGCCTTTTTGGCGGAAGCGGATCGCTCTGCCTTCGGTCTTGCAGCAGCGGCCTCGCCGCCTTTGCGGCCACCCTTTTCGGAAGAGTCGTGGTTCTCGGCATGACCGCGACCGGAGCCGGATTTCTTGCCGCCGCCGCTTTCCTTGTTCACGGTGGCCCAGGCACGCCGCTCGGCCTCTTTCTCGCCAACGCCGCGATCCTCATATCCTTCTTCGATATGCTCGGCCTTGCGCTTCTGTTTGTCCGTATAGGAAGACTTGTCGCCACGGGGCATCGTGCTTCTCCTCTTGGTTGAAGCGCCCCTAACTACAGTGGTCAAACGATGTTCCCGAAGATGTGAGATCGGTTTTTCGTGTTCTGTGTCACTTCCGTTTGTAAATGGAAGGCTGCGATGCGCGCCCGTATTTTCGTTTTTAACGGCTCTAGCCAACCTGAATATGCTTGCTGGATCTGGCTCCGGGCAGCCCGAGCGCCTGCTGGAAATAGCTGCGAAATGCGAGCATCGCAGGTGTCAAGGTCGACCCCGTCCGCCAGGCAAGGCCGATGTCCATCGCCGGTATTTGCTCTTGAATGTTGATGGTCTCGATACGCCGGCCCTCGAGCGACCAGGGCCGATGAACCATGTCCGATAAAATGGCGATACCCTGGTTGTTGGCAACCATGGATCGCACGGCTTCGACCGAAGACGTGCGGAGAATCACGTTCGGGTGATAGGGTGTCCCGCTCCAATATCTCAAGGCGGACTTCTCCGCTTCATCGACCGTGAGCATGATATAGGGTTCTCTGGATACGTCCTGTAAGCTCACGATTGTATGCTGTAGCAGGTGATGCTGCGCCGACACCCACAATCGTCTGGCCGAACTCATCAGCGTTTCTGTCGTCAGCAGGGGATTTACGATGTTCGATGTCAGCAAAACCGACATGTCATAGCGGTTCGTCAGCAAACCTTCCTCGATGGCATCACGGTTCATTTCATAAAGCTGCACGCGAATCTTCGGGAACAGCCTGCGCATGCGTTCGATGTGCAGCGGCAGAAAATAGCCGATGACCGTGTAGGTGGCCGCGACGACCAGTTCGCCTTCAATGTCGCTGTTGATGAAATTGAGATGCATTGCCTCGTCAATCTTGGACAATATCTCATAGGCGTGAGAAAGGAATTCGCGTCCGGGCGGCGTCAATTCCATCCCCTGGCTCGTGCGATTGAACAACGGCACGCCGACGATCTGCTCAAGATCCTTGACAGCGGCCGTGATCGCCGATTGCGAAATGTTCTGGTTTATCGCGGCCTATGAAACCTGACCGAATTCCGCTCTGGCAACGAAATATCGAAGTTGCCGGATGCTGAGTGCCATAGGCGCAAATTTCCCTTATTTCCCAAATGTTGCATTGCAAAACCAAATAATGCCGCGCAATAAAGCGCCATATCTGAGTACAATTTTTGTGCAAATTTCGTAAATATTTGTTTATTATTGATGATTTTTGTTCGTGTCGAGACCGCAATATCTAAAATACAGATAATTGAGCGTAAAAGAATCTATTTTCAAGAGCTGAAATGGCGCTTACGCTGACGCTAACAATCAGGGACTGGCGAGCGCAAATAAGATGCATGCGCCCCGCGCAAGGGAGAACACGTTGAAAGCGACTGTCGATATCATCTGCGATATGGGGGAGGCTTTTGCGGAAGCTCTTGAATATGGCATGGTCGGCGTCAATACCGGCCTCATCTCGACCGAGACCGCGCCGTTCGGAGGCATCAAGCAATCGGGTCTTGGACGTGAGGGAGTCCAGGCACGGCGTCGAGGACTATCTCGAAATGAAATATATCTGCATGGGCGGTCTTTAACGGAGGACCTATGCCACTCGTGGCAAAACCTTTCCACAGGACGGGGGTATATAGAGGCTTGCGTTGGCACTCTCAGAGTGCGCGAGCCTCGATGAAATTTCTGAGGTGGGTAGACGGAGCCGGCCTTCTGTCATCCTGAGAGGAGATATTGTGAAACCGATCGTCGGAATAGTCCTGCTGGCGGCCGGTATGGCGCGGCGCATGGGATCGGACAGAAACCACAAGCTATTGGCGGAGTTCGATGGAGTGCCGCTCGTTCGCCGCTCGGCTTTCACTGCGGTGGATAGCGATGCCGCTTCGGTAACGGTTGTCGTCGGTCACCGCCAAAACGATATTCGCAGAGCGCTGGCCGGTCTGCCTGTGGCCATCGTTGCCAATCCCGACTATGCGACCGGGATTGCAAGCTCATTGAGGGTTGGAATTGCGGCTTTAGAGGAGAATGATGTCGACGGCGCCCTGGTCATGCTTGCCGATATGCCTGGGGTGACTGCGGCAGTTCTCAACCGGCTGATCGCAGCCTTTCGAAATGCTGATGGCCTGTCCGTCATCCGCGCAGTCGCACGCGGCAAGAATGGAAACCCCGTCATCCTGCCCCGTTCTCTATACGCGGCCATCTATCAGCTGGAGGGAGATGTCGGCGCCCGCCACCTTATCCAGAGTTCAGGACTCTCGGTGATTGATGTGGAGATCGGCGACGCAGCCGAGATGGACATAGATACACCCGAAGCAGTCAGAGCCGCCGGAGGCATTCCAGAGGATGATCTGGGATGATTTGACCTGACGGCTTCCTTGAACTTTTCCGACGAACCGAGCGCGAGGCCACCCGAACTTCAGGCTTCGACAGCTTCGCTGACATCATCCAGAAGAAAGTGCACGTTCACATAGCGCGTCGTGTATTTCTGACCGCTATCGGAGACGCTTTCGATGCTGCCGCCGTCGGAGGGGTGCCATTTCTGGTAATGGGGGTTGTTGGTGATCAGCGTAATCGCTTTGTCAGAGAACCTGCCGTTCAGCCGGTAGCGGGCCTCTGCGAGATGCCAGATTTTTTCAAAATCCTGCTGGCTGATCCGGGCTTTCAAGGCCTTTCTGGATATTGTTTTTCCGGGCGAACCATCGTCATGCGCCGCCGATGGAATATGTAGGTCAACCTCTTCTGCACCGTCCAGCAGAAACGCAAATTCGTCTGGCCACATCCGTCTCACGTATCGCTCCTCCCAAAGCTTACCGTCCTACAGCGTCGTCATGATAGCGTCTCCGCCGCGAGAGGCAATGGCGGATATGCACCTGTGTTTCCCTCGCGCGCCCTCAATCGATGCCGCGAGTTCGAATAGCTGGAACTTGAAATTGACCTGGAGATCGTGCTTGTTCACGGTCAACAGGGCACGTGCGCGTTCCCGCCGGTCGACGAACTGCATCGAGGAGCAAGGCATGAAGAAACTCATCAACGATCCAGCTACCGTTGTGCGGGACATGCTCGAAGGCGTGGTGGCCCTCAGCCCTGCAACCGTCCTGCTTGCGGATGAGAATGTCGTTATCCGGTCTGGCCTTCTGGACCCGGAAAAGCGCAGGGTGGCGGTCCTGTCGGGCGGGGGCAGCGGCCATGAGCCGGCCCATGCGGGTTATGTCGGCGCGGGCATGCTCACCGTTGCGGTGGCAGGCGATGTCTTCACCTCGCCGAGCACCGATGCGGTTCTTGCGGGCATCAGGGCTGCGGCCGGACCCGCCGGCGCTCTGGTTATCGTCAAGAACTACACGGGCGATCGGCTGAATTTCGGATTGGCGGCCGAACTGGCGCGGGCTGAGGGCATTCCGGTCGAGATCGTGGTCGTCGCCGATGACGTTGCGTTGAAGGACACAGTTCCCGACGATCGCCGCCGGGGTATTGCGGGCACAGTGCTTGTGCATAAGCTCGCCGGCGCGGCCGCGGAGCAGGGACTTCCCCTTCAAGAGGTGGCCCGCATCGCCCGGGAAGCTGCCGGAAAATTGGCCTCCATGGGAATATCGCTGGGGTCCTGCACGCTCCCTGCCGTCGGCAAGCCGGGCTTCGCCCTTGGCGACGCTGAAATCGAAGTCGGGCTCGGCATCCATGGCGAGCAGGGTGTCCGGCGGATGTCCATCGCATCGGCGGACGAGCTCGTGAAGCTGGTCCTCGAGACGATCGAAGCCGATGGCAGGCTGAAGAGCGGGGACCGGGTTGCGCTTCTGGTCAACGGACTGGGATCGACGCCGCCAATGGAACTTGCGGTCGTGGCGCGATCCGCCGTCGCGCGCCTGGAAGCAAAAGGCGTCATGGTCGAACGGGCATGGGCCGGTACCTTCCTCTCCGCCCTCGACATGCCCGGCTTTTCCCTGTCGGTCATGCATGTGGACGATGCAATGGTCAACCTCATCGATGCGCCAACCGATGCCGGCGCATGGCCGCGCGGCGGTGCGGTGAACCGCAACCGCGTCTTGCCTTCGGCAGGTGTTAAGAAGAGCGTGACTGCGGAAATCAGGATAACAGCCGCCGGTGAACGACTGCGTTCCGCGGCGGAGCGGATCGCCCGAGCCCTGATCGCCGCAGAGCCCATACTGACGCAGCTGGACAGTGTCACGGGCGACGGTGACCTTGGAACAAGCATGGTGCGAGGCGCCGAAGCAATATCGGCGCTGCCCGGGGAGAGCTTCGCAGATGTGTCCGGTGGTTTGATGGCGATGGCAAATGCGATGCGGAAGGCAATCGGCGGAAGCTCGGGCCCCTTTTACGCCACGGGCCTGATGCGCGCTTCGCGCCATCTTGCCGGGATCGAAAAGCCGACGGCCCAACAGATGGCGGAAGCGTTCGTGGCTGCCGTTCTCGCCGTCTCGGAACTCGGCGGCGCGAAACCGGGGGATCGTACGATGATAGATGCGCTTCATCCGGCCGCGGAAACGTTCCGGGACAAGCTCGCAGCCGGAGCTTCGGCCGACGTGGCCTGGCGATCCGCCGCGGCGGCAGGCATCGCAGGCGCCGAGGCGACGACGTCGATGAAGCCGCGGCTCGGGCGCGCAAGCTATCTTGGCGAGCGGGCTATAGGACATCCCGATGCGGGAGCGGTCGCCGTCAGCATCTGGCTTGAAGCAATCGGGAACGATTAGCGCCGATGGGCGGCGGGCCGGAACATGCATGCGCCGCCCAGGCACCTCTAGAACCCTGCAATGCCGAGCGTTGCGGGAGCCGGATGAGAAAGCGGATTGCCGCCGTGGCCGTGACGCTCAGATGCGCCGCGCCTTGATCGTGTTCATGACGAAGCTGGTCTCGATGGTCTCGACGCATTTCAGCTTTGCAATCTTGTCCTTGATGAAACGCTCGTAATCCTCCAGCCCACCGCACATGACCTTAAGCATGTAGTCCCTCGGACCCGTGACCAGATGACATTCGAGAACCTCGTCCCAGTCAAGCACGGCCGCCTCGAACATCCGGATTTCGTCATCGTGCTGGCGGCTGAGGCGGACGGACGCAAGCGCGGTCATGGTCCATCCCTCGATTGCCGGATTGATGATCGCGGAGTACCCTTTGATGGCGCCCATCTCTTCCAGGCGTCGAAGCCGCCGCAGGCACGCCGATGCCGACAGTCCGACCCGCTCGGCCAGTTCGTTGTTCGTGATCCGCGCATCGGCAGACAATTCCTTGAGTATCCGCCTGTCGATCGGGTCCGCAATTTTTTGCGACATAAATGACCCTTCTCCGCAATATATTGCTTCATGAGACAACTCGACGCTTCAGAATGCAAGGTATTTTGGTTTCACTGCGTGTAACCTGCAGGTAGTTCAACGCCAGCTGAGGGATCATCGGAAATGACCGCGCCGCATCCGTCCAAAACCCATATCGGCAACCACGCTCTCCATCCTGAAACCCAGATGCTCAATTACGGTTATGATCCGGAATTGTCGGAGGGCGCCGTAAAGCCTCCCGTGTTCCTGACATCGACCTTCGTTTTCAAATCGGCGGAAGACGGGCGCGACTTCTTCGACTATGTCTCCGGCCGCAAGGAGCCGCCGGAGGGCAGGGGCGCCGGCCTCGTCTATTCGCGCTTCAACCATCCGAACAGCGAAATCGTCGAGGATCGTCTTGCCGTTTATGAGCGCACCGAGAGCTGTGCGCTGTTCTCCTCGGGCATGTCCGCCATTTCGACGACACTTTTCGCCTTCGTCCGGCCCGGTGACACCGTGCTCCATTCCCAGCCGCTGTATGGCGGCACGGAGACGCTGCTGGCCAAGACCTTCCATAATTTCGGCGTCTCGGCAGTGGGGTTCGCCGATGGTGTCAGCGAGACCTCGGTGATGGCTGCCGCAGAGGAGGCGATGGCGAAAGGCAGGGTCTCCGTCATCCTCACCGAGACCCCCGCCAATCCGACAAACAGCATTGTCGACATTTCGATGATGAGCCGGGTCGCCGACGTGATCGGCGAAAGGCAGGGGCACAGGCCGATCATCGCCTGCGATAATACGCTTCTCGGCCCGGTGTTCCAGCGGCCCATCGAATACGGTGCGGACATCTCGCTCTATTCGCTGACGAAATATGTTGGCGGGCATTCCGACCTCATTGCCGGGGCAGCGCTCGGCCGGAAGGATGTCATGAAACAGGTGAAGGCGTTGCGTGGAGCAATCGGCACGCAGCTCGATCCGCATTCGTGCTGGATGCTCGGACGTTCCCTTGAGACGCTGCAGATCCGGATGGAGCGGGCGGACAGCAACGCCAGGGTCGTGGCGGAATTCCTGAACGCGCATCCCAAGGTCGAGAAAATCCATTACCTGCCGTTCAGCGATCCGGCATCCGCGGTTGGCAGGGTATTCGCCGCTCAATGCTCCGGCGCGGGATCGACCTTCTCGTTCGACATCGTCGGCGGGCAGGCAGCCTCTTTCAAATTCCTCAATGCGCTCAACATATTCAAACTCGCGGTAAGCCTCGGCGGCACGGAGTCTCTTGCCTCTCACCCCGCAACGATGACGCATTCGGGAGTTCCTGCCGATGTTCGCCAGCGCATCGGTGTGCTGGATTCCACGATCCGGCTGTCAATCGGCATCGAACATCCCGACGATCTTGTCGCCGACCTGACCCTTGCCCTGGATCAGGCCTGACGGACAGGGTCGCCGACAATCCGTAACCGCGCGCGCCAGCAGCCATAAAGGTTGTTCTGTGCAGGTGAATCGATGCTCGTGGTCTTCTGGGACTAGCGATAAAATGGCTATTGGCAGAACTCTGCGATTGTTATGTTAGGCTGACATTTTATGCGCCTACCGCAGCATCCGGGAGCGAGACGGAAATGGAGAAAGTAATCCAGGAATTCGAACGCCAGTTCGCACTGGAATTGCCTCCCCGGTTACGGGAAGCATTGCTCAATGATCTCATTCCAAACGAGAATGTGATGTTCGAAACACTGGACCACAAAGTTGCCGGCTGGATAACCGAGTTCTTCCCCGTCGAATCCGATGATAATTCCAGCTATGCATCCGAATATGAGCAGATATCGCTGAGCCAATTGTTGCCGCGCAATCTCCTGCCAATCGCGTTGGTTGCCAACCACGACCGCATTGTCATCTCGCTGAGTGGAAGAGACAGGGGCCATATCTACTACTGGGCTTGGGGGGGAGGAGCCGGACCCCGAGTCAAATTCGTACCAATATCTTCGTCGCATCGCTGTAGACTTCGCAGAATTTCTTTCTGGTTTACGGCGAGAAACCTGACATAGGTAAGCAAAACACATACACACATCACATGGGGTGCTCAGCGTTCCGCCATTGCCCCATTCTCTTCCGACGCAGCGGGACTTTGTCGGAACAATGCAAGATGAATGTGTCGGAGGGGACGCATGAAACTCAGGAGCCAGATTCTCGCATTGGCCATCGGGCCTCTCGTTCTTGCGATTATCGTCATCACAGCGCTGATTACGTGGCAGTCTATGACGCTGGCGCGCACGAGCATCGATGCGTTCGAACGCAACATGCTCGCTGCAAAGGAGGCTGAACTCCTCAACCTCACCAATCTTGCCCTTTCGGCGATCCGCTCGGTCTATGACAGGGCAGGGCCTGATGACGAGGCCGCGAAGGAAGAGGTCAAGCGCATCCTGACCGGTCTCGACTACGGCACTGACGGCTATTTCTTCGTCTATGACTATGACGGGCTGAACGTGGTCCATCCGCGACAGAATTTCCGGCCGGGGAATAACTGGCTGGATCTCCATGATCCCGATGGCAACCGGGTGATCTACGATCTGATCGTCGAGGCGAAAAAGGGGGGAGGGCTGGTCCAGTACAAGTGGGAAAAACCTTCCACCAAAAAAATGGCCGACAAGCTTTCCTTTGCGGCCGGCCTCGACAAATGGCGCTGGATGATCGGTACCGGCGTTTACCTCGACGACGTTTTTGCGACGACGGCGGCGGCGAAGGAGGAGTTGCGGCATTCAATCACCTGGAACTTCCTGATCGTCGCCCTGTTTGCGGTTCCCGCCGTATTGCTGGTGTTTGCCACCTGCATGCTGCTCAATCTGCGCCAGCAGCGGCTGGCGGATGGCCGGCTCAAGGAATTGATGCAAAGGATCATCGATACCCAGGAGGAGGAGCGTCTGCGCATTGCCCGGGAGCTGCATGACGGCATTTCCCAAAATCTCGTCGGCGTGCGTTTTGCGATCGATCTTGCGCGGCGCAAGGTCACGCCGGATAATGTCGGCGCTGTCGAGGCAATCGGCAAAGGCGCCATTGCGCTGAACGAAGCGATCAAGGAAGTCCGCCGCATCTCGCATGATCTTCGCCCGCGCGTCCTCGACGATCTGGGGCTGACGGCGGCTCTGGAATCCCTCATCTCGAGTTTTTCCGAACGCACGGGAATTGCGGCGACGCTTGAATCCGTGGCCTTCAAGCATATGCTTGTCCCGGAGGCACGCGTTGCGCTTTACCGTGTCGCACAGGAGGCGCTGACCAATATCGAGCGCCATGCCGGCGCGACGCAGGTCGCCATCCGGTTTTCCAGCCGCGACGAACGGGTCCAGATGGATGTCAGCGACAATGGCCGCGGCTTTCCGGCCGTTCGGACAGAGAACGGGATGCCGGCAAGCAAGGGGCTCGGTTTGAGAAACATGCAGGAACGCATGACGCATTTCGGGGGCAGGCTGGATGTCGAAAGCTCCGCCAGGGGAACTGTTCTGCGGGCGGTGTTGCCCATCACCGCCATGAAGGATCGCAATAGCGGCTTACAGGAGGCCGCCGAGTGACCGTTCATCCGATCCGTGTGTTGTTGATCGACAACCATCCTCTGGTTCTGGATGGGTTGAGGGCCGTCCTCGAGACTTACGAGCATCTCGCAGTCGTTGGAACCGCGGTGTCCGCCATGGCCGGTATCGACGCGGCTGTCGCCACGCGGCCCGATGTGGTGCTGATGGATATCAACATGCCGCAGATCAATGGCATCGATGCCCTGGAGCTGTTCAAGGAAAAGCAGCTTTCCGCCCGGGTGCTGATGCTGTCGATGCATGACAGCCGGGAATATATATCGACCTCGGTCATGTATGGTGCGGCCGGTTACATTCTGAAGGATGTGGCGACCGAAGAAATAGTCGCCGCAATCGAAACCGTGGCTGCCGGCGGCACCTATTTTTCCTCTGGCGTTCGCGATGTGCTGATGGAGAGGTCTTCCGGCAGGCTGAAGGCGCTGACGACACGCGAGCAGGAGGTTCTGCTGCTGATCGCGCGCGGAAAGAGCAATCGCGATGCTGCCCTGGCGCTCGACATCGCCGAGCGCACGATGGAAACCCACCGCAAGAATATCAAGAGGAAACTGGATATAGCGACGACCGCCGGTCTCATCCGCTATGCGATCGATAACGGGCTTATCAAAGAATAGCCGCTAAGGGCTTGAGGCCCCGGAATGTCGCCATCCAGGGGCCTCGGTAAAGTCTATGTCGGCTTATTTGCCGGCCGTCTGCATGGCATAGCCGTAGCTGTCATAGGTATATTCGGCGACGCGGAACCATTCGAAGCTTTCGTCGCGGAACTTCTTCCAGCCCGGATAGATCTTGGCCCATGCGGGATGCTTCTGCGTGTACTCGTCATAAAGCTCGAAGGTCGCCTTGTAGGCGGCGTCGAGCACATCGCGGGGCAGCGGGCGAAGCTGCGTGCCCTTGGAAACCAGCGAGCGGATCGCATCCTTGTTCTTGACGTCGTACAGCGCCTGCATGTTGATGTTAGCGGCCTTGCAGGCGGTGTCGAGCGCTGCCTTATATTCATCAGGCAGTGCTGCATATTGGTCCTTGTTGACGAAGAAGTGGATCGTCAGCCCACCTTCCCAGAACGCGGGATAATAGTAATAAGGCGCGATCTGGTAGAAGCCGAGCTTTTCGTCGTCATAGGGGCCGACCCATTCCGCGGCATCAATGGTGCCCCGCTCCAGCGCCGGATAGATGTCGCCACCCGGAAGCTGCTGCGGCACCGCGCCAAGCTTGGCGAGCACCTGTCCGGCGACGCCGGCAATACGCATCTTGAGGCCCTTGATATCCTCGATGCTCTTGATCTCCTTGCGATACCAGCCGCCCATCTGGGCGCCCGTCGCTCCACCGGGAATGCCGATGACGCCGTAGTCGGAAAGGAATTCGTTGTAAGCCTCGTTGCCGCCGCCATGATAGAGCCATGCGTTCTGCTGGCGGGCGTTCAGGCCGAAGGGGATGGTCGAACCGATGGCGAATGTCGGATCTTTCCCGGTGAAATAGTAGCCGCAGGTATGGGAAATCTCGACGGTATTGGCTTTTACGGCGTCGATGGCCTGGGCGCCGGGAACGATTTCACCGGCCTGAAAGACCTGGATTTCGAACTTGCCGCCCGTAATGGCCTTCAATGCATTGGCCATGACGACGGCGCCGCCATAGATCGTGTCCAGATTGTTCGGGAAGCCGGACGTGAGACGCCAGCGAACGGTCGGCAAAGACTGGGCTATGGCGGGTGTCGCAAGTGCCGAAGCAGCCGCAGCCGCCCCTGCAAGTACGCCGCCCGACAAGAGTTGTCTGCGACCTGGGTTGACCTTCATAGATTACCTCCTCCTATTGAACGTCAGCGATTTTTGTTGCGGCGGGCGCTCTTGCGCCCGGCCGATTGTCAGGGGGTGGCCGGCTTTCCGAAGCTCGGTGCGCTGTTGCCGGGCGCCAGGAAAGGATTGGCGAAGGGGTCGGCGTCCGTGCCTGCGCCGGGCATCGGTACATTGATATGGACGGCGGAAGGATCGACCTGCTTGGCGCCTGACTTGTAGTGCATCACGATGCCGGGGAAGGCGATGATGATGACGACCATCGTCAGCTGAATGAACAGATAGGGGATGGCGCCCAGATATATCTGGGACGAGGTGACCGGCTGGATGGTCTGTCCCGTGATCCGGTCCTTATAGGCGCGCGTCGGTGCGACGGACCGCAGGAAGAACAGCGAAAAACCGAAGGGCGGGTGCATGAACGACGTCTGCATGTTGACCGCCAGCATCACGCCAAACCAGATCAGGTCGATGCCAAGCGCATCGGCGACCGGCGCCAGCAGCGGGATGATGATGAAGGCCAGCTCGAAATAATCGAGGAAGAAGGCCAGGAAAAAGACCAGCAGGTTGGCGACGATCAGGAAGCCGATCTCGCCGCCCGGGATTGATGTCATCAGATGCTCGACCCAGACGTGGCCGTTCACGCCATAGAAGGTCAGGGAAAAGACGCGCGCGCCGAGCAGGATGAGCAGCACGAAGGACGACAGCTTTGCCGTGGCATGCAGCGACTGCTGGATCAGGCCGAAATTGAGCTTGCGGTTGGCAAGCGCAAGGGCAAGCGCCCCGACGGCACCCATGGCCCCGCCTTCCGTGGGGGTGGCGATCCCGAGGAAGATCGTGCCGAGCACGAGGAATATCAATACGAGCGGCGGCACCAGCGAGGTGATGACCTTGAGCAGCAGCTTGGTGCCGCGCAGGGTCCGCGCCTCCAGCGGCAGGGCCGGGACTTTCGTGGGGCTGATGATCGAGGTCACGATGATATAAAGCGCATAGGCCGCCACGAGCATGAGACCCGGAACGAGCGCGCCCTTGTACATGTCGCCCACCGAACGGCCGAGCTGGTCGGCCAGCACGATCAACACGAGGCTGGGCGGGATGATCTGCGCCAGCGTGCCGGAAGCCGCGATCGTGCCGGCGGCGACCTTGCGGTCATAACCATAGCGCAACATGATGGGAAGCGAGATGAGGCCCATCGAGATAACCGAGGCGGCGACGACGCCGGTGGTGGCGGCCAGAATTGCCCCGACGAAGATCACGGCAAACGCAATGCCGCCGCGAACCGGTCCAAACAGCTGGCCGATCGTGTCCAGCAAATCCTCCGCCATGCCGCTCTTTTCAAGAATGAGCCCCATGAAGGTGAAGAACGGTATCGCCAGCAGCGTTTCGTTCGACATCTGGCCGAATATGCGATCGGGAATGGCCTGGAACAGCGTCGCCGGCAGCAGGCCGAGTTCGATCCCGATGAAGCCGAAGAAAAAGCCGACAAAGGCTAGCGCGAAGGCCACGGGATAACCGAGCAACAGCACGATGATGAGCGCCGCAAACATGATGGGCGCGAGATTTTCCGCAATGAATGCCATTATTGTTTTTTCCTTCGATCAGAGCATTGCCGCCGCGGCGTCAGCCTCTGCAACGGGATCGGGGATATCGCCGCGCAGGATCGCGACACGCTTGATGAGTTCCGAAACGCCCTGAATGGCGAGAAGGCTGAAGCCAATCGGTATCAGCGCCCAGACGGGCCATTGAATGAGGCCGCCCGTGTTGTTTGAAACCTCACCGGAAGCGAGCTTCTGCAGAAACACCGGCCAGGAGAGATAGACCGTGATGAGGCAGAAGGGCATGAGAAAGAAAATGGTCCCGAGAATGTCGACCCACAGCTGCCCTTTGCGCGGAAGATTTCCGTAGACCAGATCGACCTTCACGTGCTCGTTGTTAAGAAGCGTGTAGGCGGCGGCGATCAGAAACACGGCGGAAAACAAATACCACTGCGATTCAAGCCAGGCGTTGGAGCTCATCGAAAACGCCTTGCGCATGGCGGCATTGATGGCGCTGATGAAAATGGCCGCGAGAAGCAGCCAGGAAATGCCTTTGCCAATGGCTGAATTGGCGGCATCGATGGCGCGCGAAACGGCCAACAGAAACTTCATGATATCCTCCCCGAGAGCGGCCGCGTACTCCTCAATACGTGTGTGACCGCCATAATTCAGGCAGGATAACCATGGCGGCCTGACGCTCAAGGGCGCGCGCCGGCGAATTTCCTGAGACGTACCGAGAACTGGGTATGGGCGGGATCAAAACCCGCATCCGAGCTTAATTTCGCTTCCCGCTGCCGGCCCAAATGCGTGATTGCACCTGCCAGCAGATCACCAGGCGAAGCCCATCTGAACACCGGCCGTCTGTTCAAATCCGTTTAAGTAGCAAGATACAGGCCCCCGCACGGTCGGCTGCCATGTCACTATTTGGCTGCGGTCGCCTCTTTTACCGCCAGCTCCGCCATGGCCAGTGCGGCATCGCGGGTTCTGGCCGCCGCGACAAATCGGCCGTTGTGGCAGAAGCTCGCGCCTTCGATGCCGCAAACCGCTTCCAGATCTTTGTCCGTCAGGCCGGCCCAGGCCGCCGGCAGATCCGCCCGCAGTTCAAAGCCTTCGTCCGCGCGGCGGATGCCGGTCAGGCACCAGTCGTTGTTGCGTGGATGAACGACGAAGAGCAGATGGTCGGCGCCCGCCTTCTTGATGGCGGGCCGAAACGGCATTCCCATCGGCAGTTCCAGAATATGTCCGTCGCCGGCATCCACGATAGCCCGGCTCACGAGCGCTTCAGCCCGCAATTTCGCCGCGCTGTTGGCAATCTTTGCCTCCACGAAGCTGCGGGCGATGGCCAGCGCGGCGTGGAAACTGCGATTGTCCGCTTCGGGATCTGTCTCGTCGAAAACAGGTTTCAGAGTTTCGAGCAGGACGGGCAGGGTCAGCCCGGCGAGTGCCCCTGCGGTGGAGGGGCTGAGCGCGCCATTGTCGACCAGATCGACCGGCAGCACGAAGCTGGCATCGAAAGAGGCGTGAATGGTTTCGATATGGTCTTCAGGAACGCCGAAGGCGGCAAGATAATCGCGGCCGAAATGCTTCCAGATCAGTCCGAACGAACTATAGGGCTGACCGTCCTCCCGCAACGGTGCACCGCGCTGGTGGTGATCAAAGGCGCCCTTTGCCGCGTCATAAACACCGCCGACGTCATAGACGATGCGGTCTGCGCCGGGTGCGATCCATTCGGGCGCCCTGCTGCGGATCAGGCGTGCCTGCGGGAAAAGCCGGGTCAGCACGACGCTCGACAGCAGTTCGTCGGCATGGAAGCCACCGGAATGGGTGACGAGGAAGTCCGGGATCATGTCAGGATGCGCCTTGTTGCTTGCGGAAGCTCCGCCTGGGAGTGGCACCTGATACCCTTTGCCGGACGGCATCTCAACCCGCCATTCGCAATGGAGGCTAAAAGCAACGATATGCTGGACGTCGTGATTTGAATGAAAGGCGGTTTGTTACCGCGTTTCAAGCCGTCTTCAGGATCGACAGGTTGGGCGCCGACCGGTCATTCTCGCTCGTTTTCCAGCGGTCAAAGGCGGCGCGTCCGAGAATGGCGACCGAGGTGTCCTCCTGGGGAGCATGGACGAGAACCGACTGGATATCGCGGAAATGCCGCTCAAGGCCAAGATCGGCGTTGAGGCCGGGATTGCCGATGGCGCGAACGGCTATCTGGACGGCCTCGCGGATTTGCCTGCCGGCGAGAAGCCGGGCCCTTATCAGGTGTTCTGCATCGCCGATATGGTTTGCGAGCGCGCCAAAGATGATCTGCCGGGCGCCGGAGACCAAAAGGTCGATCTCGCCCGAAAGCGTAACGAAACGTTCTGTCCGCGCAATGGGGTGGCCGAGATTGGCGGGCACGCGTTCATGGGCGAAGCGAATGAACGCTTCCTGGGCGGCCTCAGCCGCACCCAGATAGATTGCGGTCAGCGCAAGCGTCATCGCCGCATGGCCGCGATTATCCTGCTGGGCAACGGAGGGATCAACGAGTTCCAGCACATTTTCTGCCGGAATTTCAACGTCGGTATATTCGACATCGTGCGAACCGGTCGCCCGCATTCCGAGGCTCTTCCAGTTCTCTATGATCTTGATGCCGGGCAGGCCGTTGGGCACGACGAAGGTGCCGACGCGAGCCTGAGCCTCGTCGGTGTGCGCCCAGACGAGGAAGTGCGTGAGGCCGTGCGCGCCCGTCACGAAGCGCTTGCGGCCCGTGATCGACCAGCCATTCGCCGTCCGGTGCGCACGCGTGGCCGGCAATCCGCCACGGGCCGGCGAGCCGAGCTCGGGTTCCACACGGGCGGCGTTCAGCAGCAGCGGCTGGTGTTTGGCCCTGGAAAGAAGGTCCCTGTAAAGCCCGTCGGGCCAATGGTCCTTCGCCGCCTGTCCCAGATGCGTGAAGATCGTCATCGCGCTGATGAGCGCCACAGAGGGATCGCCGCGTCCCAGCGCCGCCAGAATATGGGCCGCGGTGCTCAAGGTTCCTTCCGGGCCACCGTAACGCGTGGCCACGGTGCTTTCGAGAAGTCCAGCCTGATGAACGGCGCGAATACCGGTCCAGGGAAACTGACCGGTCTGATCCGCATCCGGTGCGGCTTCGGAAACGGCGCGCACGGCGGCGTCAAGTGCGGTGGGATCGTAGGACATGCGGTAACGGCTTTCTGAAGGTCGGCGGGCGGGATCATCCGTTGCGGGCGTGGATGATCCCGGGAAGAAGAGGTGGATGGGTCCGACGGCGTGGCCGGACCGCCGTGATCAGGCGGCTGCCTTCTTCTTTGCCTCTTCGCGTTCGCGAATGCCCTCGCGGACGAGGGGCAGGATGTATCGCCCGTAGTCGACGGCATCGTTATAATTGTCATATCCACGGATCGAAATCAGATCGGCACCGAGATCGATATAGTCGAGAATGGAGTCCGCGATGGTGCGCGGCGATCCGACCAGAGCGGTTGTTGCGCCGCTTGCATTGGTCGCGGTGACCGTCGGATACCACAGTGCGCGGTCATGGACATCGCCGCGTTTGGCGATATCGAGCAGGCGCTGGGAGCCGATATTGGCGGGTGGTGTTGCGTTGACCGGCGCGCGGGAAAGACCCTTCTGACGGTTCTCGTTCAGACGGTCGAGAACCCTGTGCGCCTTATCCCAGGCCAGCTCATCCGTTTCAGCCACGATCGGTCGGAAGGTAACCCAGATGCGCGGGCGATCGGTCCGACCCGCTTTTGCTGCTTCGGCGTAGATGCGGTCAATCTGCTGCTTGGTTTCAGCGAGTGGTTCACCCCATAGGCCGAAAATGTCGCACAGCGAGCCGCCGATACGATAGGCGGCATCCGACGAACCGCCGAGCGAAATCGGGATCAGGCCGTTGGTGGGACGCACAGCACTGCGAAACTGCTTGAACTGGTAATATTTGCCGTCGAAATCGAAGGGTTCGGTCGAACTCCAGGCAAGACGAAGTATGCGGATATATTCTTCCTGCCGCTCGTAACGCTCTTCCTTGTTGAGGAAATCTCCCTCGCGCGCCTGCTCGTCATCGCTTCCGCCCGCGATGAAGTGGACGACGACGCGGCCACCGCTCAACTGGTCGAGCGTGGCGAGAGATTTGGCCGCAACCGTCGGATAAACGGTGTTGGGCCGGAGTGCGACGATGATCTTGATGTTCTTCGTATGCGCAAGCACCGTTGCGCCCAATGTGAAGGGATCGAATGAGGAAGAGGAATAGGGGATGAGCGTGTAGTTGAACCCGTAATCGTCCAGCGCACGCGCATAACGTTCCAGGAAAAGCGGATCGACCGGAGCATCCGGGATGGGGTTCAGATCATTGGACGCGTTGGGAAAGCTGACGCTGATGAATTCCGCAGCCATGGGAGCTCCTTGGTGTTTCTGGGTGTCGGGTAGAGGCTAAAGCCGGCATGCCATATGAGGAAGACAGGTCTTTCTATTTCTATGGAAAATATAGAAAATATTGCCTTACTATGCTGGCGGTCTAGAACCCTGCATTGCCGCCTGTTCCGGCCCTTGCTGATCGGAAGCGGGTTTCCACCCCAGAGAGGGGGCAACCGTTGTCGCAAGATCGGTGAGCAATCTTATGTTTTCGGGCAATCCGAAAGCGGGAGGCAGAAACAGGACGAGTTCATCTGCGGCTGCCAGTCCCGGGTCGCTCAACACCGCCTCTATGACCGCATCCGGTGTGCCTTGAAAGACCGGAGAAATCAGCGCGCCAACCGGCTGGCCGGCAGGAGCCAGCGCACCCTTCGGGCGTGAGGCGGCAATTCCCGCCGTGCGGCGCTCAAGATCGTAGGCCGCGTATTTCTCTCTCAGCTCCGGGGTGGTGCCGACCAGAACGGAAGCCGCAACGGCGACCGGCGGCGGCGTCGTTTTCCAGATGCGCAGCCAGTGGGTGCGATAGGCATCGATAATCCGCGCCTGATATTGACCGAAAGTTTCGCCTTCGGCCTGATCGTGAAGGACGGTTCCTGAAATCAGGCCAATCCCGAGTTCGGCGGCCTGTATCGCTGAATCGAGGCTGGCGGAGCCCTGGCGGATACGGCTGCGCAGGGTGGGGCTATGTGGCGTTACCCGTAACTCGGCTCCCGCAGGCGCGCCAATGTCTCGCTCGGTAACAGTGTGCAGAACATCGCCGGCAATGGCGGCGAGGAAGCGCGACTGGCGCCGTTTTGCCTCTGTCCGGGCATCGGTATCGACGGTTCCGAAAACGGCATCGAAGGCGCCGTTGGCTCCGGTCGAAATGGCGAGCTCAAGCCGGCCGTCGATCAATAGGTCGGTCGTTCCCGCCGCCTCGGCCAATAGGATCGGGTCCTGATAACGCATCGGGATGACGGCGGAGCCAAGTGTGATGTGCCGCGTATGCTGACCGACTGCCGCAAAGAAAGGTAACGGGGAAGAAAGATAATGGTCGAAGTGACGCTGATAGGCCCAGCCTGACTGATAACCCAGCCTTTCCGCCTGCTTGAACAATTCTATGCCCTGCCGCAACCCCTGTGCCGGACCGTCATCGTCGTTGAACGACACCCGCGTATTGAAGCCAAGCCGCCGTTTCGGTCGAAACAACGCGGGAAGGTCGCGGGAAGCTGCTGCAATATTCATGCGAGTTGCTCCTTCCGCAGAGTGTGCCGGACCGCGGGAACGCGAACCGTCCCGGCAATGCCCGACGGGATGGAGTTCAGCAGCGACGCGGTATATTCGTGTCTCGGATTGCCGAAAATCTCGTTGACGGCTCCATGCTCAACGATGCGTCCCCTCTGCATCACCGAAACGCTGTGCGCAAGTTGCCGGACCAGGGCGAGGTCATGCGAAACGAAAACATAGGTCAGGCCGAGCTTGGCCTGCAGCGACAGCAGAACCTCGACGATGTCAGCCTGAACGCTGACATCAAGAGCGGATGTGGGTTCGTCCAGCACGATCACATCCGGTTTGAGGACTAGCGAGCGGGCGATTGCCACACGCTGACGCTGCCCGCCGGAGAGAGCCGACGGTTTGCGTTCCAGCAAATGCTCACTCAAGCCGACATTCGCGAGAGCTTCCCGTACCCGCTCGGAGCGCTCTTTCGGCGTCCCGATCTCGAACCGGTCGAGTGGTTCACGAACAAGCTGCCCCACCTTCCATGTCGGGTCGAGTGACGTAAACGGGTTCTGGTAAACCAGCTGAAGATGCCGCCAGACGGACCGGAGCGAAGCCCGGCTTTTGCTCGTGACGGTCTCGTCGGCAACCGTGATCGTGCCGCTTTCCGGCTCTTCGAGCCCCAGCAGCAGGCGGATCGTCGTCGTCTTGCCGGAGCCGGATTCGCCGACGAGGGCATGGGTCGTGCCCGCCGGAACCGTAAATGAAATATTGTCCACCGCCGTCAGGGTTTTGCCATCCACGGTGAAATGTTTGGTGACACCCTCTACCGCGATCTTCGGCGACGTATCACCCTTCAGGAAACCGAACCCCGGATCGCGAAACTTTGCATAGCGGTCAGGGTTGAGGGCTGGCACGTCCCCATGGAGTTTCTTCGCATAGGAAGAGGAAGGGGAGGAAAAAACGGCAGACGTTTTGCCTGCCTCCTGCACGACGCCGTTCTTCAGCACGACGAGCTTATCTGCCCGCTCTGCCGCTATCGCGAGATCATGGGTAATGAGAAGCAGGCTGATGCTCAGCTCATCCCGAAGGCGGGACAGGAGATCGAGGATGCGTTTCTGGATCGTTACGTCCAGCGCCGAGGTCGGCTCGTCCGCCACCAGCAGGGCAGGACGCGGCAATATTGCGAGCGCGATCAGCACGCGCTGCAGCATCCCGCCGGACAGTTGATGTGGATAGGAATCGTAGACCCGTTGCGGATTGTCGAGACCCACCTTGGCGAATGTTTCGAGAATAAGTGTCTTGCGGATCGAAGGGTTGGCCTCTTCCGTCAGCGCCGCGGCCTCCAGCGCCTGCGAGCCGATTGTTCTCACGGGATTGAGAGAGTTGCCGGGATCCTGCGGCACGAAACCGATTTCACGGCCCCGAAACGGCCTGAAGCGCCGTTCCGGCAGTGCGAGAATGTTCTGCCTGTCGAAAACGACCTGACCCGTGGCGTTCGCACCGTTGGGAAGAAGCCGCAGCACGGCTTTCGCGATTGTCGATTTTCCAGAACCGGATTCCCCGATGAGGGCAAGGCTTTCGCCGCGCCCGATTTCGAAGCCGACATTATGGACGACCTCCTGCCTCCGGTAGGCAACGACAAGATTTTCCACCGCGAGGAGGGGCGTCGCGTGTTGTGGAGACGCCGCCACGAACTCGGGAAGGATTGGCGCTGTTTTCAGTGCGATTTGCGAAGCCATCGGCTGATCCTGTTGACAGAGAGGACGGTCACGATCGTAACGAACGCGGGCGCATAAACGAGCCAGGGCCATTTGAGGTAGTCCTTGCCGATTGAAATCAGCAGGCCCCAGTCGGAAGAGGGTGGCGGATCGCCGTAGCCGAGGAAGGCGAGGCTGGCGATGACAAGAATGGACTCGCCGAATTGCAGGACGGCAAGCGGCAGCATCGAGCGAGATGCGTTTGGCAGGACATGTCTCAGCACGATGTATCCGCGTGAGCCACCTGCGAGGAAAGATGCCTCCACGAAGGTCGCCTGGCGGGTCTTGATGACCTCCGAACGCGCCACGCGGGCGAAGAAGGCGATCGCCGATATGCCTGTCGCAATGGCGGCGTTGATCGTCTCGAAGCCGATTGCCGTGACGATGATGACCGCGAGCAGGAACTTCGGGATGGACAGCAGTACGTCGACAAAACGCGCAAAGACGATATCCACCCATCCGCCGAAAAATCCAGCGAGCAGACCGATCACGCCGCCGACCAACACGCCAATGACGACGGCGACGAGCGCGCTCGATACCGAGGACGCGGTGCCATAAACGACGCGCGTGTAGAGATCGCGCCCCAGATGATCCGTGCCGAACCAATGTGCCACACTGGGCGCTAGGAGCTTGTTGGCCGGGACACCGTTGACCGGGCTCAGACTTGTGAAGAGCTGCGGTGCAACCGACCAGGCGACGACGATGGCAATGACAAGCAGGGAGAGGGCGACCGTCGCAGTTATGTTGAGACCTTTCAGTCTCTCCAACGGAATGCTGACGGAAACCGGGCTGGAGATAAGGCTCATGGTTTGGCCCCCGTTTCAAGGCCAAGCGACGTGTCGTCGATGGTCGACAGGCGGCGTTTTCGGCCAACGATAATTTTCACCCGTGGATCGAGCAGCGGATAGAGAAGATCGGCGACGAGGTTGACGATGACGAACACCACGGCTCCCAACGAGACGATCGCCTGCAGGACCGGCAGGTCCTGGGTGCTGACGGAACGCTGTACGAGACTGCCGATACCGGTCCGGCCGAATACGGTTTCCGTGATCAGCGAGTTGCCCAGAAGTTCGCCAACGGTCAAAGCGATAACCGTCACGACAGGCAAGGAGGCGGGCTTGAGGAGATGTGTTGCGAAAAGCCGTCTCGGCCCGATGCCGCGGCTGCGGGCAACCGCTGCGTAATCCTGCTCGGCCTCATGATCGAGATTGGCAATCAGGACTTCCGCGATCTGTGCGGAAAACGGTATGCCGATGGTGATCGCCGCAAACAGCGTGGCCCAGAAGCTGTCCGGTTCGATGACGCGGAACAGCCTGAGCTGAAAACCGAAGAGGTGGATCAGAAACAGGCCGATGACGAAATTAGGTGTCGACAGGAACAGAGATGGGAAAGCGCGCAGCAGTCCTTGGCCGTAACGCTTCGGCACGACCTGTGTGCCATAGGCAACCGCAAAGGCGAGGATCAAGGCGACCGTTAGCCCGGCGGAGGCCAAAACCAGCGTCGATGGCAGCACCTCGGCAATGAGTGTCGAGACCGGTCGGTTGGAGCGCATGGAAATGCCGAGGTCGCCCGTCAGGAATGCCGACAGGGAGTGCCAGAGCTGCACGACGATCGGCCTGTCCAGCCCCTGTGCAGCAATGATCTCGGCGATCTCCTGCTCGGTGAAACCGTTCTGCGGGTTGCGCAGAACGCTGGTGATCGGGTCGCCAGGCAAAACGCTGACGACCACGAAGGTGAAGACATAGGCCAGAAGGATGACGACGATCGCCTGGCCGAGCCGCTTTGCGGCATAGGTTAGGTAGGCATTGCTCATGCCGTCACCTCCTTGACGTTACTCGGTGGGTGCTCGCCTCATTCGGCAATGAACGCTGTGTAATAGCTGGCGTAAGCGACACCGTTATAGACTTCGCCCTTCAGCTTCGGCGATTGCACGTAAATGCGCTGAACGATTTGCGTGCGCGGTATGAAGTAGCCCTGTTCGAGCAGATATTTCTGCAGGCTGTCCAGAAGCGGCTTTCGGTCTTCGACGGAACCTGCACCGGCGATTTTGTCGCGCAGATCGTTGAGCGTCGCATCGCGCTCATCGAGTGCAAACCAGTTCTCGCCATTGTTGGCGTTGGTCAGGATGCTGGCAACCGTGCCGGCATCGATGAAGCTGCGCGTGACTTCATATGCGGGAACTGCGGCGCCGCCGAATTTGACCTTCTCGCCATAGGTCACGACATCATAAGCCCTGATGTTGACCTTCCATCCGAGCCGGCCGAGCTGCTGGGCAATCAGCTCATCGACGGATTTCGAAGTTGCCAGGTAAGGATTGGAATGGATCGTCAATTCCAGCGGCTTGCCGTCTTTCACCCGAACGCCGTCCGCGCCCTTGACCCATCCGGCTTCATCCAGAAGCTTCTGCGACTTGTCCGGGTTATAGGCGAGGAGATCGCTGTGATCCGTAGCGCCGGGGACGTTGCTCTGGATGAACGACGTCGCAAGCTTCCAGTCCTGCGTATAGACGGTGTCGATGATTTCCTGACGGTTGATGCCTACCTGGAGTGCTTGGCGCACCTTTACGTCATCATAGGGCTGTAGCTTGGTGTTGACGGCCCAGCCGTTGACGAAGCCGAGATAACGCGGGGTCGCAACAGTGAAGCCTTCTTCCTTCAGCGATTTCAGTTCCTGGGGCGAGGCGTTGTAGGCGACGTCCGCCTGACCGGACTGAACGGAGGCGACGCGAAGGGATGGCTCCGATACAAGTTTGTAAGTGATGGTATCGAGATAGGCAGGGCCGGTATGGCCGACGGCGGCTGGGCCCCAATTATAATCCTTGCGCTTGACGAGGGTGACATGGTCGCCCTCTTTCCACGACTCCACCACGTAAGGTCCGCTGCCGGCGGTCTTGCTGAGATCTGCCTGCGCGCTTGCGGGCTGGGCGATGCTCTTGGGGGAGATCAGGATGGAACCGTGATAGCCAAGCGTTGGAATGAAACCCAGCGTCGGCTTCTTGAAGAAAACCTTGACCGTCGTCGCATCAACGGCTTCGGCGTGATCGTAGGTCTTGGGGAAGAGGCCGATCGGGTTGATCCCCTCGTTCTTGCGGCCGGCATACCAGATGTCGAGATTGGCGACGACGGCCTTCGCATCAAGCGGTTCGCCATCCGAGAAAGTCACGCCGCTTTTGAGGTGGAGGGTGAATTCCGTTGCGGTGTCGTTCTGCTCCCAGCGTTCGGCGATCCATGGGCTGACCTTGCCTTCGGCATCGACGTAAAGCAGCTTATCCGTGACATGACCCCATATGTGGCCCTGGAAACTGGAGATCGCGCTGTTGTTGGGGATCCAGGTGTCACCCAGTGAATCGATCAGAAATGTGATGTCACCGCCATCGCGCGGCGTATCCGCCGCCAGTGCGCTCAGAGGTGCCGCTGTCGATAAAAACAGCGAGGCGGAGACTGCCAGAGAGGCCGTGAAAAGCAGCCGGCGACGTGACAGGGAGAATGAGAAAGAACGTCTTGTCATGATATGATCCTGAAAAATTCAAAGTTTTTTCGTTGCAATTTCGGCATCTCCTGCGGACGCACATGCGGCGGCCGTTATTGGCAGCAGGCATGTCAAACCGTTGCCGCGTCGGCCTTTCAGCCGAGCGGGAGAATGCTTGAATTCATTGGGCAGTCGGGTCGGGCGTCGCGAGGGTTAGCGAGCGGCTCGTGGGAGTTCGCTTGGCTGAGGAGCGCGCCCGCTTCTACATATTCCAGTCATGACGCGGTCCCTCGTTGCGTGTTTATCTTGCCCATAAACTAGCAGCCGGGCGTGAGGGAGAAAGACTGGTTATTCTTTTTCTATCGATTTAGTGAATTATTTTATCGCCATTTTGCCGACTGTTTGGATTGGCGTTTCAGACGCCCTGAATTGCCGTCGCGCTCCGGCGGTCGATGACGGTCTGGCGACGAAGACGCTTTGTCACGCGGCGCAAATGTCATGGCTTCGAAAACCCTGACGGGCGGCAAGTCGCCGGTGAAAAGCTCAATCTCCACCCTGGCGATCTGGCCGGTCGAACCCTGCGACAGTTTCGAAGTGCCGATGTCGCGGGTCAGGATATTGGGATTGCCATGGATGCAGATGGAATTGTCCACTGCGGGATCCTGTGGCTCGAACCATGCGCCGGTGGCAAGCTGCATCACGCCCGGCATGACGTCTTCACTGATGACGGCGCCAGCGAGACAGCTGCCGCGCGCATTAAAAAGCCTGACGATATCGCCGTCAGATATTCCACGGGCTGAAGCGTCGGCCGGATGGATACGGACGGGCTCCCGATCCCTGATCTTGGTCGAACGGCTGAAATCGCCATAATCCAGCTGGCTGTGCAGACGTTGATATGGCTGATTGCAGACAAGATGCAGGGGATGGAGGCGGGCATCATCGGGCGTCTCCATTCTTGGCGGATACCAGCGCGGATGACCTTTGCAGTCATCATATCCGAAGCTCTCGACAGTCTCGGAAAAGATTTCGATTTTTCCTGACGGTGTCGCCAGCGGCTTCGTCCCGGAGTCGTGAAGGAAAGCGCGCGCCGGGCCACCGTCGTCTGGCTTGACTGGAAGGAGCAGCTCCCCTCGCTTCCAGAAGGTCTCAAAGTCCGGTGCGTCGTGGCCGCCGGCCGCAAGCGCCTGACGGGTCGTCTCGTACAGGAAGGCGAGCCATTCTCTGCTGTTGCGGTTTTCGGTAAAGGCATCGAACCTGCCAAGTTCCCGCGCAATCCCGGCAAATATTTCATAATCGTCGCGTGCTTCGCCGACAGGGTCGATCAGGCGCTTCATGGCGATCATCAGCGGATCGCGATCGGCGGCGCCGATGTCGTCACGTTCAAGCGTGGTCGTGGCGGGTAGCACGATATCGGCGTGTCGCGCCGTCGAGGTCCAGGCCGACTCGTGGACGATGATCGTTTCGGGACGCCTGAAAGCGGCCCGCAGCCGGTTGATATCCTGGTGGTGGTGAAATGGATTGCCGCCCGCCCAATAGACAAGCCTGATATCGGGATAGTGAAGCGTGTGCCCGTTGTAATGGAACTCGGCACCGGGATTGAGCAGCATATCGGCGATGCGCGCGCAGGGGATATAGTCCGGCACGGGGTTTTTGAATTGCTGCAGCGTTGGCAAGGAAACGGCGAGCAGGTTCTTGCCGATATTACCCAACGCGCCGAGGGAATAGGAAAATCCGCCGCCGTCCAATCCGATCTGGCCGAGCAGGGCGGCAAGGACGATGCCCATCCACACCGGCTGTTCGCCATAATCGGCCCGCTGAAGCGAATGGCTGACCGTGATCAGGGTTCTCGAACCGGCCATCCTGCGCGCCAGCTTGCGGATCGTCTCCGGGGCGATGTTGCAGATCGCGGCCGCCCATTCCGGGCTTTTGTGCTGGCCGTCCTCCCTGCCAAGAAGATAGTTCTCGAACCGGTCATATCCAGCCGTATAACGGTCCAGAAACGCCCGGTCGTGCAGCTCTTCGGGGACGAGGACGTGCGCAAGCCCGAGCATCATCGCCACGTCCGTACCCGGAATAATGGGAAGCCACTCGGCACCCGCATCAGCGGGAAAATCGTCCGCCAAGGGGCTGATGAATGTGAAATGCGCACCGCGAGCCCTCGCGCCGGCCAGTTTCTGCCGGACCGTGTGCGTGCTGATCCCTCCGCCGTGGACATCGGCATTCTTGATTGCCATCCCGCCGAATGCGAGCACCAGCTCACTGCTGCGTTCGATCGCATCCCAGGTCACGCTCTTGCGGTCGAAACTGTCATACGGTCCAAGCACATGGGGGATTATAACCATGGCCGCGCCGGAACTATATGTGTTGACGGACCGGACATATCCGCCAAGAACATTCAAGAAGCGGTGAATCTGGCTTTGTGCATGATGAAACCGGCCGGCGCTCGACCAGCCATAGGAGCCGCCGAATACCGCGCTCGGACCATGACGGTCATAGACCCGTCTCAGCTCATCCGCGACCAGCTTCGTCGCTTCGGCCCAGCTGACTTCGACGTAGTCGTCAGCGCCGCGTCGCTGCGCGTGGCCGGTCTCGCGTTCAAGCCAGCCCCGCCGGACGGCAGGCCGTCTGATGCGAACGGGGCTGTCGGCAATCGCCGGAAGATTGCCCAGCAGCGGCGATGGATGCGGATCACCGGGATGGGGCTCGATCTCAAGTCGCCCATTTGCAAGCCGCCCGGAGAATGCCCCCCAGTGGGAACTGTGAGTTTTGAAGGAATTCATCGCATGGCCTCACGATCATCGACTGCAAAGTGGCAATTCTAGTTCGGCAGGATTTTCCCCGGATTCATGATGCCCGCAGGGTCGACCGCATGTTTGATGAGCGCCATCAGATCGACCGCGTCGCCATGTTCCTCGCGCAGATAAGCGATCTTCCCGGTGCCGACACCATGTTCGCCGGTCGAGGTGCCGCCGACAGACAGCGCGTATCGCACCATCTTCTTGTTGATCGCCGCCACTTCGCCGAGTTCTTCCGCATTGCCGGGATCAACCGCGAAGACGACATGATAATTGCCGTCGCCGACATGGCCGAGGATAGCCGCCGGTACGCTGCAATCTTTCAGAAGTTCGCGGGTCTTCAATATGCAATTGCTGAGCTGCGAGACCGGAACACAGACATCCGATGACCAGCCTTTGGCGTTTGGCCTCTGCGATACGACGGCATAAAACGCATTATGCCTCGCTTTCCAGAGACGGTTGCGATCTTCAGGCGCATTGGCCCACTCGAAATCCTTGCCGCCATGTTCCTCCACAATGGCGGATACCATGTCGACCTGCTCCTGAACGCCGGCGGGCGAGCCATGAAACTCGAAAGCCAACGTATCCTCGATCTTCAGGTCCAACCCGGAATAGGCGTTGACAGCCCTGATCAGGCCACGGTCCATCAGCTCCATGCGAGCGACCGGGATGCCAAGCTGCACGACCTGAATGGCAGCCGCCACCGCCTGTTCGACGCTCTCGAAAGAGCAGAGAGCGGCCGAGATGGTTTCCGGAATTCCGTAGAGACGCAGCGTTACCTCGGTGATGATCCCCAGCGTTCCTTCCGAGCCCACGAACAGCCGCGTCAGGTCATATCCGGCGGAAGATTTTCTGGCGCGACCGCCGGTTTTGATGATCTGACCGGTCGGCAGCACCACGGTCAGCCCGAGCACGTTTTCCCGCATCGTTCCGTAGCGGACGGCATTGGTTCCCGAAGCGCGGGTTGCAGCCATGCCGCCAATCGAGGCGTTTGCGCCGGGATCGATGGGAAAGAACAATCCCATGTCGCGCAGATATGTGTTCAACTGCTCCCGCGTGACACCGGCCTCAACCGTGCAATCCAGATCGTCACCGCTGATACGGGCGATCTTCGACATGCGCGAAAGGTCGATCGAGACCCCGCCATTAACGGCCGTCAAATGCCCCTCAAGCGAAGTGCCGGCGCCGAAAGCGATGACGGGCACCCCCTCCGCCGCGCATAGCCGCACGATCTCGGATACCTCCGACGTGGTTTCGGCGAAAGCGACCGCATCGGGAAACACGGCTGCATGATGGGCTTCGCCGCGCCCATGCTGCTCGCGCAGTGTCAGCGACGTTGAAAGACGCTCCCCGAGGAGGTTCCGCAGCGATTGGATGAGAGGAGGTGAGAGGTCAGGCATAAGAAAATTCCATGGGAATCTGCATTGAAGGCGAAGCGCCCCGCCCGGCAAAACGCCGGGACTGTCTCCGCTTTCTGGCGGCGATCTCAGGCGGCGAGCTTTTCACCTCTGAGATGACGCTCCAGGAACGGAAGGCTGTCCTGCCCCCAGTAGAGCTCATCCTGATAGCGATAGGTCGGCACCCCGAACACACCGGCTGTCTTGGCCGCCTCGAAGCTGGCCTTTTGCAATGCCACAACCGTATCGCTTTGGCCGTGCTCATCAAGCGCGGCACTATCAAAGCCTGCGGCTGTCGCAATCGCCCGGCGGACGTCCGCCTTGCCAATGTCTTCCCCGCGAACCCAGAAGGCTTCCTGAAGCGCAGCTGCCAGCTTCAGCCAGTCCTCGCCCGTTTCTATCGCCGCGGCAACCATCAGTCCGGCCGGTGAGGGATCCGAGAGAGCGGCGCGGTTGTCGAAATTCAGCACTTTTCCGCGCAATGCCGCCCAGCGCTTCAGATCCCTGATCCAGTAGGCGCGTCTGGCCTCCGGCCGGTTTCGCGAATAAATGCCGCCGTTTTCCTCGATCAGCGGAATGACATGGGGGCGGATCGTGGCGCCCTGTTCTTTCGCCAGCGCAGCAAACGGTTCAAGACCGATGAAGGCCCAGGGAGAGCCGATGCTGAAAAAATAATCGATCGTCTTTGTCATTGTCTGCTGCTTTCAGTTGGGTTGATCGGTGGAGGCGGCGGTGTCGAAGACGGAGAGCGCACAGTCACGCGCAATCAGCACTGCTTTGGGATCGCGTCCGACGGCAACGGTCGCCAACGCCCCTTCGTAGAGGAGCGAAAGATGGGCGGCGGCAATCTCCACGGTGCTGCCGGCTCTTGCAAGAACAGCGGCAAACACGTCCCTGACCTTCGCCTTATGGGCGCGCGCAACGACCACGACACGCTCGGATTCGCCATGTTCCGCAACCGCAAGAGCGAAGGCGCAGCCGCGAAAATCTGGGCTGTCGGCCTTTTCGTGGAGCTGCTCGAAGATCAACCGGATCTGCTCCTTCGGAGCCATGTCCGCATCCAGCACTTTCTGAAGCGAATAGATCACGCGCTCATGACGCGCTTCCAGATAGGCCGCAACGAGATGATCCTTCGACGGGAAATGCCGATAGAGCGTCGCCTTTGCAACATTCGCCTCTTCGATGATCCGATCTATGCCGACAGCCCGGATGCCCTCTCGATAGAAGAGCGTGCCAGCGGCGGCGAGGATATGGTCTGATATGGCTTCTCGCATTATCGTTTCACACGTCGTTTCAAAAGTCGCACTGCTACAGGCCGCCGCTCATGAAGAAGCGGCGGGATTGGCATGCGCCGTCCGGTCCGGGGCGGCGATGAGAGACGTGATTGCATCGAGTGGCAGCGGCTTTGAAAACCCGCCCTGATGCGCCAGTTTTCCGGCAAGCGTTTGAACGGCTTCGTTATAGGGCGTCGGAACATTGTGAAGCCGGCCCAGCAGAACGATTTCGCCGTTGAGGAAATCCACTTCGCTCGAGGCTCCGCGCCTGAAACTCTGCCATGTCGATTGCTGGCCCGGATGAATTCCGCTGTTCGGCGCCACCCGCCAGTTCGAAATGTCGACGGTTCGCTCGGAGGGCGAGGCTAGGGTGTAGCCTGCCGCTTCCAGCACATGACGGGCCTCATCCACCAGAGCCGCGGTGACCCTGTCGTTCAGATCGGCCGGACCGTCGAAAAGTTCGAGGACGTTGCGAACGTTGTGAAGGAGCTTCGCTGCTTTCCAGCGGCGAATATCGTCGCTTGCCTCGGCTAGATATCCAGCCCTGTTCAGGTCCGCCGCGACCTGCGCGGTCACGTCATCCTGTCCAAGCGGAAAACGCCCGACTGTCACGATGCCCAATTGCGGTTCGCCGCCCACCACTACCTTGCCGGTTTCAGTGAACCGCGCCGGTGTCAGAATGCTTGCACCATAGACCCGGGCAAATGTTCTCAGGGCATTCGGTTCTGTCGCCAGTCCGTTTTGAAAAGTCACGATAGGCAGGTTTGCCGCTGCCGGTGTTGTCGTGTTCGAGACGCTTTGCCAGGACCAGAAGGCGAGCGCGCTTACGGCATCCTGAGCTTTCACCGTGAGCAGGAGGATATCGTCCGGCGTCAATTCCGGAAGATCCGTCAGGTCGAAAACCTTCAGATCGATCTGCCGCGTCTCCGCGGGGCGCTGAAAGGTGAGGCCATGCTGCCTGATATGGCTGATCTGGGCGCCCCGTCCGAAAAGCGCATAGTCAATGCCGGAAAGTGCGAATTGTGCTGCAAGGCTCGCGCCCACCGCGCCGGCGCCAATGATAACGTAACGTGGCATCTGTCGTTTCTCGTCCTGTCTTTTGCGCTCCGGATTTTCCGGAGGATGTGGGTTATTGATTGGTTCGGCGGTCGGTGCGGGCGGGCGATTGAGGACGGTGGCAGGATGCGGTTCAGAAGCAGTCTGTAACGGATCGTAAGGCCTTCGAGCTATAAAGGAAGACCGGTCATTCTATATCTACTAATTTTATAGAAAATCAGTTCCCGAAATCGGCAATTTCGGGAGAGATTGCGCTGCCCTTCGCTTTCCTCGGAAGGCGGCAGCCGCATAGGTTTCCCCAGCGACCGCCGTCACTTTTATGTCTTCGATTGTCGCCGCGCCTATCCCGTTTCATGAAGAGCCGATCTGAGCTTTCTGCCGGCGCGGCGATGAGATTGCGAGGGGTAGCGCCGTTGCGACCACCGGCACGATCAGTGCGGACCATGCTGCCCCGTAGCCAAAATGATCGACCAGAAGGCCGAATATATAGGGGCCGATTGCCATGACACCCAGGCAGATCGTGGAAGCGAAGGCGATCGTCGACGCTATCGAACCTTCCGGTGCGCTTTCGGCGATCTGCAGAAGATAAAGTGGAAACCACCCGATCCCGAATAT
Source organism: Agrobacterium sp. CNPSo 2736 (assembly GCF_004005385.1). NCBI lineage: Bacteria > Pseudomonadati > Pseudomonadota > Alphaproteobacteria > Hyphomicrobiales > Rhizobiaceae > Agrobacterium > Agrobacterium sp. CNPSo 2736. The sequence continues at coordinate 214,921 of NZ_RZTX01000006.1, read as the reverse complement.
TCCCAGCACGACAAGCACGACGAGGATGACAGGTGCCGGGGCGTCGATGGACAGAGCCGCGAGGATTGCGGCAGCGCCTGCGGCAATGACGGATACCAGGCCGAAGGATTGCGTGCGAAGGCCGGGTCGGAAACGGTCGCTGAGCCATGGCAGCAAAATCCGGCCAGGAATGCCCGCAAGCTGCGTTGCGGCAAACATGGACGAAGCGGCAAAAAGGCCGAGCCCCAACCCATCCGCCATGAAGCCGATGACGTGTGCGGTGAGGGTGAATTGAAACGCGGACATGGCGATACCAAGCCGCAATACAGGCCAGAAGCTCGGATTCTGCCCTACCTCACGGGCGAGTCTTGCCAGGGGAAGCGGGCGCTCGGTTTTTGCGGCCGCATCGCCTCCCTCGCGATAGAGACCCCAGAAGAGTGCGGCGCCCATGACGGAAACACCGGCGCAGAGCCATGCTGCCGCGTGCCATCCGTAACGAACCGCCATGAACGGGAGGAGGGTGGCGGCGATCATCGTTCCGAAAGGAACCGCAGCCTGCCGAAACCCTGTCGCTATGCCGCGTTTGGCAGGCGGGAACCAGCGCATGATCGCCCGCGTGCCGCCCGGTTGGACCGCAGCATAGGTGCCGCCCAGAAACGCGATGCACAAAAGCAGCGCGGGCAGGCTGTTTGCGAATGCCGCCGCGCCGGCCATCGCGAGCGCCATGCCGAGCATGGCAATGCCGACAATGCGGCGCTCACCGTGAATATCGATGGCGCGGCCGAGCGTGAACATCGTCACGATCTGCACACCGTTCATGACGGTCACGGCAAGGGACGCGGATGCGAGGGAGATGCCGAATGCTTCCCGCCAAAAGGGCACGAGGATGTAAATCCCCTGGGATACGAACGAGCCGGCGGTTTGCGTTGCGACGGCGACGGCAAGGACTGCCCAGATCCGGCGGTCGGCGGCTGGCGTGAGCGAGGAAATCTGTGAAGACACGAAAAGCTCCTATCGAGAGTTTTCGTGTGCAATAGCGCTCGCGAGAACCCGATAGAATTAGGGGCTTGCGCATTTCAGCGATAACAGCTTGTTATGCAAAACATGCGCTCATTGGATCCCGAGGCCGTCGAGGCTTTCCTTCTCGTTGCCGAATTGCAGTCGTTCACGCGGGTTGCAGGCGTGATGAACACGTCACAGGCGGCGATATCGCTGCGCCTGCGCCGGCTTGAGGACATGTTGGGGCATCGTCTCGTCGAACGGACGCCGCGCCGCGTGCGTTTGACGGCCGCCGGCGAACGCTTTCTGGAGCCCGCGCGGGCTTATGTTGCGGCCGGTCGTCGTGCGCTCGATGTCTTTGGGCAGGAGCCGACCCGCCTCGCGATCGGTTTCACGCATCATTTGATCGGGGCCGACCTGCCCCGGATACTCCGGGTGATCAGCGAGCGTGAGACGAGCGTTACGCTTCATCTGCGCACCGCCGGCACCAGGACCCTGCTTGAGCTCTACGATGCCGGCGCGCTCGATGCGATCGTCGTGTTGCGGCATGACGACATCCGCCGCGATGGCGAGTTGCTGTTTCAGGAAAGCTTCGGCTGGTACTGCAGCGCGGATTTCGATCTGTCTTCGAACCTGCCGGTGCCGCTGGTGCTTCAACCGGAGCCCTGCAATTTGCGAGCCATGGCCCTTCGGGCGCTGGAGGCGGCGGACATCGCCTGGCGTGAGGTATTCGTCGGAACCGGGGCAACGGCGGTGGGAGCGGCTGCCGAAGCAGGGATCGGCGTCGCACTGCTGGCGCGAAGTGTAGCGTCTGCCGGTCTGCGGGAGGTGAGGGAAGGCCTGCTCCCAGAACTTTCAAAACTGGACGTGGTGATGATTTCCGCAGTCACCGGCGATCACGCGAACGCCGTGCTGCGACGGATCACCCGGGCATTTCAGTCCCCTCGAGCCTGAATGGCCTATTTTCGAGTTTCATCTTCGACCGTGATTGAATCTCATTGGCAACCTTACTAACATGTTAGATACATGCATTGGAGGTTCGCTCATTGGTAGAGAAAAAGAAAAAGGATGGCCGTAGCCTGAGAAATGCGGAGGGGCACGTCAATCAGAGAGACCGCGCCTATTCCAGTTTCACGGAGCACCTTCTTTCCCGCCAGCTTCGCCCCGGACAATTTGTTTCGCAACGGCAATTGGTCGAGCTTACCCAGTTGCCGCTTGCGGCGATCCGTGAGCTGATCCCGCGCCTTGAGGCCGAAGGGCTGCTGGTGACGGTTCCGCAGCGTGGCATGCAGATTGCACAGGTCGATCTCAATCTGGTGCAGGATGCATTTCAGGTCAGGCTGTTTCTGGAAAAGGAGGCTGTCCAGATATTCGCGCGGCTGGTTAGCGATGAGACGCTGGAGGCCATCCGGCAGGAACATTTGGATATCATCGATGCCTGCAATGCCGAACCGGACGCCAATCACGTCTCCAGAGCCCTTGTGGACAGGGCGCAGGAACTGGATTCCCGATTTCATCACGGGATGATCGATTCCCTGCAGAATTCGATCCTCACCAATATCTACCGCGTGAACGCCATAAAAATCCGGCTGATCCGCCAGGCGCATACACAGCTCAATCCTCCGCTCGTCCTGCCCACGATGTACGATCACCTGAACCTTCTCGATGCGATTGCCTCACGCGATCCGGCCGCTGCAGCAGCAGCGATGGAACAGCACATTCACAATGCCAAAAACCGCGCGATCGCACGGTAGCCGCCCTTCTGGCGGGCTTTCCGGGCTGTTTTCCCATGCTTGGGGCAGCCACCCCAGAGCGTGACGTCAAATGAAACCGCTGCCGAATGCATAAGGGCGCCGCAGGTGGAATGTTGCTATCAATCAAGGTAACATGTTAGCTATTGCGGCAGTGAAATTTTCCTGCTAGCTTCCGTCTGTCTTGAGGGAGGAGATGCGGTCGCGCAGCAAATCCGCGCCGACCGGGAGGGAGAGGTATGCGCCCGCATTCTCATCCGGGGCGATACGTCATTGAGGAAAATAACCGAGATTTGGGAGGACATGATTGACATGAAATTTTTCAGGAACAGTCTTGCGGCGGCGTCAAAAATGGCAGCCCTTGCATCATGCGTCGTTTTTACCGGTTCGATTGCGGGAGCCGCCGATTTCAACTGGCGTTCACAGGAAGGCCAGACAATAAATGTTCTGTTCACGAACCATCCCTGGCCGAACGCCATCAAGGATATGACCAGTGAATTTACGGAAAAGACCGGCATCAAGGTGCGTGTCGAGATTCTCAATGAAGACCCGATCCGCGCGCGTCTGTCGACGCTCATGCAGGCCAGGTCATCGGATGTCGATGCCTTCATTTCGCTGAAAATCCGTGAGGGCGCGGTCTACAACAAGGCTGGCTGGTATGCCGATCTCAACCCGCTGCTGAAGGATGCGAGCCTGACCTCGCCGGATTTCAATTTCGAGGATTTCGGCGAGGGACTGCGCAAGAACGAGATTTTCGATGGCAAGCTGACCGGCGTGCCGATCAATGTCGAAGGTCCGCTGTTCTACTGGCGCAAGGATATCTTTGCCAAGTGCAACGTTCCTGAACCGCAATATCTCGAAGACATTCCCGCCGCCGCAAAAACAATTTCGGAATGCGACAAGTCGGTCAACGCCTGGACGGCGCGCGGCGTGCGCAATGCGATACCCTATCCGATGGCGTCTTTCGTCTTCAATCTTGGCGGCGACTTCAAGTCCGCGGACAAGACCAAGCCGGGCCTGTGCCAGGAAAAGACCATAGCCGGCCTGCAGATGTATGGCGATCTTCTGAAAACCTATGGCGCCGTCGGTGCTTCCAACCATTCCTTCCCGCAGGTCGTCGAGCTTCTCGGTCAGGGCAAGGTCGCCATGACGCATGAGTCCTCCAACGAATTCTCCAATATCGTCAAATTCCCCGGCCGCGCTGAAGATCTTGCCATCAAGGTGCTGCCGCCCGGCAAGGAGACCGGCATTTCCAAGCCCGTTGCCTTCGGTTGGGGGCTTTCGATGTCGAATTTCTCCAAACGCAAGGAGGCCACCTGGCTGTTCATGCAATGGGCAACGTCGCCGGAGATCGAGGCCCGTCTCATTCAGGCCGGTGTCGCGCCGCCGCGCAGCTCGGTCTTTGATGGTGCGGATATGAAAAAATTCACCGACGAATTGCCGATCCGCAAGAGCTGGGCCGACGCCATCAGGCAGATCAGCAAAACCGGCACCGGCGACTACGCATCGCCGACCGACAAGGTGCCGCAGACCCGCGAGATCATCGGCAAGGTGGTTCAGGATTACCTGCTCGGCAACAATACGATCAAGGATGGCGCCTGCGAGGCGGACAAGGCCCTGCTCGCCCTGCAATAATTCGCCGGCTCCAGGAATTCCTCCCGGGAAATCCGGTTCCGTGCTGCAAAGTCCGGAGCCGGATCCCCGGCGGGAAATATTGCTCTCCCCAATCGTTGCCCAGGCCGCCGGTCAGTTTCACGGCGAGCGGCCTGGCGCGGCTTGGGCCACGCAATTGCAGACACAAATATCATTTTCATGAGGGATCCCCGTGTGATGACCGCTTCGATGCCTTCCCGCATCTCCGGCCCCGGCCAGACCGTTCTTTCCTTTCGCTGGATGATGGCGCCCGCCGTAGCATTCGTCGGCTTGATGATCGTTTTCCCCATTCTTTATGCGATCTGGCTTTCGCTTCGCGAAAACTCGCTCGGCATGGACGACCGTTTCGTCGGTCTTGCGAATTATCTCGAGCTGCTTTCAGACGGGGAATTTCACAACGCCTTCATTCTGACATGGGTGCTTTATGGACTCGCGCTCGCCATGCAGATGGTAATCGGCACCTGGCTCGGTTTCACCCTCAACCGGGTGCGTAGCGCGCGCAATCTCGTTCGCACGGTGGCTGTCATGCCCTTCATGATGCCGCCGGTGGTCGTGGGCATGATGGCTATCGTCATTCTCGATCCGGCCGTCGGCGTTGCGAACTGGCTGCTCGGGGAGGTGGGGATCGGCCCGAGCCTCTGGCTCGCCGATCCCAAGTGGGTCCTTCTGACGGTTGCCGCCGTCGATACCTGGCAATGGTCGCCGCTGATCGGACTTCTGGTTCTGGGTGGCCTTCAGTCCCTGCCGACGAAGGTGTTCGAGGCGGCGGAAATCGATGGCGTGATCGGCTGGAAGAGGCTCGTTCACATCACCCTGCCATTGCTTGCATCGACACTGCTGTCCGCCGCGATCCTGCGCTCGGTCGATCTGCTGCGTTTCTTCGACGTGATCTACATCACCACGCGCGGCGGGCCGGGCAATGCGTCGACCACGCTCAATATCTATGCCTACCAGCAGGGCTTCGAGTTTTCCCGTTTCGGCTACGCCTCGGCCGGCATGATCACGCTCGCAGCCGTCGTCATGGTCACCGTCGTCGCCTTTTCCCGACTGCGACAGGCCGTCACCTGGTAAATCGAGGAGGAATTTTCATGCACGAACACGAGGCATATCAGCCTTCCCTTGCCGAAAGACTGCGCGGCGGCCTAAGCACCGCCATTCTGGTCATCGCCGCGATCACCCCGATCCTCTGGATGATCCTGTCGTCCTTCAAGGATCGTTATGAGGTGACGAAGCTGCCGCCGAGCCTCTTTTTCACACCCACCCTGGACAATTACCGCCAGCTTTTCGAGCGCACGGAATTTCTGTCCAATACGCTGAATTCGCTCATCGTTTCGACGGGTGCGACATTGCTCGGCATCCTGCTCGCATTTCCGGCGGCCTTTGCCGTCTCTTGGCATCGCACCACATGGCCCGCGACACTGGCGCTGTTTTCACGCATGGCGCCGGGCACGCTGTTCCTGCTGCCCTGGTTCATCATCTTTTCCGAACTTGGGCTGGTCGGTTCCTACACGGTGTTGATCCTGACCCATGCCGTCATCGCCATGCCGGTCGCCCTGTGGACGATGCTGCCCTATTTCGACGCCATGCCGCGCGAACTGGTGGAAGCCGCTCAGATGGACGGTTGCCGTCCGCTGTCGGTGCTCTGGCGCATCGTTCTTCCGGTGGTCATGCCCGGCGTGGTGGTGTCATCCATTCTCTGCTTCATCTTCACCTGGAACTATTTCCTGTTCGCTCTGGCGCTCTCCGGCTTCGACACCAAGACCGCCATCGTCGCGTCGTTCAATTTCATCGGCGAGGGCGTCACCAACTGGGGTGCGCTGATGGCCGCCGCAACCATGATCGCTCTTCCGCCGCTCATTCTTACCCTGCTCGTCCAGCGCCGCCTTGTCGCGGGCCTGTCCGCAGGGGCAGTCAAAGGATAATTCCATGGCCACTCTTTCCATCCAGAACGTCGTCAAGGCTTACGGCGCGCACCGTGTCATCCATGGCCTCTCCTTCGATATTGTCGATGGCGAATTCATCGTCTTCGTCGGTCCTTCCGGCTGCGGAAAATCGACGCTGCTGCGCATGATTGCCGGTCTGGAGAATTTTCAGGAGGGTTCGATCTCCATTGACGGAACGGTCGTCAACAGGCTCCGCCCCTGGGAGCGGGATGTGGCGATGGTGTTTCAGGAATATGCGCTTTATCCGCATATGACCGTGGAAAAGAACATCGGCTTTGCCCTGCGGATGAACGGTGTGCCGGAAGCGCAGGTGAAGCAGCGCGTCGAAGACGTGTCGCGCACCCTGCAGCTTACCCATCTGCTGAAGCGGCGCCCGCGCGAACTTTCCGGTGGCCAGCGCCAGCGTGTGGCGATGGGGCGCGCCATGGTGCGCGGACCGAAGGTTTTTCTCTTTGATGAGCCGCTCTCCAATCTCGACGCGCAACTGCGTGTCGATCTGCGTGCGGAAATCAAGCAGCTCCACCAGCGGCTCGGCAGCACCATGATCTATGTCACCCACGATCAGGTGGAAGCCATGACCATGGCCGATCGTATCGTTGTGCTGAAGGACGGTCACATCCAGCAGATCGGTGCGCCGCAGGAGCTTTACCGCAACCCGAGAACCCGCTTCGTCGCCGGTTTTATCGGTGCGCCGGCCATGAATTTCCTGCCCGTGCAGCTTTCGAAGGGTGTCGCAACCTTGCCGGATGGCACGCGCATCCCCGTTTCGGTCGAACGCCGGGACTATGAAGGTGCAGCGGAACTCGGCGTGCGGCCAGAACATCTTTCGCTGGATTCGGCCCATCGGCCTTCGTCGTCCGCCACGATTTCCGGTCCCGTTCAACTGATCGAACCATTGGGGGCCGACACGCTCGCCTTGCTGGATATTGCCGGTAACCGGCTGAATTGCCGTCTGCCGGGCGATATGGCGCCTGCGCCGGGCGAAATCCTGACCGTGAGTTTCGATCCCGATCGCTGCGTTCTGTTCGATCAGGCCGGTGCACGTCTTTAATCCGATTTTCCGAGAGACACTGAAATGAGCAAGACCGTACTGGTAACGGCAACGAATTATTCCCGCTATTGCGCGGACGCCAAGGCGATGCTGGAGGCGGAAGGTATCGACGTCGTTGAAAACGGCTTCGGGCGGCCGATGACATTTGACGAATTATCGGCAAGACTTGGCGAAGTCGATGCCGTTATCGCCGGTGTCGATACCTGGAACGACCGTGTTTTCGACCTTGCCCCGCGACTGAAGGCGATCGCGCGTTTTGGCGTCGGTGTCGATAATATCGATATCGATGCGGCCCACCGGCATGGCATCGCGGTGACGAATGCGCCGGGCGGCAATGCCAATGCGGTGGCCGAGCTGACGCTCGGGCTGATCCTTTCGGCAATGCGCCGGATACCCTATCTGCACGATGCCTTGCGCGGTGGCGCGTGGGACCGGTTCGTCGGGCAGGAACTGATCGGCCGTCGTGTCGGCCTCCTCGGTTTCGGTAACATCGCCCGCAAGATCGCGCGCAAACTCTCCGGTTTTGATGTGGAGGTGATCGCTTACGACAAGTTTCCCGACCAGGCTGCCGCAACGAAGCTTGGTGTGCGGATGTGCGAGATGGATGAGGTGCTTTCGTCTTCCGACATTCTCGTGATGATGATGCCGAGCCTGCCGGAGACACGCCGTCTCATGGATGCCGGACGTTTTGCCCGGATGAAACCCGGCTCGATTTTCATAAACACGGCGCGCGGAGCCCTTGTGGATGAGAAGGCGCTTTACGACGCCATCGTCAGCGGCCATCTTCAGGCAGCGGCGATCGATGTCTATGAGATGGAGCCTGCCTTGCCCGATAATCCGCTCTTCACCCTGCCGCAGATCGTCACCACGCCGCACACGGCCGCGGAAACCTATGAAACCTACACGTCTATCGGCCGGATTACCGCCGAGGCCGTGATCGATGTGCTCGCGAACCGCCAGCCACGCAACCAGCTCTGATCCACGCCGGCAAGGCTCCGCATCGGAATGCCGGGACCACATATGTTTGACAGGACGAAAACAATGACCAAGCGTATCGAAGGCATCATTCCCGTGATGATCACCCCCTTCAGGGGCGGCAAGATAGATTTCGAGGGCGTCGCCAATCTCGTGGAATGGTACATCGCCAATGGATCGGACGCGCTGTTTGCCGTTTGCCAGTCTTCTGAAATGATGTTCCTCACCCTTCAGGAGCGCGTGGAACTGGCTGCCTTTGTCAAGAAGGCCGCAGCCGGCCGCATTCCCGTCATTGCCTCGGGCCATATCAGCGAGACGCTTGAAGATCAGCAGAAAGAGCTCAATGCCATCGCGCAGACGGGTGTTGACGGCATGGTGCTTGTCACCAACCGGCTGGATGCCCGGCAGGAGGGCGGCTCTAAGTTTCTCGACGATCTCGGCTGGCTCCTTGAGCGTCTGCCTTCGGACCTGCCACTTGGTCTTTACGAATGCCCGGCACCTTATCGCCGTCTTATGACCGATGCGGAAATTTCTTTCTGCGCCAATAGCGGTCGTTTCGTTATCCTGAAGGATGTCTCCTGTGATCTTGAAACGGTCAAGCGGCGTGTAGCGCTCACCGCGAATACGCCGCTCGCCATCGTCAACGCCAATGCGGCAATTGCATTCGACGCCATGAAAGCGGGATCGCGCGGTTTCACCGGGGTCTTCACCAATTTCCATCCCGATCTCTACAAATGGCTGCTGACGGAAGCCAGCCGGCAACCGGAACTGGCTAACGAGCTGTCGGTCTATCTGGCGCTCGCCGCCATGGCGGAGCCTATGGGCTATCCCAAACTGGCGAAGCTCTATCACCAGCGCCTCGGCACCATAAGCGACATCGAAAGCCGTGCGGTGACGTTCGATATTCAGGAGCGTTTCTGGGCGATAGAGGCTCTTCTGGACAAGATCATGCAGGGCACGGAGGAATTCCGGCGGCGCATATCCAGATAGCGGCGTCCCCTGTCATCAACGGCCAGACAAATGCGAAAAACAGTTCTGCCGGCCATGGCATGTCATGCCCAGCCTTTCAGCGCCCGCCCGGAATAATAGCTGGGCGTGGTGGCGCGGTAGATTGGTATGCTGGCGGCGCCCAGATGAGGCAGGTCGCTCATGATCGATTTGCGTATTTCCGGAGGCTCGACGAAAAAATCTTCCCCGAGTATGTCCAGCGAACCGATACGCCCCACGATATGTTCGAGAATCCAGTCAGGCAACGATCCACCAAAAATGATGGCTGCTGGATCCATTGTGCGGGCGACCGTCAGTGAAAGCAGGCGAAGCTGATCCGTTGCCCGCTCCAGCCACGACACCACGGCGGGATGGTCGGCATAACTCTCGTCAATGTCCTTCAGGCGTCGAATGCCGACGCCTTGAGCAGCCAGAGCGTCGCACAGGTCCTGTCCCGAGGGACGGGGATGGGATTTTGGAAACAATCCGCCGAACTCGCCGGCATTGCCATTGGTGCCGCGATAGAGATGGCGCTGCACCACCAGCGCGCCGCCAATGCCATATGTCAGCCAGATCATCGCGAAATTTCGGATATTGCGGCCTGCACCATAATAGAGTTCCGAAAGAATGACGGTGTTGCCGTCATTTTCGTGAAAGACCGGGAAATCGAAATATGGTTGGAAGTCCTTTTCGACGTCGATATCGCGCCAGCTTTCAAACTGCTTGATGCGGAAGACATGGCCGCGATCCCGCTTGAAATGGCCGGGAAAGCTGATGCCGCAGCCCAGCACATCTTTCTTTTTTATCTTCGCTTTTTCAAGCACTTGCAGGGCGGATGCCTCGGCCATCTCCATAATATGCTCGAAACTGTGCCCTTCCAGTTCCGATCTGATTTCCTGCCTTATCGTGCCGTTGAGATCGGCCACGCAGACACGGAGATCGTCTGGATTGAAGTAGACCCCCAGCGTGAAAAGCCCGTTCGGGTTGATTTCGATGGCGGTGGACGGTTTGCCCCTTTTACCGTCGTTGCGGGCCTCCTCCGCTTCGACGATGAGGCCGGATTCCAGGAGATTGGCCGTCAGACGGGTAAGGGTCGGTGCGGAAACATTCATCTCCCGCGCCAGTTCGATACGCGACATGCCTCCCTTGCCACGCAAAATCTCGAGCAGACGCCGCTCATTGTAGCCGAGATCGATCAAACAAGTCTCCCGCGAGAAGTCACCGCCGATGAATAGCGCAAATCGTGCGATTGTACACCTCGGTTTGCCGGAAAACCTGCCATTGAGATTGAAGGGTTGCAAGTGAAAATCATAAAAAATTCTTTCTTTTCAATTATATATTTTATTTTAGCGTTCACGATAAATTCCGGCTTGACTAATTAATTTACGTAAAGAAAATAAATAATAGGCAGCGGGTGGCGACAGGCAAAATCAAAAAGAAATCATGTCGCAGGGCCGGTCTGTCAGGGAACAAAAAAACGGAGACCCCTTATGCGTAAATCATGCACTATTTTCGCGCGCCTTTTTGCCGGCGCCACTTTCCTTGCCAGCGCGGCTTTCGCTCATGCCGAAGGTACCGTCGTGGTCTATTCCGCCGCCCCGCAGCAGCTCATGGACGAATTGCTGCCCATGTTCGAAAAGAAAACCGGCACCAAGGTCGAGCTTGTCAAAGCCGGGTCCGGCGAGCTGATGAACCGCATCAAGGCGGAGAGCGGCAAGGCGGCGGGCGATGTGATCTGGAGCGTCGACGGGACGGTCATCGATTTCTCCGCCGACCTTTTCGAGCCATACAAGCCGGTTGAGGCTGCGTCGATCAACCCTGCCTTCTCACCGAGCGCGAACTGGGTGCCTTTCACGGCTGTCGTCACGGCCTTTATCGTCAATAAGGAGGCCCTGAAAGGCGCTCCCGTTCCGACATCCTGGGCCGATCTCGCCAAGCCGGAATATAAGGGCCTGATTTCGTCGGCCCGCGCCGATCAGTCCGGCTCGGCCTATATTCAGATGGCAACGGTATTGCAGGATTTCGACAGCGAGGAAAAAGGCTGGGAAATTTATACCGGCATCCTCGGCAACTCGGTTCTTTCCACCTCTTCAGGCGCGGTTCCGCGTTTCGTCAACGATGGCGAACAGGCCGTTGGCATTACGCTGGAAGATGCCGCGCTCCGCTATAAGCTCGGCAGCGCGCCGGTCGAAATCGTTTATCCGAAAGAGGGTACGGCAATTGCGCCTGATGGCATGGCGCTCGTGAAGGGAGCGCCGAATGCCGACAATGGCAGGGCCTTCATCGATTTCATCGTCTCCAAGGAAGCGCAGGAAATCGTGGTGAAGGCGGGTCGTCGTTCGGTTCGAACCGATGTTCCCGCCAATCCGGCTCTCGTTCCGCTTTCCGATGTTCCAGACGCGAAATACGATTTCAAATGGGCTGCGGACAATCGCGCGCGCCTGATGGAAAAGTGGAACGAGACATTGCTCGACGTTCAGTAAGATAATTGCCGGGGACGGCGCAGAAGCGGCGTCCCCCTTTATCCCATTCACAATTCGCTTTTCGTTTGTCCAGCGTGGTCACCGGCCGTGCAGGATCTGTCATGGAGCAGCACATGGCCGCCGTGGAAATTACCAGCATCAAGAAGAGTTACCGGGATGTCGTCGCCCTCTCCGACATCAATATCTCCATCCCCTCGGGATCGTTTTTTACGCTTCTCGGTCCGAGCGGATGCGGCAAGACGACCCTCCTGCGCACGATTGCCGGGTTTCACCAGCAGGACAGCGGTAGTATCAGCATCGAAAGACAGGCGATCGAACATGTGCCTGCGCATAAGCGCGATGTTGGCATGGTCTTTCAGGATTATGCGGTCTTCCCGCATATTTCCGTATTTGACAACATCGCCTTCGGTTTGAAGCAGCGCAAGGCGTCTTCCGCCGAGATTCGTGAACGCGTCGGCAAGATTCTCAATATCGTGCAGCTCGCTCCCTACGCCAAGCGCATGCCACATGAATTATCCGGCGGTCAGCAGCAGCGCGTCGGCCTGGCGCGTGCGCTCGTCATCAATCCGAAAGTGCTGTTGATGGACGAGCCACTATCCAACCTCGATGCGAAACTGCGGGTGGATCTGCGGCGCGAGTTGCGCGAAATCCAGCAGGCCATGAACATTACCACGGTCTATGTGACCCACGATCAGGAGGAGGCGCTTGCCATGTCCGATCTGGTCTGTGTGATGTATGGCGGCGTCATCCAGCAGGCCGCAGCGCCCTGGGAAGTTTATAACAACCCCGCCAACCGTTTCGTCGCCTCCTTCGTGGGGGCAAACAACTTCCTGACGCTGGATCGTTCGGGTGGCCAGACATCCATTTCCGGGCACAGGGTGGGGCTGCCACAGGTCGATGCCATTGCGCCGCAACGAACGGTCGTTGCCGCCATCCGTCCCGAAGCGATTACCGTTGGCTCGCGGGCAACCGATGGCGGAGACCGCATCGAACTACCTGTCACCATAAGACAGGTGAGCTTCACCGGCCGCGAGATGAATGTTGCCGCGGTACTGTCGTCGGGAGAGGAAATCGAGGCTATCACCAAGCCGTCGGCTGATATCATCGCCCTTCAGCCCGGCCAAAAAACGGTTTTCTCCTGGCCTGCTGTTGATACCAAGCTCTTTGGCGAGGGCGTTACCGGGGAGCGCCTGTCATGACGGATATGACTGCGACTTCAATGCCTGAAGGTTTTCGCCTGCGAATGCCGGGTTTCTGGACAAGCGTAACGGTACTCGCCGCTATCCTCCTGGGGATATTCCTGATCCTGCCGATCTTCAGCGTATTCTTCATCAGTTTCTTCGATGCCAAGACGGGTGCTTTCGGTTTCGGCAACTATGTTCAGGTGTTGACGCGGCGTTTTTATACCGTAGCATTGTGGAATACGCTCGTCATCGGCGTGCTCGGCATGTTGGGGGCCTGCCTGCTCGGTATTCCGCTTGCCTTCTGCACCTCGCGATACCGCATCAAGGGCCGCACCTTCATTGCCACCTTTGCTGTGCTGGTTCTGTGCGCGCCGCCTTTCATCGGCGCCTATGCCTGGATCATGCTGTTCGGCGCCAACGGTGCGGTCACCAATCTCCTGTCTTTCGCCGGCATTTCACTGCCGACCATCTACGGGATACCCGGCATCGTGATGGTCTTCAGCCTGAAGTTCTTTCCCTACATCTTCCTGATGACGGAAAATGCGCTGAACACCATCAACAAATCCTATGAGGATGCGGCGGAAAACCTCGGCTGCACGGCGTTCCAACGGTTCCGCAAGATCACCTTGCCGCTGGTCTTTCCGGCAGTCAGCACCGGTGCGATCATCTGCTTCGTATTGTCCATTGCAGACTTCGGAACGCCGGCAATCCTCGGCAAGGGCATCAGGACGCTCTCGACCATCGCCTATGCGCAATATACCTCCGAAATGGCCGGCACACCGACCATGGCAGTCACGATTTCCATGGTGATGATCGCCATTTCCATGGCCGCACTTCTGTTGCAGCGGCACATTCTCGCCAAGCGCCGTTATGCCAGTTCATTGACCAACCGGCCGGTAAAGCGCTCCATGCGCCCGCTGAAATCGTTTATCGTGCACGGTTTCTGCTATCTGGTCGTCTTTGTCGCCATGCTGCCGTCCCTTACAGTCATCTATACATCGTTCCTCGCAACGAACGGTCCCGTCTTTACAGGCGGTTTCGGGTTGGACAGCTATGCCCGCATTCTTCGCGATTCACCGCAGGCGATTGCCAACAGCTTCACCTTTGCGATTGCCGCCGTGGTGTTGATCGCCATCGTTTCCGGCCTGCTCTCTTTCATCGTGGTCAGGCGGGACAATGCAGTATCGGGTTCGCTCGATCTTCTGCTGATGGTGCCCTATCTGATACCCGGCGTCGTCATGGCAATCGGCTATGTTACGACGTTCCGTTATCCGCCTTTTGACATTACCGGCACGGCACTCATCATCATCCTGCTAGTGTTTATCCGCCGCCTGCCTTACGGCGTGCGCTCCACGACCTCGATCCTGCGGCAGATCAAGCCGTCCATCGAGGAGGCCGCGGTCAATCTCGGCGCTTCGCCGGCAAAGACGTTCATATCGGTGACGGTGCCGCTGATGTTGCCGGGTCTCATCATCGGTTCGTTGATGAGCTTCATCACCGCCATCAACGAATTGTCCTCGACGCTGATCCTCTACACGGCGCGGACGATTACGATGCCCGTGCTGATCTATATTCAGGTGATTGACGGTGAGTTCGGCACGGCCGCGGCACTTTCCACCTTGCTTCTCGTCAGCACCGGACTTTGCGTCTTCGTCGTCTTCCGGCTTTCGGAAGACAAGGAAGCCTCTTTCGTCTGAAACCATCAAATATCATTCAAAACTGCAGCAGCGGCGACCCATGTGTCGCCGCCAGCCTCCCTCTGCAAGGACACAAGAAAGATGAATATCGCGAGCTTTTCGCAATCGAAATACAAGAACGCCGCAAAGCCGGGGGACGATGTGGCACTTCTCATACCCGGACGGGTTCTGGCCGTTTTCGATGGTGCGACCGATCCGACCGGAGCAAGTTACGGTGGGCTTAGTTCCGGCCGCATCGCAGCCCTTGCCGCCGCCAATGCCGTTGCTGAGATGAGCCTTGACGGCAGGCTGGAAACGCTCGCCGCGCCCGCGCTTTTTCAGAATATCAGCGATATTCTGAAAAAGGAGGCGCAGCGCATCAATGCCGGCCATCCGCCATCGACCACCCTGGCGATCGTGGCGGATATGGGCGACAACTTCCGCCTGCTGCTTGCCGGCGATTCCGGCGTGAGGGTCAATGGCACCCGTCTGTTTCAGCATACGAAGCTGATCGATACGGTAAGCACTTCGGCGCGTATATTCGTGTTCAAACAGCTTCTCGCCGCCATCGGTGATGGTGATGTGGCCGAGGCGCGCACGCGTGCGACGATCTTTTCAGGCCTGCGTTCGGCTGTCGCAAACGGCATCATGACGGCGCGGGATGCGGAAAATGTCGTCATTGCCGCAGCGGGCATGAGCGGTCTCGAGAATAACATCGAAACGGTCGAGGAATTCCTGATGGGTGGAATCCGTGTCCAGCCGCAATTCGCAAACCGGCATGGGCATGTACTGGGTTACGCCTCGGTGAATGGCGGAACCGTCATGCAGGAGGGGACGGTTGACCTCCGCATCGCCAAAGACGGACTCTCGAGCGTTGAAATATTCTCCGACGGCTATTTATCCCTGCCGGTGGGGACGGATGTTGCAGCCTGGGAAGCGGAATTCGCGCGTGTCGAAGCGGCGGATTTTCACAAGCTGGGTGAGTATCCGTCCGTCAAAGGTTCGACAACGGCGGAATTCAGCGATGACAGGACCGTCATTTGCCTCAACCTGGTTCAAGGGTAGTCCAGTCTACGAGCCTCACCTGAGCCGGCCGACATCGCGTATCGATGTCGGCATCATTCGCGGTCGGTCAGCTTGAGATGTTTGCTGACGGAGACGGCCATGCCGCGCCGGCTGACGCCAAGCTTCGCGTAGATGTTCTTCAGGTGGAATTTCACGGTCGCTTCCGAAAGGCCGAGATCGCGGGCCATTTCCTTGTTGCTGCGGCCTTCGGAGAGAAGTTTCAAAACGGTGGTCTCCCGCCCGCTCAGCAGTCCGGCGGCATGTGTTGCGCCGTCATCATTGCCACCCAGCGGCATCACCATACGCGGTTGGCGGCCAAGGCCGTGTCCGACAATGCGGCTCATGAATTCCACCGCGTTCGGGCTGAATACCTTCAGGCCGAAACGGCGCACGATGGCGCGCAATGTGGTGGCAAGATCGTGCCCTTCATCGGTAAAGAGCTGCGTCGCTTCGTGAGCGCGGGCAAGGGCGATGGCCGATTGCAGATAGGCGAAGGCCTGTTGTTGCCGGCCCGCTTTCCACGATGCCTGTACCGCCATGATTTCGGCCAGCATGCGGTGATAGGCGCGGCCGGATGTCTTGGCGGAAAGGATCAGGGCTTCGAGCCTCAGCAATGCCTGCGGCGCCTGCTCCTGCGCAAGCGCGAACCGGGCGCTGGCGATGTCGAAATCATAGGCCTCGCGCCAGGTCCAGTTGCCGGGACCGCCCGCCTGTTTCAGGGTTTCCACCCGCTCCATCGCCTGCGTTGCCGACTCGATCATGCCGGCTCTGACGAGCAGATCGACACGCATGATCGCAGCCGCAGTCTTCAGGCGGGGCAGGTTGCGCTCCACCGCCACTTCCTCCGCCTTGTCGATTGCGGCAGCGGCGGCGTCGAAGCCGCTGACCTGAAGACGGCTGCGGGCCAGCAGCCAGAACAGGCGCATGAAAAGGTCGACCCAGCTTTCGCCGCGTATCAGCGGCTCCACGCATTCCGTGAGCGTCTGCTCGACATGAAGCACCTCACCGTGCTGATAAAGCACATCGGCAGTTGCGAGGCGGACGATGGCGAGCAGGTTCCTGTCCGTCCAGTGCACCCGTTCCACCAGTTCCTCGGCCTCCCGGCAAAACTGCAGGGCGGCGGAAAATTCACCGGTCAGTGTGCTGACGAGGCCGAGATGGATGAGCATGAAGACCTGGGCATAGGGCGTTTTTTCCTCACGATAATATCCGAGCGCCTTCAACGCCGCCCGCCGCGCCTCCTCAAGCTCGCCGGTCCGGGTGTAAATGATGCAGAGGTGGTTGAAGAGCCAGGCGAGTTCCCACGTGGCATGCGGCGGCAGGGCGGCGGCGGCCCGTTCCAGCCGTTGCGCCTCGGCAGGGCTCATGCGGCGGTCTTCATAAACATCGATCAGGCTGTCGATATGGTCGAGGACGCTACGGTCGACGGCGGCAAGTGCGGCAGCGGACCATTCGCCGTTTTCTTTCAGAATATCGAGCCGTTCGCGCCCGGCCGCCGCATTGCCGCGCTTGGAGAGCACCACGGCATAACAGACCATCAGGCCGGGCGATGCGTGCAGGATTTCCGGCGGAAAATTATCGATGAGGTGCTCCAGCACCTGATGCCCGGCCCGCAGGAAAATATCGACACCGCCGGCCTTGCCGATGATTTCTTCCGCCATATGGAAATCGCCGCTCTGGGCCGCGTGGGAAACGGCGCGTTCCAGATGGGCGCGGGTTGCAAACCAGAGGGCGGCCTGGCGATGCAACGCCTTCTTTTCCGTTTCCGAAACGAAGGCGGTGTCCCGTTCGAGGCAGGTGCGAAGCACGGGGTGCAGGGAGAGCCAGCCATTTGGCCCGTTTTCGATAATGGGATGCATCGCCTCCAGCATGGCCAGATCCTCCTCCGTCAAGCTGGGCAAACCGAGGTCGGAGGCGAGATCGAGACGAAATTCCGAGAAAGGCGACAATCGGCGCAGGGTGGACAGGAGCGCCGGAGAAAGCCGGTTGATGACGGTTTCGCGCGTGTAGTCCATCAGATCGGCATGGGTTCCGGCGAGCAACAGGCGGCGCTCATCTTCCGTCGGGCCTCCGGTCACGATGCCGGCGGCGAGTTGCGCCAGCGCGGGCCAGCCACGGGTGATTTCCATCAGGGGGTCGACAAGCGCCGCCATCGCGCCACGGGCCAGCAGCCGCCGCAGGTCGGATCGCCCGAATTCGAGCTCTCGCGCGGTCACCTCCGTCAATACGCCGCGTGCTTTCAGCCGGGCAAGCGGCAATTGCGCGGGAGAACAGGACGAGCAGGCGATGCGAAGCGTATCGGGCGCGGAAAGAATGAGCTGCTCCAGAAGCCGGTATCGGCTGCCGGTGTCGATTTCGTCGACATTGTCGATGAAAAGAATGGTCAGGCCCTCACGCCGAGCCACCGCTTCCATGGCGTCCGTCATCGCATCCTGCGTGTCCGCCATTGCGGCAAGGCCAAGCGATTGACGCAATTCACCGACGAAACGCTCAGGGGATGCAATGCCGGATGCGTTGAGCCAGGAGCAATGGGAAACCGCCGTATCGCGCATATCCGGCAAAGTAAGGGTGCCGTCCACCAGGCGCTCATAGGCCGCTTTCATCAGGGCGGTCTTGCCGAAACCGGGCGGGGCGCGAAGAACGACGATCTGTCTGGAAAGTCCTGCGGCCAGCTTGGAGAGCGGATAGGGTCTTTCGATGCCTGAAAAAAGCATGCGCGGCGGGCTGAAGCGCAACGCGGCGCCGGTAAAGGTTCTTACGGCATGCAACGGCTTTTCACGCAAGACACGGCTCGGCATCGGTCCTCTTTCGTCACTGAACGACCGGCCCCGGCCGGAATGATGTCCGGAAAGGGCAGGGCATTATCAGCGCCTGATGCCGGGCGTTCGTCAAGAGCCGAGTGGCCGGTAGGCTTGCGACAGGCCGAAGGCGGCGGGACCGAAGACGGCAAGCGCTTCCGGCGTGCGCATGATGGGCGGTACACGCACGGCAAGCACGTTCACGCGTTGCCCATAACGCAGCCTCTCGGTGGTGATGGCTTCGGCCGTGTCGATGTCGAGCACGGTGATGAGATCGGGAACGATCGCCAGCACGCGGCCGCTTTCCTCCTCGGCGACGAGATTTTCGTTCTGGATGCGGATTTTGACCTTCGGTTTCGAGGTGTCGAAGGGCTCGATGGTTGCAATCCCCACCGACCAGCCGTTTTCTTCCTTGCGGGCGACATCGCAGACCTTGCCGGAGGTGATGATTTCGGCATGGCCGTAATGCGTGCCCGCAAAAAAATCGACAAGCGCCCGGACCGGGTCGAGATGCCCTGCGACCGCCTCGCGCAGGGTCCGGCCAATGCCGACGGCAAGCGACATGGTGGCCGGCACCGAGACGCGTTTTGCCGTTGCGCCATCCATGCCGTAATTGACGATATAGGCCTGCCCGCCCATGCGGATGGTTACGCCACGGGCCAGCCACTCGGCCTTTGCGGCGTCTTCGGTCTCGATCAGCACGCGGTTGCCGCGTTCATCGGCCACCGCCACCGGGCTTGCCGGCACGCCGTAGACGTTGAAGGTTTCCATTTCGAGCTGCGGGAAGGCGCGGCCCATGCCGTCCGCATCGATGACCGGCACGCGCTTTTTGGCCGCCAGCACGATGGGTATCATGGAATTGATGCCGCCCGCCTCGAAGGGAATGATGGCGCCGACATCGATACCGGTGTGGTCCTCATAGGTCTCAAGCGCAAGGTCGCCTTCTTCGCCCGAGGGAATTTTTTCGATCAGAATGGTGGGCGCTCCCATCGCGCCGCAGGCGACAACGGCTGCGCCATCGGGCACCGCGTCGAGCGAGATCAGGTCCACCGACCCGTATTTTTCAATGGCGGCCTTGGCCAGAAGTTTGCCGATATAGGGATCGCCGCCGCCGCCGGTGCCGAGAACGGCCGCGCCGACGGCCAGATCGTCTATGTCCTGCTCCGTAATGATTGCCATGTCAGTCGATCTCCTCGATGGAGGTAAAGGGTTCCTTCAGGCCGAAGCAGGCCGGGCCGAAGACGTTGAGCGCTTCCGGGGTGCGCATGATCTCGGGCACCGAGACGGCGACCACGGTGACGCGCTGGCCGTAACGCAGGTTTTCGCTGGTGATTGGCTCGGCGGTTTCCGTGTTCATGATCGAGATCAGGTCCGGCACGATGGCTCTTACCCTGCCATCCTGCCTGGCGATCAGGTTCTCGTTCTGGATTTCTATTTCCATCTGCGAGGTAAATGGCGCGACGGCTTCGATGCGGGCGCGGCCGATGGTGAAACCGGCTTTGGTTTCGCGCATCACATCGACGATCTTTCCCTGAAAGATGACGCGGCCATAACGGTAAAGCGTGGAGGGCAGGAAGCCGAGAAGCGCCTCGATGGGATTGATGTGGTCCTCCTGCGCCTTGCGCAACACCTTGCCGATGTGGATCGCCAGTGTCAGCGTATTGGGAATTGCCGTGCGCTTCACCTCCGCGCCGCTCATGGCATATTCCGCAATATAGGCGCAGCCGCCCATGCGAATGGCGACGGCGCGGGAGAGCCATTCCATCTGCCTGTTATCGACGGCTTCGATCAGCGCACAATCGCCCCATTCGTTGCTGACCGCCATGGGGGAACCGGATATGCCGTAAACGCCGAATGTTTCCATTTCGAGAAACGGAAAGGCGCGCCCCATGCCGTCTGCATCGACGATGGGCAGGCCGAGCCGTGCGCCGACGACCAGCGGAATGGTGGAGTTGATGCCGCCTATCTCAATGGGCATGGTGTAGCCGGCTTTTTTACCGAGCCGTTTCTCAAGGCGACGGAGCGAGAAGATGGCCTCTTCGCCAGACGGGATTTTCTCCACCAGCACGGTCGGCGCACCCATCATGGCTGTCGGAATGACGAGACTGTCGTCCGGCAACTCGCTGGGGTCGATCAGCTCGACCTCGCAGCCTTCGTCCAGGCATTGCTGCACCATCATGCGCCCGACATAGGGGTCGCCGCCGCCGCCGGTTCCGAGAAAAGCCGCGCCGACGGCAAGATCGGCAAGATGTTCGCGTGTGAGTTTCATCGCCATGCCCTCAACCGATCACTAGGTCGCCGACCGCCTTGACGCGGATGCGGGTGGCGCTGCCTGGGAGATAGGCGAGCGGCACTTCCTCGATATCCATGATCTTGACGGAGGCTGCAGTCGCCCCCGCCTTTACCGCCCGTTCAGAAGCCTCGGCCTTTGCGCTCGCCAGAACGGCGTCGCGCGATGTGCCTTCCAGCGAGAAGATGCGATCCACCTCGCCGCCCACCTGTGCGATGGCGGCGCCGATGGCATTGGCGACGGAAGCGTTTTCTGGCCTCAGAACTTTCGATGCCGAAGGCAGGTCGCGCGAGACCAGAATGGAACCGCCGCCCACCAGAATGACGGGGAGCGGATCGGCGCTGGTCTTCATGCGGTCCACGGCCTCATCGACCATGCGGTGCATGGTGTCCAGTGCGGTTTCGATGGTTTTTGCGGGAATATGCGCAACGCGGGAGCGGTCGCCGATATCCTCCAGACCGGCCGCCACGACGATATCCGTGGTTGTCAGCGTATCGCCGCCGAAAACCAGCGCCTTGCTGGTGATCTCGTAACCGACGGAATCGGGGCCGATGCGCTTACCCTCGTCACGCACGAGAGAGCCGCCGCCAAGCCCGATGGCCAGCACGTCCGGCATGCGGAAATTGGTGCGCACACCGCCAATATCGACCGCAACCGCCGATTCTCGCGGAAAACCGTGAACGAGCATGCCGACGTCCGATGTCGTGCCGCCAATATCCACTACCATGGCTTCCTTGACGCCGGCCAGCATGGCAGCGCCACGCATGGAATTGGTGGGACCGGAGGCGAAGGTGAGGACGGGATAACGCTCCACATAGTCGGGAGACATCAATGTTCCGTCGTTCTGGCTGATGAAAAAGGGCGCCTTGATGTCCAGTTCCTTCAGCGCGCTGCGGAAGGAGGAGACAACCTTGCGGGAGAGCTCGGCCAGCGAGGCATTCATGATCGAGGCGTTTTCACGCTCAAGAAAGCCTACCCTGCCGATTTCATGGCTGAGCGAGATGGTGACGTCAGGAACCGCGTCGCGCAGGATTTCGGCAGCACGAAGCTCCATTTCCGGCGTGACCGGCGAAAAAACCGAGGTGATGGCCGCCGTCTTCAGGCCGCGTTCGCGCACGGTGGCGGCAACCTCCATCAATCCCTTTTCATCGAGAGGCGCGATGGTGCGCCCGTCGAATTCATGTCCGCCGCGCAGCATGAAGGTGTGGCGGCCAAGCGTGTCGGCCAAGTCCTTCGGCCAGTCGGTCAGCGGCGGCAGGCCCTTGGTGGCCGGCAGGCCGAGGCGGATGGCGGCGACTTCCAGCAGGCGCTTGCGCTCGACCACGGCATTGGTGAAATGGGTCGTGCCGATCATCACCGCCTGAATTTGCGAGACGGACACACCGGTCATGCCAAGAAGCTTTTTCAGCACCGCCACAATGCCCGAGCCGACATCGGCCGTTGTCGGGCTTTTGCAGGCGCCAATGACCGCTGCCCCATCCATAAGGGCGGCGTCGGTATTCGTGCCACCCACATCAATGCCAATACGCATGTCTTTCTCCTGTCGATAGACAAGGGAAGGGCGCCTGCGCGGCCGGTCGCCGCACATTGCATCCTTTCCCGATTTTCTGGTTCCGGTGCCGGGCCTCAGGCCACCAGCACTTCGGATCGTTCCGGGTCCCACGTCACGCCGATCGCCTGTCCGGGCGACAGCTTTGCGAGATGGGACTGGTTCTGCCGCTCGGCGACGATATCCTGCCCGCCGACCGAAAGATGGTAACGGACAAGGGCGCCCTGATAGGTTTCCGAAACGACGGTTGCCGCAAGGCCGGTGCCGGCCTCGCCGATGATGATGTTCTCCGGCCTGACCACCAGCTTGACGGCCTTGCCTTCGGCAAAATTGCCGGATGGAAGCCGGGTCAGCGCCGTGCTGTCGCCGAAGCGGACCGCGAGCCTTTCGCCTTCGCGGCCTCTCACCGTGGCATCGATGACGTTGGACTGGCCGATGAAGGTGGTGACGAAAAGCGTCTTCGGCCTTTCGTAGATTTCCTGCGGCGTGCCCACCTGCTCGACTTTGGCCTTCTGCATCACGCCGATGCGGTCGGACATGGTGAGCGCCTCATCCTGATCGTGGGTCACATAAACGGTGGTGATGCCGAGCTTCTTCTGCAGGTCCTTGATCCAGTATTTCATCTCCTCCCTCAGCGATTTGTCGAGCGCCGAAAGCGGCTCATCCAGAAGCAGGATGCGCGGTTCGGTGACCAGCACGCGGGCAAGGGCCACACGCTGCTGCTCGCCGCCGGAGAGCTGGCGCTGATAGCGGTTTTCATATCCCATCAGCCCGACCTGGCGTAACGCGAAGGCGACGGAGCTGTCGATTTCCCCCCTGGATTTCTTCCGCAGCTTCAGGCCGAAGGCGATGTTTTCCGCCACGCTCATATGCGGAAAAATCGCATAATTCTGGAAGACGATGCCGATGTCGCGCTTTTCGGGCGGCAGATAGGTGACGTCATCCGATCCAATCAGGATCTGCCCCGATGTCGGGCGGATGAAGCCGGCGATCATGCGCAATGTCGTGGACTTGCCACAGCCGGAAGGTCCCAGCAGCGAGAAGAACTCGCCCTGCTCTATGTGCAGATCGATGCCCGCGACCGCGACATTGTCGCCATATGATTTGACGAGGCTTTTCAGTTGAATATCCGACATCGGCTTCCGTTGTCCTTTCCCTCTGGGGCGTGGCCGGCGGGGCCGGCCACGACGTTCTGCGGGTGCGAGGGTCAGCCCGCGAAGATTTCGTTCACGGTCTCGACGATATCGTCTTCGTTTTCGAGATAGGCCTTCCAGTCCGGCAGCCAGAAATCCTTGGTGGCGTCGGCGCTGTTGACGATGCCGGCCTTGACGAGATTGTCCGGCAGGACGGCATTGGAGACGGTGGGGCGCAGGTAGAATTCCTTGCCCATATTGGTCATGAAGGACGGCTCCAGCGCCCGGTTGAGAAGCGCATAGGCAAGCTTCTTCTGGGTCGGCTCGGAATAGCGGCTGACCGTGTAGGTCTGGGTGAGGATCGGTTGCAGTTCCTTCCAGTACATGACGGCGAAGGGAGCGCCCTTGTCGCGGGCCTGCATGGGTTCGGCGTCGCTCTGCACGGCGATGACCACTTCACCGCGATCCATCAGCGTCTGCATGTTGCCGGTGAAATCCGAAATCTTGGCGGGCATCAATTCCTTCATCGCCTTGTAACCGGCGTCGAGATCGTACTGATCCTTGCCGAAGAGCGAGCAGGCGACGAGGAAGAAGTCCATCTGCAGGGTGTTGGAGGTGATGTAGGTGCCGCGCTTGCCGGCGAATTCCGGCTTCCACATGTCCTTGAAGCTGGTCGGCGGCGGGGTAACGAGGTCTGTGCGATAGGCATGCACATACTGGTTGAAGGCCCAGGTGACGCCGACGCCGTTCGCGGTGGCGAAGGGCCAGAGATTTTTGCCGTTCGGCACATTGGGAAGGATTTCGTCGATCGTGTGGAAGAAATCGCCCGCCGCCGCCGTCTTGAACATTTCCGGCAGGTTCCAGTTGGTAATGTCAAGCGGTGGTTTCTTCGGCCCATTGGCGACGAATTTCGGAAACCACGGCCAGGTGGAATCATATTCGATCTTGCAGTTGAAATCTTTCGCGAAGTCGGTCAGCAGATATTTGTGCACCAGTTCGCCCCACGGGCCGCCCCATTCCCCGATCCGCAACACCGCCCCGCCGGCATCGAAAACGGAACCGTCATAGGTCACATCCTGCGAGAAGGCGTGGTTGATGTTAAAGAGCGGCAGGGTTGCCGCTGCAGCACCCATCTTGAGGAGCCTGCGGCGGCCGGGATCGAATGTCATTCCTGTCATGTCCATGTTCCCCTTGTTTTTGAATCTATGGATACGGGTATTTCATTGAATGTCCGGCGGGGCCCTAGCCGCCGAAAATGCGCTTCAGATTGATGAGCCTGGAGGTTGCCACCATCGAGACGACGACGAGGAGGATGGCGAAGATGCCTGCTGCCGCCGCGGTGGGTTCGAAGGCGTAGCGCAGCGCCACATACATCGCCATCGGCAGCGTCTGCAGGTTTGGCGTCGAGAGAAACAGCGTCACTTCGAACTGGCCGAAGGAAATGATGAAGGCGAAGATGGTGCCCGCTGAGATGGCCGGCGAAATGATCTTCAGCGTCACGAGGCGGAAAGCGGTGAAGGGAGACGCTCCGAGCGAGCGCGCCGCCTCTTCCAGGCTGCGGTCGAAGCCGACGAGTGCGGCGGTGACCGTGGCGATGACGAAGGGGCAGGTGACGATGACATGGCCGACAATCAGGCCCGCCATGCTCCGCGCCAGCCCGATGCCGGTGGTGACGTAGAACACATAGAGCGCAAGACCAAGCACCACCCCCGGCAGGACGATGGGCATCATGAAGAAGGCGCGTAAAGGTGCAACAAGACGGCTGGGGGAGCGGGTCAAGAAAAGGGCCGCCATGGTGCCGAGCACTGTCGAGATCGCTGTCGAGATGCCGGCGACGAGGAAGGAAACGCCATAGGCCGAAAGGAAGGTTGGCGAAGTCAGGAAGGCGTAGACCCAGCGCAACGAAAAACCCTGCGGCGGAAAGGTCAGATAGTCGCCGGCATTCAGCCCAGACAGGATGACGATGATGACGGGGACCAGCAAAACCGTCAGCGTCAGGGCCGACAGAAGCCTGAAAACAAGCGGAATGGATGATTCCTCACGCATCAACTGCGCCCTCCCGTGGTGCGCATGGCAGCGCGGTGATAGACGGCGATCGCCATCAGGCTGGTGACGAAGAGCACCACGGCGATTGCCGCGCCGAATTGCCAGCGGCCGGTTTCCGCCACCTGCTGGTAGATGTGGATCGGCATGACCATGACCTTCCAGCCGCCCATCAGCGCCGGCACGACATAGGATGAGATGGCGAGTGCGAAGACCAGCAGCGTGCCCGCCAGAATTCCCGGCATGGAAAGCGGCAGCACGATGGAGAAGAAGGCTCGCATGCGGGAGGCGCCAAGCGATCTGGCCGCTTCTTCCAGCGCCGGATGGATGGATTTGATGATGCCGATCAGGGAGAGGATCATGAAAGGCAGCGTGATCTGCACCAGCCCGACCACGACGCCGAAGATGTTGTACATCAGCGGCAGCGGCTGCGAAACGATGCCCATGCGGATGAGCGCGCCGTTAATGAGACCGTTATCGCCCAGAAGTACCATCAGCCCATAGAGCCGGATGACCATGTCGAGCTGCATGGACGATAATACGAGGATCATCAGCAGGGTGTTACGGCCGGGATTGACCGTTTTGGCGATGACATAGGCAAGCGGATATCCGAGCACCAGACAGACCAGCGCCACCACGGCGGCAATGCCGACGGAACGCAAGATGGCCTCGTAATAGATGGCGCGGGTGAAGATGCGCACGAAATTGTCGAAGGTGATCGCGCTCGACAATGTGATGACGCCGGCCACCGATTTGTTGAAGGCGAGGGCGAAAAGCGAGGCGGTGGGCACGACGAAAAAGGCGATGAAAAAAATCAGCGCGGGCAGCAGGAGCAGCCAGAAGCCGAAACCGTCATTGAAGCGTTTTCGCGCCGGCGAAACCTGAGCGAGGGGCAGGCCGTCCATCTGCTTGTCCGTTGTCGTCATTGCGGATACCGCCATGTTGCGTGCTCTCCCGTCATTCGGCCGCTTGCGGCAACATGGCCCTGTGCAGTGCGTCGTAACCGATCAGTTCCTTTTCCGGCGGTGCCGGATAGGTCGTCTTGCTCTGGGAAAGGCCGGCGCGGACGAGGGCGGCGGCAATGGAAACGGCTGTCGGGATGGGGTCGACGACGGGAACGTCGATGCCTTCGGCGAGTAACCCTTCACGCAGGCCGGCGGCGCATCCCATCAGGCCGGTGCAGCCGAAGATCAGGGCTTCCGCACCATCTTCCTCCACCGCTTTCCTGCCTTCCTCGACGAGGCGGCGGGCGGTGGCGGCAAGGTCCGCTTCAAGATCCAGCACGGGAATATCGACGCTGCGCACGGAGGCCAGCTTGCTGGAAAGGCCACTAAGGGCGGCGGTGTTTTCAAAAGACGGGATCAGGCGGCGCATGACGGTAATGACGGAGAATTTGTGTCCCAGCATGGAGGCAACATGCATGCCGGTTTGGCATGGCCCGAGAACGACCATGCCGGAAATCTCCCGGGCCGGGCGCAGGCCGGGATCGCCCATGCAATCGATAATGACGGCATCGACGCCTTCCCGTTCGGCGCGGGCTATTTCAAGCAGGGTGCCGGGAACGGACATCGCCGCCTCGAACTCGCTTTCAATCGAGCCCGGCCCGGTGGCTATTTCGGCGTGGGAAAGGCTGATGCCGGGATATTCCAGCGCCTTGAGATCCGCCAGCTTGCGAAAGCCGCGCGTTACGATGGGGGATACGACACGAACATGGACGTCACGCATTCTCGATATCTCCTTCAGCACCGCAATGACTTGCATATGCGGGCAAAACCAGGCCTGAAGTTGCGTATCCGACGCCTGCCGAGCCTCCGGTGACTGCGCCGCTTGTTCCGATGCCTTACGGTGCATCGGCTTGCCGCCGGACGAAAGAGCTTAGGCGAATAGGGGCTTCACTCTTTTGGGTGGGTAGTATGGCTTGTTTGAAAGCGCAGTACCTATCCGTTTAGATAGGTACCGCTGCATAAAACAGATGCGCCTGCGATATTTGATTAAACATTGGGCGATCAAAGTCGTAAAATGAGGCGTTTCTGGCGTTTTGCGAACGGTTTAACCGCAAGCGGGCCTTACGGGAGGCGCAGCGCCCGTACCCAGTCGTGACCCGGGTGCAGGCGCTCGAGGCAATCCCGCAGCCAAAGGCGTTCCGAAAGAGGTAGCTTTGGCCGGGCTCTTGCGAAATCGTCCTCGTCCTTGGGGCGCCTGTGCTTTGCCTTGAACAGAAGCACGGCGGAGGGATTGAGATAAGGGATGCCGTCTGCGGTCAGCGACACTATTTCGATCCGCGGCCGCGTTATTTCCGGATTTCTCTTGTAAACCCAGGTGTCATTCGTCCCCGGTTCGATCATCATATCGGCGCGCCAGCACCCGGCAGGGCGATCGAAGCACCATATTTGAAAAATCTCGGGAGCCGGGTGCTGGTCCGCCGGCAGCGGTTCGATAGTGCCATCGTTGACGGTATAGAACTCCATGTCACCCAGTTTCCGGCGAAAGATACCCAGATCTTCGCGCAGGACGGTGAATTCGAGATCGTCATGTTCGCGCACCTTGCTCCCCTGCCACAGATCGAGAGCCCAGCCGCCGACAACGCACCATGGCCGCGATACGCCGTCCAGTCGCTGGGACAGTTCGGCAGGGCTCCAGGGGCTCCACGCATTCTGGTCCGGCGCAAGCGGGTGATTACTCATAATATTCGGTCGCTTCCATGCAATTTTCGTATTGCCGTTTATTTGCCGATGGCCTCAAGGCCAACGCTTCAGCAGCCCCGCCAGAAGCGTCAGCGCCTCCGTGAGATCGTCGAATGACGGGCCGCCGAGACAGAGCCGAATACCGCTCGCCGGATCGTCGGGATTCACCAGCATGGATTCCGGAGGGGTCAACTTGATGCGCATCGCCGCAGCGGCGAATGCGAAGCGATAGGCGGCGTCGCGTTCCATCGGCAGCCAGACGTTGTATGCATCGGGATGCGAGCCAAGCCGGTTCGTGCCGAGCAGCGAAACCGCCAGGCTGGAGCGTCGTCGGGCCTCGTGGCGTAGATCCCGCTGGATTGACGAGATGATGCCGGAGGTCAGCCAATCTTCAACCACCGCGCAGGAGAGGGCGGATGGGGCCATCGGCATGTCCTGCAGAAGGTCTTCGGCGGTGTCGTACAGCCCGGCCGGCAATGCAAGCACGCCGATCTGCAGGCCGGGACCAAGCGACTTGGAGAGCCCGTTCACATGAAACGAGATTTCAGGAGCCAATGAGGCGAGCGGCGGCAAGGCCTCGGCCGATGCCGCATAAACGCCGTCCTCGATGATCCATACGCCCGCCCGGCGGCAAATATCCGCAATGACCTGCCGCCGCGCCGCGCCCATGGTGACGGTTGTCGGATTATGCAGCGTCGGCGTCAGATAGACTGCGGTGCCGTCACGCGACGTCGTGCCGGCGAGCGCTGCGGCAAGCGCTTCCGGCACCATGCCTTCGGCATCGATTTCGATACCCTGCATCCGGTATCCTTTACGCCGGGCCAGTGCGATCGCGCCGGGATAGGTGATCCGTTCGGTCAGGAGCAGGCCCTTCGGGCCGCAGGCGAGATCGAAAGCCAGGGCCAGCGCCTGGCGGGCGCCGCTCGTCAGCACCAGATGTGACGGATCGACGGTCAGACCCAGCGTTTCGAGCCAATGGGCGAGAAGGCGGCGGTGTTCCAGATGTCCGGCGGGCGGGGCGTAAAGATTGATGTGATCCGCATCGATCCTGCGGGCGATCCCCGTTAGCGTCTTCGCCAGAATGCGGGCGTTGAGCGTGGCCGGTGGCGCATTGGAGGAGAGGTCGAACTGCCGATCCTTGTGCGCCTCCTGAAGCGCCACGAATGTTCCCCGCCCCTTGACGCTGCGTGTCAGCCCGCGCTGTTCGAGAACTGAATAGGCTTTTGTCACCGTGCCAAGGCCCACCCCCAGTTTCCATGCCAGATCGCGATGGGCGGGCAGACGGTCGCCGCCCGTCAGCCGCCCCTCGATGATGTCATCGGCAAGCGCAAGCACCAGCCGTTCTGCGGCATTCGCCTCAATATCTGCAAGACGGGGAGTCCAGGGGGATTGCAGCAGCACGGTCGTACCTTCGATAAAAGTGTCACGTTACACTATTTCAATAAACATCAAGTGTAACATAGGCTATGACGACGCTGATTGAAATCCACACTTTACGGCGGGCGATCGGCCATGATGCCGGCGCCTGGAGGATCGAATGTTCAGCCATGTAACCGTCGGAACACGCGATCTTGAGCGGGCGGAACGCTTCTACGATGCGGTGCTTGTCCCGCTCGGCCTGACGCGGCGGGTCGTTACCCCGGATGGCGGGCCTGCGGCGCTTTGCTGGGTGGCAGCACACTCCCCGTTGCCCCGCTTTTATGTCTATCGTCCTTTCAACGGCGAGCCGCCCACGGTTGGCAACGGCGGCATGGTCGCCTTTCTGGCGCCGTCGAAAGAGGCGGTGGAGATGGCCTATGCCGGCGGCCTTTCGCATGGCGGCATGGATGAAGGAGGTCCGGGGCCGCGCCCGCATTACGGAGACGGATATTTCGGCGCCTATCTGCGTGACCCTGACGGTAACAAGGTCCACATCGTTTATCGCGGAGACCTCCAGCAATAGTGCTGGGGAAAGTATCCTGCTTCTGGAGAAATCGGAATGATCGCCAGCCAGATCGCCCTCGTCTACGGCACCTATATCGTCGCCACCGCCAGCCCGGGGCCAAGCAACATGGCGATCATGGGCACGGCGATGCGTGATGGCCGTATGCCCGCCCTTGCTTTGGCGGCCGGTGTCATCACCGGTTCGCTCTTCTGGGCGATCCTTGCGGCGACGGGCATGTCCGCCGTGCTGGCCGCCTATGCCCAGGCGCTTTTCATCATCAAGATATTTGGCGGCGTCTACCTGCTTTATCTGGCCTTTCGAGCGGGCAGGTCGGCCCTCAAGCCGGTCTCCGACCTTGTGGGGATGAATACCGGGCGTGCGACGCCGCCCTATCGGGCGCTCTACCGGCAGGGTCTCCTCATGCATATCGGAAATCCGAAAGCCATCATGGCCTGGATAGCGATCATGTCGCTGGGGTTTCGCGAGGACGCGCCTGCGGGCATGTTGCCGGCGATCATTGGCGGCTGCGCCCTTCTCGGCGTCATTGTATTCGGCAGCTATGCGCTTCTCTTTTCCACCGCTTCGATGATTTCGCTCTACACCAGATTGCGGCGCTGGATCGAATCCGTGCTTTCTGCGGTATTTGCCGTTGCGGGACTGAAATTGCTTCTCTCGCAGAATTGAGAGCCCCACCATCGGCGTTGCCGATCAATCCCAACTGAAAAGAGCCATGCCATGAGTTTTGTTATCCATATGATCGACGTGTTCGGCTCCGGGCCGCTTTCCGGCAATCCGTTGGCGGTCGTCATCGGCGCCGATGCTTTGTCGGCGGATGAAATGCAGCGATTGACGCGGTGGTTCAACCTTTCCGAAACCACCTTTCTGCTGCAACCCACCCATCCGCAGGCTGATTACCGGGTCAGGATATTCTCGCTGGACAGGGAATTGCCCTTTGCCGGGCATCCCACACTTGGCAGCTGCCATGCCTGGCTCTCCGCCAACGGCATGCCAAAAAATCAAACCGCTATTGTTCAGGAATGCGGTGCGGGACTGGTCACGATCCGGCGCTTGCATGGGCGACTTTGTTTTGCCGCTCCGCCGCTTATCCGTTCCGGCGCACCGACGCCGGCCGAACTGGAAGAAGCGCGGCAGCTATTGAGGATCGAGGCTTGCGATATCATCGGCGCCGCCTGGATCGATAATGGTCCCGGCTGGCTGGGAATCAGGCTGGCATCGGCCGAAAAGGTGCTTGGCCTCGACCCGGCCCGCAATTGGCCCGGCCGTATCGATATCGGTGTGGTTGGCCCTCATGCGCCAGGCGGCGAGATCGCCTTTGAGGTTCGCGCCTTCTTCAGCGATCATCTGGGCGTCATCGTCGAAGACCCCGTCACCGGAAGCCTCAACGCCTCGCTGGCGCAATGGCTCTTCGCGACGGGCGTGGTTGGCGAAGACTATGTCGCGGCGCAGGGAACGCGCCTTGGCCGCCACGGCCGGATCTACCTGACCCGCGACGATGCCGGCCGGATATGGGTTGGCGGCGAAACGTGCACGCATGTCGAAGGCCGGTTGCAAGGCCTTTGAAAAGACAGATGAAAACGAGGTGAATTTGATGAGTAGCAGTGTTTACCGCCCCATTTCCGAACGCGTATTGGCGGATGATTGGGGACGGCTGACCAAGTATGAGTATGAACTTCAACTGAGGGACGGAAGCTGGCAACGGCAGACCCGGGAGGCCTATGATCGCGGCAACGGGGCGACATGCCTGTTGTACAATCCGGCAAGCGACAATGTGCTGCTGACCCGCCAGTTCCGGTTGCCTGTGCTTTTGAATGGCGGTCTGGAATCGCTGATCGAGACACCGGCGGGGCTGCTGGAAGGCGCTGACCCGGCGACGCGAATGCGCGCGGAACTGATCGAGGAAACCGGTTATGAGGTTTCCGAACTTACGCATCTGTTCGATATCTATATGAGCCCCGGATCGGTCACGGAATATCTCGCCTTTTTCTACGGTGAATATGCCGAGAAACATAAGGTCGGGGCAGGTGGCGGTTCCGAGGACGAGGGTGAAGACATCGACGTGCTGGAAATCGCCTTGCCCGAGGCGATGCGGATGATCGGCCGCGGCGATATTCGCGATGCCAAGACGATCATTCTGATCCAGCATCTCGCCATCCGGCTCTTGCAGGAAAAGATCACGGCACGCTGATCGTGATCCAAATGCCTCCGGTCCGGGGCGTCGGCTCCGGATCAACCCGATCATCGTTTTTGAAGTTCAAAAATACGAAGGAGTTTCAGCATGGGTATTGCGCCGCTCAGCCCCGTTCATGCTTCCACCGCCTCGGCAACGGATACCCTGAAAATGCTGGTACGTTACAAGGCCTGGGCGAACGGGTTGACGTTCAGAAGCGTGATGGAGCTGCCGGAAGGTGAAGCCCTTCGGCAGAGGCCAACGCGGTTCGGAAACATGGTGCATACGCTGAACCACGTTTATGTGGTGGACGATATTTTCAGGCATCATTTACAAGGAAAGAAACACGGCTACACCGCCCGCAACACCGACCATCCGCCCGCAATTGGCGAATTATGGCAAGCCGTTCAGGAAATGGACCGCTGGTATGTCGATATGGTCGACACCTGGTCGGACGTAGACCTCGCGACAGCCGTTCATTTCGAATTTGTCGGAGGAGGGGAAGGCGTCATGACCCGCGAGCAGATCGTGCTGCATATCGTCAATCATGGCACCTATCACCGCGGCTTTGTCGGCGACATGATGTATCAGGTGCCTTTTACGCCGCCGTCAAACGATCTTCCCGTCTTTATCAGGGATCATTATCGCGGCGCTTACTGAGCGCTTGCCGTCGGTTCGATCACCGGGCGAAAAGATTGGCGGCCATATAGTCTACAAATGCTCTGACTTTTGGAGAGAGATATCGATTGGTCGGCCAGAGGACGCGGAAGGTCCCTGTGTCGGCCATATAATCGTCCAGCAGCGATACCAGTTTCCCCTGAGCGATTTCGGATGTCACCGCGAATGAGGGCAGGCATGTTATCCCGAATGATCGTTCCGCAAGATAGATCAGGGGTTCCAGCGTGCTCGCAACGGTGGCGACCGGCAGATCGATCCTGATTTCGCGTCCTTCGCGAACCAGCGGCCACGGCTCAAGCTTTCCGGAATTGGCGAAGCGATGGTGGAGACAGCGGTGCCGGACAAGATCTTCCGGAACCTCCGGGCGTCCATGCGCCTTGAGGTAGTCGGATGCCGCCACGACGCTGTGTCTGAAAGTGCCGAGCTTGCGGCTCATCAGCCGTGTGTCCCTGATCTCGCCCGTTCGGATGACGGCGTCGAATCCCTCTTCGATGACGTCAACCAGACGATCGGTAAAATCGAGGTCGAGGCTGATTTCGGGATATACCTCCATGAAGGCGGATATCGTCGGCATCAGAAGCATGCCCGCAAGCGGAAGGCTCACCCGAAGTTGCCCGCGCGGAACGGCCTGCGATCTCGACAGTTGCGCCTGCACTGTCTCATATTCGGACTGGATGCGTCGGCATGTATCGAGGAAGAAACTTCCATCCTCCGTCAGGGCCATGCTGCGCGTCGAGCGATTGAACAGTCTTACGCCCAGTTCCTCCTCCAGACGCGCAATGGCTTTTCCGACGGCGGATCCTGAGATGCCGAGGCGATGCCCGGCGGCCACGAAGCTTCCCGCTTCCGCCACCTGAATGAATATGCCGAGTGTTCCGAGCTTGTCCATGACGCTGCGATTAAGGAATTTTTGTCCGGTATGTTAAGAATAGCAGCTCGTTTATCCGCTATTTTGCTTCCGATATCCAGATGTCGTCGCGGCCGAAATGGCCCGAGCTTCAAATGGAGATAACTCATGGAAACGAAACCTATCGCAGCTTTTGCGGGTTCCCCCGCTCCCACGACCTTCGTTGTCAACGTCATTCATGCCCATCCGGGAAAGCAGGACGAAGCCTTCGCCATTATTCAGGATGTCGTTCACTATGTTGCCGAACGAAAGGAAGGGTTCCTCTGGAGCAGCCTTGCGAAAAGCACCGACGGAGAGACGGTCGTCAACGTCGAGGCCATTCAGGGAACCGGCAATGTCGACGAGTTCTTTTCCGATCCGCAATTCGTCGAAAAATTCCGGAAACTGGACACCGTCTCCAGAAGCGAGTTTCACACATACACCGTCGGCGACCTGGTTCTCCCGAGGCCCATTGCTGAGTGACGGATAGAGCGCGCTCGTTTTTGAAAACGCGCCGGTCAGGTGGCGGCCGGGGGGCTTCCCCCGGCATTGGAACGGAACACCGTCGCCGGGCCATGGTCAAAGCACTCGATTAGCATTTCGGTCAGCACCCGGATTTTTCTTGCCGGATGCTGGCCGGGCGGTCTGACGACAAATATTCCCGCCGGCGGCGGCGGATAGCGTTTCATGACGCGGACCAGCTCGCCCGAGTCCAGATGATCCTTGATGAGATCGTCGGGCAACACGGCGATCCCCAAACCGGCAACTGCTGCGACGGCGAGGGCGGCTCCGTTGTCGGCCTTGAAACGTCCCTGTGGGCGAATGTTTGTCACCCTGTCTCCATCCATCACTTGCCAAGTTTCCGTTCCCTGCATGAGAGCCTGATGGGTGAGGAGTTCTTCCGGTGTCTCCGGAGAACCATGGACCCTGATATAGTCCGGGCTGGCGACGAAACTTCCGTAGAGGGGGCCGACACGTCTGGCGACAAGGTTGGAATCCTGAAGGTGGCCGACCCGGATCGCACAATCATACCCTTCTGCGATCAGATCCACGAAACGATCCGTGTAACAGGTCTGGATCTGGAGTTGGGGATAGCGGCGCGCCATTTGCGCAATCACCATTGCAAAATGCGTCGGGCCGAAAGAAAGCGGCGCAGCAATCCGCAGACGCCCGCGGAGCTCGCCAGCCGGAAGAATTGTCTCCCTCGCCACATCGATTTCGGCTGAAATCCTTGCCGCATAGTCCCTGAAGGTTGCGCCCGCCTCCGTCAGGGAAGCGCCGCGTGTGGATCGGGCCAGAAGCTGGACGCCAAGCTCGGCTTCAAGCCGCAAGAGCCGTCGGCTGACCATCGACTTGGAGATGCCGAGCCGCAGTGCGGCCGAAGTGACGCCTCCCGCATCTGCAACTTCGACGAATGTCCGAAGATCTTCGATATCCACTCAGCGTTCCTCATTCTGCGACACAGCTCGGCGCTGACAAGGACTACCGCATCATAAACAGGAATGACAAGTTTCGTCCCGCGGCAACGCCCGAAGGGGCGCATGTCTTTGCGCAAGCGCTTCAATAAACCGCCAACACAGGATGAACCCATGACCTTTCGTAACGGCCTCGATTCACTTCTCCGCCCCGAAGATTCCGTCCTCGTTCTGATCGATCATCAGCCCTATCAACTCGCAAACCTGAACAGCCACGATCCGCAGGCTGTGGTCAACCTCACGACCGCACTGGCGAAGCTGGCAAAAGCCTTCAATGTTCCGACGGTTCTTACCAGCGTGATCGCGGCGCGCGGCGGACTGCTCTTCAAGCAGATTACCGACGTGTTTCCCGGCCAGGAAGTCATCGATCGCACCTGGGTGAACACCTGGCAGGACGAGAATGTGGTGAACGTCGTCAAGGCGACCGGCCGCAAGCAACTGATCATCGCCGGCCTGTGGACCGAGGTCTGCGTTGCAATGCCCGTCATCCAGGCAGCCGGCGAAGGCTGGGACGTGACCGTGATCACCGATGCGTCGGGCGGGATTTCGAAGGAGTCTCACGAAGTTGCCATCCAGCGCATGATCGCGGCCGGCGCGAACCCGATGACCGTGATGGCGCTCGCCGGCGAATGGCAGCGCGATTGGGCGCGCACCGAGCATGTCGAGGAACTGACCGAAATCCTCATCCAGCATTTCGGCGGCAGCGGCATCGCCTATCT
Organism: Agrobacterium sp. CNPSo 2736; assembly: GCF_004005385.1. NCBI lineage: Bacteria > Pseudomonadati > Pseudomonadota > Alphaproteobacteria > Hyphomicrobiales > Rhizobiaceae > Agrobacterium > Agrobacterium sp. CNPSo 2736. Next base: position 178,808 of record NZ_RZTX01000006.1, on the reverse strand, counting down.
CTGGGAGCAGCAGCTTCTCAACACGCCGGTGCCGGCCACAAAGGGCGGTCACTAAGAACCGGGCAGGAATGGCGGGTGCCTGTTGGCTCCCGCCATTCTCCCGCTCTGCAAACGAGGCCGGCGCAATCCCGTGAGAAAGGGAGGCGCCGGCTTTGATCGCTTGCCTATGGGCGCGCGCATCGGACATACTGCCCCTTGAACCACAAAGGCCAAGGGCAAGACGAAGCCAGAGACTTGGAACTGGATCGCGGAGCCATGCGAGAAGATTGAGCCCATGAATACGCGATTCCTCGAAACTTTTCTCTGGGCTGCCCGATTGAGCAGCTTTTCGGCAGCCGCGGAACGTTTGCACACAACGCAAGCATCGGTGTCCAACCGGATCGCCGCTTTGGAGCGGGAGCTCGGTGTCGTGCTGTTCACGCGCGATGTGCGCTGCGTCAACCTGACGCCCGCCGGTCGTCTGGCGCTGCAACATGCCGAAAAGATCGTCAACCTCACCGGCGAATTCCGGCAGATCGTCAGTAACCGCGAGGCGCTGAGGGGTACGGTGCGGATAGGTGCCGCTGATACGATCGTCTATGCCTGGCTGCCGCTGCTTATCCGCCGCGTGAACGAGCAATATCCCGGTGTCAGCCTCGATCTGACCATTGATACCAGCCTGAAACTCTCGCAGCGCATTCAGAACGGCGAGGTGGATGTCGGTTTCATCATGGGGCCGATCATGGCTGCGGATATTTATAATTCACCGCTTTGCACCTTCGAATCCTGCTGGGTCGGCGCCGTCGAGCTGCCGCTGCCGGAAACCGGTGTCACGCTTGAAGATATCGCGCATTTTCCGCTTCTTACCTTCTCGACCGGCTCACAACCGCACCAGGCATTGCGGGCGCTTCTCGATTCGCACGGGCTGTCCGACAGCCGCATCTACAATTCCAATTCGCTGTCGATCATGACGCGTCTTGTGGCCACGGCCGTCGGGGTGGGCGCCTTGCCGCGCGTTTTGGTGGACGGCATCATCAAATCGGGCGAAGCGCGTATTCTCGACATCACGCCGCCGGTGCCGCCTCTTACCTTCCACACGGTTTATCAGGAGCGAGGCGACAACGCGCTTGCCCGCGCCATTGCCGACATGGCGACGGAAATCGTCAGTGAAACCACCACGCAATGGATGACGGCCGCAGCTTAAATTTTATGCTGCAACGCAAAATGATTAATCTATAAGCTTACCTTATGGGTTTCGATAGAGTTTTTCCGTTTGTCAGGAAAACAGTTCCCGTTCTTAATTCTCCTCGCAACATGAGAGGAGAGCAACGTGAAAGTCTCACTTGTTCAAATGAATACCCAGAACGACAAGGCAGAAAACCTCAAGGTTGCTGCCGATTTAATTGAGAAGGCAGTCAAGGCGGATAATCCTGATCTTGTTGTTCTTCCAGAATACTTCGCATTTCTTGGAGATAATCCTCAGGAAATGCATGAGAGCGGGGAAGAATTCCCCGGCGGCGAGATTTACTCGCTGCTTTCGGATCTGGCCAGAAAGCACGCGATCACGCTGCATGCCGGTTCCATCGTCGAGAAGGAAGGCAACCGCTTCTACAATTCGACGCTCGTTTTCGGCCCGGACGGCAAACAGATCGCCCGTTACCGTAAAATTCACCTGTTCGACGTCGATACGCCGAACGGCATCAGCTACCGCGAATCCGATTCCGTTGCCCGTGGTGAAGAGGTCGTGACCTACAAGGTTGGCGACAGGACGGTCGGTTGCGGCATCTGCTACGACATCCGCTTCCCGGAACTGTTCCGCGCCCTGCGGGACAAGGGTGCAGATGTCATCGTTCTGCCGGCCGCTTTCACGCTGATGACAGGCAAGGACCATTGGGAAGTGCTGGCCCGCGCCCGCGCTGTCGAAACCCAGACATATTTCCTCGCTGTCGGCCAGATCGGCACCCATGCGGGCGGCAAGAAGGCTTGCTGGGGTCATTCCATGGTCATCGATCCGTGGGGTCACATCGTCGCGCAATGCTCCGACACTGTCGGAACTGCCGGCGCCGTTCTCGATTTCGACTATTCGGCCAAGGTGCGCGCCAACGTGCCGGTGGCGAACCACCACGTTCTCTGATCGGAGAAAGACCCAATGTTTATCGTCAACCCCATGCCGGAACAGATCGGCGCCGACATCATCGAGCTTCTTGAAAAGGTCGAAGTCGCAACGATCGGCCATGTGCTTCATTCCGGTTTCGTCGATCCTGAAATCCGGGCCGTTCTTCCGGGCAAGCGCGTGGCGGGCACCGCCGTCACGCTGCGCATCCCGAATGCGGATTCGACCATGCTCCACTACCTGACGCAACTCGTGCGTCCGGGCGATATCGTTCTCATAGACCGTTGCGGTGATACCCGTCACGCCTGCTGGGGCGGCGTCATCACCAACACCATGAAGATGGCGGGTGTAAAAGCCGGTGTCGTCGATGGCCCGGCGACCGATTTCTCGGAGTTCACCAAGGTCGACATGCCCATGTGGTGCCGCGGCCCATCACCCATCACCACCAAGATCCTTGGTCTGGAAGGCGCGATCAACATTCCGATCAGCGTCGGTGGCCAGATGATCAATCCGGGCGATGCGATCCTGTGCGATGAAAGCGGTGTTGTCGCCCTTCATCCGAGCCAGGCCCGTGCCATGGCGGAACGCGCCATCGGCATGCAGGAAGCCGAGATCGTACTTCTGGAGCGCCTGCGCAACGGCGAGAAGCTGCCGGACATTTCCGGCGCCAATAAATTCGTCCAGGCCATGCTGAGCGCCTGACACAATCTTTCGGGTGGCGGATCCGTTCGCCACTCCCAATAACAATAGAGGAGAACAGGACAATGAAGAAATCGATACTTCTGAGTGGGATTCTCATGCTTGGCGCGGCCGCCCTGCCGGCGCACGCCCAGCAGACCGTAACGTTCCTCGGCTATAGCGGCCTTTTCCAGGAGCGTTACACCAAGGCCGTCATCGAACCTTTCATGGCCGCCAACCCGGATATCAAGGTAGACTATTTCCCGCAGCAGGGTTCCGCCGCCATGCTCGGCTCGCTGCGCGCGCAGAAAGCTGCTCCGCAATCCGATATCGCGCTGATGGACGTCTCCGTCGCCAAAACCGGCACGGACGAAGGCCTGTTCGACAAGGTCGATGAAAGCGTTACCAAGAACGTTGCCGACCTCTATCCGAACGCCCGCTTCGAAGGCGTCGCCGGTGTCGGCGTGACTTTCGACAACCTCGTTCTCATCTACAATACCGATGCAATCAAGACCGCACCGGACAGCTGGAACGCCCTGAAAGACAGCGCCTTAAAGGGCAAGATCGCTATGCTGAGCGCTCCTGACATCGTCGGTATCGGTACGACCATCATCATGGACCACATGAATGGCGGCACCGACTTCATCAAGAATATCGACGCCGGCATCAATGCCATGGCGGAAGTCGCGCTGAACGTCCAGACCTGGGAACCGAAGCCGGAAGTCTATCCGACTGTGGTTAACGGCCAGGTGTCGCTGGGCGTGGGCTGGAATGCCCGCAGCCAGGTGAATGCCGATGGTTCCAAGGGCAAGATGAAGGTCGTTCTTCCGAAGGAGGGCACGATCCTGCAGATCAATACGCTCAACCTCGTCAAGGGCGGCCCGTCGTCCGATGCGGCCCGCAAGTTCATCGATTACGCGCTGAGCCCGGAAGCTCAGGCCGCCTTCACCGCCGCCATGTATTATGCGCCGACCAACGCCAAGGCCACGGTGGCTCCCGATGTCAGCGATCGTACGGTCGTCAAGGCGATGGACAAGGTTATCCCGGTCGACTGGATCGGCCTCTCGAAGGTTCGTGACCAGATCACGCAGGACTGGCGCCGCAAGGTCATCCCCCTCAGCCGTTAAGGCTTTCGCGTCTCTGTCGTGAAAAATGGCAAGACTTCCGCATCCCCTTCGGGCGGATGCGGAAACGGCATGGGCCCCGGCTCATTTCCTCCGTCGGTGTTGGGATCGATGGAGGGGTGGGTGGTCCGAGGGCCTGCATAGGGAAAGCGCCGCGCAGAGTGCAGGTGAATTTCCGCCGCGATTGCATAGATCAAGGGACAGGGCATGTCCGCGACCCCGCCGGGATGGGACATGTTCTGGAGAAAGGCAAAAAGCCAGAATGGGAACTTCAGACATCATGCAGCCAGGATTTCTCTCGATTCGTTCATTGACCAAGCGCTACGAAACCATGGTCGCCGTGGATAATCTCAATCTCGAGATTCCCAAGGGCGAACTGGTTGCCTTCCTCGGTCCATCCGGCTGCGGCAAGTCAACATCGCTGCGCATGATTGCCGGCCTTGCCCCCGTGACGTCAGGTTCGATCCTGATCGACGGCAAGGATGTGACCCAGCTTGCGCCCTATAAGCGCGATATCGGCCTCGTTTTTCAGAGCTACGCGCTTTTCCCGCATATGACGGTTCTCAAGAACGTCATGTTCGGTCTTGAAATGCGCAAGGTGCCGGCTGCCGAAGCGGAACGGCGCGCACGCGAAGCGATTGCCATGGTGCGGCTGGAAGGGCGCGAGGATCGCCGGCCCGCCCAGCTTTCCGGCGGCCAGCAGCAGCGCGTCGCACTGGCGCGTGCACTGGTCATCCAGCCCTCCATCCTTTTGTTCGATGAACCTCTTTCCAATCTCGACGCCAAGCTGCGCGACGAGATGCGCTCTGAAATCCGCCGTATCCAGAAACAGCTCGGCATCACCTCCATCTTCGTCACCCATGATCAGGTCGAGGCGCTCAGTATGTGCGACAAGGTCGCCGTGCTCAATGGCGGGCGTCTGGAACAGCTCGGCACGCCGCACGATCTCTACGAGCGCCCTGCAACGGCTTTCGTCGCCTCCTTCGTCGGCCGCACCAACAGGCTGGTCGGTAATGCCGTCGGCGATCACATCACGGTCGGGGATGCGGTATTGCGTGCGCCCGGCTCGCACAGTGGCACCATCGACCTTATGGTACGGCCGCACCGCATGGCCATGACGGTTGCCGGTGACGCCGCACCCGATTTCGACGGAGCGCCGGTCAATCGCATCGCCGGTGAGGTTCGCGATGTCTATTATGCAGGCGATATCCTTCACTACGAGATCGCCGCGGGCGGACAGACATTGTCGGTTGAGCGTGCGACTTCCGGCGGGGAAACACCTGTGGCGGCGGGCAGCGCGGTCAGCCTCGTCTGGCGGGTGGAGGACACGCTGGTCTTCGGAGCAGGCCAATGACAGCGGCGGTCATGATCACGGCTCCCGGCAGCCGCACATCCTCCATGGTGTTTCTCGCAACGCTTCTTCTCGGGCCGATCATTGCGGTCAATGGGCTGGCCTTCGTTATGCCCGTCTTCAATCTGCTCCTGCTTTCCTTTCGTGAAAGCCTTGGCGGCGGCGGTCTCGGGGAGGCCCACACGCTCGACAACTGGTCGTCCACCCTGACCGACGGTTTTTATATCGAACTGATCGGCCAGAGCATCCTGACAAGCCTTCTAATCACGGTTCTCACACTCATCGCCTCCTATCCCATCGCGCTTTATCTTCACCGGGCGCAGGGCCGCTGGAAGACGCTGCTGCTGGTGCTCGTCATTTCGCCATTGCTCACCTCGGCCGTGGTGCGCACCTATGGCTGGATCGCGATCCTTGCCGATGACGGCCTCATCAACAACATCCTCTTCGCACTGGGCGCTGAAAGCGGCGTGCGGCTGCTGTTCAACAAGGTCGGCGTCGTCATCGGGCTAACCGAAATCCTGATGCCCTATATGATCCTGGCGCTGCTTGCCGGTTTCGGCAGGCTCGATCCGCGTGTCGAAGAGGCGGCGGAAACGCTCGGCGCGTCGCCGTGGAAGGTATTCTGGCGGATCATCGTGCCGCTTACCATGCCCGGCGTCGCCCTCGGTTGCCTGCTTTCCTTCGTTCTCGCCGTCAGTTCGTTCATCACCCCCAAGCTGCTTGGCGGCGGACGTGTCTTCCTTCTGGCGACGGAAATCTACGATCAGGCCATCGTGACGCTCAACTGGCCGCTCGCCGCGACGCTGTCGATGATCATCCTCGTGATTTTCGGCGCTGCCCTGGTGCTCTATTCCCGGCTTCTGCGGGCCATTCTTTAAAAGGAGATCGAAGATGGAAGAACGTCCCGCTCCGCTGGCGCTGAAAATCGTCGCCTTCATCATGTTCCTTTTCCTGCTGGCGCCCGTCGTTCTCGTCGTGCCGATCGCGTTTTCGGCCGATAGCTACATGACCTTTCCGCCCTCCGGCTGGAGCCTGCGCTGGTATGTCGATCTCATGCATAATTCCAAGATGATGGGAGCGCTCGGCACCAGCACCCTTCTCGCCGTCATCGTCACCGCGCTCTCCATGCTGATAGCGCTGCCCGCCTCCTATGCCATCGTGCGCATGCGGGTGATTGGGGCGGATGCGCTTCTCGCCTTCTTCACCGCGCCGCTGCTGCTGCCGACCATCGTTCTCGGCCTCGCGATCCTGATCGTCTTTGCCGGTGCGGGCCTGCTCGGCACCTTCACGGGTCTGGTGATTGCCCATCTCATCATCGTGCTGCCCTATGCGCTGCGTGTTCTCACCACCTCGCTTGCCGGCCTGCCGCTGATCTTCGAGGAGGCCGCCTCCACGCTCGGGGCATCCCCGCTCACGATTTTCCGACGCGTGACCATGCCGATGATCGCGCCGGGCGTGGTGGCCACGGCGGCACTTTCCTTTCTGGTGTCGTTCGATGAAGCAGTGATTTCGCTGTTCCTCACCGGCCCGCGCATCACCACGCTTCCCGTCGCCATGTATCAGCATGTGGAAACGCAGGCCGATCCGCTCGTTGCGGCCATTTCCGTTCTCTTGATCGTGCTCACCCTTGCCGTCGTCCTCATCGTCGACCGCACGGCGGGCCTGACCAAGACTTTCGTGAAATAAAGTCGCGGGGCCGCCCGCTGGCGCTGGCTGCCCCTACTGGCACAGGCGCGAATTTCACTCCCGTTTATGAACGCTGCTGCTGCATCGGCGCGATCCGTCGCGCCCGTTGATTTCGCTTTGAAAGACGAAGGCAAAGGGAAGCCCATGGCTGAAATCCCCTCCACGGAATTTGATGTCGCCGTCATCGGCGCCGGTGTGGTCGGTTGCGCGGTCGCCCGCCGTTTCGCGCTGGCCGGTGCGAAGGTGGTGGTCATCGAGAAAGGCCCCGATATCCTCTCCGGCGCCTCCAAGGCCAATAGCGCCATCCTCCATACCGGCTTCGATGCGCCGGAAGGTAGTGTGGAACTGGAACTGGTGAAGGCAGGCCGGGCGGAATATCTCTCCATTCATGGGCAGATGGGCCTCAGCCTCGTCGAAACAGGCGCACTGGTTTGCGCCTGGAGCCCGGACGAGGCGGAAAAACTGCAGGCGATCGCCGATCAGGGGCGGCGTAACGGCATCGCCGGGCTTGAGCTTCTCACGGCGGGGCATGCTCGCGAAACCATGCCGGGCCTCTCCGACCGCCTTGTCGCCGCGCTCGACGTTCCGGGCGAACATATCATCGATCCGTGGTCCGCGCCGCTCGGCTATCTCACGCAGGCGGTGGCGCTCGGCGCGCAGCTGGTGCGTAACGCGGAAGTCCTGTCCGGTGTATTCGACGGCGGGTGGCGGATCGAGACGACCGCAGGCGTTATCCTCGCCGCGAGTGTCGTCAATGCCGCCGGGCTGTTCGGCGATATCGTCGATGCGCGTCTGGGACTTTCGCCCGACTTCGCCATCAAGCCCCGCAAGGGACAGTTCGTGGTGCTGGACAAGGCTGCCCGTCGGCATGTGCCGCGTATCGTCCTGCCCGTTCCGACCGAAATCACCAAGGGCATCGTGGTGTGCCCCACCGCCTTCGGTAATGTTCTCGTCGGTCCGACAGCGGAAGAGCAGGAAGACCGGGAGCGCGCGACGGTCGAGACGGCGACGCTGGAAGCACTGCTGGAGCGCGGTGCGGAGATCGTTCCGGCGCTGGCCTGCGTTTCCGTGACCGCCGTTTATGCCGGCGTGCGGCCGGCGTCTGAAAAGAAACATTACCGCATTTCCACCCGACCGGACCGACGTGCGATCACGCTCGGCGGCATTCGCTCCACCGGCCTCAGCGCCGCACTCGGCCTGGCGCAGCATGCGCTGAAGCTTCACGAAGGTTTCGGCATGCATTTTGTCCCACCGCCCTCGGCTCCCGACGTTACGATGCCCAACCTAACGGAAACCTGCGAGCGGGACTGGCAGCGTACCGATCACGGCGAAATCGTCTGTCATTGCGAACTCGTCACGCGCCGCGAAATCGAGGCGACCTTTTTAAGCCCGGTGCCGCCGGGCGATTTCGGCGGGCTGCGGCGGCGCACCCGCGCTGGCATGGGCCGCTGTCAGGGTTTTTATTGCAACGCCCGGCTGGCCGCGATGACGGGCGACCGTCTGGCAGCTCCGCTTGCCGTTCGCGAGGGAGACGACCGATGAGTGCGGATGTGATCGTGGTCGGCGGCGGCCCGGCGGGCGTGGCGGCGGCACTGGAGCTGAAAGCGCGCGGTATCGCCCGCGTGATGATCCTCGACCGCGAGCCGGCCCTTGGCGGCGCGACCCGGCATTGCCTGCATTCGCCCTTCGGCATGCGTGAATTCGGACGCATCTATTTCGGTCCGGCCTATGCGCAACGCCTGCAGCGGCAGGCGCAGGATGCGGGTGTCGATATCCGCACCGGTCATTCCGTGGTGGAACTCGGGCAGGATGGCGTGCTGCTGGTGGCATCGGCGCGCGGCGTCGAGACGCTAAAGGCCCGGCGTATCGTGCTTGCGACCGGCGCGCGGGAAAAACCACGCTCCGCGCGGCTTCTGCCCGGCGACCGGCCGGTGGGTGTGGTCACCACCGGCACGCTGCAATCCTATGTCGCCTTTCACGGCACCATGCCCTTTCGCCGGCCGCTTATCATCGGTTCGGAACTGGTTTCCTTTTCCGCGCTCCTGACCTGCCTGACGCATCGTGTCCGGCCGGTGGCGATGATCGAGCCGGAGCCTCATCCACTGGCGCGGTCGCCTTTTCAATGGTTTCCGCGACTGGCCGGGGTGCCTTTTCATTGTGGTGCGACACTCACGGATATTCGCGGACGCGGCCGGGTCGAGGAGGCCGATATCCGTCTTGCGGACGGTCGCATCCTGACAGTTCAATGCGACGGTGTTCTGCTCACCGGGCGGTTCACGCCGGAGGCAGCGCTTCTCAATGCATCCCCCGTGGATGTTGCGGCAGGCAGCGCCGGGCCGCTGATCGATCAGGACGGACGGATGCCCAATCCGATCTTCTTCGCTGGCGGGAATGTCTTGCGAGCTGTGGAAACGGGCGGCTGGGCGTTTCGCGAAGGCCGTCGGGTTGGCGCGGCGGTGGCTGACGATCTCGCCCGGGAACCATGCCGCGCACCGGGGGTGCCCGTCACCTTCGCCGATCCGCTCAAGCTGGCGGTTCCCGCCATGTTGCGGCCGGGTGGGCTCGACAGACCCGCATTTCGCGACTTTCAGCTTCGTTTCACCAGACGCGTTCAAGGCCGGCTTTCGCTGCATCTCGATGCAACGGAAGTGTGGAGCAAGACTGGCCGTTGGCGTCCTGAACGCCGTGTACTGGTGCCCATTCCCGGCGCTGCGTTTGAAGCGGGGCAGATTGCCTTTCATTTTCGGGAGGCCAATTGATGCGTATTGCCGCAATCGATCAGGGAACGACATCGACCCGGTGCCTTGTGGTGAGCGATGGCGGCACGGCGGAGGTCGTGGCCAGCCGGCGTCACGCGCAATTTTATCCGGCCGCCGGCCATGTGGAACATGATCCGGAAGAATTGCTGGGCAACATCCGCGCGGCGCTGGCTGCCGCCGGCCCGGTGGATGCCATCGCCATCGCCAATCAGGGCGAGAGTTGCCTGGCGTGGGATGCCGTGAGCGGCGAGGCGCTGTCGCCGGTCATCGTCTGGCAGGATGCCCGCACCGCCGAAGCGCTGGCCGCCCTGCCGTCTTCGGCAACGGATCGTTCGAAAGAGATTTGCGGGCTGCCGCTCGATCCCTATTTTTCGGCCAGCAAACTGGCCTGGCTGGTCAGGCACAATCCGGCGGTGGCGCAGGCACGCGCCGCAGGACGTTTGCGGCTGGGCACCACCGATGCTTTTTTTCTGGACCGGCTGACGGGCTGTTTCCGCACCGACCTTGCAACGGCGTCGCGTACGGGTCTGCTCGATCTTTCAACCGGAGACTGGAGTCCGGAACTCTGCGCGCTTCACGGCGTGCCGCTGGATTGCCTGCCCATAATCGGTCCTGTCGAGGGCGGCTTCGGCGCGGTTGAGGGAACGCCCATCCGCGTTTCCATCGTCGATCAGCAGGCAGCACTTTATGGGCATGGCTGCCGCAAGGCCGGCGATTGCAAAATAACCTTCGGAACCGGGGCCTTTCTGCTGGCCGTTGCCGGTAACGGGCGGCCTTTGACGGGAGAGCTTCTGCCGACCATTGGCTGGCAAATGCAGGAAGTGCCTGCGGTTTTCGCCATCGAAGGCGGGATCTATGATGCCGGCGCGGCGCTTGAATGGGCGAAAAACATCGGCCTCTATGCTGAAAATACCGAACTCGACGGTTTCGAGGGACCACCGGCCATTCGCCGAGGCCTTGTCTTCGTGCCCGCCCTTTCTGGCCTTGCCGCGCCCTATTGGGACAGGCGGGCCGTGCCGTTGTTCATAGGCATGGACCACGCGACCGAGCGGCGTGACATGGTGCGCGCCGTGCTGGAAGGCATTGCCCTGCTGACGGCGCGGCTGATCGAGGCGGCATCGGCGGTCGCCCCCATAGGCGACACGATCTCCATCGATGGCGGCTTGTCGAACAGCCGCTATTTCGCTCGCTTTCTGGCCGCCGCCAGCGGTCGAACCATTTGCGTGCCCGCCATGCGCGAGTTGACCGCGCTCGGTCTGGCGGAACTGTGCGGCGTCGATGTCGCGGCCCTGCGAGGCGATGCCGAGATATTCGCCCCCGACGGATCGGTCGATGCTGAAGACCATGCCCGCTTCGCACGCGCCATAGACAGTGCACGGAGCTGGCAACGATCCAAAACCTGCACAAGTGCGGTTCTGTCGACCGTGCCTGCAGCGGGCATCTGATTTTACCAATTTAAAGAACAGGCGACAAAGGCGACGGAATTTGATAAATTACAAAACAGCCGGTTGCGGTTTGACGCGTCGATAAGAAATCACCGAGCGTTCCTGTACCGCCAGCCGGATCATGGCGCAGGAGGAGAAGTGCTATGACGGCATTCCATGTCATGGCCGGTGCGAGTGGTGAATTTGCCCGCCCGGAAGTCCGCAAGATTGGCATCCCGGATATTGTGGATGCGTTGAAGCTGGGACTTGAGGACTTTAAAGAAAAGCCGTCCCACTATGTTTTTCTCTGTCTTATGTATCCGATCGCCGGTGTTTTTCTGGTGATGTGGAGTTCCGGCGCCAATCTGCTGCCGGTTATTTATCCGCTGATGTCGGGTTTTGCACTGATTGGTCCGATCGCGGCCATCGGGCTTTATGAAATCAGCCGGCGGCGCGAACAGGGTCTGGACACCTCCTGGCGGCACGCGTTAGAGGTTCGTCACTCTCCGGCCCTGCCGTCGATCATCGCGGTCGCCGTCATGCTGTTCGTGCTTTTCGTCGTCTGGTTGATTGTTGCGCAGAGCATCTACACTGCGACTTTCGATGCGACCGGTCCGGTTTCGCTCTCCACCTTTCTGTCGGACGTATTGACGACCTCGCAAGGTCTCTCCCTCATCATCTGGGGTAATCTGGCCGGTTTCGTTTTCGCGGTCGTCGTGCTGGCGACAACGGTGGTGGCGTTCCCGCTGCTGCTCGACCGGGATGTCGGCGCAGTCGCGGCGGTGGATGCAAGCATCCGCGCCACGCTTGCCAACCCGGTTCCGGTGGCGCTTTGGGGATTGATCGTCGCGGCGTTGCTCGTCGTCGGTACGATCCCGGTATTTATCGGCCTCGCGGTCGTCATGCCCATCCTCGGTCACTCGACCTGGCACCTCTATCGAAAACTGATCGTCTCCGATTATCCAAGCCGCATGCCCTGAATTCATAGAGGAAATCTATCCGTAATCATCCTCCCTGCCGTTGCGGCCCCGCTGAGGGGAGCCGCGGCGGTTGGGACGGCCATGGAGAGTGCGGGGACGCCATGTGGTATCGTTTTTTCCGATCTGTCTGCTTTTCGGGATTGCCTTCCCGATTGAGGCCGTAGCACAGGAAGAGGATACTGCCGCAGGCGCCATCGTAATTGCCCGCCCGATCAATTTATGAGATAATTCTAATATACTTCGCGATGGGGTTGTAGAAGTATTCGTAGCCGGGTCACGGGAGGAGACGATGGCTGTCGTTGTGATTCTCGTTCTGCTGGTGGTGGGATCGATCGTATTCCACCTGCTAAGCCCGTGGTGGTGGACGCCGATAGCCTCGAACTGGAGCTATATCGACAATACGATCATCATCACTTTCTGGATCACCGGCTTCGTTTTCTCGGCCGTCGTGCTGTTCGTCGCCTATTGCGTGTTCCGCTTCAGGCATCGCGCCGGAAACCGGGCGGCATACGAGCCCGAAAACAAGCGCCTGGAATGGTGGCTGGCGGGCGGGACCGGGGTTGGGGTGGCTGCGATGCTTGTGCCGGGCCTCTTCGTATGGAACCAGTTCGTGACCGTTCCGGACGGTGCGAGCGAGGTGGAAGTCGTCGGTCAGCAATGGCAATGGAGGTTCCGGCTGCCGGGAGCGGACGGACGGCTCGGGCGGGCGGATACGCGCGCTATTGCACCCGACAATCCGCTCGGCCTGAACAGGAACGATCCCGCCGGAATGGACGACGTCATCGTTGAAGGCGCCGAGTTGCATCTGCCCGCCGGCAGGCCGGTGAAAATGCTGCTGCGCGCGGTCGATGTCGTGCATGATTTCTATGTGCCGGAGTTCCGGGCCAAGATGGACATGATCCCCGGTTCGGTCACCTATTACTGGTTCACGCCGACCCGGACGGGAACCTTCGAGGTTCTCTGCGCGGAACTGTGCGGCGTGGGCCATCCGCAGATGCGCGGCACCGTCATCGTCGATACCGAAACCGACTATCAAGCCTGGCTGCAGCAGCAGCCGACTTTCTCGAAATTGCTGGCCTCGGCGGAAACGTCGGCGGCCAGATAAGCGCCGTGCATATTGGAAGGGAAGATCGCATCGGGGGAACAGGGAGGATGGAACATGGTCGAGATTGGATCCGGCGCCGGGCAGGTCATTCAGCCCGCTGAAGTCGAGGACGTCGAGCTTTATCACCCGAAAAGCTGGTGGACGAAATATGTCTTCAGCCAGGATGCCAAGATCATTGCCATTCAATATTTCCTGACAGCCATCGCAATCGGCATGGTGGCGCTGGTGCTTTCCTGGCTGATGCGGCTGCAACTCGGTTTTCCCGGCTATTTCTCCTTCATCGATGCGGAACATTATTATCAGTTCATCACCATGCATGGCATGATCATGGTGATCTACCTGCTCACCGCGCTGTTTCTCGGCGGTTTCGGCAACTACCTGATCCCACTGATGCTCGGCGCGCGCGACATGGTGTTTCCCTATGCCAATATGCTGAGCTACTGGCTCTACCTCTCCGCCGTCCTTGTGCTGGTGGCCGGTTTCTTCGCACCCGGCGGGCCGACGGGCGCCGGCTGGACGCTCTATCCGCCGCAGGCGCTTCTTTCGGGAACGCCGGGAGGGCGCGACTGGGGCATCATCCTGATGCTGTCATCGCTGATCCTGTTCATCATCGGCTTCACTTTGGGCGGGCTGAATTACGTCGTCACCGTGCTGCAGGGACGCACGCGGGGCATGACGCTGATGCGCATGCCATTGACGATATGGGGCATATTCACGGCGACCGCCATGGCGCTGCTCGCTTTCCCGGCGCTCTTCGTCGCCGCCGTCATGATGTTGTTCGACCGGCTGCTCGGCACGAGCTTCTTCATGCCGGCCATCGTGGAAATGGGCGAACAATTGAAGCATGGGGGCGGCAGTCCCATCCTGTTCCAGCACCTGTTCTGGTTCTTCGGCCATCCGGAAGTCTATATCGTCGCACTTCCCGCCTTCGGCATCGTCTCGGATTTGATCAGCACACATGCGCGCAAGAATATCTTCGGCTACCGCATGATGGTCTGGGCGATCGTCATCATCGCAGGGCTGAGCTTCGTCGTCTGGGCGCATCATATGTATGTCAGCGGCATGAACCCCAATTTCGGGTTCTTTTTCGCAACCACGACGCTGATCATCGCGGTGCCGACGGCGATCAAGGTCTATAACTGGGTGCTCACGCTCTGGCGCGGCGATATCCATCTCACCCTGCCGATGCTGTTTGCGCTCGCCTTCATCGTCACATTCATCAATGGCGGATTGACGGGTCTCTTCCTCGGCAATGTCGTCGTCGATGTGCCGCTTTCGGATACGATGTTCGTGGTCGCCCATTTTCATATGGTGATGGGGGTCGCGCCGATTATGGTGATCTTCGGTGCGATTCACCACTGGTATCCGAAAGTCACGGGCCGGATGCTGAACGAGGCGATGGGGCACGTCCATTTCTGGGTCACCTTTCTCGGTGCTTATGCCATCTTCTTCCCGATGCATTATCTCGGGCTGATGGGCGTGCCGCGCCGCTATTATGAGCTGGGCGAAACGGCTTTCATTCCAGATTCGGCGCACACGTTGAACATGTTCATCACCTGGGCCGCGCTCATCGTCGGTGCGGCGCAATTGCTGTTCGTGTTCAATCTCGAATGGAGCCTGCGCTGGGGCAAAAAGGCGGTCGGCAATCCGTGGCGGGCGACAACACTGGAATGGCAGACGCCGCAGACCCCGCCGGTTCATGGCAACTGGGGCAAGGAGTTGCCGGTCGTTTATCGCTGGCCATATGATTACAGCGTGCCAGGCGCGGCCGAGGACTTCCTGCCGCAAAACCAGCCGGCGGCGGCCGGGCCTTCCGAGAGGGCCCTGTCATGAGCGCCATCCTCGTCTTCATGGCCGGGATCGCCGGTATCATCGGCTGGTGGATGGCGCGGCAGCGGCTGGCCTCGAAGCCCTGGCTGGAAGTCGGTCTGGCAGGCGATGCGCCGGAGATGCAGGGATCCTCGGCGACGATTGCGAAAGTCGGACTTGGGATATTTCTCGCGGTCGTCGGTGCCTTGTTCACCCTGCTCATCAGCGCCTATCTCGGCCGCATGGGCGGCGCCGACTGGTGGGGTATCCCGATCCCCGGACTGTTATGGGTGAACACCGCGGCGCTCGCCGCCAGCAGTCTGGCGCTGCAATGGGCGAAAACCGAAATCCGTCCAGATCATCGCGACAGGCTGAATGCGGCTCTTGTGACAGCCTTTGCGACGGCTGTTTTCTTCATCGGCGGTCAATTCCTGGCGTGGCGGCAACTCATCTCCGCGGGCTATGTTCTGGCGGATAACCCATCGAACAGCTTCTTCTACATGATCACTGGCCTGCATGGCCTGCATATAGTGGGCGGGCTTTTCGTGCTTGGACGCACCGCAATCCGTGCCCGGAGCGAGCGCTTGTCGGCAAGAATGCGCCTGAGTGTGGAGCTGTGCGCCATCTACTGGCATTTCATGCTGGTCGTCTGGCTGGTCCTTTTTGCGCTTTTCGCCGGCTGGGCGAACAGTTTCGTCGATCTCTGCCGTCAATTGGTCACCTGAGGAGTGTCGATCATGGCCGCATCCATGGAGGAAAGACCGGTAAGTGATCCGCATCTGCGGCCGGCGGGACTGCGCGGCATCGCCGCCGATCTGTCATCGGACCAGCGGGCGTTCAAGAACGTCTCCTGGGGCAAGGCGATGATGTGGATATTCATCCTGAGCGATATCTTCATTTTCGGTTGTTTTCTTTTGGCCTACATGACCGCACGCATGTCCACCACCGTCGCCTGGCCCAATCCGAGCGAGGTTTTCGCGCTCACGATTGCCGGCAGGCACATTCCGCTGATCCTGATTGCCATCATGACCTTCGTCCTCATCAGCAGCAGCGGCACGATGGCCATGGCCGTCAATTTCGCATATCGCCGCGACCGTCGCAAAACCGCAGCGCTGATGGTGGCGACGGCAGCGCTTGGCGCGACATTCGTGGGAATGCAGGCATTCGAATGGAGCAAGCTGATCGAAGAGGGCGTTCGTCCCTGGGAAAACCCGTGGGGTGCGGCGCAGTTCGGTTCGGCTTTCTTCATGATCACGGGTTTTCACGGCACCCATGTTTCCATCGGCGTCCTGTTTCTTCTCATCGTCGCGCGCAAGGTGTGGCGGGGAGATTTCGATGAGGAAAGGCGGGGATTTTTCACCAGCCGCAAGGGACAATACGAGATCGTCGAGATAACGGGGCTCTACTGGCACTTCGTGGATCTGGTGTGGGTCTTTATCTTCGCATTCTTCTATCTGTGGTGAGTGAGGATGGCATCATGGCACAGCAACAGTCACAACAGGGACAGCAGCATCCGATAAGACTTTACATGGTGGTCTGGGGACTGCTTTTCGTCCTCAGCGCCTTCTCCTATATGGTCGATTATCTCGGCATTCAGAGCTATCCGAGATGGTCCTTGATCATCCTGTTCATGATCCTGAAGGCAGGGCTGATCATGGCGATTTTCATGCATTTGGCCTGGGAACGGCTGGTCCTGATCTACGTCATCCTGCTTCCGCCGGTCCTCGTACTCGTCTTCGCCGCCCTGATGGCCTCGGAATCCAACTATACGGCTCTTACCCGGGTGACCTTCATGGGTGCGGGTTCCTAGCACTACTTTGGCAGATTAACCGGCTATTTACGATGATGGGCCATCTTGGGCACTTTCACAGGGGTGCGCGAGATGGCGGAGCTGGATATTGCACTGGCGGATTGGCTGAAGCCGTTCGTTGAGAAGCTTGGTCACAAGAAGCGGCGGCAGATGTGCCCGGTCTATGTTTCGGGCCTGATCGGACCTGGCGATCGCAAGAGTATCGAGCCGATGGCGGAACGTCTCGCGCCTGATCGCTATGACCGTCTGCATCATTTCATCTCGGATGGGATTTGGGATGCCGGTCCCCTTGAGGCGGAACTGGCGGTGCAGGCCGACAAGATTGTCGGGGCTTCGGATGCTTTTCTAGTGATCGACGACACAGGCCTGCCGAAGAAGGGCGACCATTCTGTTGGGGTCGCGCCGCAGTATGCGTCAATGCTCGGTAAGCGCGCCAATTGCCAGACGCTGGTGTCGTTGACGCTGGCCCGCGACGAGGTTCCCGTCCCAGTGGGCTTACGGCTGTTCCTGCCCGAGAGTTGGACCAGCGATCAGGATCGGATGACTAAGGCTGGGGTTCCCGAGGAGATGCGCCGATCCCGCACCAAACCGGAGATCGCGCTCGACGAGATCGATCGGCTGATTGCCGCGGGCGTGCGGTTTGGCACCGTGCTTGCGGATGCCGGCTATGGTCTGTCGGCTGCGTTTCGCCAGGGGCTCAGTGCACGCAATCTCACCTGGGCTGTCGGTATTCCCAAGCATCAGAAGGTTTATCCTCATGATGTTGCATTGATCTTTCCTGTCGCCAGCCATGGAAGGCCGCGCAAGCATTCAATCCCCGACACCCTTTCGACCGCAGCCGAAACGATCCTGGAAGGAACCACCTGGAAGAAGGTCAGTTGGCGTCATGGCACGAAAGGTCGATTGACCGCACGCTTCGCTGCCCTACGCATTCGGATTGCTGATGGCAACCCGCAACGCATCCTCGACAAGGGACAGCAGCATATGCCGGGCGAAGAGGCGTGGCTCGTTGGTGAATGGCGCTCAAACGACGAGCGCAAATATTATCTCTCCAATCTGCCGGCCGAGGCGACCTTGCAAGCGCTCGCGGCTGCCATCAAAGCGCGATGGGTCTGCGAGCAGGCCCATCAGCAGATGAAGGAAGAGCTCGGCCTCGATCACTTTGAAGGCCGATCATGGCAGGGCCTCCATCGACACGCACTGATGACGATGATCGCTTACGCCTTCTTGCAACATCAGCGCCTACACAAGGCAAAGCGGGAAAAAAAGGAAGAAGCACGGCCCGCCCAAGCCGACACTGCCGACCATTCGACGCATGGTGATCGCCGCGCTGTCGCAGCACCAACCACCACAACGATGTCCACATTGCCGAATTAGGTTCCAGCCGTCCCGGAAATTGAATCTGCCAAAGTAGTGCTAGAACAGGGGCAAGATTTTCAGGATTGTGGAAGCAGCACGCCGACGGCGAATTCCTCTTCGGTTGCGACGTGGCCGGCCTGAGTCTTGCGATATTCGCTGGGGGTGAAACCGCGCTCGGCTCGTAGCGTGCGGGAAAGGTGCGGCGCATCGCAAAAACCGGTGGCGAGCGCAATCTGGGTGATGCTGTCACGCGTCGTGCGCAGCAGCGACAAAGCGCGATCCAGCCGAAGCTCGAGATAGACCTTGGAAGGCGTTGCGCCCAGGTCGGCGAGGAAACGCCGTTCGAGGCTGCGGCGGCCAAGGCCGAGATCATTCGCCAGTTCCAGCACGGTTCTCGGAACCTCGATATTCTGCTGCATCCGCAGGATCGCTTTTTTTACGAGGGGATCGTTGGCCTTGCGCGCGCTCTGCTGGCCGGGTTGAGGCTTTTCACCGCTCAGCGCGCTGTCGATCATCATGATGTTGAGGCTTTTGATGGCGGCGGACTGGCCGACATGGCGCTCGACGAGGAAGGCTGCCAGATGCGCGGCGCCGTGGCCGCCGGAACAGGTCAGCCGGTCGCGGTCGATGACGAAGATCTGGTCGGAGATCATCTGGACTGTATCGAAACGGTCGAGAAAATCCTGGCGGTGGAACCAGCTTACGCAGCAGCGATAACCGTCGAGCAGGCCGGCCTCGTGCAGGATGAAAACGCCGGTGCATAGCCCGACGATGGGAACGCCCGCCGCCGCCCGTTCCTTCAGGAAGCGCAGCGCCTCCTGCGGCAGGGCGCTGTGATCGCTGATCAAGCCACCGACAACGACGATATAGTCGTAATGCCCGGCGTCCATCAGCCGTGTATCCGGCTGCACCTTCACGCCGCAGCTTGATTGCACGCTGCTCATGGTTGCCGAAAGCACCGACCATTCGCACAGGATAGGCCGCGAACGGTCCGCCTCATCGGCCGCAAGGCGCAGCACATCGACGAAATTCGCGAAGGCCGACAGCGTGAAGCGGTCGGCAAGCAGGAAGGCGACGCTGAGGCGTTTTCTGGCGCGGTGTGAGGTCATGACGCAAATATTCATGCAAACAGACGCGATTGTCCAGCCGGGGCGCGGCAAATGCTCCTAGCTTTTGCGACACGAGATTTTCCAACTATCGGGTCCGCTCATGACGCGTTTTAATGCCTTCAATCTTTTGCGGAATGCCCTGACCGGCCACAAGAAATGGGACGAGCAATGGCCCGACAGTCAGCCGAAAACCGAATATGATGTGATCATCGTCGGCGCCGGCGGCCATGGTCTGGGCGCTGCCTATTATCTGGCCAGCCAGCACGGCATCACCAATGTCGCCGTCATCGACAAGGGCTGGCTCGGCGGCGGCAATACCGGCCGCAACACCACGATCATCCGCTCGAACTATCTCTATGACGAGAGCGCCCGTCTTTACGATCACGCCGTCGATCTGTGGGAAAATCTCAGTCAGGAATTGAACTACAACGTCATGTATTCAAGGCGCGGCGTGCTGATGCTGGCGCATAATGTGCACGATGTGCAGAGCTTCAAGCGCCACATCCATTCCAACCGTCTGAACGGCGTGGATAATCGCTGGCTCACCCCGGAAGAATGCAAGGAATATTGCCCGCCGCTCAGCATCGCGCCGAATGCCCGCTATCCCGTCATGGGCGGCGCGCTTCAGGAACGGGCCGGCACGGCCCGCCATGATGCGGTTGCCTGGGGTTATGCGCGCGGCGCCGCCGCCCGCGGTGTCGATATCATCCAGAACTGCCCGGTCACGGCCATTCGCCGCAATACCGACGGCTCCGTCGCGGGCGTCGAGACGGCGAGGGGCTTCATCAAGGCGAAAAAGGTCGCGGTTTCGGCCGCCGGCCACACCTCGGTCGTCATGGACACGGCCGGCGTGCGCCTGCCGCTCGAAAGCTATCCGCTGCAGGCGCTGGTGTCGGAGCCGATCAAGCCGATCTTCCCCTGCGTGGTCATGTCGAACGCGGTCCACGCCTATATCAGCCAGTCCGACAAGGGCGAGCTGGTGATCGGTTCGGGTACGGATCAATATACCTCCTATTCGCAGCGCGGCGGCCTGCCGCTGATCGAGCATACGATCGCCGCCATCGTCGAAATCTTCCCGATCTTCAACCGCATGCGGATGCTGCGCAAATGGGGCGGCATTGTCGATGTGACGCCGGATCGCTCGGCCATTCTCGGCAAGACGCCGGTTGCCGGTCTTTACGTCAATTGCGGCTGGGGCACCGGCGGTTTCAAGGCCACGCCCGGCGCGGCCCACACATTCGCCTGGACCATCGCCAAAAACGAACCGCACCCGATCAACGCGCCCTTCACGCTGGAACGTTTCCGCTCCGGCCGCCTGATTGACGAGGCTGCCGCCGCCGCCGTGGCGCACTGAGGATAAGAACCATGCTGCTGATCCGCTGCCCCTATTGCAAAGAAACCCTGCCCGAAGCCGAATTCACCTATGCCGGACAGGCCCATATTACCCGCGCGGCCGATCCCTCGTCGCAGACCGATGAACAATGGGAAGAATTCCTGTTCATCCGCGAAAACGTGAAAGGTCCGCATTTCGAGCGCTGGCGGCATCTGCATGGGTGCGGGCGCTTCTTCAACGCCGTGCGCGACACGGTGAGCGACCGTTTCCTCACGACCTACCGGGCGGGCGAGCCGCGTCCTGAACTTTCTTCCCTGACCCGTGCACCAGCCAGTTCCGAGGTGTCGAAATGAACTCCTATCGCGTTTCCGGCCGTGGCCGTGTGGATGCCGCCCGCTCGGTCAGCTTCACCTTCGACGGCAAGACCTATCGCGGCGTGAAGGGCGATACGGTTGCCTCAGCACTTCTCGCCAATGGTGTACATCTGATGGGCCGCTCGTTCAAATACCACCGCCCGCGCGGCCCGGTGGCGGCGGGTTCCGAGGAGCCGAATGCGCTGATCGGCACCCGCCGCAGCGCTGGACGTTTCGAGCCGAACACCCGCGCCACGGTGCAGGAAATCTGGAACGGGCTGGAAACCACCTCGCAGAACAAATATCCGAGCCTGAAATTCGATATCGGCGCGGTCAACGACATGGCCTATATGCTGTTTTCGGCGGGCTTCTACTACAAGACCTTCATGTGGCCGAAGAGCTTCTGGAACAAGGTCTACGAGCCCTTCATCCGCGCGGCTGCGGGTCTCGGCGTTTCGCCGACGGAGGAAGATCCCGACACTTATGCCTCGCGCAACCTGCATTGCGATGTGCTGATCGTCGGCGCCGGTCCTGCCGGTCTTGCGGCAGCGCGTGCGGCGGCGGTCGATGGCCTTAAGGTCGTGCTGGTCGATGAAAATGCCGAGGCCGGCGGCACGCTGCTGTCCGAGCCGCAGGCGAAGATCGACGGCAAGCCCGCATGGAATTGGCTTGCAGATGAGTTGAAGGCGCTGAGGGAGCGCGGCGTCAGGGTCATGACCCGCACGACGGCCATTGCCTATTACCATCAGAACATGATCGGCCTCTGCGAAAAGCTGACCGACCATCGGGAAACCGTGCCGAAGGATACGCCGCGCGAGCGCCTGTGGCGTGTCAGGGCGCGTCAGGTGGTGCTGGCGCAGGGTGCGCTGGAAAAGCCGCTGGTCTTCCACGGCAACGACCGGCCGGGTGTGATGCTGGCGGGTGCTGCCCAGACCTATCTCAACCGCTACGGCGTCAAGGTCGGCAACCGGCCGGTGGTGGTGACGAGCCATGACAGCGCCTGGTATGCGGCCTTCGATCTTCACGGTGCCGGCGCGCGTGTTCAGGCCATTGTCGATACCCGCGCCAAGGTGCGCGAGGAACTGGTGAACGAGGCGCGCGCGCTCGGCATTCCGGTCAAGCTGTCGCATACGGTCACGGCGACGTCGGGGCGGCTGCGGGTCAAGTCCGTCCGGGTCAATGCGGTTAATGGCGCGTCGGTCGGTGCGGGGCAGGAGATCGCCTGCGACGCGGTGCTGATGTCGGGGGGCTGGACGCCGTCGCTGCATCTCTTTTCCCATACGCAGGGCAAGATCGCCTGGGACGATGAGCGGACCACCTTCCTGCCTTCAGTTACCAACGAGGATTGCGTGATTGCCGGGGCGGGGCGAGGGCTCTGGGGCATCGAGGCGGCGCTGAAGGACGGTGCGGAGCGGGGCCGTGAAGTCACCGCCGCACTCGGCAAGGCCGCCAATAGTTCCAGCCATGCGGTGGAACATGACCGTACCGGCAGCGGCGTGTCGCACACGGAGCTTCCGAGCGACCGCGATGCCGGCAAGGCCAAGGCCTTCGTGGACTACCAGAACGACGTGACCGCCAAGGATCTGCGGCTTGCCGTGCGTGAGGGCATGCGCTCCATCGAGCATGTCAAGCGCTACACCACCAACGGCATGGCGACCGATCAGGGCAAGATGTCCAACATCAACGGTCTCAACATCGCGGCGGAAGCGCTGGGCAAGCGCCAGCCGCAGGTGGGACTGACCACCTTCCGCCCGCCCTATACGCCAACGACCTTCGGAGCGTTTGCGGGTTATCACCGCGGCGCGCATTTCGAAGTGACGCGCAAGACGCAGATCGACGGGTGGGCTGAGGAGCACGGTGCGGTCTATGAGCCGGTCGGGCAATGGCGTCGCGCCTGGTATTTCCCGAAGCCGGGCGAAGACATGGATGCGGCGGTCAGCCGTGAATGCCGGGCGGTGCGCCAGAGCGTTGGTATTTTCGATGCTTCGACCCTCGGCAAGATCGAAGTGATCGGGCCGGATGCGGTCGAGTTCATGAACCGCATGTATACCAATCCCTGGACGAAGCTTGCCGCCGGCCGCTGCCGTTATGGCCTGCTGCTCGGCGATGACGGCTTCATCCGTGATGACGGCGTCATCGGCCGCATGACCGAGGACCGTTTCCACGTCACCACCACGACAGGCGGGGCCGCCCGCGTGCTGAACATGATGGAGGATTACCTCCAGACCGAATGGCCGGACCTGAATGTCTGGCTGACATCGACGACAGAGCAATGGTCGACCATTGCGCTCAACGGCCCGAACGCGGCAAAGCTGCTCGCGCCGCTGGTGGAAGGTGTCGAACTAACGGAAGAGGCCTTCCCGCATATGTCCTGCGTGGAATGCACGGTGGCCGGCATGCCGGCGCGGCTGTTCCGCGTCAGCTTCACCGGCGAGATCGGCTTCGAGGTCAATGTGCCGGCGCCGCTCGGCCGCAAGCTGTGGGAAATCCTGTGGGAGGCCGGTCAGCAATATGGCATCACGCCTTACGGCACGGAAACCATGCATGTGCTGCGCGCCGAAAAGGGTTACATCATCGTCGGCCAGGACACCGATGGCACGGTTACGCCCTATGATGCGGCGATGGGCTGGGCCGTCGGCAAGGCGAAGCCCGATTTCGTCGGCAAACGCGGCCTTGCCCGCCCCGATCTCGTCGCCAAAGGTCGCCGTCACCTCGTCGGTCTTCTGACCGAAGACCGCTCGAAGCTGGAAGAGGGCGCGCAGATCGTCTTCGATCCGAAACAGCCGATCCCGATGAAAATGGTGGGTCACGTCACCTCGTCCTATCACTCGGATGCGGTGGGTCAGCCGATTGCGCTGGCGCTGGTGGAAGGCGGGCATGAGCGGATGGGCGAGACCGTCTACATTCCGATGCTGAACCGCACCATTGCCGCGAAAATCACCGGGATGGTCTTTGTCGATCCCGAAAATACCCGCCTGAAGATTTGACCTGGAGATGACAATGAACATGCGCGTTTCCTCCCCCGTTCCCGGCATGCTGGCCGAGAGCAAAGCAGCCCGGGTCAGTATTCTGGCCGCGCAGGCGCGGCTGTCGCTGCGGGCGCGCGGCGATCTCGCCCCGCTCAACGCCGCCCTTGGCCTTACCCTGCCGGACCGGATCGGCCTCCGCGCCGCTTCGGGCGACATCGAAGTCCTGCGCCTTGGTCCCGACGAATGGACCGTGCTTGCACCTGTCAGCGCGGTTGACGGGCTGATCGCCGCCTGCGCAGGCGTTTACGCCAGCCATCCGCATAGTCTCGTCGATATTTCCGGACGAGAAGTGACGCTCCTGATCGAAGGTCCGCAGGCTGCCGAATTGCTGACGCTGGGCTGCGCCCGCGACATCGACACGATTGCCGTCGGCGAGGGACGCCGGACGATTTTCGACGGCGTCAGCGTGGTGCTCTGGCGCGATGCGGAAAACCGTTTCCGCATGGATATCTGGAACAGTTTCGTATCGCATCTTGGCCATCTGCTTGAAACCGGCTGCAAGGAACTTGCGGCGGACATCGCCTGATCTCAGAGGAGGAAAGAATGCTCAACCGCCTGTCACACAATACCGTTTCGGACACAGTGATCGCCGACGCCATCGCCGAGGAACTCGACCGCCAGAAGACGCAGATCGAGCTGATCGCCTCGGAGAATATCGTTTCCGCCGATGTCCTTGCGGCGCAAGGCTCGGTGCTGACCAACAAATATGCCGAGGGCTATCCCGGCAAGCGCTATTACGGCGGCTGCGAATTTGTCGACAAGGTCGAGGCGGTCGCCATCGATCGGCTGAAGCAGCTCTTCGGTGCTGAATTCGCCAATGTGCAGCCGCATTCCGGCGCGCAGGCCAATCAGGCGGTGTTTCTGGCGCTGCTGCAGCCCGGCGACCGGATCATGGGCCTGTCGCTCGCCCATGGCGGCCACCTTACCCACGGTTCGCCGGTCACCATGTCCGGCAAGTGGTTCGATGTGGTCTCCTATGAGGTCGACGCCGAAACTCATCTGATCGATATGGAGAAGGTGCGGGCACGGGCGCTGGAGACGAAGCCGAAGCTGATCGTGGCGGGTGCATCGGCCTATCCGCGCCAGATCGATTTCGCCGGCTTCCGCAAGATCGCCGATGAAGTCGGCGCTTATCTGATGGTCGATATGGCCCATTATGCCGGGCTGATCGCCGGCGGCAAATATCCGAACCCCGTGCCGCACGCCCATGTCGTCACCTCCACCACCCACAAGACCCTGCGCGGTCCGCGCGGCGGTGTGATCCTCACCAATGATGCCGATCTCGCCAAGAAGCTGAACTCGGCTGTCTTCCCCGGCAATCAGGGCGGTCCGCTGATGCATGTCATCGCCGCCAAGGCCGTGGCTTTCGGCGAGGCGCTGCGCCCGGACTTCGCGGATTACGCCGGCCAGGTCATCGCCAATGCTCAGGCGTTGGCGAAGGTACTGACGCAGGGTGGTCTGGGGATCGTCTCTGGCGGAACCGACAGCCATATGGTGCTGGTCGATCTGCGCCCGAAAGGCGTGACCGGCAAGGTTGCCGAAATCGCGCTGGAGCGGGCGGGGCTTACCTGCAACAAGAACGCCATTCCCAACGACCCGGAAAAGCCCTTCGTCACCTCGGGTATCCGGCTCGGCAGCTCCGCCGGCACCACGCGCGGTTTCGGCGTGGCTGAATTCGAACGGATCGGTGCGCTGATCCTGCGTGTCATCGATGCGCTGGCGGCGAATGCCGAGGGTGACGCCGCAGTCGAGGCCGATGTGCGGGCGCAGGTCGCAGCGCTTTGCGACGCCTTCCCGATCTACGGTTCGTAAATGTTCCTGTCGGTCTTCGATATATTCAAGATCGGCATCGGCCCATCGTCCTCTCATACGATGGGGCCCATGGTCGCGGCCGCCCGGTTTCTCGACGATCTACGCGGCGGCGACAAGATCCCGGGGGCCGGAAACCTTTTCGGCCTGCGGGCGAGCCTGCATGGCTCACTCGCCTTCACCGGCAAGGGCCATGCGACGGATCGCGCGGTCGTCCTCGGCCTGTGCGGGCTGAAGCCAGATACGCTCGATCCCGACCGGGTGGAGGAGATCGAGGCGGAGGTGCGCAGGACCGGCCTCGTCGAGCCCCAGGGGCTGCCGGCGCTGCGGTTCGATCCGGACAGGGATCTGGTCTTCGATTATGGCCCGCCGCTTCCCGGCCATGCCAACGGGCTGGTCCTCATTGCCTGCGACCGTCAGGGCAACACCTATCATCGGGAGGTCTATTATTCGATTGGCGGCGGTTTCGTCGTCACCGAAACGGAGCTGCAAAGGTCGGCTGGGGGATTGAGCGCCGGCAAGCAGCAGCCGGTGCCCTATCCCTTCAGCACGGCGGCGGAAATGCTGCGCATGGGCCGCGCGTCGGGCAAGACCATCGCTCAGATGAAGCGGGCGAATGAAGAGGTTGTTTACGGGGCGGAACTGGATGCGAGGCTGGACCGCGTCTGGGAGGTGATGGAAAGCTGCATCGAGCGCGGCTTGACGCAGGAGGGCATCCTGCCCGGCGGTCTGAAAGTGAAGCGCCGGGCGAAGGCTATCCATGCGCAATTGCAATCCGAGCGCGGGCTTAATCTCACCCAGCCGCATCAGGCCAATGACTGGATGAGCGTCTACGCCATGGCGGTGAATGAGGAAAATGCCGCCGGCGGGCGCGTCGTCACCTCTCCCACCAATGGCGCGGCGGGCGTGGTGCCGGCGGTGGCGCGCTATTATCTCGACCATTGCGTCGGTGCGCACCGCGAAGGCATCCGCGACCTTCTGCTGGTGGCGGCGGCCATCGGCGGTCTCATCAAGCACAATGCCTCGATTTCGGGGGCGGAAGTCGGTTGTCAGGGGGAGGTGGGATCGGCGGCGGCCATGGCGGCAGCCGGGCTTTGCGCGGTTCTGGGCGGCAGCAACGCGCAGGTGGAAAATGCCGCCGAAATCGCGCTCGAGCATCATCTCGGCATGACCTGCGATCCGGCGGCGGGGCTGGTTCAGGTTCCCTGCATCGAACGCAATGCGCTGGGCGCCATCAAGGCCGTCTCGGCGGCCAGCCTTTCGCTGCGCGGCGACGGCACCCATTTCATGCCGCTCGACAATTGCATCACCGTGATGCGCGAGACCGGCCGCGACATGCATGTGAAATATAAGGAAACCTCGCAGGGCGGCATCGCCGTCAACCTGCCTGAGTGCTGATCCATCAAGGGGGAGCAGGATTTGACCACCTATATCATGAAAGTCTCGTGCCCGGCGCGCAGCGGCATCGTCGCCGCCGTATCCGGTTATCTCGCCCGGTCCGGCTGCAACATCAACGACAGTTCGCAATTCACCGATCAGGAGACGGGTCGCTTTTTCATGCGGTTGAGTTTCGTTTCCGAACAGGGATCGGGACGCGAGGCGCTGCTTGACGGCTTCGGTCCCGTCGCGGCCGATTTCGATATGGATTATGATATTCACGACCTTTCGCGAAAGACGAAGGTCGTCATCATGGTCTCGCGCTTCGGTCATTGCCTGAACGATCTGCTGTATCGCTCCCGCATCGGCGCGCTGCCGGTGGAGATCGTCGCCGTGATTTCCAACCACCTCGACTACCAGAAGCAGGTGGTGAACGAGGATATTCCCTTCCATCACATCCGCGTCACGCCGGAAACGAAGCCCGAGGCGGAAGCGGCGATCCTGCAGGTGGTGCGGGATAACGGAGCGGAACTCGTGGTGCTGGCGCGTTACATGCAGGTGCTGTCGGACCGGCTGTGTCAGGAAATGTCTGGCCGCATCATCAACATCCACCATTCCTTCCTGCCGTCTTTCAAGGGCGCCAATCCTTACAAACAGGCCTATGAACGCGGAGTGAGGCTGATCGGCGCGACCGCCCATTACGTCACCGCCGATCTCGATGAGGGACCGATCATCGAGCAGGATACGATCCGCGTGACCCATGCCCAGAGCGCGATGGATTATGTCAGCCTTGGCCGGGATGTGGAAAGCCAGGTGCTTGCGCGGGCCATCCACGCCCATATTCATCACCGGGTCTTTCTGAACGGAAACAAGACGGTCGTCTTTCCCGCGTCGCCGGGAGAACATGTCTCCGAGCGCATGGGCTGAATGTGGGGTCGTGATTGACGTTCTTTCCCAAGGCGAAACGCCAGTCCATTCAGAAAATTTTCAGTGGCTTGTCGTCATGTCGTCCCGCCAGTAGCAGGCGTTGAGATAGCGTTTTTTGGACAGGACCGTCAATTTGTCCCGGAAACACTGCCATTGCGAGAAGGCATTGGCGAGCCACAGGAAATATTCATTGTTGGAGGCGGCCGTTTCCAAGGCCGCATCGCCAACGCGTTCAACGAATCTCATGGGGCAAACGGTCGAGCGGGGCAGCCAGCATATCTGGATGCCGGAGGGGGCGGCGATGCCATATCGGCAATTTTCGGCCCTGAGGAAAATCCGGCCCGTCGCATTTTCGGGCAGGTTTTCGCAGATGCGGGCAATGGCGGGCAGGGCGGTTTCGTCTCCGGCCAGCAGATAGTGTTTTGCCGGCCTCATTCCTAAGCCGCAGGGGCCGGACATGCCGCAAAGCGCGCCGGGACGTGCATTCCGGGCAAAGGAACATCCCGGCCCGGCATCCTCATGCAGGACGAAATCGATGTCGATAAAGCCGCTGTCGGCGTCGATCGCGCGGATCGTATAATAGCGCACGTCGAAGGCATCGGCCGATGCCCCGATATTTTCACCGGGAGGAAGATGGCCGATGAAGTCTTTGCTCCGCTTTGAAAAGTAAAGCCTGACATGCAGGTTCTCCAGCGTATCGAAACGCTGAAGACCGGTGCCGGAAAATCGCAGGCGCTGCATGAAAGGGGCGACGCGCTGGCTGTCGACCACCGTCAGTATCCGAAAACTCTCATCCGTGAGAATGGTCATGCGCGCCTTCCGATCAGTACGAGCAAAAACGGCCCGCCGACCACCGTCGCCAGGAGGCCTGCGGGTATTTGAAACGGGAAAATAAGGTTGCGGCCCAGCCAGTCGGCGACGAGCAGGATGAGCCCGCCGATCAGCGCCGCCGCCGGCAATTGCGTGCCGGCGCGCTGGAAACCCGCAAGCCGCGCCAGATGCGGCCCCATCAGGCCGGCGAAACTCAAGGGGCCAACGAGGATTGTGGCGCTTGCCGTGAGAATGGCGGAAAGCGAATAGAGGCCGTTGCGGCTAGCCACGACCGAGACGCCGGTATTTCTGGCGATATCCTCGCCAAGCGGCAGCACCTCCAGCCAACGGCGGATGAAGGGGACAAGGGCAAGTCCTCCGGAAAGCAGCAGCGTCGCCATGATGGCTTCGCCCGGCGCGACCGCATAGGTGGAGCCGGAAAGCCAGGCGAGAAGCTGACCGAGCCTCGGATCCTGCGACGTCATCAATATGGCCATGACGAAACCGGAGATGGAACTGAGCGCGATGCCGATCAGCAGCAGCCGGTCGCCCGAAAAACCGGGCTTACACGAGAGGCTCAGCATCAGCAGCAAAACCGTCAGCGACCCCGCCGCACCGGCGAGGATTTGGACGGAGCGGGTAGGTGCGGCAAGGGTGAGGAGAACTGCAATGACGCCGAGCATCGCCCCGGAAGAGACGCCCAGCACTTCCGGCGACGCCATGGGATTGCCGGTGACGCGCTGGAGAATGGTGCCGGCAAGCGCCAGCATGGCCCCACCGCTGAAGGCCGCGAGCGCCCTCGGCCAGCGCCAGCCGAGACCGTGCGTGTCGTAAAGCCCCGCTAAAAACCAGCCCTCCGTGCTTTTCCCGACGAAGAGCGCCACGCCGGCCGCGACGCACAGAAGGGCGACGAGGCCGAGCAAAGCGGGCATGGGCCGGGCAAGGCGCGCCACCGCCGGCTGTGCACCCGGCTGCGGCGGGGCGGGCATCTTCAGCCGCCGGATCAGCGCGAACATCAGCGGCGCGCCGAGAAGAGCGGTGACGGCGGCAGTCGGGAACAATCGATAGGTAACGGGAAAAAACAGGACGATCTGGTCGGTCAAGGTGAGCAGCAGCGCGCCAAGTACCGCCGAATACCCAAGCTGCGCGCCCATTCGTCTTGCGCCGCAGGCGCGCGCCAGCGCGGGGGCGGCAAGGCCGATAAAGCTGATGATGCCGACCGAGGCAGTGACCACCGCCGTCAAGGCCGCCGCTACCACCAGCGTCAGCAGGCGGTAGGCGGCAAGCGACAGGCCGAGACTTCTGGCATTGGCGTCCTCGAGCGTCATGATCGTCAGGGGGCGAAGAAGCAGCACAACTGCAAGGATGAGCACAGTGAGACGAGGGGCGAGAAAGGAGACGGCGCTCCAGTCCTGCTGATCGAGATATCCAGCACCCCATAAAAAGATGCTGACGAGAAAATCATGGTTGAACAGCACCAGAACGGCGCTCGCCGCGCCGCAATAAAGGCTGACGATCATGCCCGCCAGCGTGACGGTGACAGGCGACAGGCCTTTGCGCCACGAAAGCGCGAGGATCGCCAGAAGCGACAGCGCCGCGCCCGCAAAGGCGATCCATTCCTGTGCGGCCATCCATTGCGGGAACCAGAGCGTGGCAATGGCAAGCAGCAGATAGGAACCGGCCGAAATGCCGAGTGTCGCCGGTTCGGCAAGCGGATTGCGCAGGATGTTTTGCAGGATCGCCCCGACAAGGCCGAGTGTGGCGCCGGTCATCAGCGCGACGACGATTCTAGGCAGCAAAGTATTGTGAAGCAGCACCTGCGCCGTCATGTCGGGATCGGGAAAAAACAGGGCTGCAAGCGGCGTCCCATCGGGCATGCGCAGAAACAGGTTGAAGCCGGCAAGGCCGGCGCAGACGATGGCGAGCGATGTGACGACGATCGCGGCTATGTTCGCCGTCCTCTTCATGGCGATGCCTCACCGGCAAGGGCTTCTGAAACGAGGCGGGCGAAACGTTTTGCCGGCGGCAATCCGCCGTAAAACAATACGTCCCCGATACGCACCAACCGGTTTTCACGAATGAAGGACAGGCTTTTGATGACCGGTGCGCTGAGAAGCGTATCCAGCTTTTCGCTGCTGGTATCGCCGATGCACAGAAGCCGCGCCTGCGGATGGCGGGAAAGCTGGTCGGCCGTCACTGTCGTATGACCAAATCTCGAGGTGTAACCATCCCAGGCGTTCTCGATGCCGAATTGATCGAGAACATTCTGGAAAAGGCTGTTCCTGCCGAAAACCAGGAGTCGCCTGCCATCTATGACCGTCGCCAGCAGCAGAGGCCGTCCGTCATAGGCGGAGAGCCGTGCGCGGGCCTGCTGCATTTCCGCGTCGAAACTTTCCTGAAACGCATCAAACCGGTCGGGTTCACCGATCTGTGCGGCGAGAGCGATGAGAGCGTTTCTGCCACTGATTAAATGGGTCTCGCCCGCAGTGACGCCGGCATCGAAAAGGTGGGTGGGGGCAATGGCGGCAAGCCGGCCGGCGGCCACGGTGAAATCATTGCTGTGCAGGATGAGGCTTGGCCGAAGATAGTCGACAAGTTCCAGATTGGGCTCGGACCGCAATCCAAGCTCGGCAACGGAGGGCGACAGGGCCGGTTCGACGACGAGGCTGGCATAACGTTCCAGTTCCGGCATGGCTGCGGGCTGCACGCCAAGCGCCAGCAGGTTCTGCCCGCTCACCCAGTCCATGGCGACGATGCCGCCGGAACGGGCGGCCAATGACGGCCGGTTTGTGAGGAAAAAAGCACCTGTCCCGCAGAGCAGCGCTCTGCGGGACAGGGAACTGCGCAGCATCATCAGAATTTCGCCTGAACCGAGAAGGATACGGTTCTCGGCGCGCCGAGATAATAGCTGTTCTGCCAGTAGTTCTCATCGGTGATGTTGCTGACATTCAGCCGGAAGGTCAGCGGATTGCCGAAGTTTTCGGTGGTGTAACGCAGCCCGAGATCGGCGGTGACATAGGAGGGGAGGCGGTCGTTGTTGACCGAATTCGCCCATTGCTTGCCGGTGTAATAAAGGCCGCCGGTCAGGAACAGTCCCTCGACGGTGGGAACCTCATATTCGGCATAGACCTTCGCCAGAACATTGGCGACGTTCATGGGGCGGTTGCCGTCATAGGTTCCGCCCTCGACCTGTGCATCGAGGAAGGTCAGGCCGCCGAGAACGGTAAGATCGTCCGTCACCTTGCCGGTCGCCGTGAACTCGACGCCGCGATGGCGCTGGCGGCCGTCCTGCGAATAGAGGTTGGCATCCGTCGTGAGTTCGTAAGCCTTGGAGATGTCGAACAAGGCCGCTGTCAGCAGCAGGTCGCCGACTTCGCCCTTGATGCCGATTTCCTTCTGCTTGCTGACCATGGGGGCCATGATCTGCCCGGAATTTACCGTCGTCGTCGGCGCGACGCCGCCCTGCTCCAGCCCTTCGATGTAGCTGCCGTAAAGGGTTACCTGTTCGATTGGCTTGAATAGCAGTGAGACCGAAGGCGAAAGCCGCCCTTCGTCGTAATCGGGAGCGGTGCGGACGCCGGCACTGTTCAGAGACTGGGTCTGGATCACGCTGTAATT
This sequence comes from Agrobacterium sp. CNPSo 2736, assembly GCF_004005385.1. Classification (NCBI taxonomy): domain Bacteria; kingdom Pseudomonadati; phylum Pseudomonadota; class Alphaproteobacteria; order Hyphomicrobiales; family Rhizobiaceae; genus Agrobacterium; species Agrobacterium sp. CNPSo 2736. The sequence continues at coordinate 146,266 of NZ_RZTX01000006.1, read as the reverse complement.
GGCGCCGACAAGGGCCGACCATTGTTCGCTGAACTCGATCTGGTCGCCGACAACGAAGTTGTGGTTGCGCGCATAGCCCGCTTTATAAAGCGGCGAGGTGTTCGCAGGAAAGGCCGGTTCCGGCAGATGAAGAGGAGATGACATCGGGAAGGGGCCGATATATCCGGTACTTGGATTATCCACCGTCGACCATGATCTGTCCTGAAACATATGATATCCGACAGTCAGCTTGTGCGACACGGCTCCCGTGTCGAACGAAACGTCAGCGAACGCGTTGGCGGCTTCGAATGTGTTTTTTGTTTCACCTGAACGCATTGCGAGCTGGTAATATTGACTAGGTGCGCGAATGGAATTCATCGTATGGTCCTGCACGGGCCGATCGACATATTCCCGCATATATCCACCGCGCAGGGTAATGGCATCGTTCACATCATAGGTGAGTTTTGCCGAGTATCTTTTTTTCTCGATCTCGTCGTGAATCCATGGCTGGCTCCAGTTTTTGCTCGCGTCCGGCGCATCGGGCCGCGTTACGCCGGCACGGACGAACCAGTAGGAGTTCGGCGCATCCATCTTGTATTTGCTGTAGGACGCGTTGAGTTCCAGTTTCAGCCGGTCGGTAATGTTCCAGTCGAAAGCGCCGCTTGCCAGAAAGCGGTCGACATTCTGATCATCGATGGCGGTGTCACCCGCCGAGCGGACGATATTGAGGCGATAACCCATGTCGCCTTCCGGATCGATGCGGCCGCCGAAATCGCCATGGACGAAGGCCTGCGCGCCGCCGTAATTGCCGACCGTCACGCTGTTCAAACGTTCCTGCGTCGGGCGCTTGTACACATAATTGATCATGCCGGCGGGCGAGGCCGCACCATAGAGAAAGCCCGAAAGGCCGGAAAGAACCTCGGTGCGTTCCTTGTCTTCCAGCACCGTCGCATGGCTGTAGGAGCGGCGGAAGCCGTCTTCGGCCGTATCATAGGTGGTGAAGCCGCGAATATTGGCCATCGGCGCCCAGCCGGACATCTGCGGCGTCTGGCTGCGGATGGTCGGCAGGACACGATAAATATCCTCAGGGGATTGCGCCTGGATATTCTGGATCAGTTCCCTTGGTGCAACAGTGACGGAAAACGGCGTATCGCGAATGGCCGTCTGTCCGAGCAGGCCGAGGGATGACAGGGTTTCCGTGCGGTAGCCATCCTGCGCCAGCCCGTCCTGCTGCAATACGGATGCGCCGCGCGCGCCCTGAACCGTAATGGGTTCGAGAAGGGTGGAGTTTCCGGCTGCCGCAGCACTTGCCGCGCTGACCGGTGCGGCGATGATGACGGAGGTGGCGTCGGTGAAGGAATAAACGAGGCCGGTGCCGCGCAGAAGCTCCACGATCGCCTGCTCGCGGGTTGTCGCGCGGCTGACGCCCTGTGAAAGTTTTCCGCGTGCAATCGAGGCATCGTAGGAAATCTGCGTTCCCGACAGTTTTCCGAAGGTTGCCAGCGATTTGTTCAGCGGGCCGGCCGGAACCGAATAAACCGTCTGCGCAAAGGCTGGCTGTGCCGCGATGCCGGCGGCAAGCGTCGTGGTCGTCGCCAGAAAGGCGAAAAACAGCGCGCCACGACCCTTACGACCCCTGTTTGTACCCTTATGAGCCGATGAGAACTCATTCCCCATGTGAAAGCCACTCCATTAAATCTGTCCCCGGAGACCGGCCGGCCTGTGCTGGCGGCGGGTTCTCTGAGGACAATACGAATGACGTTCGAAAATTTTCCTCTTTTTCTCAAGTTTTCTTAAATGGAGGAAATAACGGTCAAAAATGGCGTGACGGCCCGCACCTTGCCGCCGAATGGCCGCACCACCGCATCGAGCGCCCGGATGGGGTCGGCAAGATCGAAGACACCGCTGACGACGTTGTTTTTCAGGGCAGGGGTGGCGATGACCACCTTGCCCTTTTGCCAGCGGGCGATGCGATTGACCACCGCCGCGACCGTCTCCTTTTCGGCAATGAGCATGCCCGTGCGCCATGCCGCGATTTCAAAAGCCTCCCTGACGCCGCGATCCATACGGCGCGATGCCTGGTCGTAGGTCAGCCACTCGCCTGCCGCCAGTTTCTCTCCGCCTGGAGAGGGCAGATCGGGCGATGTGGCCAGAACCAGCCCATGATCGACGGAGACGGAGATGGAGAGATCGTCGCCCGAAACGTCGAAAGCGGTCCCGAGCGCTGTGGCGGTCAATGGTCCGTAGGCGACGGAGAAGGGGCGCGAAGCATCGGGCATGACATCGAAATAGGCCATGCCGGTAAGGAGGTTCACCCGTCTTGCCCGCTCGCCGAAATCGACGGTGATTGCGCTGTTCGGCCCAAGCGTGACCATGCTGCCGTCCTCGAGGGGAATTTCTCTGATCTCGGCCGTCGATGTCAGATAGTCGGCGCGGGCGCGTAACGTCGCATAGGGTGCCAGCACCGAACCGCCTGCCGCCGCACCAAGACAGAGCACGCCTCCGACAAGCAGAAGACGCCGGTTGGGGTCGAAGCCCTTTTGCGAGGAACGGGCCTCCTCGGCCAGAATCTGGCCGGTCATGCCGTGGATCGCGGCGACCTTCGCCCAGGCGGCGGCATGGGCCGGTCCGCGTTCGATCCAGGCGCGTGCCGTTTCGATGGCGACGGGATTGCCGGGATCGTTCTGCAGGCGAATGGCAATATCCGCAGCTTCACGAAACAGGCGCCGTTCTTCCGACACTTCGTTCATAGGGAGCCTTTCAGGATTGCCGGAGACCGGACAATGTCACAGCCTTTGATATATACGAATGAGAGGCCGCATATTTCCGAATGAAAGAAGTTTAATGCGCAGGCCGGCGATTAAACGGCGATATCTGGGGCAAGACGACGGTTCCCGTCCTCTACAGACCGTTCAGCCGATCCTCTATGTGTTCGTAGGCGTCGCGGATCAAAACCCAGGTGCGGGTGGTGGACATGCCGAGCTTCTGCGCCACTTCGCTGATCGTCAGGCCGCCCATCCGGTGCAGCTGAAAGGCTTCGCGCACCCGACGGGGCAGTTCCGAAAGCGCCTGTTCCACCAGTTGCAGCCGCTGACGGTCATAGACGATGGTTTCGGCCGATGGCGACGGATCTATGATGGCATCGAAGGCGTTTTGCGGCAGGTCGACACGGCGCAGACTGCGTTCGCGGCGATAATGATCGATGCTGAGATTGCGCGCCACCGTATAGAGGTAGGATTTGGGATTGTGGGAGACGGCACTTGCCGGCGGCGGTGAGGCAAGCACCTTCAAAAAGGCATCCTGCGCCAGATCGGATGCCGTTTCAGGATCGATGCCCCTGCTGCGCAGGGACCTGACGATGCCCTTCGCATATAGCCGGAACAATTCCTGCAGATCCCAACTCAAGAGCCTTGCCTTCCGGTAACCGACCCCGTGCCTGCCCGGTGAACGGACGGTCGGTGTGTCGAACGATGCAGCCGTCGGTCGATTATGTGCAATCGGTGCCGAATTCGAGAATATGCGAAGCGACGGCTTCGATAAACAGGATCGCCCCGCAGGCATGATATCATCGGCCGTTGATGTTGCCGGTATCATGCTTGCGGGGCGACGGTAAAGTAAAACAGTCGCTGTACTATGGATTAGTCTGTGACTTTTCCTGCGGTCATATCAATTGCCGCGATGAACGAGGCAGACTGCGAGTAAAGGTTGTTATTCGGCGGGCTGCGCCACGGCTTCCATATCCGACCGTCCGCGATTTCCGGAGAGGCTTCGCTGGCCGAGCGCGATGATGGCGACTGTCGAAAGGCTTGCGGCGACGGACACCCAGAAACCGTTGTCCGGGCCGAAATTGTCGATCACCCAGCCGGAAACGAAGGCGCCGAGCGCCATGCCGATACCGATGCCGGTCATCACCCATGTCACGCCTTCCGTTAGCATCGATTCCGGCACGCGGCGCTCGATCAGGCCGAATGAGGTGATGAAGATCGGCGAGATTGCAACGCCGCTGAGGAAAACGGCGAAAGCGAGAAGCGCTACCGAGGTGTTGGCGACAAGCAGCGGCAGGGCGGTGAGCGCGAGCACGCTGACGGCGATCAGCAATTGCCGTTGCAGCGGCATTTTGGGGTTGAGCGCGCCGAGAATGAGGCCGACCACGAAGGAGCCGATGGCATAGACGCCGATGACGAGGCTGGCGGCTTCCGGTTGACCAAGCGCCTTGGTGATTGCGACGGCGCTTACCTCGGCCGTGGCGAAAGTGGAGCCGACGAAGATCAGCGCAAGCGTGATGATCTGGACCGGGCGCAGGAAGATGGCCGAACGCTGCCGGCGGCCGCTTTCAACCGGCCGCACCTTGGGCTCGGTCGAGCGTTGCAGAAGGAAGGCAAAGGTGCCGAGCGCCAGGAAGGTGGTGCTGATCATCATGCCCGCTTCCGGAAAGAGCGAAACCGCAAGGCCAACAGAAAGCGAGGCGCCGGAGATGTAGACAAGTTCGTCGGCGGCGGATTCGAAGGCGAAGGCGGTGTTCAGCTCCGGCCGGTCGCGGAAGATTTCCGTCCAGCGGGCGCGCATCATGGCGGGAATGCTCGGCATGGCGGCGGCGAGGAAGGCGGAAAGGAACAACGTCCACGCCGGCCATCTCTGATTTGTCGCGATAATCAGCGTCGCAAAGGCGATGACCGAGACGATGGTGGCGGGGATGAGGACCTTGCTCTGCCCCTTGCGGTCCACCAGACGGGAGATTTGCGGGGAGAGGGCGGCATTGGTCAATGCGAAGGTTGCCGAGACGGCGCCAGCCAGCCAATATTCACCGTGAGTCTGGGAAAGCATGGCGACGATGCCGATCGGGGCCATGGCAATGGGAAGGCGGGCGAAGAAACCGGCGGCGGAAAAGCCTTTTGCGCCTGGAGCCCGGAAAATTTCTCTGTATGGATTAGACATCGGGATGCACCTTGTTCTAAGGGTGTCCACCACATACATACGTGGCGTATGCGAATGAGATAATTGCATACGACGCGTATGTCAACTAATATACGCGTCGTATGTGGAAAATGGAGAAGAAATGCGCAAACCTCGCAGTGAAATGATTGCCGAGACGCGGGCGAAGCTTCTGGCTGCCGGCCGCAAGGCCTTTGGCAGCATCGGTTATGCGGAAGCGTCGATGGACGACTTCACCGCCGAAGCCGGTCTCACCCGTGGCGCGCTCTATCACCATTTCGGCGACAAGAAAGGCCTGCTGCTGGCCGTTGTGGCAGAAATCGATGCGGAGATGACGAATAGGCTCTGCGACATCTCTTCGAGGGCCGCGACCCGGTGGGAGGGTTTCGTCGAGGAGAATGTCGGTTATGTGCGCATGGCTCTCGAGCCGGAAATCCAGCGGATCATGTTTCGCGACGGGCCGGCGGTGCTCGGCGATCCGTCGCGCTGGCCCAATGCCAATGGCTGTATCTCGGCTGTCGCCCGAAGCCTGGATGCGCTTCGGGAAGAAGGCACCATCGGCGACATCGATCCGGAGGCATGCGCCCGCTTCATCAATGCGGCGAGCAGCAGCGCCGCCCAATGGATAGCCAATTCCGACGATCCCGAAACGACCTCGAAACGGGCTGTCGGCAGTTTCCGGACCTTTCTGGAGGGATTGCGGGTCAGGAAAGACTGACCCGCATAGCGGCCTATCTGTTATTCCGGGTCGGCTAGGCGATCATCACGGAAAATGTGTAGAGATATCTGGAATAGATACGGATCATGTTATTGGTAGCACCTGTTTGACACCTCTGAGGTCAAGGTTATGGTCGACAAGCCGTCGGAAAAAGCGTCCGGAAGCGCGCCATCGGATCAATCGCCGAAGCTTCTTTCGGGCGGTAATCCCCAGATTGCAAAAGGATATGGCGACGCGCCGGTGCAGGCCTATATCGCCGCCATGCCGGGGTGGAAAAGCGCGGTCGGTGGCCGTATCGACAGGCTGATCGAAGGTGTCGTGCCCGGCGTGCGCAAGGCTGTGAAGTGGAATTCGCCCTTCTATGGCATGGAGGACGATATCTGGTTCCTCAGCCTTCACTGCTTTACGAAATACATCAAGGTGACCTTCCTGAACGGCGCATCCTTGCAGCCTTTGCCGCCCGGCACTTCCAAACATCCGAAGGTCCGCTACCTCGATATCCACGAGGATGCGTTCGATGAAGCGCAGTTCGTGGAGTGGGTGAGGCAGGCAAGCGTGTTGCCCGGCGAAAAAATGTGAGCGACCGGGTTTATCGGTGCCACAGGCTTTCAAGCGCGCGATGCTCGCGAAATGGGCCAACGAATCAGGCCGGTTTTCCTGCCTCTTGAGGATCGCGTCGCGCCGCGGATGATGAGAAATCGCGGGCTGTCCGATACAGTTTTTCCGGAGTGAAGAAAAACCGGCAGATCCGGCCGATTTCTGTTTACTTTTGCCGGGCTTGCACGCCATCACGCTCACTGAATTCGCTGCCAGGCGTATCGCAAACCACGGAGGATGAGATGAAGGCACTGGTGCTGGAAGAAAAAGGCAAGCTCTCGCTCAGGGATTTTGACATTCCGGGTGGAGCGGGATCCGCTGAACTCGGGCCCAGGGATGTGCGCATCCGCACCCATACGGTCGGTATCTGCGGCTCGGATGTCCATTATTACACCCATGGCAAGATCGGTCATTTCGTCGTCAATGCGCCGATGGTGCTCGGCCATGAAGCGTCTGGAACGGTGATCGACACCGGCGCCGAGGTGACGCACCTGAAGGTGGGTGACCGCGTCTGCATGGAGCCCGGCATTCCCGATCCCACATCGCGCGCCTCCAAGCTCGGCATCTACAATGTCGATCCGGCTGTCCGCTTCTGGGCGACGCCGCCGATCCATGGCTGCCTAACGCCTGAGGTCATTCATCCCGCCGCCTTCACTTATAAGCTGCCCGACAATGTGTCCTTTGCCGAAGGCGCCATGGTCGAACCCTTCGCCATCGGCATGCAGGCAGCGCTCAGGGCGCGTATCCAGCCGGGCGATATTGCTGTCGTCACGGGGGCGGGTCCGATCGGCATGATGGTGGCGCTGGCGGCGCTTGCCGGCGGTTGCGCCAAGGTCATCGTTGCCGATCTCGCCCAGCCGAAGCTCGATATCATCGGTTCCTATGATGGCATCGAAACCGTCAACATCCGCGAACGCAATCTCGCCGAGGCCGTCTCGGCGGCGACCGACGGCTGGGGTTGCGATATCGTCTTCGAATGCTCGGGTGCAGCACCCGCCGTGCTCGGCATGGCGAAGCTGGCGCGGCCGGGCGGCGCGATCGTGCTGGTCGGTATGCCCGTCGATCCGGTTCCGGTCGATATTGTCGGCCTGCAGGCCAAGGAGCTGCGGGTCGAAACGGTTTTCCGCTACGCCAATGTTTACGACCGGGCAGTTGCGCTCATCGCGTCCGGCAAGGTCGACCTGAAGCCGCTGATTTCCGCGACCATCCCCTTCGAAGACAGCATCGCCGGCTTCGACCGGGCGGTGGAGGCGCGGGAAACGGACGTGAAACTTCAGATCGTGATGCCGCAATAAAAGATCGCGTGCCGACCACCGATGCCTGCCACCGATGATTGAGTGGCAGAGATGCTGCGGAAAAGTATGAGTGCGGTCTGCCGTTGTCCGGTGGTCCGCACTCCAAAAATTTACAAGATATCGCCTTCGGGTGAGCATTGTTTGAGCGGATCACGCCGAATTGTGCAAAAAAATCGGCGCGACCGCTGAGTTTTTGGCCAGCCTCATCCGGCGACTATTCAATTTCCGACAAAAAAGAGTCAAAAAAGTATCGGTAATTTCTTCGGCGTGATGTGGAAGCACAGATAGCGCACGCCATATGCTCCTCATCAACGCCTGGGACGAGCCATAAAGAGGAATGGCTCTGCTCCGCAAATGCGGCGGACGTGTCGATGGGAGGAACTATGATGCAGCCCGATCTGGAACTGGTGCACATCCGCAAGGGCGAATCCTTCGCTGCCTGGCGGCATGGCTATCCGTTCCGCACCGTGCGCTGGCATTATCATCCCGAATACGAAATCCACCTCGTTGTCGCCACGTCAGGCACGTTTTATATCGGGGATTTCGTCGGCCGTTTCGGCCCCGGTCAGCTCATCATGACCGGTCCCAATCTCCCCCAGAACTGGATCAGCGAGATCGAGCCGGACGAGATCGTGCCGACACGCTCTCTCGTGATCCAGTTTCCGGAGGCTTTTATCGAGGATGCCTGCACCTCCATGTCCGAGATGGAGGTGGTCCGTGCGCTGCTGGACCGCAGCCGCCGCGGCATTCTGTTCGACGATGAGACAAGCGATCGCGTTCGCCCGCTGATCCTTCGGCTGATCGAGGCGCAGGGGCTGACGCGGCTCGCACTTTTCTGGGAAATTCTCGATCTCCTGGTCAATGCGCCGTCTTCCGAGGTGCTGGCAAGCCTGAGCTACGAGCTTGATCTGACCGGCATCGGCGACAGCGGCATCAACCGCGCGCTGTCGCATCTGCGCCAGCACCTGACCGAGCAGGTCGAGGAAATCGACCTTGCCGAGATGGTAGGCCAGAGCCCAAGCGCCTTTTCCCGCGCCTTCAAGCGCCACACGGGAACGACGCTGGTGCGGTATCGCAATCAGTTACGCATCGATCTCGCTTGCCAGATGCTGCTGGCGGATCAGGAGGTCAAGGTGGCGGAGGTCTGCTACGATGTGGGCTTTTCCAATCTTTCGAATTTCAACCGGCATTTCCTGAAATTGAAGGGAATGTCGCCGTCGAGGTTCCGCACCATATTCGCAGCCCAGAAGGCAGCGGTCATGGCGGATTAACCAGCGACACATCGCCGATTTTTACCAATTCGGGCAGAGGGCTGTCCGGAAACGGGCACTTGTTGCCCCAACTTTCCAAACGGGAGGAATAGTGAGATGAAAATGAAATCCAAGTTTCTGATGGCAACAGCCGCAATCGCAATGATGGCTGCTCCGGCGCTGGCGCAGGAAAAGCTGAAGATCGGCATGACCTTCCAGGAGCTGAACAACCCCTATTTCGTATCGATGCAGGAGGCGCTGAAAGAAGCCGCAGCAAGCATCGGCGCAGATGTCGTCGTGACCGATGCCGGCCACGATGTGGCGAAGCAGATTTCCGACGTCGAAGACATGCTTCAGCAGAAGATCGACATTCTGCTCCTCAACCCGACGGACAGCGCCGGTATCGAAGCCGCCGTGCATGCTGCAAAGGCTGCCGGCGTGATCGTCGTTGCTGTCGACGCCAACGCAAACGGCCCGGTAGACACCTTCGTCGGCTCGAAGAACCGTGACGCGGGTTACAAGTCGTGCAAGCATCTCGGTGACGCGCTCGGCGGCAAGGGTGAAGTCGCGATCCTCGACGGCATTCCGGTCGTGCCGATCCTGCAGCGCGTTGAAGGTTGCAAGGCAGCGCTTGCCGAATTCGCCGACATCAAGCTCGTCGATACGCAGAATGGCCGTCAGGACCGCTCCGTTGCTCTCGGCGTCGTTGAAAACATGATCCAGTCGCGTCCGAACCTCGCCGGTATCTTCTCGGTGAATGACGGCGGCGCGATGGGTGCACTCGCTGCTATTCAGGGCTCCGGCAAGGACATCAAGCTGACCTCGGTAGACGGTGCTCCGGAAGCTGTGAAGGCGATTGCCGAGGGTGGTCCTTTCATCGAAACCACCGCGCAGTTCCCGCGTGACCAGGTCCGTGTCGGCCTTGCCATGGCGCTTGCCCAGAAGTGGGGCGCTCGCGTGGTGCCTAAGGAAGTCCCGATCGACGTTATGGTCGTCGACAGCAAAAACGCCGGCGAGTTCAGCTGGTAAGAACTCCTCCCAGGCCCCGTCCCCATCTAGTATGGGGGCGGGGTTAAATCCCGACCATTGAGGAGGGTGAAATGCTGGAACTGAATGGAATAAGAAAAAGCTTTGGCAAGATCGAAGTCCTGCGCGGCGTCGACCTTGAGGCGCGCGCCGGCGAGGTGCATGCGCTTCTGGGAGAAAACGGCGCGGGCAAGTCGACGCTGATGAAAATCCTGTGCGGCATTTTGCAGCCATCGGAGGGGACGATCCGCATTGACGGCAAGGATCGCCGCTTCGCCAATTATGACGAGGCGATTGCCGCCGGCGTCGGCATCGTGTTTCAGGAATTCAGCCTGATTCCCTATCTCAACGCCGTTGAAAACATGTTCCTTGCCCGCGAGATCCGCGGGCCGCTGCGCCTTTTGAACAAGGGCGCGATGCGCAAGCGCGCGGCCGAGATCATGAGCCGTCTGGCCGTGGATGTTCCGCTCGACGTGCCGGTGCATCGTCTCTCCGTTGCCCAGCAGCAATTCGTCGAAATCGCCAAGGCGCTGTCGCTGGATGCGCGCATTCTCGTTCTCGATGAGCCGACGGCCACGCTCACCCCCTCCGAGACAGAGCACCTCTTCAAAGTCATGCGCGAGCTGCGGCGTCAGGGCGTGGCGATCATCTTCATTTCGCATCACCTCGAGGAAATATTCGAGATCTGCGACCGCATCACCGTTCTGCGCGATGGTGAGTTGATCGGTTCCTGCCTGACGTCGGAGGTCGACAATGACCGTCTGGTCGAGATGATGGTCGGCCGGCGCATCGAAGCCAGCTTCCCGCCGAAGCCGCAGCTCGATCCTTCCGCCGCAAAGGTGATCGAAGTCGAAGAGCTGCAATTGAAGAAGGGCGGCCCTGTCTCGCGCTTTGCGCTGCGGAAGGGCGAAATTCTCGGCTTTGCCGGGCTTGTCGGCTCGGGCCGCACGGAAACGGTTCTCGCCATGCTGGGTGCGCATTCCGCCTCGCGCCGCAAGATCAAGGTCGACGGCGTGGACACGCGTTTTTCCGGCCCGGATGAAGCGCTGATGCGTGGCATCGGCCTGCTGCCGGAAAGCCGCAAGGAGGAGGGGCTGATCACCAGCTTCTCCATCCTGCAGAATATTTCGCTCAACAATTATCGCAAATACCGCAAGGCGCACTGGTTCCTCGATCTCAAGAAGGAACTGGAGCACACGACAAAGGCCATGGCGCAGGTGCAGGTGAAGGCGCAGGGACCCTATGCCCGCGTCGACACGCTATCGGGCGGCAACCAGCAGAAGATCGTCATCGCCCGCTGGCTGAACCATGACATGCGCGTGCTGATCTTCGACGAGCCGACACGCGGCATCGACGTTGGCGCGAAGGCGGAAATCTACTCGCTGATGCGCGAATTCGCTGCCAAGGGATACTCGATCATCATGATCTCCTCGGAGCTGCCGGAAGTGATCGGCATGTCCGACAGGGTCTGCGTCTTCCGTTCCGGCGGCATCGTCGCCACGGTCGAGGGGGAAGACATCAATTCAGAAACAATAATGACAAACGCCACCACCGGGAGAGTTGAACATGTCGCTTGATGCAAACACCGGCGTTGCCGCGAAAACGGGCGGTTTCAGTCTCAGCGCCATGCTGCGTTCGCCGCTCGCCCTGCCTCTGGCGGGCCTGATTGTCGTATCGATCCTGATGGGGCTTGCGAGCGACAATTTCTTCAGCGTCAACAATATCATGAACGTGCTGCGGCAGGTTTCCGTCGTCGGCATTCTCGCCGTCGGCATGACCTTCGTCATCCTCACCGGTGGGATCGACCTGTCGGTCGGCGCGGTCATGGCGCTTGTCGGCACATTGTCCGCCGGACTGATGGTGAATTCGGGCTTGCCTGCCTCGGTTGCCCTGCCGGCCGGTCTCTTTATCGGTCTCGGCATCGGCATCTTCAACGGGGCGCTTGTCGCCTGGGGCAAGATGCCGGCCATCATCGTAACGCTCGCCACCATGGGCATGGCGCGTGGCCTCGGCCTCATTTATTCAGGCGGTTATCCGGTCAGCGGCATTCCGAGCTGGATTTCCTGGTTCGGCGTCGGTCGCGTCGGTGTCGTTCCCGTACCGGTCATCATCATGGTGGTGATTTATGCCATTGCCTGGGTGCTGTTGCAGCGCACGGCTTTTGGCCGCCACGTTTATGCACTCGGTGGCAACGAACTTGCCGCCCGCCTTTCGGGTGTGAAGACCCAGCGTGTCAAACTTGCCGTCTATGGCATTTCGGGTGTCACCGCAGCACTTGCCGCCCTCATCCTCACCGGTCGCCTGATGAGCGGTCAGCCCAATGCCGGCGTCGGCTTCGAACTGGACGCCATCGCGGCGGTCGTTCTCGGCGGTACAGCGATTGCCGGGGGCAGGGGCCTCATCCTCGGCACGCTCATCGGCGCGGTGCTGCTGGGCATTCTGAACAACGGCCTCAACCTGATGGGCATCAACCCCTATCTGCAGGATGTCATCAAGGGCGGCATCATCCTGCTGGCTATCTATATCGGGCGCGAATGGCGCTGAGCCGGCCCGGAAACATCTTCATAAACGCAGGAGAATTAAATGTCTGAATCGCTGCAAGGCAAGATCGCGGTCATCACCGGCGCCGCATCCGGCATCGGGCTTGCCACCACCGAAGCGCTCTTGGAACAGGGCGCAACCGTGGTCATGGTCGACTGGAACGAGAAAGCCTTGAATGATCTGGCCGCCAAGCTTGGTGACCGCGCCATTCCGCAGGTGACGAACCTGCTCGATGCCGACAGCTGCAATGCCATGATCCCGGAAATCCTTGGGAAGGTCGATCATATCGACATCCTCTATTGCAATGCCGGCACCTATATCGGCGGTGAGCTGACCGAAACGACGCCTGAAGCCATCGACAAGATGCTGAACCTCAACGTCAACGCCGTCATGAAGAACGTCCATGCCGTCGTGCCGCATATGTCGGAGCGCAAGACTGGCGATATCGTCGTCACCTGCTCGATCGCCGGCCATTTCCCGACCTATTGGGAGCCGGTCTATTCGGGCTCGAAATGGGCGATCACCAGCTTCGTGCAGGGCATGCGCCGCCAGATGATCCCGCACGGCGTGCGCGTTGCGCAGGTCTCTCCCGGCCCGGTCGTCTCCGCACTTCTGGCGGATTGGCCGGAGGAAAACCTTCGCAAGGCCAAGGAATCGGGTAGCCTCATCGATGCGAGCGAAGTGGCCGATGCCGTTGTCTACATGCTGACGCGCAAGCGCACGGTCACCATCCGCGACATGCTGGTTCTCCCGACCAACTTCGACCGCGTTTAAAAATCTCTGGAGCGGCGGGACAACCGGAAACGGTCCGCCGCTCAACCCTTGTTCAAGCACCGGATGATCCGCTCCGAGGAGTATCGCAAATGGCTTCCTATCTGATTGGCGTCGATGTCGGGACCGGCTCGGCGCGCGCCGGTGTCTTCGATGTCGCGGGAAAGCTGCTCGCCACCGCCAAACGCCCGATCAGCATGCATCGCGAGGATGGCGGCATTGCCGAACAGTCGAGCGGCGAAGTATGGCAGGCCGTTTGCGATAGCGTCCGGGAAAGCGTTTCCCGCGCCGGCATCGATCCCGCCGAGGTTGCCGGCATCGGTTTCGATGCCACCTGCTCGCTGGTGGTGCGTGGACCGGAAGATGAGACCCTGCCGGTTGGGGGCCCCGATCATCCCGAGCGCGACATCATCGTCTGGATGGATCACCGCGCCGTCAAACAGGCGGAGCGCATCAATGCCGGCGAACACGCCGTGCTGAAATATGTCGGCGGCCGTATTTCCCCGGAAATGCAGACGCCGAAACTGCTGTGGCTCAGCGAAAACAGGCCGGACATCTATGCCCGGGCCGAGCACTTCTTCGACCTCACTGACTTTCTGACATGGAAGGCTTCGGGCGCGCTTGATCGCTCCGCCTGCACGGTGACCTGTAAATGGACCTATCTGGCCCATGAGAACCGTTGGGATGCGGAGTATTTCACCCGCATCGGGCTTGGCGATCTTGCCGAACAGGGTTTTCGCCGCATCGGTCAAAGCGTCGTCCATCCCGGCACGGCGCTGGGTAACGGTTTGACGGAAGACGCTGCAAAAGCCATGGGTCTGGTTGCGGGCACCGCGGTTGCGGCAGGTCTGATCGACGCCCATGCCGGTGGTGTCGGCACGGTGGCTGCGGGCGGCGATGCGTCGCGATGCCTCGGTTATGTTTTCGGCACCTCATCCTGCACCATGACGACCACCGCCGAACCCGCCTTCGTGCCCGGCGTCTGGGGCCCCTACTATTCCGCCATGGTTCCGGGCGCATGGCTGAATGAAGGCGGCCAGTCCGCTGCCGGCGCGGCCATCGATTACCTCGTGCAGCTGCACCCGGCCTATGCCGAGGCGAAGGCGCTTGCCGACAAGGAAGGCAAAGCCTTGCCGGTATGGCTCGCTGACCGGGCGCTCACTCTTGCCGCATCCGCTTCCGCTGCCGCAAAGATCGCCGAGGATTTTCATGTGGTGCCGGAGTTTCTCGGTAACCGCGCGCCGTTTGCCGATCCCCATGCCCGCGCTGTCATTGCCGGTTACGGCATGGAGACGGGCGTGGATTCCCTTACGGCGCTTTATGTGGCCGGCCTTCTCGGCCTTGGTTACGGGCTTCGCCAGATCATCGAAACGCAGGCCCGCAACGGTGCGCCGGTGGAAACCATCAGCGTCAGCGGTGGGGCGGGTGCGCATCCGCTTACAAGACAATTGCTGGCAGACGCCACCGGACTTCCCGTTGAGCTTAGCGAATGCGAAGAGCCTGTGCTTCTCGGCTCGGCCATGCTCGGTGCGGTTGCCGCAGGGACCTATCCGGACCTTATCGCCGCCATGCCGGCCATGTCCCGCATCGCCAGCAGTTCCGCACCCGATCCCGCTTTTCAGCGGGTGCACCAGTCCCGTTACGACGCATTTCTAGCGCTGCAAAATGCCGCGCGCGCCATTCGTGCCGCCAGCCATTCCTGAGCGCGGTCAAAAGTTTAGATCATCCGGCCGTCATGGCCGCAAAATAAAGAGGATTCCATGCAGTTTTCCGGAAAATCCGTCATCATCACCGGCGCAGGCAAAGGCATCGGCCGCGCCTGCGCCCGCCTGATGGCCGCGCGCGGTGCGGAAGTGGTGGCGATCAGCCGCACCCAGTCCGATCTCGACAGCCTGAAAAGCGAAATCGGCGGCCGTTCGATCCGCGTCGATCTTGCCGATGTCGCGGCCACCCGCGCCGCCATGAAGGAAGCCGGCCCCTCCGATTTCCTGATCAACAGCGCCGGCATCAACGTGCTCGAAAGCGTGCTGGATATGAGCGATGCGGGTTATGAGGCCGTCCTCGGCATCAACCTGCGCGCGGCTTTGGTCACATGTCAGGAATTTACCCGGGCCCGCGTGGCGAATGGCGGCGGCGGCGCCATCGTCAACATCACCTCCATCGCCGGTCACCGCGGTTTTCAGGATCATCTCTGCTACGCGGCCTCCAAGGCCGGGCTGGAAGGGGCAACCCGCGTTCTTGCCAAGGAGCTTGGCCCGCACGGCATCCGTGTCAACGCGGTTGCGCCGACCATCACCCTCACCGAACTGGCCGCGGAAGCTTGGAACGACCCGGCGAAAAGCCAGCCGATGATGGTTCGCCATCCGCTCAATCGGTTCGCCGAAGCGGAGGAGGTGGCTCAGAGCATCGCGCTGCTCCTGTCGGACGACAGCCGCATGATTTCCGGAGCCGTGTTGCCGGTCGATGGCGGTTTCCTCGCCGTTTGATGTGCGCGGGGGAAGTCTGACGCGCAAACGCCTGCCCGAAAAATAAAAGAACGCCCGGCAAACAGCCGGGCGTTCCTCTTAATGAATGACAATGCTGTTAATGACGATGCTCGGGCATGTCCTTCAGCTGGTCCTTGGTCCATGAAGTGACCGCATGGACATCGCCGTCCTCATCCCGCATGAAATCAAGATCGCTGAGCGGCACTGCGACCGGCTTTGCGCCGATACCAAGAAAGCCGCCGACATCGATGATGGCGGTGCTGCCGGCCCCGACGCCATGGACATGATCGACCTTGCCGACCTTGTGATCGTCTGCACCATAAACGGTGGCGCCTTCAAGAACGGACGGCGTCAGTTCGGTTTCAGCCAGGCGCACGTGATTGGTGTGATCCATTGTTTCTTCCTCCTGTCTTGGTTTGCAGAAAACAAACTCCTCCCCCGCAAAACCGTTCCATTGAATGTCGCTGGCCGCCGCCAGGTCCGTGAGGACGGTGATTTCTCATCGGTGCATTGTTGGGGTTTGCGGCAGGCGGTTCCGAAAAGGTTGCGGAATGGTCACACCTTTTCTCTGGAAGACAAGTTTTCGCTAAATTGCAACCGCTAAAGTTGTTGCGATGACGTGTCTGGATGTTATCTCTGCGTCAGGTTGAATCATCAAGGGGATGAGGGATGAAAAAGTTGGGGGCGGTTTTGCTGGTGGCTCTTTTGAGCGCATGTGCAAAGCCATCTGACGGACCGACCGCAGGCAATATCCGATCTGCGACTTTCCCTCGAACCAACGAAAAAATCCCCGTCATCGAGCTGGCGAATGCACCGGCGGCCACGGTTTCCGCCGGAAGCCTGCAGAATGCCTCCGGCCCCGGCCTCACAGCACTTCGCAACACCGGTTACAACGCCCAGAGATTGCGTCGCGGCGACGTGATCGACATCACCGTGCTGGATACGGGCGAAGACGGGCTTTTCTCCCCGACGCAAAGCAAGACGCTCAATCTCGGACGCTTTACGGTGGATCAGAGCGGATCGGTGAATATCCCCTTCGTCGGCAAACAGAGGGTGGTGGATTCGACGCCGGAGGGGCTGCAATCGCAGGTCGTTGCCGGGCTCAAGGGATCGGCCGTGAACCCGCAGGCGGTCGTCACCGTCGTCGACAAGCCGACAAGCGCCGTCATGCTTAGCGGCGCGGTGAAAAACCCCGGAAAAATAACGCTCACCGCCCGTCAGGAGCGGGTGCTCGATGCGCTCAATCAGGCCGGCGGCCCGACTGTCGCTCCGGGCGCTGCCACGGTTACCGTCGTTCGCGGCTCGCACAGGGCCAGTGCGCCGCTTGACCGCGTCATGCGGGAAGACCGCCAGAATATCCGCCTGTCGCCGGACGATCAGATCATGATCGATGGCGATGCGGCGAGCTACACCGCGCTCGGCGCTTTCAAAAGCGCCGGCGAATTCCAGTTCGAAGCCGGAAAACTGACCCTCGCGCAGGCTGTTGGCCGCGCCGGCGGATTGCTGGATGACCGTGCGGACGCGCGCAACGTCTATGTTTTCCGCAACGAGATCATTCAGGTGCCGTCGGCAGCTGCATCGGGCGCGAAAGGCCCGGTCGCGACGGCCACGACCATGCGGCCGGTGATTTATCACGTCAATATGCGCGATGCTTCCAGCATTGCGCTCATGCAGCTCTTCCAGATGCAGAAGGGCGATGTGCTCTATGCCAGCAACGCGCCGCTGGTGGATTCGGCCAAGCTCCTGACCGTTTTCCAGAAGAGCGTGCCGACGGCGGCAGCACCGCTTCCCGGCAGCGGCAACTGACCAGTGAAGCGCTACAGAAGCTGTAGCGCTTCCATCGCCGATTGCGGTCGCGACGCGGGTTCGTCGTGGCAACAGGCGTCCGCAAAATCCGCCAGCCTTTGCGTTGTTCGCATCTCATTCGTGGCGAAAAGCCGCCGGGCAAGCCGCCCCACGGAAAATATATCCTGATCCGGCTTTGCGGTTGCGTCCCGCATCCGTTCCGGTGCTGCAAATTCACACGAGGCGGCAAAGCTCATGCCTCGGTCCGCGTGTTTTTGGCCGATCTCCAGCGCAATGCCGAAATCGCCAAGCCTGCCCGTTTCGAAATCGCCGTCCTCCAGCAGAATATTGGCTGGCGTGACATCGCAGTGGACGTACCCCCGTGCATGTATGGCGCTCAGCCCTTCCAGCAGGCGGCGAAGGATCGTAATAGCTTGCGGCGCGGTAACCGGCCGCTGCGATGCAAGCGACGCCAATGATTGCGAAAACCATGGCTGTAAGAGGCCCGGCCGGCCATCGGCCAGTCTCAGCAGCGCCGATGTTTCCACCAGACACGGATGGCGTAGCGTCAGTCCGAGCTGCGCCTCCTCGCGTAATCTTTGCAGCAGCGCCGCGTCGTTTCTCAACGCCGGCGGTGTGGTTTTCAGGGCGTGAAGGGAGCCGAGATCGCGGTGCCGCACCTGCAGCAGCAGTGTGTTTTCGCTTTCGTAGGCAATCCGTTCAAGGGCAAAACTATCGGCGATCCAGTCGGGTTTCGCATCGGAAAAATGTGAGATTTGCCGATCCAGCGCATTTCTGACCTGATCGATCAGGTCTTTCTGTTCTTCGGCAGGCCTTTCCCGCGTGCCGTCATGGCGGATGGTTTGCCACAGATCGGAAAAGCGCTCGGCAACCTGCGGGTAGGCAGGCCCGTCGCCGGATTGTTTACCCTTGTTCAAGCCGGTTTCCAATCACGATGGCGCTGACATTCTCGCGTGCGTCCTCGATCAATGCTTCCTGGATCAGGGCGCTGGCGCAATCCTTGATCGGGGTGTCGCCGACAATCTCGGCAATGGCCCGCTCCTTCAGGACTTGTACCAGCGGATAGCTGCACAGGAGCAGCCTGTCCTGCGAACCCCAGTCTTCCCCGACGATATCCGGCCGGAACTGCTGGGAAAGGCCGACACATTGCGAAAGCTGCCTTTTCATGCCGACAACGACGTGATCGCGCGAAAGCTGATGCATGGTTCCGTTTTTCAGGAGATAGGCGCGCGCGTCGCCGGACCACAGGACGCTCAACCTGCGGCCGATAATGGAGGCAATGATGACGCTTGCCATCGGCCTGCCGTCAGCGCCCATGGTTTGCCGGGAAAGAAGCAGGCTGTTGACGGTGCCGAGCTTTCCCCTGATCTGCTGCGCCATCACCTCGGGGCTTTCGGCATCGGGCGTCTCGGCAAGAATATTTGTGGCCAGACGTGCGGCTTCCACGGCGCTGTGCGTGTCGCCCTGTCCATCTGCTATGGCGAAGAGGGCCGGGGTCTGGGAAACGAAGAGCGAATCCGCGTTCAGGGAAAGCCGTGTTCCCGGGTGCGTGGCATAGCTGTAGATGACCGGTGACGGCTGTTCCGTTGGCGGTGCGGGCGCGGGCGTCATTACGGGCGGAGTTTTTTGTCTCGCACTTTCCTGCGTCTGTACGGGTGTCGAGCCGTCCTCATCGCCCTTGCCTGCCATGTCGCTGAAGAGGCGCAGGAAATCGGAAGCTTTCGGTTTGCCGTCGAATTTGAGACCGCGGGCGCGGCGGCTGACGGGATCGATGCGCCACCAGAGGCTCGTCGGCGCGCGGCTGCGCGCCATTTCCGGGGCGTCATCCTCTTCCCGTGGTTTCGGCAGGCGCAGTTTTTTAACGGAGGTGTTAAACCGGGACATGTCGAAATCGCCCGTCATGGATGTCTCGGCCAGCGCCTCGGCGGCCATGAACCAGGTGTCGTCGAGATAGAGCGTTCTCGGATGTTTCCGGAAGCTATTGAGCTGGGCAATGATGGCCAGCGGATATTTGCGTCCCACCCGATCTGCACTGGGCACCAGCACGCCGGCATAGGCGCAGTTTCCCCATATGCCGCTTTCGATGATGAAGCGTATGGGCGGCGATGACGTAAATATTTCGGGCCATCGGCCCGAAAACAGGTCCGCGCAGGCGTGCAGGCCGGATCGCATCCAGTCGTCAAATGTCCCGATCAGCTCCCGTTCAAGCCCGTCGGAGATGAAGTCGCCATGGCTGGGGACCTTGCCGAAGAAGCCGATGCGGTCGCTTTCCGCTGCGGTTTCCGCGGGCCTCGATGCCTGATTGGCCATCAGTCGTTATTGACCGCGGTGCTTTTCGTCGTTGCTTTCATCATAATCCCCTCCTAAAAAAACGGTGCGCCGCCCCGCCGCTAAAATTGCGCGGGGCAGGCAAAGCCGGCGATGGCATCCAGCCTGAACGGGTTGAGAACCGAGCCGAACTGAATATCGAATTCGGCAGCCTGAGCGCCATTCGCAAATCGCACCCGCAGCAGGTCACCCGACTGGTTTTCGATATCGGCGCCGTCGAACAGCCGGAATGGCGACCAGTCGCCGTTTTCGGTTTTCGCCTGCTGCCAGCCGCCCGGCTGGAAGGCGATGCGCGACAGGCTCGCCGTGTTTTCACGCGACGGCCAGGTGATCGATTTCGCCTGAATGGGGCCGTGATAATAAACCACCCGCTCGCCTTCGATTTCCAGCATCACCGCGCTGGAAGCGTTGGTGAGCGAAACGGGTTTGACATTGATCGACACCGCCGGCGTCTCGCTGCCATTCGGGAAAAAGGCGCGCGAAATCTTGTCGGCATTCTCGAACTGGGCGACGGCGCTGCTTGGAATGCCGGCTGCGCCGAAAGTGCCTTTCCAGCTCCAGGGGTTGGTGGTCTTGTCGACGAAGGCTTCCATTCGCTGTTTGAAGAAGGACTGGAAAACCCCGGTCGGCCCAAAGAGACGGGTGAAATCCGCGATGGCGACATCGCGGGAAGATGACCTGTCGAAAGGATAACGGCCGGTCACGATGGAAGAGCACAGCGATGCCGCATCGGCTGCCCAGAGTTCGGCAATGCGGCTGCGGGCGGATTTGACCGCAAGCGAGCCGACATCCGCCGCCACACCCGCCACCCACACATCGAGAGGCGCCGGCAACTCACGGGCCTGCTGCAACAGATCCTGATTGGCCTTGGTGAGCTGGCTGTCCACGTCGAACACCTTGGCGACCTCGTCGGAGGTGGTTGCCGAGCGGGCAAGCTGCTCGTTCAGCATCTTGAAATGCGCGAGCAACTGTTCTGATGGCGAGCCGCCGGCCTTGCCGCCATTGGCCTGCTCGCCCGTTGTGGCCGTCCCTTTCGCCGCCAGCATGTCGCGCAGTCTCGCATAGGGATCGGCCGCGTTTACCGTGGCGGCCAGAACGGCCGCGGTTGCGTCGCCTTCTGCGGCGGAGGCGAGGGCGGCGGGGTTTGCCCCGGGGCGCAGATCGGTCGCCTCCGCGATCGATCTGGCAGCCTCCACCACGATATTGCGCTCATTGGCAAGCGCGCGGGTCGTTTCCACCGCGTCGCCAAGGGTCTGGGACGGCTTGACCCGAAGGTCGGCCAGCGTATCGGTCCATTTTTTCTCGAAACGGTCGAAATAGATTTGCAGCGCGGCCTGCGCCACCTGCTCGACCGTGGCACCTCTTATGGCATCATCGGAACCGCGTACCCACCCTTCGGAAAGCGCGATGCGCGCCGCATGGGCGACCTGTGGAATGACGACGCTGCGATATCCCTCCGCCGTGAAAAGACCTTCGATGCCTTCCGCCATCGGCGCTTTGCTTCGCCGCTCGAAGGCGCGCTCTCCCAGCGGGCCGAAGGCCGTGGCTGGTGTCCATTCCATCAGTTCCCGCGCCTGCGGAAGACCGGCGAGAATATCGTAGGCGCGCGTGCCGACAGCCTGGTTGCGAATGGTTTCACGGGCGGTGGCGATGAGCCGTGCGTCGAGCTCAATCGGGGCGAGCACGCCGTCCGCGAGCGCTTTCGCATGCCGGTCGAGCGCTTCTCTGGCCGCCGCCCTTCCATCGCCGGGATAGAGGGATGCGAACATCTGGTGCGTCTGCACGGTCAGGAAATCGGGGTCCAGCGCACCCATGCCGCCGAGCATTCCGTAGAGCTTCAGCGAATTGAAGGTGCGCGTGACATCCTTTTCATCCTTGAGCTGTTTCTGGAGCTGCACGATCATGCGCGGCAGGAGCAGGGCATTGAGCGCGCGCTGGTAGGCGTCACGCTGCCGTCCGGCGATCTTGTCTTCCTGATCGAGCCCGAAGCTGACATTCCACACTCTCTCGCGGGCAAAGCCGGAATTGACGTCGCGCAGATTGTCGAGCGCCGGAAGGATGCGGAGAAAATCGGCGTCGGAAACATCGCGTACGGGAATGCCCTGAACGAGTTGTTCATAAGCGCCAAGTTTTCGATCCGCTTCGGCAAGCGCCTGCGTATTGGCGAAATAGGTGAAAATCCAGCCGGTGAAGACGATGGCGACTGCTGCGGCCGAAACACCATAGGCGATGCGCCGTACCAGCAATTGCCGTCCGGAAAGGCGCTTGTCGCGCATCACCAGCGCGGCTTCGGGGAAGATGACATCCTTGAACAGCCGCGACAGGAAGTAGCTTCGGCGGGTTCTGGCCGCTGCGGGAGACCTTTTCGTTTCCGGCTGCGTTCCCGAAGCAAGATAAACGCCACGCAAAAGCGGTGCTTCGATCAGCGGGGACCGTGCGCAAAGTTCGGTCAGGGCCTCATGGAGCCGGTCTTTCAGCCGCGCAAGTTCGGCGGGGAAACGGAAGATGCGGCCGCGCGTCTCGGCATTCTGCTCCTGCTGCAGCCGCTCGATCAGCATCGCATCGACCCGCTGTTGCAGCAGTTCGAACTCTTCCGTCAGGCGTTGCGGCAGGTTCTCGGCGGTATAGCTCTCATCCAGCTTGAAGGTCGTGCCCCACACCTGCTGGCGGTCGGTCTTGTTGAAACCGTCGAAGAATTCCACGAAACCATGCAGCAGATCGGCCTTGGTCAGCACGATATAGACCGGAACGCGGGCGTGCAGATATTCGTCCAGTTCCGAAAGCCGCTGGCGGATGGAGCGCAGTTCCTGTCGCTGTTCCTCGGGATCGCGGGTGAGAAGATCGGGGATGGACAATGTCACCAGCGCGCCGTTGATCGGCTGCGAGCGACGATAGCGTCTCAGAAGGCCGAGGAACCCTTCCCAGCCGGCCTTCGAGGAGCCATCGAGGTCGTCCTGTGTGGTGTAACGGCCGGCGGTGTCGATCAATATCGCCTCATCGGCGAACCACCAGTTGCAGTTGCGCGTGCCGCCGATGCCCTTTACCGCGTTTTCGCCGAGCGCATCGCCAAGCGGAAATTGCAGGCCGGAATTGGTGAGCGCCGTTGTCTTGCCGGAGCCCGGTGCGCCAAAGATCACGTACCAGGGAAGGTCGTAAATATAACCGAAACGCTTTTTCGTGACCCGCCGCAGCAGCGCCAGCGCTTCCTTGAGACGCATCTGGATCTCGCCGACTTCGGCCTGGCGGTTGGCCAGAGCCTCGCGCTCGATACTGTCGACGAGCTCCTTGTCCTGCTTGCGGCCGCGATAAATGGTGACGGCGATATAAATCAGCCATATGGCGAGAACGATGCCGATGGCGATGAACCGGGCCTGCGTCGTTCCCAATGGCTTGAAATCGCCCAGCGCGACCAGATAGCCGTAAAACCAGATGACGATGCAGAGCGCGACCACCCATAATAGCGACAGGAAACGGCGGCCGATGAGAGCGGCATAACTCTCGACATAGGATCGGATCGTATAAAAATAGCTCAATGGATTCATGGCTGTGCCTCTTGCGGCTGCTGTCCCGAACTGTTCTGGATGGTCGGCGAGAGAATGCCGGCGTCGCTCAGTTTTTCATCGGGATTGGTCAGGACCATGATTTCCGTCCTGCGGTTGATCTGGCGGCCTTCCTCCGTTTTGTTGTCGGCGATCGGGTCGCTGTCGGCACGGCCTTCCGTCAGGATCGCTTCTGGGCCGGTGAATTGTGAAAGAATGTCCCCGACCGCTTTGGCGCGGGCTTCGGAAAGGTGCCAGTTGGACGGAAATTCCACCGTCTTGATCGGCACGGTATCGGTATAGCCGATGACGACGGCGCGGAATTTCTCAGCCGCAAGCGCGCCGCCGATACGCTGGATGAGATCGCGGAACTGCGGGCTGACATCGGCGCTGCCGGTGGAGAACAGGCCCGAATTGTTGATGCGAATGCGCAGCCGGCCGTTCACATCGGCCAGCGTGACCAGCTTCTTTTCGACTTCCGGCTGAAGGAAGGCCATCAGCTTTTCAAGCCGGGAGGGTTGCCGTGGCTCCACCGTCTTCGGCGGTTCCACGACCTTGGGCGTTTCGACCTGCGCCGGTGGCTGGGGCGGGCTTGCGATCAGCACGCTGGGCGTCTCGTTCGGCGGCAGATGGGCGAGCCTCTCGAAAGTGACATCGGATGCGTTGTTGAGCGACAGCGTGAAGAAGAGATAACCAAGCGCGAAGGCAAGCGCCATCAGGGACAGCAGGGTCCACAGCGCAGCCATGGTGCGCAACGGCGTATGACGGGCTTCCACGCCTTTCCAGTGCGGCGAAAGCTCCCGCTCAAAAGTGCCGTATTGGCCGATCAGCGTCTTGTAGAGGCTGTCGCGGATGCGTGAGAGCTCCAGCGCACCCTTTGGCGAAACGCGGGTGCGCCCTTCGAAAGCCAGCGACAGGCACAGATAGATCAGCAGCAGCAGATCCTTGCTGGCGCCGGGCGATTGATGGAAATGGTCGAGAATGTCGAAAACCCGGTCGCCGCCGGTGACATCGTTGTGGAAGGTGGAGACAAGGCCGGAGCGCGCCCAGCCTGCCCGCACGCCCCAGGGTTTGCTGAGAACCACATCATCCACCGTGGCGCAGACGACATAATGCGCCGCCCTTGCCCGCTCGGGGCTGATGCGGGCGGAAGCGAGATCGCGCTCGTAGCGGGTGATCGCCTCAATGCAGGCGCGGCGAAGCTGATCGGGATCTGGCTCCGCATCGCTGAAGCGCAGGAGATGCGCGAGGTTGAGAAGGGGAGCGGCCGATTGCACGAGCGTCGGCACATCGCCGCCGCCGAAATGGAAACCGGAGAGCAGCTGATCGACCGGCATGGCGGCCGCGCCTGCCTTCGTCCGCCCGGCCGGGGCGTCGGTCTCTACAATGTCTTCGAGGATCGCTGCCATGTTGCGGGCGTTCTGGTTGCGTCGGCGGCTTTCCTCGGTGATTTCGACCACCGTTGGCAAATCCTGCCAGGAAGAGGGGTTTTCCTTGCTCATTCGCGTAACGCCCACATTTCCATCTCAAGCCCGGGGAACTCGCCCGCCAGATGCAGGGCAATCGCGCCGGAGGTCTCAAGCTGCTTCCAGAGGGGTGATTGCGTGTCGATCTCGAAATAGACGGTGCCGGACCGATAGGGCAACTGCCGCGGCAGGACCGGCAGGGAGCGCACGGGAATGCCGGGCAGCGCTACATTGACCAGTTCGGAAATCCGCTCCACCGGCCCCACCTTGATCTGTGCCGGCAGGCGGCGGCGAATGTCCTCGGCGGCCATGTCCGCGCGCACGGCAAGCACGAAGCCGGCATCGCGCAGCAGCGTGCGGTCGTGGATGGTGCCGACGCGGACGCCATGGCGACGCTCCACCAGCTCGATCGCAACGGCTGCCTGTTCCAGAACCGCGGACAGCGAGGTGCGCAGATCGTCGAAAACCGCCCCGAAGGTGGCTTTCAAGTCCTCGTGCCGATAGGGCGGGAAATCCGTCGCGCGCTTTTTGTCCGTGGTGAAGGTTGCAAGCTCGCCGGCAAGCTGGATGCAGTCTTCGTAAAAACGGATGGGGTGAAAACGCGTGGCGTTGGCGCAGCGATGCGCCAGCAGCGGATCGGCCCGGTTGAGGATTTGCAGCAGGAAATAATCGCCCACTTCCGCCGTTCCCCTGATCGTCGGATCGCCGATGCGTTCGGCAATCGCCTGGGCGCGGTGGCGAACGATCCCCAGAAGCTCCGTCAGCAATTCGTTGAGGCGGGGCGCCGCCGCGCAGCTCAGGCTCGGAGGGATGAAATCCGGGTCCAGAATGACCGCGCGGTCTGAGCGGACCTCGATGACCCTTGCAAGACCGATGAGATCGTAACCGGAAAGATCGTCGCCGGTTTTCAGGAATTTCAGGCTGAGACGGCCGACATCGATGGGGGCCACGAAATCCGTCTCGATATTGGTGTCGGAGACCTCATAGCTGGAGGCGGTGAAGCGCACATTGTTCGCATCGTTGCGGCCGCTGGCGGACATGTCGGCCTTGCCCGGCTGCCGGGCCGGCAGCGCGAGATAGATGACGGCGTTCTTGACGCTGTCGTCGAGATCGAGCGGCGGCGGCAGGTCGGAATCCTCCGGCGCCTCGAAAGGCGTTCCATCGGGAAGTACGCCGCGCAGGTTCGACAGGGCGAATTGCCCTATCGACAGCGCGCTGCGGTCCACGCCGATTTCGGCGATGCCCCACGGGTAAGGCGAGAGGTTGCGCGTGGTGTTGCGCACCAGCCGTTCGGTCCAGCGGTCGGATTGCTGAAAATGCTGGACGCGAAGAAACATGCCCTCGCTCCAGGCAACACGGTTCTCATGTCTCATCGTGGTTGTTTACCCCCTTTGCATCGGCCGTTATCGCGTCAGGTTCCTGCGTGGGCGCGGCTTCACCGCGCGCTGCCCGCTGCAGGAACTGCCTGACTGGCAATGGACGGCCGTTTTCCTCAAATTGCTTTTTGTAAGTCGACCAGTAATCGGTCTTCATGATCAGCCCCTGCCAGTCGCGGCGCTCGATTTTGGCACGAAGATCGTTGCCGGCATCGACGGAGGCTTCGAGAAGCCTCGGCTCGAGCTTTTGCGTGCAGCCGTGGATCAGGGTTTCAAGAGAGGCGGCGAGCCGCCGTTGCTGGCGGATGAGCGTTTCCACCCGCTCGCTCAGGGAGGCTGACGAACCGTGGCCGGCGCGCTCGCCTTCAATGTCGAGAATGGCCAGACAATCGGCGCTTTCCTGCTCCAGCGCGATCAGAAGATCGCCGATCTCCTGCGCGGTCGAAGCAGCAGCAGTTGATGCGTTCTCCACGGTCAGGTCTTCGCCTGCTTCCGGGAAAACGCTGTCGAAATCCTCGTTACCTGAGGCCGAAACCGGACGAGAGATCATGACCGGCGTGTTCAGTGCGTCGGTATGTTCGTGCTCGCTGCTTGCAACCGGCTCCTCGTCCCAGTTATCAGGCAGAACGGCGCCTATCCCGCGCGTCGCGGGCGGCTCGCTCCAGCCGATCTCGACATTTCGCGAAATGGATTTCGCCTTCCGCTTCGCGCCTTCGCGCCATGTTTCGGACCAGTCGTCGGCGGGGGCGGTGTTGCCCATCACGCCGCCGGCCGAGCGACCGTTCGGGGCGATGTCGGCAAGGATCGCCGAAATGGTCAGCGGCTCGTCACTCATGCGCAGGGAAGCGTCGGGATCGGAAAAATCCAGCTCGGCATCGCCGCTGATGGCGACCTGAAAAACCCGCCCGCCAATGTTGATTTGCGAACCGTCGCGGAGACGCGCGCTTTCACCTTCCAGCAGCAGGCGGCCATCAACCAGCGTGCCGTTCGCGCTCTGGTCAAGGATCGTAAAACCTTCGCCATCGCGGCTGAGCGTGCAGTGCTGCTTGGAAACGCGCCGCTCATTGTCATCGATCTGCCAGTCGCAATCACGAGACCGGCCGATGACGCGGCGGCCGCGCTCGAAGCTCCACTGACCGGCTCTTGCGGCTCCGATATTTCGTGTATCCCTGAGTGCAAGCTTCATATCCATGCCCTCACGCGGAAATCGCCGAGCCTTCCCGCTCGGTCACCACAGCATCGGCGCTGTCTTTTTCTGCGGGCGCCACGCGAGCCCAGCTGTTCCAGCCGAGGCGGGCAGGGGCATCGGACTGGCCGAGGCGGCAAAAGGGAATGTCCTCCTTTTTCAGGATCACCTGCACATCGAAATGCAAGGCGCTTCCGACGAACAGGCGTGTCAGCGAAAATATCTCCGCAAGCCGCTTCGATCCGGGCGTCAGGGCGAGATAGTCCGCATAGGCGACGGGACCGATCACGATCCGGAAGCCGCCGCTCATATCTTCGACAGCGCTTCCCGCCGTCGTGTTCTGTCCGAGCCTCAGACCGGATGCCTGTCCGAGCTGGCTTTGTTCGTGAAGCGGCAAAGCCACCCATCGCCGGCGAAACTGTTCGACATTCACCGGAAGTCCCGTGAATTCGCAAAGCATGGAAGTCAGGGCCGAAACATTGCGGTTGCGGCCGGCCAGAAGACCGCTGAACCGCAGGAGCGCATCTTCGCTCACGCCTGCCTTTTCCACCAGACCGGCTGTGCGGAACCCGGTGAGTGCAAGCAGGGTTTTGCGAAAACCGTTCTCCCTCTGCTCGGCCGACCAGCGCAATCCCCTTGCGAGGCGGTATTTTTCCGTTGCGGATACGAACAGTTCGCTGAACCTTGCCGCGAACAGATTGAAGAAGCTTGCCAGCGCGCCGGAGCGATTGCGCTCTTCCCGCTGCAGCAATTCGCCATAGGCCGGCGGCAGCGAACCGAGCGGCCCGACAATGGGCGCGAAGGCGGATTTCAGTTCGGCCTGGCCGTGTTTGCGGTTGAAGCCGCTGATCGCCAGCGGGGTCGGCTGTGTTCCGCCATGAGCGCCGACGACAATCCCGTCATCCGCCGAAACGAGCTGGGCGACGCGAAACGCGGTGGCGGGCTCAAAACGGCCGGGATCGTCGCTGAGAAGCGCCGCCTGCCGGTCTTTCATGGTTGGCGTCTGCTGTTCCATCCCGGTCTCCTAGAGCAGCGGCCGGTCGGCCGCGCGGGCAGGCCAGCGGGCAATCGGTTTGGAGTGGCCGCGCATCGTCGCCGTCAGCCGTGTGAAACTGTTGATTGAGGTGTAGAGCCCGAAGAAATGATTGAGGACATTGGCGAAAACAAATGCGGCCGGTCGCGCGATCAGCGCGGGATCGAATTCCACGGTGATATCCGTTCCCGGCACCATGGCCGAGCCGATCCGGGCATGGGAATTCTGCGCCTCGACATTGCTGATCGCCTCCACGAGCTGCCGGGTCTCCGGGCTGTCCCTGAAGGAATAGAGCGACAGAATGTCCTTCAGCGGGGCGCCGCCGCTGTCGGTGAGGGAGAGGTGGTTGAGGAGGAGATGCGAAATCAGCCGCCATTCACGCGCCGAGCGCTCGTTGACGCGGATCGCCGCCGTCGGCGGCATCAGCGCATGGATGGATTTTATAGCCTCGTTGCCGGTCGAAAGCTGCAGGAAGGGGTGGCCGCCGCCAAAGGGAAGCTGGCTTGGCAGCTCGCGATTGATGCACAGCGTATCGATGCTTGCCACCATGTCGAGCGGTCCCAGCGGTCCGCGCTTCTGATCCACGAAGGCGATGTCCGTATCGGAAGAACCGTCGTCATCGAAACGGCGCTGTATCTGCCAGAAAACGTTTGCACCGTTGTTGCGCTGGGTGCGGCCGAAGAACGGGGAGGTCTTTTCGGTCTGCCCGGAACGGCTGGTCAGTTGAACGTTTTCGACGGCATAGATTTCGCGGGTCCGCTGCCGCCGCGCATCCGGCAGCAGGCGGTATTCCGTGCGCGTGCCATCGAGGCTGAGCGGTTCGCAGCTTTGCTTGAACAGGTTGATGACCGGCGAGGCGTTCAGCACGAAATCCCGGACCGATACCATGCGCTCAAGCTGCGTGTCCGCCGCGTCCAGATAGATGTAAAGTTCGCAGTCGCCGCCGCTCCATTTGTGCAGCCCGTCGATATCGAGAAAGAGAAATTTCTGCGGCAGCGCGAAGAATTCAGTGAGAAGCCGGTATCCGTCAAAGCTGTTAGCCGGATAGGGCAACATGGCCTGATCGCGCGTGTAGCCGGATGGCGTGAGATTGCCGGCGGGCAGGAAAACGGCTTCCTTGTCCTCGGCGTGCCGCGCAAGCGCCATGCCCACGCAGTGGTTGCTCAAAAGCTCGTAAAGCGCCGTGGCCTGCTGCCAGGCGGCTGACAGAAAAATCTGAAGTTTCGTCAGGCCCATTTCCGGGAAAGTGCCGCCGCGCGGCGCCGTGCTGCGCAGCGAAAGCCGCAGGCAGCTGGCGGCGCCGGCAAACGAGGCCGAAAAAGGCGCGTCGATCGGCTGGCCGGAAAGCGTTGCGGCTGCGATTTGCAGCGGCGCGATCTCCACCGCCTGCGTGGTGCGAAAACGGCAGCTTTCACCGCCCACCGGCTCCGCAAGGATTTCGCTGTGCCGTGGAAGCGTCTGCACGGTTGCGAGCGCCGTGCTCGGGGTGAACTGAACCACGCTCATGGACGGGATCGGCGCAAGATAATGCGGGTAGAGCGTTTCCAAGAGGCTGTCCGACAGTTCCGGAAACTCGTCGTCCAGTTTCTGGCGCACACGGGCGGCGGAATAGGCGAAGCTCTGGATCAGTCGCTCGACATGCGGATCGTCGGCCACATCGCCCGTCATGCGCAGCCTGCCGGCAATCTTTGGAAACGCCGCCGCAAAACGCGATGCGCGCTTTCTCAGGGCGAAGAGTTCGTCATTGTATTTTTCGAGGAAGCCGTCAGCCATTCGTCGCCTCCACCAGGAAACGCTGTGTGGACGGATCGATCCGGGACTCAAAGCTGATCGGCGGCATGCCTTCCTGAAGCCGGAAACTTGCCTGTATGCGCATGCGAAGCGCCCGGTCGCCATCCGTGCGGTTTTTCAGGATCGTCACATGCACATCGCCAAGGCGGGTTTCGAACAGGGAAATCCGCCGCTCGATGCTGCGTGCGAGCCGCGCCTTGGAGGCATCCGTCACCAGATTGGCCGAAAGAATGCCGTCCACGCCATAGCTCACCAGCGCGTCGGACAGTTCCTTCAGCGCCGCCGGCGGGCCGGCGGGGTTACGGCGGGTATTGAGCAATGCCTCGAGATCGCGGCGGATCACCTCGCGCATCTCGCGTGCCTGATCCTTCAGGCTGACGAGCATATCCGTTTCCGCATCCGGCGCGTCATCGAGCAGCCGGTCCAGAACGGAGCGCGACAGCGTTCTCTGCCGTGCGCGATATTGCTCCAGCGGATCAACCACGGGCAATCTGCCTTTCATCGTCGGAGGCGGCGGAAAGGGAGCCGATCTCGTGGAACGGCACCACATCGTCGCCAATCAGCAGGCAGCGCTGGCCTTGCCCGGTTGCCAGAGGCTGGTCATCCTCGCTCCATCGGGTTTCCCGGCCGAGGAGAAGGCCGACATCGTCCTTCGCGCCGTGATAAATGGCCGGAAGCAGCACGGATGCGACCGCGCCGTCGCGCAACGTCAGCTCAGCCCCGCGAAAAGCGAGGTCGCGCGGGCGGCTCATCGGGTCGATGGCGAGGCTTTCTATGCGACCGTAATCGATCCAGAGGTAGCGGCCGCCATTGGTCAGCACCTCTAGCGCATGCGGAATCCGGTCGTCCAGGTCGCGAATATCGCCGGCGCTCTTGCCGTTGCGGCCGATCGGCACATCGCCGCGTTTATCATCGAGTTCAGCCAGTGCGGTTCTGGCGGCATCCGCATCGCCGCTGCGCGCGGCGATATTCGCCCGGATGGCCAGCTGATCGAGTTCGGACGGACCGCCGGGGAAATCCGGCACCGCGCCGGTTTCGAACCACGCATTGCGTGCGGCCATGGCGCGCAGCTGGTGGCGAAAGAGAGAAAAACCGACGCTTTCCTGCGGCGAAAATGTTGCGGCAAGATTGCATTGCGCATCGGCCTTCTCATAGTCGCCGGCAAGGACTAGCAGGTCGATGTAGAAATGGCGTCCATCCTTGTCGGTTGGCTTCGTCTTGACGTGTTCGCGCGCAAGATTGATCGCGTCCTGCAGCCGGTCATCGTCGAGAAGGCGGGAGATATCGTCGCGCAGCGTCATGCGGGTATCCTTTGCGGCTCGGCCGGAGACCGGGATGCGGCGGCGGGCGGCATCATGGTTTCGGCAATGAGGTGGAAGCTCGTGGAGACGTCATCGAGCTGGAAATGCGGCTGAAGGCGCACGGTGCAGGAGAATGTTCCGGGCTTGCCGGGAACCTCGAAGACGTTGATCCCGGCAGAACGC
Organism: Agrobacterium sp. CNPSo 2736; assembly: GCF_004005385.1. Taxonomy (NCBI): domain Bacteria; kingdom Pseudomonadati; phylum Pseudomonadota; class Alphaproteobacteria; order Hyphomicrobiales; family Rhizobiaceae; genus Agrobacterium; species Agrobacterium sp. CNPSo 2736. The sequence continues at coordinate 114,662 of NZ_RZTX01000006.1, read as the reverse complement.
AGCGGGTAGCGCGTGCGCAGCGCCGCTTCCGCATCGTCATTGCCGAGCGTGTAGGAGGAAAGCCAGCCTTCCAGCTTGCGCTCTATCGTCGAGGCATCGCTCAGCTGGCCGATATCGTCGCGCATGATGACCTTGAGATAATGCGAGAACCGGGAGGCGCACAGCACATATTGCAGCATGGCCGCGAGGCGGGCGTTCTGTCTTGCCGCTTCGCTGGAATAATGGCCGGGTGCATGCAGGGACTGGTTGGCGTTGAAGATCGCCATGCCGGAGAGATAGGTGGTGGAGACGGGCACGATGCCGAGATCGGAAAATTGCTGCTCCTGTCCGGTCGTCAGCTGCACCTCGACAGGCGGCTGCGCGGAAAGGCCGTTGCTTTCGATGCCGAGATCGAGCGGCGGCAATTGCCGGGAAGAGAGCATGCCGCCATCCACGGCATCCTGCGTCACACCGCGCAGATCCGCAAACCAGCCGGAATCGACGAAATTGCGCACCACCACGGTTGCAAAGGCGAAGGCGGCATTGCCCCACAACAGGGTCTCGCCGCTTTCCGCCACATGCTCGCGGAATGGAAATCCGTCATCGCGCCCCCGCGCATAGGGCCTGTAGGGCGAGCGCAGCAAAACGCGCGGCGCGACAAGGCCGACGAAGCGGGAATCGTCGCGTGCACGCAGCGCATTCCACCGCAGCCGCGATTTATCCTGCTTCAGCGAGGAAAAGTCGTGAACCCGGCTGAGTTCGGCGAAGTCCTGCAGGCCGACGGCGGAAGGTGCTGCCGCCGCGACGAAGGGGCAGAAGGCGGCCGCAGCCACCATGCCGATCTGCGACAGCGTGGTGATGGAATCGGCGCCCTGAAGATCATCGGGGGAAAAGGCGTAGTCGCCGATCAGCAGGCCGACCGGCTCGCCGCCCGGCATGCCGAATTCGCGGTTATAGACGACTTCGAAAAGGTGGCTCTGGTCGAAGTCGGTGGCGCGTTCGGTGTTGCGGGCAAGATCGCGCCAGCTGGCGTTCAGCAGCTTCACCTTGACGTCTGCGCCGCGGCCAGCCTCGCGAACGACCATGGCAAGCCCGCGCCATCTCGCTTCCATCGCCTGAAAATCAGGGTGGTGGAGAATGGCGTTCACCTGGCCGGTCAGCGCATCGTCGATGAGGGCGATGAGCTGGTCGGCGAAAATGCGGGCGTCCGGAAAGGACTGATACGCCATGAGCGGGCTCCGGGTGACGAACGGGGCCGGGGTGGCGGACCACCCCGGTCCGGGTTCAGTTCTTGGACGGAATACGGGCGACCATGCGCAGCGAGGTCGTCAGTTCTTCCATCTGCAACCAGGGCCGCATCCATGCGACCGCATTGTAGGCGCCGGGTTTGCCCGGCACTTCCTGCACGGTCACCTTGGCATCGCGCAGCGGATATTTCGCCCGGCTTTCCTCGCCCGCCTCGTCATTGGCGTTGACGTAGTTGGCGATCCAGCGGTTGAGCCAGACTTCGCAATCGGACGCCTCCATGAAGGAGCCGATCTTGTCGCGGCCCATCACCTTGAGGTAATGCGCGAAGCGGGACGTGGCCATGATATAGGGCAGGCGGGCCGAAACGGCGGCGTTGGCCGTGGCTTCCGGCTTGTCGTAAAGCTTCGGCTTGTGCGCGGTCTGGGCGCCGAAGAACACCGCATAATCCGTGTTCTTGTAGTGGCAGAGCGGCAGGAAGCCGAGCTTGCCGAGTTCAGCGTCGCGGCGGTCGGTAATGCCCACTTCCGTCGGGCATTTCAGATCGAGATCGCCGTCATCGCTGGAGAAGACGTGCATGGGCAGATTTTCCACCCGGCCGCCATTTTCCGCACCACGGATTGCCGTGCACCAGCCGCTCTTTGCAAAAGCGTCGGTCAGCTTCGTTCCCATGACATAGGCGGCGTTCATCCAGCAATATTCGTCATGCTGCAGGTCGCCATTCACCGCACCCCTGGTTTCGTCATAGGCGAAATCGTCAATCGGGTTGGTTTTCGGGCCATAGGGCATGCGCGCCAGCACACGCGGCAAAGCGAGCGTCACGAAACGGGAATCGTCGCTTTCGCGGAAGCTGCGCCACTTGGCATATTCCACCGTGTCGAAAATCTTCTCGAGATCGCGTGGACGGGCGAGATCGCGATAGTCCTCGAAACCGAACATGTGCGGGCTTGCCGCCGAGATGAACGGTGCGAAAGCCGCCGCCGCAATCGATGAGACGCCCTGCAGCAGCTGCACGTCATCGAAGGAATTGTCGAATTCGTAATCGCCGATGATCGCGCCGAGCGGCTCGCCGCCGGGGGTGCCGAATTCGTCTTCGTAGATCGCCTTGAAGAGGCGCGACTGATCGAATTCCACGGCCTTTTCCAGATCGCGCGCCAGTTCCCGCTTGCCGGCGTTCATGACGCGGATCTTCAGGTTGACGCTCGTTTCGGAATTCTTGACGAGATAGTTGAGCCCGCGCCAGGTGCCTTCGAGCTTGGCGAATTCCGGCGCCTGCATGATGGCGGCGAGCTGTTCGGAAATCGTCCGGTCCAGTTCGGCAATGGCGTGGTTGAGGGTGACGGTGAGGTTGCGGTCGTATTTGACCGTTCCCTTCAGCGCCTGGTCTGTCAGCGTGCGCAGAAGATTTTGCGCGCGGTCCGGTTCGGTCTGGCGGGTTGCGGCAACCACCTTGGACAGCAGTCCCTGATCTTCGGCGGTCGTTGCCTGTGCTTCGTTTTTCAGCAGGCTTTCAGCGCTCATGTTTCAGTCCTTCCACATGCGGCTTTGAAAAAATGCCGCTTGAACAGTTGAAGCCCCGCAGTCGGGGCCGTTCGGGGAGGTTTTCCTCCGCACAGGCGATTATTTGCTCGCGCCGTTCTTTTCCTTGAGTTCGGAAACCAGCGTTGCGAGATCGGTCTTGTTCTGCAGAATATCTTCCAGCATCCGTTCCAGATCTTCCGAACGGTCGGCCTTGGAAAGCAGGTCGCGCAGCTCGTTGCGGGCGTCCAGAAGCGCCTTGAGGGCAGGAACCTGCTGCACGACGGCGCCGGGTTCGAAATCGTCCATGCTTTCGAACTTCAGGTTGACCTGCATGTCCGTGCCGTCTTTCTGCAGCGTGTTGGCAACGGCAATGTTGAGGCCAGGGGTCATGCGGCGCATCACCTCATCGAAATTGTCGCGGTCGATCTGAACGAACTTGCGCTCGCCGAACGGCTTCAGCGGCTGGGTCGGATTGCCCGAGAAATCGCCGAGAACGCCGACGACGAAGGGCAGTTCCTTGACCACCATCGCGCCTTCGGTTTCGACTTCATATTTGATGTGGACGCGGGGCTTGCGAACCCGTTCCAGCTTTTCGTGTACACTTGCCATTTCAACCTCCTTGATGCCCCTTGGCATGGCTGACTGTGAGGGGACGGGGTTTCCGTCCCTTGCCTCGTTATTTTCCGTTGTTGTCTCCGCCGGGTTTGATCCCGGCGGCCGTCAGAACTGCATTGCGGGCCTGTGCTTCGGGCAGAAGCTCCGCCAGCAGTTCGGAAAAATCCATGCGCCCCCTGCGAACCAGCGTTTCGATGGAGAGCGAGATCGGCGAATGCGGTTCGGTCCGGCGAAAGTAACGCGCAACCGAAAGAAGAGTTTCAAACGCTTCATCGCGTGAAGATATGCCTTCCGGTGACGTCGTGGGTGTTCGTACGGCCGGTTGCCCGTTGTCGTTCGTTCCAGGAATTGCGGCTACCGTCTGCTCGACCGGTGCCGGCTCCAGCTCGCGCCCACCCAGCGTGCGAATGGCCGCAGCAGCTTCGATGAGCGTGTTGCGGATGTTGGAGCTGGGCGGTGCGGACTGGCCGCAGCGTTCGGAAAGAACCGCCATGATGGCGTCGAAGCTGGAGAGGCAGGCGTTTACCTCGGCCAGATGGGAAGACATGGCGGCAACGCCCGCTTCCGATGCCAGCCGATACAGTTCTTCGCGCCGTTTGCTCTCGTTGGGTCGCTGCGCCAGCTGGAAATCCCAGAGGCTGTGCTCTCCAAATTTCCCTCCGGGGATCAGCGGCGCAAGCCGAAGCGGCTGCACAAGCGTTCCCTCGGTGCCGATGCCGTTCAATCCCGCAAAAGGTGCAAATTTTTCCTCATCATTATCATCGCTGATGGAGCGTAATGAGTCCCAGTGGTTGTAAAAAAGATCGCCACAAAGCTCATAGATTTCTCGCAGTCCAGGAAAGCCGCGCAGCCGCAGGCTTGCTTCGGCAAGCCACGCCAATATTTCTATGTCCTTGCTTTCGGAATATATAATCTGCAATCCAAGATTGCTGACATTGTCCCAGCTACTGGAGATCTTTAAGTTATCCTGTGGGGACGCGGCACGCTCTTCTGTGCGTGCCTGGTTTCTTTCATCCTTAATTCTATAGTATATTTCACGCGTTCTTGAATCGATGCGGATGTTTTCTCCGCAATCTTCAAAAAATTCTATATCTCTTTTAACATGCGGCGCGTTCAAGAGCAGTCTATCCCCAGAAAATAGTAATGGATTTTTTGCATTTACTTCCCTTACGTAAGGCTATTCCTCAGACAGACTTATTCAAAATGTGTCTAAATTGTGGCGTCTACTGCCTAATCTAACCCGATAAAAAATAAACTTCGGGGTGGACAACCCGGTTTCATCATCATAGTTATTCCACGTCACGTTGTGGAATGAACCCGGGCAGGAGGCTCATTGCATGTCGCATATCGATCTCAATCGCCTCGTTGAAGCGCTTGAGCCTGACCTGCGCGTCACCCTTGAAGCTGCGGCTTCTGTTGCGGTGCGTATGGGGCACAGGTACGTGGATATCCCGCATTGGCTGCTGGCGGTTGTAGATGCCGGCATCTATGCGAAAACATTCGAAGAATTAAAAATTCCACTTCCGGTATTGCAGGCGGAAATCGGCCGCAGCCTGGAAGAAGCCGTTATCGGCGATGGAGAGGCCTTGTCGCTCTCCCAGAACATTCTGACGGCAGGCCGCGAGGCATGGGTTCTCGCGTCGCTGGAGGCCGGGCGCGACCGCGTGACGCTTTGCGACCTGCTTCTGGCGATGGACGAGGAAACCTCGCTGCGCTCTTTCGTCCGCTCGGCATTTCCGTCGCTGAAGGCGATGGATCGCGCGGCACTCGAACGCCTTCGCAGTTCGGTTGAAGACAGCAACGGAAGAGCGGTTCCTTCCGCGACGGCGGGTGCTGCGCCGGCCGCGGGCCAGAACGATTTTCTGCGCCTTTACACGCAGGACATGACCGCCGACGCCCGGAACGGCAAGGTCGATCCGGTGATCGGGCGCGATGATGAACTGCGCCAACTCGTTGATATTCTTACGCGCCGTCGTCAGAACAATCCCATTCTGGTGGGTGAGGCCGGTGTCGGCAAAACGGCGGTCGCCGAAGCGCTGGCGCTGGAAATCGCTTCCGGGAATGTGCCGGAAAAATTGCGCAACGTCCGCCTGCTGAACCTCGATATTTCGCTGCTGCAGGCCGGCGCCGGCGTGAAGGGTGAGTTCGAGCGCCGTCTTCATGGCGTGATCGATGCGGTAAAACGCTCGGCCGAGCCGGTCATCCTGTTCATCGACGAGGCGCACGGGCTTGTCGGCGCAGGCGGTGCGGCCGGACAGGGCGATGCGGCCAATATTCTCAAGCCCGCTCTTGCGCGCGGCGAAGTGCGCACCGTCGCGGCCACGACCTGGAGCGAATACAAGAAATATTTCGAAAAGGATGCGGCGCTGACGCGTCGTTTCCAGCCCGTGCATGTGCGCGAGCCGGATGAGACGACTGCGATCCGTATGTTGCGCGGCGTCGCCGATAGCTTTGTCAGCCATCATAACGTTATCGTTCGTGACGAGGCGATTGTGGCGGCGGTGCAATTATCGGCGCGTTACATGCCGGCGCGGCAATTGCCGGACAAGGCCGTCAGCCTTCTCGATACGGCCGCGGCCGCCGTTTCGCTGGCGCGGCAGACCCTGCCGGAACGGCTGCGCGCCATGGAAAGCGAGCGGCGTCTTCTGACCGATGAGTTGAACTGGCTTCTGCGTGAACCGCAGGATGACGAGATGCAAAGCCGTATCCAGTCGATACGCGACGAAGTCGAGAAGGTCGAGAGCGGGATCGACGACCTGCGCGGCAGTTACGATGCGGAAATGGCTGAACTCGGCGAAGAGCAGCCCGTTGAAACCGGCGCGTCGAATGTGTCGCGCCTGCGGCCTGCGGCTGAGACCAAACCGGCAAATGCCGAAAGACTCGTGCCGACGGTGGTCGATCGTGAAGCGATCGCATCCGTCGTATCGCGCTGGACCGGAATTCCGCTCGGTAAGCTTCTGGCCGACCAGATCGAAAGCGCGCGCACATTGGATGCGCGCATGCGACAGCGGGTCGTGGGGCAGGATGCTGCAATCGGCCGCATTGCCGATGCCATGCGCACCGCCCGTGCCGGATTGTCCGATCCACGCCGCCCGCCCGCCGTGTTCTTCCTCGTCGGCATGTCCGGAACGGGAAAGACCGAGACGGCCCTGTCGCTGGCCGACCTGCTCTATGGCGGCAACAGCCATCTGACGACGATCAACATGTCGGAGTTCAAGGAGGAGCACAAGGTTTCGCTGCTTCTCGGTTCGCCGCCCGGTTATGTCGGTTTCGGCGAAGGCGGCGTGTTGACGGAAGCGGTGCGCCGCCGGCCGTTCGGCGTTCTCCTTCTTGATGAGATCGACAAGGCCCATCCTGGCGTCCAGGATATTTTCTATCAGGTGTTCGACAAGGGTGTGCTTCGCGATGGCGAAGGCCGCGATGTCGATTTCAAGAACACCACGATCTTCATGACGGCCAATACCGGATCAGAGCTGCTGGCCGCGCTTTCCGCCGATCCGGATACGATGCCGGAAGGCGAGGCGCTGGAAGCGCTGCTGATGCCGGAACTGACCAGACAGTTCAAGCCCGCATTCCTCGGGCGCACGATCATCCTGCCCTTCATGCCGCTCGGTGCGGAAGAGCTCGCAAGGATCGTGGATATGCAGATCGGCAAGATCAGGGAGCGTGTTCTCGCAACATACGGCGCCGACCTGACCCTTTCCGATGCCGCGCGCGACGCGTTGGTGGCGCGCGCCGGTGCAAGTGAAATTGGCGCACGCGCCATCGAAATCATGATCGGCAAGGATCTCCTGCCGCCTCTTTCCAGCTTTTTCCTCGAAAAAGTCATCGCGGGAGAACGCGTGGGCAAGATCGTTGTCGATTTTGGTGAAAACAGGTTCGGCATTCGTGCCGAAGCGGCTGGGGAAACAGATGAATTCGCCGCGCCCGAAGAGGGTGGGGTGGATGAAGTTGCCGCGTCGGAAGGGGCTACCCGACGCATGCGGCATTAAACGAAGGGTAACGCGGCCTCGAAGCAAGAGGTCATTTCAGCTACAGGAGCTTACAGCATGCCAATTTATCTGCAGATTGACGGTATCCAGGGCGACGCCACGCATGAGGAACACCGCAAGTGGATGGACATCGAAGCCATTCACTGGAACGTAGCGCGCAACATGAACACGTCTGCCGGTTCTGCTGCAAACCGCGAAGCATCCGAACCGACCATTTCGGAAGTCATTCTGACCAAGGTTAGCGATTCTTCTTCCACCAAGCTTTTCCAGGAAGCCTGCGCCGGCCGCACTGGCAAGCTTGCAACCATCCATCTGGTGACCACGGGCAATCCGGGCAACACCTATATCGAGTATCTGCTGACGAACACACTCATCGCCAGCTACTCGGTGGATTCCAGCGGTGACCGTCCGGTGGAAACCATCAAGCTCAACTTCACCAAGATGGAAGTGAAGTACACGCCGTTCGACGACAACAACTCGCCGCAGTCTCCGATGATCGCCTCTTACGATCTGGCGACGACGAAGGCCGCTTGATAGCGACGCGACCCGGTGCCGGTATTTGCCGGCACCGGAACGTTTTCATTGCAGTTTTGCAGCTCACGTCGTGATGTTTCTCATCCACGCTGGACGAGGCGGGTTTTTCATGCGCTCCCTATATGCGTTTTTTGTTTCCGTGCCGGTTGTTCTGGCTCTGTCCGGTCTTTCGCCGGCGGGTGCCGAGGAACGGACATGGATATTCTCCGGTGCCGAACTCAAGCAGGGCATCGAGGGCAAACTTGCCCCGGAAGTGTCTGATCCGGAAATGCGGCGGCTGGTTTCCGTCGCAAAATCGAGCGCCTATATCGCCGGTGTGGCCGATCTGACAAGCGGATCGGACTGGTGCGGTGCGGGTGCCGTGGCGCCCCATGAACTCACCGACCGGATCTACACCTATCTCGGCGATCTTCCTGCGGAAAAACTGGATGAACAGGCAGCCACTCTCGTGCGGGAGGCGCTCAAGGTCTCCTTTCCCTGTGAGCAGAAAAGTAACTAGTGGGACGAACCATGCGCGTTAACTTTGACACTCTCTATAAGAATTATCCGAGCAGCGACCCGTCGCATCCGAACTATCTCAGCCAGCGTGATCTGTTCACGGAAATCGGCTGGGACGATTTCATCGGCAATCCGAACTATCACAATACCTGCGCCATCCGCGTCAGCATCGCTTTCGTGAAGTCGGGCATCAACATCGTGCCCGCCTCGCACCGCATCCAGAAGGGCCCCTATGCCGGTAAGGGCATAGAGGTGAACATGCGCCGCCTTGCCAGCCTGATGAAGCGGACGAGCTATCTTGGCGAACCCGAACCTTTCACCCCCGCGACGGCGCGCAATGGCATCGGCGCTCGCAACGGTGTCGTGGCGTTCAACAATATCCCCGGCTACACCGGCGGCGGTCACATCGATCTTGTGCGGGGCGGCTCGGAAGCCACCCAGTGCGCTTCGGCCTGCTACTACAATTCGGAAACGATCTGGTTCTGGCCCCTGCAGTCCAGCCGCGGGTCCTGATTAGGAGTATCCCATGAACGACCAGCCTTCGTTTTCCGATTTCGTTCAGGCGAGCCGCGTTCTGAAGGTGTCTTCGCCACTCGGCGAAGATCAGCTTCTGCCGGAGCGCCTGTCCGTCGAGGAGGGCGTATCGCAGCTCTTCGACATTCGCCTGACGGTGCGGGCCAAGAAGGAAGCGGTCAAGCCCGAGGAACTGATCGGACGGCTGGTCGATATCTCCATCGAAATCAGCCAGGGCGAGGGCGATGGCGGCGGTGTTCGCCGCCCCTTCAACGGCCTGGTGACGGAGCTGCATGAGGGCCCGCCGATCACACGCGGCATGCGCTCCTATGCGCTGACGATCCGCCCGCAGATGTGGCTTCTGTCGCGCCGCTCGGATTGCCGCATCTGGATGGACAAGACGGCGGTGGAGGTCGTCGAGACGCTGTTTTCCGAACACGGCATTCCCGCTCCCGATACGTCAGGCATCATTTCTCCGCCGCCTGCACAGCACTACAGCGTCCAGTTTAACGAGACGGACCTCGACTATCTTTTGCGCCGTTTCGAGGAGGACGGCCTGTTCTACTGGTTCAGCCATGAGGATGGTTCCCACAAGCTGCATGTGGCCGATAGCGCCAGCGGCTGGCTTGGGCCGTCGCCGGCCGCGCAAGGGGAGGGGACGGTGCGTCTGGCGCAGGGGTCTTCGGATCGCAACCACATCAACGACTGGGCACGGCGTTTCTCCTATGTCTCGGGCCAGCGTGCGGGCGCCGACTGGAATTTCGAGACGCCGGGCATGGTGCCGGGCACGATGACGCCGTCGCTGGTGCAGATGCCGGATGCGACGAAGCGCGAGCTTTACGAATATCCGGCCCGCATCAAGACGGTGGAAGAGGCCGAGCGGGCGCAGAAACTGCGCACCCAGTCCATCGAAGCCGATCACGACCGGGTTTTCGGTTCGTCCACCTCGCGCATTCTGGAGGCCGGCCGCCGCTTCACGCCTTACGAGGTTGCCCATCCCGAACACGCCTATGAAGAGCATGTGATCATCAGGGCAAGCCACAATATCGTCGACCTCTCCTATGAGACCAATGGCAACGAGCCGGAATATCGCAATCACTTCGAGGCGATCCCCGCCCGTGTGCCGCTGACGCCGCACCGGTCGACAAAACGCCCGCGCATCGAAGGCACGCAGGTGGCGATCGTCGCCGGCCCCGAGGGCGAGGAAATCCATCCGGATCAATATGGCCGCATCAAGCTGTGGTTCCCGTGGGATCGCAAGGCGAAGAAGGATGGCACGGATACGTGCTGGGTGCGGGTCAGCCAGGCATGGGGCGGCGGCACATGGGGTGCGCAGGTCATTCCGCGCATCGGCATGGAAGTGATGGTCGCTTTTGTCGATGGCGACCCGGACAAGCCGCTGGTCATCGGCGTGGTCAACAATCCGGCCAATTCCGTGCCCTATGACCTGCCGGCCAACAAGACGCGGATGGTGCTGCGCTCGAACAGCCACAAGGGCGACGGTTTCAACGAAATCACTTTCGAGGATGAGGCCGGCAAGGAGAACCAGTTCTTCCACGCCCAGAAGGACCAGACGACGCGGGTCTTGAATGACCGGACCAAGCGCATCGACCGGCATGAGGTTGCCTCGGTTGGCGGCAACCGCGCGGTGGAAGTTTCCGGCAACCAGAAACACGAGATCGGCGGCTCGGTAAACACCGTCGTCGGCGGCACGGGGCCGATGGCGATGATGGCCATGGCCGGCGTGCAGGCGCTCTCCGGTCAGACGGCGGGGCTGCTTTCGCAGGCCGCCCAGATCGCCGGCGGCGGTGGCCCGGGCGTTGCGGCCTTCGCCACCACGCTCGCCTCATCAGCACTCGGCTTCCTCGGCGCAGGCGGTCTTTCCTCGCGTGAGGGCGTCGTTTCCGGCCCGAGCCCGCGTGCGGATGCGGGCACGGCGCTTGCCGGCTCCGGCTCGGGCGTGGGTTCCGATGCTTCGGGATTGTTTCCGCTGCCGGGCATCATGAACACGATCGTCGGGGCGTTTCAGTCTACATCCGTCGGTGTGGCGCAGGCTGAACAGATCGGGGTGAGCAAGGTTACGAATGTAGGCCAGACGTCGCTGGAGAGCGTCGGAAAGTTTAAGAAGATTGCAGTCGGTGAAGAGTTCGTCATCGAATGCGGCGATTCCAAATTCATCATGAAGGCGAATGGCGAGGTCATCATTCTTGGCAAGACCTTCAACTTCGTGGCGACGGATCATTTTCAGCTTCGCGGCAAGCCGATCGATCTGAACTGACGGAGGCGGTCTTGGAACTTCAGAACCGCCTGCCGTTTCCCGCCATGGCTTTCCGTCAGTTCGATGCCGAAGGAGGGCTCGATTGTATTGTCTCCGTGCGTGCAACATTCATGCATGCTCAGGGCGGTTCGCTGGATGTCGCAGCCGAGCAGGAAAGTTTTCAGTGGGAGGATGCCTATGAGGGCGATCCGCACCAGACCGTCCTCCTGCGCCAAAGCGATCTTACCCCGGACAAGCCCGGCACGGATATAACCTTTCTCGGGAATGCGTGGTCTGCGAGTGGCGAGCCGGAGAAATCCTGGCGTGCCTCCATCCGCGTTGGTGGAGTTTTCAAGGAAATCGAGGTTTTCGGCAGACGCTTTTGGCAACCTGTCGTTAAGGAGAAATGGGCAGGTTTTGCCGCTAGGGAAGCCAAACGTGTCGTAGCGGATTGGAAACTGAGCGATCCTGAACCGGCTAGAAGCGTGGCCATATGCTGGCGTAACGCTTATGGCGGCGCGATCCCTGGCACAGGTGACGCGGGGACGGAAACACCGATTGACGTGGAGCGCCGAAACCCGCTTGGGTGCGGCATCGTCAATCTTGAGATGCCTGCCGACGCCGGGCCTGTTCCAGCTCCGCAGATCGCTGCCGTTGGTGAGCATTCCGATTGGCGGAGCACGCCGGAACCGCAGGGATTTGGGCTCGTTTCGCCTTGGTGGCAGTTCCGTCAGCAATATTCCGGAACTTATGACGACGGTTGGCGGGAGGAGAGGCACCCCCTCTTGCCGCGTGATTTTGATCCACGCTTCTGGCAGGCGGCCCATCCTGATCTCATCGCGACGCCTCACCTCAAGGGTGACGAGAACTACGAGCTCGTTAATCTGAGTTCTGAGCATCCGGTCGCGAAAGGCTCGTTGCCTGGCCTTACCCTCGGTGTCCATTGCTCTCGCGAAGATCGCGATGAATGGCACGTGCTGAAGCTCGATGGCGTGCAATTCGACTGGCGCAATGACGGACGGGTGCTTCTGACCTGGCGCATCAGGTTTCCTCTTACCGATGCCGGTGAAACAAAACTCACCCTGACGCGCGTTCGTCTGAAGTCGCCCGAAACCGAAGCGGCTCTGACCGAGAGGGAGACAGCATGAGCATCCCCCGCGACAATTATATCGGAGAGCCCGAATATCCCGGCACATGGACCACGGGCACACCGCGTGAGGGACTGCGTGACATCGATGAGGCGCGCATCGTCTCTTTGGCACCTGATGTATGCCTGACACCGGTTGGCTCGTCGGTAGTGCCTATTCCCTATCCGGTCGTGGATTTTTGCGGCCATGATAAAAACTATACGCCGTCTGTTCGGTTCACCGGCAAAAAGGCAATGGTGATGCGTTCGTGCACGACACATGTGCACGGCGATGCGCCCGGCAGCCGCAAGGGGGTAAAATCCGGTACGGTGGAAAGCATCTGCGAACCCATCGGGCACGCCGATCAGGTGCGTGCTGAAGGCTCGCATGTCATTCGCCACCTCGATCGTTTTTATATGAACAACAGGAATACCCAGGGTGAGGCGATCTTCGTCCGCAGCACGCAGACCTATGACCCTCCCAAGGACGATGATCCGGTGCGGGGATCGCTCCGATGGCAGGACGGGTCGGACGAAGGCCGGGTTATCAGCGATGCGTCGCCCGAGCCGTTTAAAGAGGGCGAGAAATACGCTTATGCGGGATCGGCTGCCGCAGCGACGACTGGGGCTGCTCAAAACTCTGCGCAAGCACTTCGCGGAGGAATGCCGGCGACAAGGCCGACTGTCCCCCAGACTGTTCCTCGTGGTCCGGGAAGGGTGATAACCCCGGGACCCGCCCGAGCGCCTCAGTGGTATCGTACCCCGCCTCACAGGGTTGTGAGCGATCTTGCAAAAGTTGGCCGTCTCGCGAGGGTGGGCATTTGGGCCCGCCGCCTAAATGTCATCGGGATATTATCAAGCGTCCTTATCCCCGATAATGGTGCAAATCTGTCTGACGTCGTCCCACGGGACGATCAGGAGCGGCGGATCAAAGAAATGTTCGACGAGGGTGTCGACGCCGGACATGACAGCTGGGAGATGCGGGATTGGGCGATGGAGGAGCTCCGTCGGCATCGGCAGCGAGTGCGTGAGGAACCAGAAAGTCGGCCACAGGCATTACCCCAGAGCGAAACCGTACGTGTCTCCGATCGGGACGAATACCGCAAGAAGTGTCAGGTCGACCGTTACGGCAAGATGAAGAGCGTCTGCGGTCAGTACGGCATGCAGGCTCACCATATAGTTCCGGACTGGACGCTTCGTTATGGCGCGAGAGAGGAGGCCGATAAGCGCATTCCGAATATGCCCAGCCTTAATGATGGTATGGCTATATGTGTTATTGGCAATGCCCGGGTAGAGCAAACCGAGCACTGGGGTGGTCATCTGGCGGACAAGGCGATCGAAAATGCCGGTAGAAATTCAACGCCACCTTTTACGGCGCCCTTACATAAAGTAGTTCAGGCGTCGGCCCAGGCTATGATAAGCGTGAGGCCCGATTGTGCAAAAGAGATTATGGCAGCCCTGACGACCCAATATGCTGGAAAAAATCCGTTCCAGCTTTTACGAGCTAAACAATATCCTCCCCTTCCTGAAGAAACCATATCGGCTTTGAAGTCTGGAGCTGTTGAAGGAGCGACCAGAAAACCATGAAAACCAAGCTGCCTATCGATTTTACGAGAGCATATGCGAGGTCGGGCAAAACGCTCGCCGTTGTCGCAACGAGAGACAATGCTGAGCCTTTCGATCCTGATGGCCGATTTTATCGGTATGATCGTGACGACGTGCCGCCGCAGGACTGGACGTATTCCGACTTCGGTTTCCATATTCAAAGCATGACTGTGTATCATAGCGCTGAGCACGCTACGCCAGATGGTTATTTCGTTTTGCTGTCGTCGGAGGGTGACGTTTATCACACCTACTGGAAGGAGAATTTTCAAGAGAAAATTCAGGGAGCCGGTAGTTGGAGTGACGATTCGAAAGGCTATGGGCGTCTCACTCGCATCCGCGAGATCGGGCAACACCTATATGCCTGCGGAGAGGGGGGGCAAATCTATGTTCGCAAGGGGAACAATGATTGGCGTCTCCTGACCGATAAATTGTTGCTGAACCCAAATGCGCAGGAGGAAGCAAAGCCTGAAAAAGAGCCGGAATTTCTTTCTCCGGAATGGCAGGAATGGGTCACTCAGTCGGCCCTCAATCCAGCCTCCCGCGATATACTGTTCTTTGACATAAACGGGTTGTCGGAAGAAGCCATCTATCTTTGCGGGGAGGAGGGACCCGGTACCAAACCGGTCCTTTGTTTCTGGGATGGTCATGAGTTGCACGAACTGAAAATTCCAATTCCGGTAGCCGCTTTGACCGGAATTTACATCGAGAATCCTGACAGCGTCTGGATATGTGGGAGAGAAGGTGTTCTCATACACGGAAGTCACACACGGGGATTTTCGCCTGTCGCATTACGGCAGCAGCATAATCTCTTTCACATGATCACTCCGTATCGGGAAAAACTCGTCATGGCGGCGAGCGTTCGTCCCGGCGGTCTTTATGAGTATGACCCCAAGACAGGACGTTTTGGCAGATTTGATCCTCCTCTTCCGCGCTTGAGCAATCGTGATGATAACGAATCTATCGACAATGGTCCGTTTTTTGCGCAGGTGATCGAAAACGTGCTTTGGGTCGTCGCATCGAAAGATGTTTTCCGCTTCGATGGTGCGGCTTGGGAGCGGATAGAACACCCAGATCTCTGAGTTGCGAGCTTCCGAAGGCTTCGAATGTTATTGGTGCGGCGGTCTGCCTGAGGCCTTCTAAAATCGCAGCAACGTGGACCGGGAGGGAAATGGCATGAGCCTCCCCCGACAACTACAGCGGCGAACCACAATACCGAGACACATGGGCCACCGGGACGCTGCAATAGGCTGCATGTCCTTGATGAGGCCCGTATCATCTCTTTGGCGCTTGATGTATCCCTGACTCAGGTTGGCTCATCGGTGATGTCTATTCCGGCGCTGGGGAAGTTTTAATTGGAGAGGGCATCGGAGCTTACCACCAAGCCTTGTTTGGATTTTTGAGAGCTATGGATTTGGTGCGATGTTTGGGACTCGCCTGTCCCGAGAGAAACGCACTGATATCCTCTTCCCGAAGCGGCGGCGCATAGATATAGCCCTGCACCAGCGTGGCGCCGAGGCCTTCGAGTGCGGTAAGCTCGGCTTGTGTTTCCACCCCTTCCACCACGCATTCCAGTCCCATGTCGCGGCTGAGGGTGAGAAGGGATTTTACGATTTTGTAGCTGGCCGGTTTTTCGTGCAGGTCCGTGACGAAGCTGCGGTCGATCTTGATCTTGGTCAGCGGCAATGCATGCAGTCGCGTCAGGCTGGAATAGCCGGTGCCGAAATCGTCCAGCGATATGCCGCAGCCGAGACGCCGCAGCATTTCGACCGATTGCCTGACCTGTTCGAAATCATGGGCAAAAGCCGTCTCGGTAATTTCAAGGTCCAGCCGCCGCGCATCGAAGCTGCTGTTTTCGATGATGCCGAGCAGGGAAAGCACGCCCTCATGGGAATTGAGGTCCTGCGCCGAAAGGTTGAACGACAGGCGCAGGGAAGGCTCCCATTTGGCGGCGGAGGCGAGCGCCATCTTGAGAAGCGGCCGCGTCAGCGAACCGACGATGCCGGCTCGCTCGGCGATGGGGAAGAACTGGCAAGGCGGCACATATCCGAGAACCGGGCTATGCCAGCGCGCCAGCGCTTCAAACCCTGCCGTCCTTCCGTCGCGTATATCGACGATCGGCTGGAAAACGACCGAAAGCTCGTTTTCCATATCCCGCTGTTTAAGCAGGTGCTCGATGCGGGCTTCGATATTGATCTGCTTTTCGTGCTCCGCATCGAACAGAACGGCGTCGCCACGCCGGGTTTTCTTGGCGTGGTAAAGGGCATAATCCGCCCTGTCGAAAAGCTGTTCAAGCGTGGAGGCGAGGTTCGGAAACACGGCAATTCCCATGGAAGCGGAAACATGCACGGTGCCTTCCGGCATATGGTAAGGCGCCCTCAACTGCTCGGAGATCGCATTGGCATTTGCGACGAGTTGCGCGTCATCCGGTATGATCGGGGCGACGATGGCGAATTCGTCACCGCCCAGCCGAAAGGCCCTGCTGGCTTTCAGATTGGCGGTGAGGCGTTTGCTGACATTGACAAGCAGCCTGTCTCCCACGGAGTGTCCGTAAAGATCGTTGACGGGCTTGAACCCGTCCAGATCGATGACACCCAGCGCCAGCCGGGTTCCGTTGGCCCTGGCTTTTTCGAGCTCGGCTTCAAGATGGGCGAAAAAGGCGCGGCGGTTGGGCAGTTCCGTCAGGCTGTCGATATTGGCAAGCAGCAGGTTTTCGTTGCTCAGCGCTTCCGTGCGCTGTTGTGAAATGACCATGCGCTCGAAATTGCGGTAGTTGGTCAGCAGAATGGACATCATGCCGGTGCAGACCAGCAGCACGTTGATGGCGATGGCAACAAAGGTCGGTTGCCGCGATGCCAGAAAAAAGGCGATGAAGGCGCCATTGACGATGAGCGTCACCGTGAAGGCGGCCGAGCGCACATACATCAGACAGAAAATGCAGGAAATGACGGTAATCGCCATATAGAAGGCGACGTGGGATTGCGTATAGGCATCCCCATAGGGCACCAGCAGGAAAGACCAGAGCGTGAATGCCATGGCGATGCCGGCAGCGAGGCGATTGGTGCGCCGAAGGGCTGCATGCGCCACCCGCGGTTCGGGATCCATGCCGCGCGTCCTCCACCAGAAGGCGACCCTGAGCGTGCAGCCGAGTGTGAAGAGGGCGGGAACACCAACGGTGAGCCAAAGCGGCGCCAATCGCATATGCGTCACGGCAAGCGCCCATGTGCTTGAAAGCAGGATGAAATACATCATCGGCATCTGTCGGGTGAAAGCGCGGTACTGTGCTTTCAGCAGATCAGGATTGTCGGACCGGACGGACATGAAGTCCTGCAGTTTCTGTGTGGCGGTCAGTATTTTCATTCATGGCTCTTCAAGTACAGAGCGGCATTTGTAACATAATTCCCGTTACATCATTGGAAATACACAGGGTTAACCGAGAGACAACTACATCAACCGCAAGATGCAGGCACTGCGTTTCGCAACATTCCAATGTTTTCAGTATTAAATGTTTCCTGCGGGGATATTGGTAGTGGTGAAGCAACCCTTTGCTTCATGCCACGTGTTGCGACGAATCCATTCCATTGGCCTGATCGGCCCGCCCTCCTCCAATGTCCATCAACTCCTTTTCAAGGCCCCTTGAAAAGTTTGAACACGCGTGCAATATGAACGCGTGTTCAAACTTTGAGAAATGGTTCCTGCGCATGGATTCGATCCACTATCCCGATACACTGGCGGCGCGTGCCGAATTGTGCCGCAGCGTTATTCTTTCCGCCGGCGAACTGGTGCTGAAAGGTTTTCAGGGCGAGGCGACGCGCAGCTTTTCGATGAAGGGGCCGCAGGACTTTCTGACGGTGACGGATGCCGCCTCCGAAGCGCATATTCGCGGCGCGATCATGGCCGCTTTCCCGGAAGACAGTTTTTTCGGGGAAGAGGGCGGCGGCGAGATCGGTGAGCGCGTCTGGGTCGTGGATCCCATCGACGGCACCGCCAATTTTGCCCGTGGCATTCCGCATTTCTGCATCTCCATCGCCTATGTCGAAAGCGGCCAGACCGAAATCGGGGCGATCTATAGTCCCGCCCTTGGCGAGCTTTATTTCGCCCGTCGCGGTGAGGGAGCGACGCGCAACGGGCAACCGATCCGAACTGCGGAAACGGAGCGCTTCGATGCGGCTTCGATCGAGATGGGGTGGTCCACCCGTATCGCGAATACGACCTATCTCGATGTCGTCCGGAACCTGCTCGATATGGGCGCCAATGTCCGCCGCGCCGGCTCCGGCGCGCTGGCGCTTGCCTATGTGGCTGACGGCCGTTCCGATGGCTATCTCGAATTGCACATGAATTCATGGGATTGTCTTGCGGGGCTGCTACTCGTCAGCGAAGCTGGCGGCGATGTGTGCCCTTTTCTGGAGATCGGCAGTCTTCGGGATGGCGGGCCCGTGCTGGCCGCAGCCGCCGGAGTTGCCAAAGGCGTCAGCCAGGCATCGAATATAGCGCTGGCCGCGCGGCAGCTGTCGGATCGTCCGCGGGCGGCATCGGCGTGATTTAGGGGGCGGAGGCCCTTTCGCAGAGGGGGGCCTCGTGCTTCGTGCATGTGGAGGAATGAAATGGATGGACCCGTTTATGCCCGGCCCGCAATCAGCCTGATTGCGGAAGGGCTCGGTCTGCACAATGCCGCGCTTTACATTGGCGGCAGCGATGGTGCGAGCGATCTCGGGCTCCTTCGCCGGCATGGCATCACCACCGTCGTCAATTGCGCCGTCAATCTTGATATCAATCTCGTGCCGGCGGTGGCGGAAGAGGGCGACAGGCGCGCCGTGGGTTATGGCGATATCCGTTATTACAAGCTCGGCCTTATCGATGGCGAGGGCAGCCCCGACACCATGATGCTGGGCGCCTATTACATTCTCGACGGCGCGCTCCGCCAGACCATGCCGAAGCGGGAAACCTATCCCTTTGCAGATGGCGGCAATGTGCTCGTCAATTGCCGCAGCGGCCGCAGCCGTTCCGTCTCACTGGTGGCGCTTTTCCTGCACAAGCAGCAGCCGGATCTCTATCCGACCCTCGACGATGCGCTGGCCGTGATCCGCACGAAACGGGAATTGCGGCCTGACGAATGGTTCGAAACGCCGAAACCGATGCTTTACGCCGCCGCCCGCCGTGCTTCCGACTGGATCGACATGGTCGAGGGCAGAAAGACCGCTCAACCATGCTGACACGCACGCTTCCCTCCGTTGCCGTCATCGCAGACGCGCATTTCCATGACACGGCAGCCGATTTCGGATTTCCCGGCATCGAAATCGATGGCCAGCGCATCACCATGCGCAGCTGGTCGGATACGCGTGAATCCACCCGGGTTTTCAACGAGAGCGCCGATGCATTGCATGCGGCGCTGGAAGAAGTGCGGCAGCGCGGCATTCGCCATGTGGTGCTGCTTGGCGACTATACCGATGATGGCCAGCGCGTGACGACCGAAACGCTGAAGAACATCCTGCAACGCCACAGCGACGCCCACGGCACGGCCTTCTACGCATTGCCCGGAAACCACGATATTTTCGGCCCGCGCGGCCGGCACCATACCAAGGAGTTTCTGACGGAGAACGGCAAATGCCTTTCCGTTTCCAGCGATGCCCGGCGGGCCGGTGAGCGCGTCGTCGTGAGCCACGGGATGTATTGCGAAGGCTATCCTGTCGGCCTTGGCCCGATGGCGGCTTTCGGTTATTTCCGCCAGCCGGATTATCTGCATTGGGAAACCCCTTTCGGTGTTTCCGATGCGCCGGAGGACCGGCTGTACGCGGTGCGCTCACCCGATGGGCGCAATGTCTACCGCCTGATGGATGCCTCCTATCTGGTCGAGCCGGAGCCGGGCCTGTGGCTGCTGATGATCGACGCCAATATTTTCGAGCCGCTCGATGGCGAGTTCGAAGCGGGTGAGGAGGCGGCTTTCATCGACAGCACCTCCGGTGGCTGGAATGCGCTTTTGCGCTGCAAGCCCTTCCTCATCGACTGGATCGCTGATGTGCGCCGCAGGGCGGAGCTGCACGGCAAGACATTGCTCGGCTTTTCCCACTATCCGGCGCTCGATCCTTTCGATGGCGCAAGCGGTGCGGAAGGCGCTCTGTTCGGTGAAACCAATGTCGTGCGCCGCACGCCGCGCAAGGCGGTGGAGGATGCGCTGTTACAGGCCGGGCTTGCCGTTCATTTCAGCGGGCACCTGCACGTGGAAGGCGTGACCCGGCGCGGGGAGGGCGAAAATTCGCTCACCAATATCGCCGTGCCGTCGCTCGTTGCCTTTCCGCCCGCCTTCAAGGTCATCCACCCGTCGCGGCAAGAAATCCTTGTCGAGACGGTGGAGATGGCCGCTCTGCCGGTCAATGGCCGCATTTGCGCCGGTTACGCGCAGGAGACAGCACTGGCGGGCGAGGCGAGCGACCGGGCTTTTGCCGCCGGCAATTACGGTGAATTTCTGCTGGGCCACAAGCAGGCGCTGATCAGGCACCGTTATTTCCCCAGGGAATGGCCGGTCGAGGTTGTTACGGCAATTGCCGATAAAAGCGTTCGGGAGGTTCTCGACCTGCTTGGAGAAGAAGGCCGATCCTCCTCTGATGTTGCTGTCCTGTCTCTGGACCTGCCGATGTTCGAGCTGATTGCCGACTGGTATTGCCTGCGCCAGGGTGCCGGTCTGGCGCTGCCGCATATCGCGCCGCAACGGCTTTCCCTTTATCGAACGCTGGCGGAGCGCTTCGGCCGCGAGCCGGATCGCCACGATGGTTCGGTCGAAAGCTTTCTTGAAATCTTCTTCGGAGCCCTCGGCCTGTTTCTCGAGCGTGCCGAAGGCAGTCCGCGCGATCTGGAGCTTGGGCTCTCACCGCAGCATGAACGGATTGCGGTTGGAACTGAGGTGTTTGCAACAAGTGCGGCCGCCATGGTGGGTCTGAGCCCAGACCGGCGGCGAGAATGACAAGCGGGGTGATCCGATGGAATCTGTCGTGGTCAGCATCAATCTGTTCGGCGCAGTGGCGCTGCTGCTTTTCGGCCTTGGGCAAATCAAGGACGGAATGTCGCGCGCCTTCGGCGCCCGGCTCCGCATCGGCCTTGCGGCCGGCACGCGGGGCGGGTTTCGTTCTTTCATCGCCGGTCTCGTGGCGACAATCGCCTTGCAGAGTTCGACCGCCACGGCGTTGATGGTCGCCTCCTTCGTCGAAAAGGACCTCATCGCGCCGGCCATGGCGCAGATCGTGTTGCTCGGGGCCAATGTCGGCACGGCGATGACCGCCTGGATTGTGGCGCTTGGGCTTGGCTGGCTGTCGCCGATGCTCATCCTTGCCGGTGTTGTCCTGTCACGCGGAAAATCGGTGCAACGGCAGGGGGCCGGTGCGGCGCTCGCCGGTGTCGGCTTGATGCTGCTTTCGCTGCATCTTCTTTCGGCTGCGACATATCCCATAAGGCAATCGCCGGCGCTCGGTCTCTTCATCGGCATGCTCGGCAATGCCTGGCCGGTGGCTCTGATCTTCTCCGCCGTATTGGCCGCGCTCGCCTCCTCCAGTCTGGCGATTGTCGTTCTTATCCTGTCGCTTGCCGCAAGCGGCGGGGTTGAAACGAGCCTCGTGATCGTTCTGGTGCTCGGCGCCAATCTCGGCGGCGCGGTGCCGCCGGTGCTGGCGACGCTGAGAGCACCGGTTGCAGCGCGTCGGGTGGCCGTCGGCAACCTCATCGTCAGGGCAATCGGCTGTCTCGCGGCGCTGCCTCTTGCCGGATATGGCGCTGCGCTGCTGGAGATGTCGCCTTTTTCTCACGCCAATCTCGCGGTCGATGCGCATCTTTTCTTCAACCTGGCCGTCGCCGCCATCGCCTGGCCGCTCTCACCGCTGTTGCTGCGGGTAACGACGGCGCTGCTTCCGGAAAAAGAGAAAAGCGAAAGCCATCGCAGCTATCTCGACAGCCACGATCTCGATCAGCCGGTTGCCGCCCTTGCCGGCGCGAGCCGCGAGGTTCTTCTGGTCGGCGATCTGATCGAGCGCATGCTGCGGCAGGCGGGCGAAGCCATGCGTGACAGCGACGTTGCGAAACTCAATGATATCAGCGCGCTGGAAGGCCGGGTCGACCGGATACAGCACGACATTAAGGTCTATGTCTCGAAGGTGGGGCAGGACGGCTTGAGCGGGAAAGACCAAAGGCGTGCGATGGATATCGTCGAATATGCCATCAATCTCGAACATATCGGCGATATCATCGAGAAAGGCATCCGCCCGGAAATCGCCAAGAAGATCGATCTCGGACTGCGGTTTTCCGATGATGGCAAGAGCGAGCTTGAGCGTCTTTTTACCGTCACTCTCGACAATATCCGCATGGCGCAATCCGTCTTCGCAACCCGCAATGCCGCGCTTGCACGCCGGCTGGTGGAGGTGAAGGAAGATGTGCGGCGCCTCGAAAAGCAGTCGTCGGAGCGCCATCTCCAGCGCCTGCGCGACGGGCGGGCTGACAGCATTCAGACCAGCTCGGTGCATCTCGACATGTTGCGCGATCTGAAACGCATCAACGCCCATATTGCCGCCGTCGCCCATCCGATCCTCGATGAAAGCGGCCTTCTTATCGAAAGCCGCATCAAGCAGGTCGGTTAGGGGATATGGTAAAGCCGCATGACGGCTTATGCCCGGAACGCATTTGCTCTAGCGCGCGGTGATACGCTCGACCATGGAAACGGGTACGACCTGAAGCCGGGTTTCCGGCTCATCGCTATCGAGCGCGGTTAAAACCTTCTCGGTCAATGCGTCGAAGGATTGGGCAACGGTGGTCAGCTGGTAGCTTTTCCAGCCCGCCTGCGGAATATCGTCGAAGCCGACAATCGAGAGATCTTCCGGCACCCGGCGGCCCATTTCCAGCCGCGCGGCGTCCATGAAACCGAGCGCCAGCAGATCGGTCACGCAGAAAGCGCCGTCTATCGTCTTGTCGGATAGCAACTCGCAGCCGGCCTGATAACCGCTGTCATAGCTCGTCGGCCCGCCGGACCATGGAACGACCTCGATGCCTTCGATGGTCATGCGCTGGGTAAAGGCGGCGGCGCGGCGCAACTGTGCCGGCGTCTGGCTGCCGCTGGAAATGACCGCGACCTTTTTGCATTTCGCTTCCACAAGCCGCATGGCGGCAAGATCGGCGCCGCGGGAATCGTCGCTCAGCACCATATTTGTATCGGTGCGATCAAGACGCTGATTGATGAGAATGAGGCGTACGCCATTGGCGATGCATTCATCGACGATCGAGGCCGGCGGTTCGCCGGAGAGAACGACGATGGCCTGCGCACGGAATTCGAAGAGAAGCTCGATCAGCGGCGCAATGTCTTTGCGGGCATCCGCCGCATTCAGCAGCAGGCATTGCAGGCCACGACGCAGAAGGCCGATGCTGAGGAGATCGAGCTGCTTTGAAATGAAGGGAGAGCTGAGGTTGGCGCCGACGACCCCGATGAGATTGGAGCGGTCATTGTTGAGGCCCTGCGCCAGCCGGTTGACACGGTAGCCGAGTTCCTGCGCGGCTTTCAGTACCTTGCGCCGGACGGCCTTCGATACGCTGCCGCCGGGTGTGAAGGTGCGCGAGACGGCGGAGCGCGAAACCCCGGCCTTTTTCGCCACTTCTTCGGCCGTCACGAACCCTCTCGCCATTCAACTCCCCCGTTGCGAAATCCTATGCCTGATATCACAGGCCATATGATGTCGGCTATTCCAATTGAAATTTTTCACCCGCGCTCGGCAAGGCTGAGAAAAGGCCGCCTGCATTCCAGGAAAATGCCTCATCCGTTCCATTGTCGCCATGCAGGGGAAAAACGTTTCCCACGCAAGCTCGTTCAAAAATTACAGTTTTGTGACAAAAAACCATTTTAAAACAAATAAATAAGTTAGTGATCACGTGTGCATTTTTTCATTGACAAAATGTCTTTTAAGACGGATCATGCATTCCAAGGTCAAGGAAGATATGGAATTTTTATTCTACATCGGCCTTGCCGGCGATGTTTTCGGGAGGAGCTGGATCATCGTTATTTGTGGGCTGGACGCCCGCTTGTGAAGCATTGACGCATTGCTGAAGGTCAACGCACGCGCCGCCTGTTCTGAGGGTCGCGCGAAGGCGGGTGCTTGCCGGCGTGTGGCGGCAATTGCGTGGCCATATGGGGAGAGATAATGGCTCTTTTAAGCGAATCGACGAAGGCGGAGGCGCTGGGAAGTCCCCCGGCGACCGCGCCTTCGGCATGGCAGGCCTGGCGGTATCGTCTCAAGGTCGCGCTCAGGGAGCCGACGACGCTGATCGGCGTCCTGACGGCGCTGCTTTTCACCTATCTGATCGTCGTTCCGATCATTTCGATCATTCTCGACGCCGTCCGCGTCCAGTTCGGCCACGAACGGCGTCTCAGCAAGGATGTCGGCGATCTCACGCTTTATTATCTCGACAGGGCGTTTTTTTCGCCCGTCGCATCGGATCTTTTCTGGCGTCCGCTCTTCAATACGCTGACCGTGGCATTCGGGGCGATTGCGCTTTCGCTCGTCATCGGCACCGTGCTCGCCTGGCTTATCAGCCGGACGGACATGTTCGGCCGTCGCTGGTTCGCCACCGCCTTGATCGTGCCCTATATGCTGCCGGCCTGGACCTTTGCGCTTGCCTGGACGACGCTGTTTAAAAATCGCACCGTTGGCGGTCAGCCCGGCTGGTTCGAGGCGATAGGCCTCACTCCGCCGGATTGGGTGGCTTATGGGCGTTTCCCGATCACCATTATCCTTGCCCTGCACTACACGCCTTTCGTCATCCTGCTGTTCGGCTCGGCGCTTCGCCGCTTCGACTCGCAGCTTGAAGATTCCGCCCGCATTCTCGGCGCCCATCGTTATCAGGTGGCGTTGCAGGTCATCCTGCCGCTGATGCGCCCGGCGCTGCTTTCTTCCATGGTGCTGATCTTCGCGAAGTGCCTCGGCGAGTTCGGCGTGCCCTATGTTCTCGGGCTGCCCGTGAAGTTCGAGGTCCTGTCCACCTCGCTGTTCCGCAGCATTGCTTCGCGCCAGACCGGCGTTGCCGGCGTCGTTGCCGCCTCGATCATGCTCATCGGCATCATTACGCTCATGATCGACGCCCGCCTCGTTCGCGAAGCCCGCCGTTTCGTGACCATCGGTTCGAAGGGCTCGATGAACCGGCAGAGCCGTCTCGGCAAGATGCGGCTTCCGGCAACCGGCTTTGCGGCTGCCATCTTCATCCTCAGCGTCGGTCTGCCGCTTCTGACCCTGGCGCTTTCGACCGTCATGAAAATGCCGGCCCGCTTCACGTTCGACAACTTCACGCTCGATTACTGGATCGGCAGCAATCTCAACACGGTGGCTTTGCAGACCGGCGTGCTCCTGAGCCCCGATCTGTGGGCAGCCGCGAAAAACACGATGATGATCGTCGGTCTTGCCTCGCTCACATCCGGTATTCTCGGCCTGCTTGTCGGTTATGTCGTCATCCGCACACCGGTGCGGGCCCTGTCGGTCTATCTGCGACAGGTGACGTTCCTGCCTTATCTCGTGCCCGGCATCGCTTTTGCCGCCGCCTATCTGTCGCTCTTTGCCGTTCCGCGCGGGCCGATGCCGGCGCTTTATGGCACGGTGACGATCCTCATCCTGGCGCTGATTGCCGACCAGATGCCCTATGCCTCGCGCGCCGGCATTTCAGCAATGACGCAGCTTGGAAAGGATCCGGAAGAGGCGGCGCAGATCGCCGGCGCGGGCTGGTTCCGCCGCATGATCTCCATCGTTATCCCGATCCAGAAGGGATCGCTGGTGACCGGGGTTCTCCTGCCCTTCATTTCGGGCATCAAGGGCTTAAGCCTCTTCGTGATCCTCGCCGTGCCAAGCACGGATGTTCTGACCACCTATTCGCTGCGGCTGGTCGACTATCACTACACGCAGGCCGCCAACGCCGTGGTGCTGATCATCGCCGCCATCGCCTATTTCGGCACGCTGTTGGCCCAGAAGATGACCCGCACAAATCTTGCAGAAGGACTTGGAAGCTGATGCCTACCATCAACCTGCGCGGTGCGCAGAAAAACTATGGCGTGAACTCCGCAAATGCGGTTTCCGATCTTGATCTCGAAATTCGCGACGGCGAGTTCATGTGTCTGCTCGGCCCTTCCGGCTGCGGCAAGACCACGACGCTGCGCATGATCGCCGGCCTTGAAAACCTCTCCGGCGGGGAAATCCGCGTCGGCGACCGGGTGATCGATTCCGTTACCGAAGGCATCTTCGTGCCGCCGGAAAAACGTGAAATGGGTCTGGTCTTCCAGAGCTACGCTTTGTGGCCGCATCTGACCATCGAGCGCAATACGGATTTCGGTCTGCGCCTGCGCAAGCTGCCGAAAGCGGAGCGCGAAGCACGGGTGGAGCGCGTCATGCAGGCGCTCGATATCGCCAAATATCGCGACCGCTATCCGTCGCAGCTTTCCGGCGGACAGCAGCAGCGCGTGGCGCTCGCCCGCATGCTTGCGGTCAATCCGGGCGTTCTGCTTCTCGATGAGCCGCTCTCCAATCTGGATGCCCGCCTGCGGCTAGAAATGCGCGCCGAGCTGAAGCGGCTGCATAAAGAGTTCAAGACCACCATCGTCTTCGTGACGCATGACCAGTGGGAAGCCATGACGCTTGCCACCACCATCGCCGTCATGAACGAGGGCACACTGCAGCAGATGGGCACGCCGAACGATATCTATGACCGTCCGGCCAATCGTTTCGTCGCCGAATTCGTAGGAAGCCCGCCGATCAATATCCTGACCTTCGGCCAGCCCGGCGTGTCGGATATAGCCGACAGGGCGGAAGCCTATTTCGCAACGCGTTATCCGCAACTGCGCGGCATCGCCTCGATCGGCATGAGGCCAGAGGCGATGGGTTATGCGATGAAGCCCGAGGATGTGCCGCAGGGCAGCTTCTCCGGCGAGATGACGGTGACCGGCGTGCTGCCGACCGGCGGTAGCTGGATTCTCGAACTCAGAAGCGAGAACCATACGCTGTTCCTGACCACCCATTCTCTGCCGCGTATCGACAGCGGCGACCGCGTGTTCTTCCACGTGCCGCCCGAGGCCCTGCACGCCTTTGACGTGAGGGGTCAGCGCATCACCGAGGCGGACGCCGTTCTGCGCAACAGCACCTACAACTGAAAACGCCGCCGAGACGGCTGAAGGAGAAGCAGTATGAAGCGGACAATGACGTGCCTGAGCCGGCTGTTATGCGCAACGGCGATCGCCGCAACGCTTGGCGGCGCGGCGAAGGCGGGAGAACCTTTCGACCTCAATGCCCTGATCGAGGCGGCGAAAAAGGAAAAGCCGATCACCGTCTATGACAGCACGGGCAAGATCGTCGAAATGGCGAAGAACTTCGCGGCAAAATATGGTGTCGGCGCAGAGGGCGCGAAGGTGAAGGCCTCCGCCCAACTGGAAATGATCATCCGCGAGGCGCGCGCCAACAATATTCAGGGCGATGTCTCGATCATCAGCGATGCGCCTGCGGCGATGGCGCAGCTTATTCCGCTCGGTTTCGTCGAAAGCTGGCTGCCGCCGGATATGGCCGGCAATATTCCCTCGGAATATCAGGACCCGCTTACCGTCGTCACCAGCGCCAATGTCTGGGCCTATAACAGCGAGCTTTTCGACAAATGCCCCGTTTCCAACATCTGGGAACTGACCGACCCGAAGTGGAAGGGCAAGGTGGCGATGCAGGATCCGCTCGGCAAGGCCTCCTACGTCGACTGGTTCAACCAGATGGCCAGCCACGGCGACGGCGAGGTGAAGGCGGCCTATAAGGCGCTTCACGGCAAGGACCTCGAAACCGGGGAAAAGAGCGCGACTGCGGCCTGGGTGAAGGCGCTTGCCGCCAACGCTCCGCTGCTGACCGACGCCGATGCGGCCGCCGCCGAAGCCGTAGGCGCTCCCGGCCAGAAGGAGCCCTTCATGGGCCTCATCAGCTCGGCGAAGTTCCGCGACAATGCCGAGAAGGGCATGAAACTCGGCCTCTGCAAGGAGCTGAAACCCTGGGTCGGCTGGCTCTATCCGGGCGTCGGGCTGATCACCAAGGGCACGAACAGCCCGAACGCGGCGAAGCTCTTCATTCACTACATCATGACCGCCGAAGGCATCGCGCCGCAGGCGATCGACGGCAAGATGTCGACCAACAAAGAAGTGAGCCTGCCTGCGGATGAGCCGTCGGGTATCGGCGCCGTTCTCGATGACATTCTGCCCTACAGCATGGCGACCAGCCTTGAAGACTGGGACGCGCGTGAAACCTGGCAGGACTTCTGGCGTGTGAACTACAAAAAATAACGGGGGACCATCTGGTGACGATCACTACTCAGAACAAGAATGGCAATGAGCGCAGGCGGCGGAGGACCGCCTCCGTACTTTGCTTCGGCTTTTCGCTGGCGCTCAGCGGGGCCGCCCATGCGCAGGATGCCTTCAATCTCGATGCGCTCATCGACGCCGCGAAGAAGGAAAAGCCGATCACGGTTTATGCGGTGACCGGCAAGATCGTCGATACGGCACAGGCCTTCACCGCCAAATACGGCGTGCAGGCGAGCGGCAAGAAGGTGAATGAGGCAACGCAGGTCGAGTTGATGATCCGCGAACATCGGGCGGGCAATGTCGTCGGTGATGTCAGCGTGGCAACCGATGTCGCCTCCGCCATGGGCGAGCTTTTGCCGGAAGGCATCGCCACCAGCTGGACGCCGCCCGATCTCGAAGGCGATATTCCGCAAAAGCTGCGCGATCCGCTCGTGGTCGTCTCGGATCCGCATGTCTGGACCTACAATACCGAGAAATACGACGCATGCCCGGTCACCAACATCTGGCAGCTGACGGAGCCGAAGTGGAAGGGCAAGCTCGCCATGCTCGATCTCTTCGACAAGCCGCTTTATGCCGACTGGTTCAACCAGATCGAAACCCATCACGATGCCGATGTCGCCAGGGCCTATGAGGACCTTTACGGCAGGAAGCTGGAAACGGGCGAAAAAAGCGCAACCGCGGCCTGGGTGAAAGCCTTTGCCGAAAATGCACCGCTGCTGACGGATTCGAGTTCGGTGGCGGATGCGGCCGGTGCGCCGGGGCAGGCCGATCCTTTCTTCGTCATCACTTCGGTGGCGAAGTATCGTGACAACGAGGCCAAGGGGTTGAAGCTCGGTCTTTGCAGCGGCGTAAAGCCCTTTTCCGGCTTTCTTTATCCCGGTTTCGGGCTGATTGCCGGGCAAACGAAAAGCCCGAATGCGGCGAAGCTTTTCCTGCATTACCTGATGACGGAAGAAGGCATCGCGCCGCAGACCGCTGACGGTAAACTCTCCGGCAATATGAAAATAGCACTGCCGGCGGATGAGCCCTCGAAGGTCGCCAATCATCTCGATGAGCTGATGGCTTTCGACGCCGCAACGGCGGCCGACGACCTCGACAAGCGCGAAGGCTGGCAGGATTTCTGGCGTGTGAACTACAAAAAATAAACGGAAGGCGGGTGCGAGCCCGCCTGTCTTTTCCTTGGGAGGGGAAACGATGCGAAGAACCAATTTTAGAACCGCCTCGGCCATGGCCGCAGCTGCAGCGATTATGGGCGTTTCCGCACTGACTGCCACGGCTGAAGAGACTTTCGATCTCGATGCTGTTCTTGCGGCTGCGAAGCAGGAGAAGCCGATCAACATCTATGACAGCACCGGCAAGATCGTTGAGATGGCCGATAAATTCAGCGCCAAGTACGGGCTGAAGGCGACGGGAGTGAAGGTTTCCGCCAATAGCCAGCTGGAGATGATTATCCGCGAAAGCCAGTCGAACAATGTGCAGGGCGATGTGGTGCTGATCACCGATGCGCCTTCGGCGCTCGCCCAGCTTCTGCCGGCAGGTTTCGTCGAGAATTATCTGCCGGGCGACATGGCCTCTAAAATCCCGGCGCAGTTTCAAAACCCGCTGGCCATTTCCACCAATGCCAACGTCTGGGCCTATAATACCGAAGCCTATGGCAAATGCCCGGTGACGAATATCTGGGAACTGACCGAGCCGAAATGGAAAGGCAAGGTCGCCATGGTCGATCCGCTCAGCAAGAGCACCTATACGGACTGGTTCAACCAGCTTGAAGCCCACGGCAATGAAAAGGTGGCGGCAGCCTACAAGGCCCATTCCGGCAAGGAGATGGAGGAAAAGGGTGCGGCAGCCGCCTGGATCAAGGCGCTGGCCGCGAATGGTCCGCTCGCCACGGATGGCGACGACCCGGTGGCGGAGGCGGTGGGCGCGCCGGGTCAGAAGCAGCCCTTCTTCGGCCTGCTGAGTTCGGCCAAATTTCGCGACAATGCCGACAAGGGCTACAAGCTCGGCCTCTGCACCGATCTCGATCCCTGGGTCGGCTGGACCTATATCAAGCTCGGCCTGATGGCCTCCAAGACCAGAAGCCCGAACACGGCCAAGCTCTTTATCCATTACGTCCTGACGGAAGAGGGCATCGCCCCGCAGATGAAGGACGGCAAGCTGCCGACCAATACCGACATCAAGATGCCGGATGACGAGCCTTCGGGGCTGATGAAGGTCGCTGACCGGCTGATGGGCTACGATTCCGCCACCGGTCTCGATGATTTCGACCGCCGCGAGGAATGGCAGGATTTCTGGCGCGTCAACTATACGAAATAACCCCGGCTGGCGCGGCCCGTGCCGCGCCGCCTCCTCCTCTTTGCGAACGAACGGACTGGACATGCCGATGCAGACCTCATTGAGCGAACGGAAACCTGGAGACGAGGATGCGTTTTCCCGCTCTGTGCGGTTGATGAAGATCGCTGAAACAGCGGCGCGTGCCGTGCGCGATCCGCTGCTGGCGGCGTTTCGGTCGGATATGGCGGTGGATTACAAGGTCGATCTCCACGATATCGTGACCATCCATGACAAGCGCGCCGAGGCTGCCATCCGCGCCGTCATTCTCGAACGGGAGCCCAATTCGGCGATCATGGGCGAGGAGGGCGGCCAGATCGGTAGCGGTGAGGTGCAATGGTATGTCGATCCCATAGACGGCACGGCAAATTTCGCCCGCGGCCTTGCTTTCTGGTGCGTGTCCATCGCTGCCGTCATCGATGGAGAAGCCGTCGCCGGCGCGGTTTACGATTCCGTGGCGGACCAGATGTTTTCCGCCGATCTCAAAACCTCCTATCTTGATGGCGAAAGGCTGCATTCCCGCAGCGTTGCAGATGAGACGCGGGCGACGCTCATCACAGGCTATCCCGTCTCGCGCGATTTCCGGCTGGATGGGCGGGAAGCGGCGCTCGCCAATTTCGGCACTCTCGCCGAGACCTTTTCGACATTGCGCCGACCCGGCAGCGCTGCGCTCAGCATTGCCCATGTCGCGGCCGGCTGGACGGATGCGGCCGCCGGTTTCGGCGTCAATGCGTGGGATGTGGCCGCCGCCATTCTCATTCTCAAAAACGCCGGCGGAACCTATGAGCCGCTGACCCTCGGAAAGGTGGCGGAAGGTTCCGCCGATTTCCTTTGCCCGGGCTATATCGCCACGGGTGAGGGGGGCAGCTATCCGACATTGCAGCGGGTGGCGCGATCCATATCCGAAAGCCGCATCGCCAATGCAGCGATGCAACTGAACCAGTCGGCCGCGAAGGCCTGAAGACGCAATAGATGACGGCGGCCGTATAGACGCCGATGGAGACATGACATGCCGCAATCGCGACCGACCCCATTCCGTGAGCAAGAAACAGGCGAGCTGCCGAAGCTCAGCCGCATCTATGAGCAGCATCCGCTTTACAGCGTCGATCTCTTCATTTCCGGTAAGGAGGGGGCGAGCGACCTCAATCTTCTACGCCAGAACGGGATTACCACCGTCGTCAATTGCGCCGTCAATCTGGATTTCAATTTCGTGGAGCAGTCACAGGTCGTTTCCGACCACGAAGGCAGCGTCTATGGGCCGGGCGAAATCCGCTATTATAAGATCGGCCTGATCGACGGGAGCGGAAATCCCGATACCCAGATGGTTGCGGCCCATTATATCCTGCGAGCGGCGCTGGAGCAGATATTGCCCGACAAGCCCTCCTATCCCCGGCGGGAGCGTGGCAACGTGCTCATAAATTGCCGGGGCGGCCGTTCGCGTTCCGTCGCCATCGTTGCGCTTTTCCTGCATCTCACGCTGCCAACGGAGTTTCCGACGCTGGATGACGCCATCGGCTTCGTTCGCCTGAAACGCGAATTGCCGGAGAACGAATGGTACAAGGCGCCGAAACCCGTGCTTGCGGATGCTGCCCGCCGGGCCGCCGGCTGGATTGCCATGATCGACGCCGCGCATTGAAAGGCGGAAGACTGTCTGGTCAGTTTTGCGGTTCCAGCGCGTTTGCCGCAGCCTCGGCACGTGCGGCTGCCTCTTTTGCTTCCCGCTCGGCGCGCGAGGCCGCTTCCGGGTTGCTCGAACCGTCGTAACCTCCCATGGCGCGTTCCCCGATGGCGATGTGGACATCCTTGAGCTGGATGACGACGAGACCGGCGAGGATGGCCGCGCCGATAAAGAATACTGTTTTCCCGTTTATGGTCATTCGACTCCACGCTTCGTGTTTGCCGGCGGAGGAAACAGCCGGCAAAACCGCCGCTCAACGGGTCAGGAGGCCGACGCCCGTTTCCGCATCGAACAAATGCATATCGGACGGGTCGATGTCGAGGCCGATCGTTTCACCGGCCTTGACAGCGCTGCGTCCCTGCACCGCGATGACCAGTTCGATGGCGGTTCCCGTTGTGAGAAAGGTGGCCGAACCGGTCGTTTCCACGGCGGAAACCGGCAGCGTCAATGCCGCCCTGTCTGCTGCGGCCGGCCGGATATGTTCCGGCCTGATACCGACGATCACATCTTTGCCGGGCGGCAGGGAGGCCGGATTCCCGATCGATTGTTGCGGCTCGCTTTCGCCGAAGCTGAGCTGAAGGGACGCGCCATCCGGGCTGACGGTCGCCGGAATGAAATTCATGGCCGGCGAGCCGATGAAGCCCGCAACGAAACGATTGACCGGGCGGTCGTATAGTTCCAGCGGTGTGCCCTGCTGCTCGACGACCCCATCGCGCATGACGACGACATGATCGGCCATGGTCATCGCTTCGATCTGGTCATGCGTGACGTAGACCGAAGTGGCATGCAGGCGATCGTGCAGCGCGCGGATTTCTTTGCGCATGTGGACGCGTAGCGCCGCATCGAGATTGGAAAGCGGCTCATCGAACAGGAAGGCCTGCGGGTTGCGGATGATCGCCCGGCTCATGGCCACGCGCTGGCGCTGGCCCCCGGAAAGTTCGCGCGGATAACGCTTCATCAGCTTTGAAAGACCTGTTGTGGCGGCAACTTCTTCCGCCGCCTTGCGGGCCTCGGCCTTGGCGACGCCGCGCATACGCAGCGAATAGGTGAGATTTTCCTCCACGGTCATATGCGGGTAGAGCGCATAGGACTGGAACACCATGGCCACATCGCGCTTGCGCGGCGGCACGCCGTTCATGAGCCTGCCGGCAATGCGCATGTCGCCGGCCGATATGGTCTCCAGCCCGGCGAGCGAGCGCAGAAGCGTGGACTTGCCGCAGCCCGACGGGCCGACAAGCGCGACGAAGGTGCCCTTCTCGATGGAAAGGTTGATGTTCTTCAGCGCATGGAAGGCGCCGTAATATTTGTTGACGCCGGAAAGTTCGATCTGAAGGGTCATTTGAGCGCTCCTGAGGTCAGGCCGGAAACGATGCGGCGCTGCAAGAGAATGAAGAGGGCGAGAATGGGCGTCACATACATGGTCGCATAGGCCATGATGTTGTTCCATTCGCTGGTGTTGGGGCCCATGAAGGAATTGAGGCCGACGCTCGCCGGCTGTAGTTCGGCCGCCTGGATCATCGATTTCGAATAGACGAACTCGCCGAAGGCCTGCATGAAGATGAGGATGGCGCTGACGAGAATGCCGTTTCTGGCAAGCGGCAGCACGATGTTGAAAAACGCGCCGACTCGGGAATTACCGTCCACCAGCGCCGCCTCTTCCAGCTCCTGCGGCACGGCCATGAAAGTGGCGCGCACAAGCACCACGAAGAAGGGCATGCTTTTCGCCGCAATGGCGAGGATGACCGACAGGCGCGGATAATCCAGAAGCCCGAATTGCGAGAAACCAACGAAGATCGGTGTGATCATCAGCGATGCCGGCAGAACCTGCAGCATGAGGATGAGGAACAGGCCGATATCCACCCAGACATTGCGATAGCGCGCCAGCACATAGGCGCAGCCGACGCCGAGAATGGTGATCAGCAGCACCGCGCTGGAGGCAATCAGCACCGAATTCCACAGGTATCGGCCCATGTTGCGGCTGTTCCAGACATAGGCATAGGTCTGCCATTGCGGGTCCGTGGGCCAGAAGGCGGGCGGATTGGCGAACATTTCCGACCCGCTTTTGAGCGAGGTCAGATACATCCAATAAAGCGGGAAAAGGTAGATGATGGCGAGCACGATGGCGATAGCCAGCATCAGGCGGTTGCGGGTCGTGATGCTCATCCGCGCACCTCATGCCGTGTGGAGCGCACATAAACGATGGAGGCCAGCATGACGAAAACGATCATGATGACGGAGATCGTGGCGCCCCTGCCGAAATCATATTGCCGGAACGACAGGTCCCAGGCCCAATATTGCGCCACGTTGGAGCTGTTGTTCGGTCCGCCATCGGTAATGGCGGCGAAAAGATCGAATTGCTGCAGCGTGAAGATCAGCCCGAGCGAGACGATTGCACCGATGGTGGAGCGCATCATCGGCAGGGTGATGGTGTAGAAGCGCTGCCAGGCATTGGCGCCGTCCAGCTCCGCGGCTTCGTAGAGATCGCCGGGAATGGAGGCGAGGCCGACGGAAAGCAGGATCATGTTGAAGGAGGTGCCGAGCCAGACATTGGCGATGATGACGGCCCAGAGCGAAAAATTCGCATCGGAGCGCCAGAAGATATTGCCCGATATCAGGCCGCTTTCCCGCAGGAAGAAATTCAACACGCCGAAATCGCCCGAGAGGATCCAGTTCCAGATTGCGCCCACCACGAGGCCGGGCATGACCCATGACACGAGAAACAGGCCGCGCAGCCAGGTGGCGCCGGGAAAATTGACCCAGAAGAACAGCGCCAGACCGAAGCCGATGGCGAATTGCCCGGCAATCGAGGCCACGACAAAGGTGACGGTGTTGAAAAGGATCGGCAATGTTTCCGGCTGCCGGAACAGATCGATGTAATTCTTGAAGCCGACGAAGGGGCGCACGACGGTGCCCAGACTGAACATGTCGACTTCCTGAAAACTCATGACGATGTTGTAGATGAGCGGCAGCCCCGCCATGACGAACAGGAAGCCCAAAGGAAAGGCGACAAGGACGATATCGAAACCGCGACCGTCACTGAGGCTGGAAAACAGTTTTTTCATGAAACATCCTCGCAAGCTCCAGGCGGGGCCGCCGCCGCTTGTCGCGGCAGGCAGCCCCACCGGGAGGAACCCCTTGGGTGGAGGCCGGAGAAATCCGGCCGCCCGCCCAGATAGATCAGCCTTCGACCAGCTTTATCTTTTCAGCAGCCTGGTCGAGCGCGGCTTTCGGCGTCATCTGTCCCGAAAGCGCACCCTGAATGGCGTCCTGAATCGCCTTGGAAATCTTAGGCCATTCGGGCGAGGGGCCGCGCGGCTGCGCATATTTCAGCTGTTCTGCGAAGGTCTTCAGCGCCTCATCCTTCAACGCATTGCCGGTTGGCGGAACCGGAATATCCGAGCGCGCCGGCAACTGGCCGAAGTTCTTGAACATGTCCTTGTCCTTAGAGGCGAAGAACTCGATTGCCTTGAAGGCCTCTTCCGGATGTTTCGTCTTGGAGAAGATCGCCCAGTTATAGTCGCCCATCGCCGAAGACCGGGGGGCGTCGGGCGTGGGCACCGGCAGCAAAGCAACACCCCAGTCGAATTTGGCGTCCTTCAGCATGCGGTCGATTTCCCATGGGCCGGAAATCACCATGGCGGCGTTGCCGGCGTTGAAGGTGGCAGTGGAGTCCCACTGGCTGCGCGTCAGCGTATCCGGCGATGCCAGCTTTTCATCCAGCATCAGCTTCCACGTTTCGAGCGCTTTGACGGCGCCCTCGGTATTGATGTTCTTGTAGGTCGCGCCCGCCATCTGCGCCCAGGGCAGGAACTGGAAGGTGCCTTCTTCATTCGCCTTGGCGCTGAAGCTGATGCCATAGATGCTCTTTGAGGGGTCGGTCAGCTTGCGCGCCGCTTCCACCAGCTCGTCCCAGGTCTGCGGCGGTTTTGCCGCGTCCAGCCCTGCGGCCTTGAACAAGTCCTTGTTGTAATAAAGCGCAATCGTATTCGTGGCCTTCGGCACGCCGAAATATTTGCCGTCCCACATCACCGATTTCAGCGGTCCCGGAAAATAATTCTCCGTCCTGATGACATCCGACTTGGCGATCATATCGGTCACATCGAGAAAGGCGCCGCGTGCGGCGAACATGGCGTGGTTGGGGTTGTCGATGGCGATGATGTCGGGCGCATTGCCGGTGGAATAGGCGCGCATGGATTCGCTCACCACATCATCGAACTGCAATTGCCGGTATTCGATCTTGATGCCGTTATTGAGCGCGTTGAACTCTTTGATGAGGTTCGGCGCGGGCTGGATATCGCGATCCAGCGACCAGAGGGTCAACGTCACATCTTCTGCCTGCGCCGCAATAGCGCCGGCGGACACGCCCGCCAGCAGAAATGCGCCGGCCATCATGCATTTCGCAATACCCATAATCTCCTCCTCTTGGTTATCGTCTCTGCAATTTTCGAAAACCTTCTCCCAAAAGGTTTCCGTTATGTCGGATCGACGACGAAATCGCCGCCGCGGCATTTCTTCAGATAATTCAGGCCATGCACCTGGCCCGTCATTTCCAGCGCATCGCGATAGACGGGGTCATGCCAGCCTTCGATGTCGATGGAGCCGGTCCAGCCGGCGAGGCGCAGTTCGGAAATAATGTCCGTCCAGTTGCTGTCGCCGAAACCCGGCGTGCGCATGAAGACGAATTTTTCCTTGCCGAAAATGCCGTGCTCGCGAATGACATCCCAGCGGATGGTCGCGTCCTTGCCATGTACGTGGAAAATCTTGTCCGCCCATTTGCGGATCTGCGGCAGCGGGTCGATCAGATAGACCATCTGATGGCAGGGTTCCCATTCGATGCCGATATGCTCGTCCGGCGTTTCGTTGAAGATCAGTTCCCATGCGTCGGGATTGTGCGCGATATTCCAGTCGCCGGTTTGCCAGTTGCCGTCCATGGCGCAGTTTTCAAAAGCGATCTTCACGCCCTTGTCGGCGGCGCGTTTTGCAAGCTCGCTCCAGATTTGCCTGTATCGGGGAAGGCTCTCCGGCAGCGGTTTGCCGCGCAGCCGGCCGGTGAACCCCGCAACGCAGGTCGCGCCGAAATGGTGGGCATTGTCGATGCAGTCTTTCCAGCCCTGCAATGTCTCAAGGTCGATGTCGGTCTCTTCCAGCGGATTGCCGAACATGCCGAGCGTGCTGATGGTGATGTCGCGCTCACCGATCGCCTCGCGGCAGCGCTTGCCGAGTTCGGCAAGGTCCTGACCGTTGGTGGTCTGCCAGAAGAAGGGTTCGAAGCTTTCAAAGCCGAGGTCGGCGATCTGGCCGATGCGCTCAGCCGCCTGTCCCTTGGTGGCGCTGACCATGGTGCCGATGCGGATGGATGTTGCCGGATTGCTCACGTCTTTCAGTCCTTATGCTGCAATGGAAACACGCTGGCCGAGGCGGGCGCTTTCAATCGCGCCGATCACCATGGCAAGGCTGTTGATGTTGTCGAAGGAGGCCGTTTCCGGCATCTCACCCGTACGGATGGATTGAAGGAACGATAGAATGACGCTGGCGTGGCCGCGCGTATCCTTCTCGGAAATGGCTTCGGAAACGTTTACGGTCCTAAAGCCCCGCAGAAGCCCCTGTTCGTCGCCGGCCACGGAAGCGGAGAAATTGTCTTCCCCGTCCCAGAGGATCATGCCCTTGGAGCCGATCAGCCGCCAGCGTGCTTCCCAGCTGGTCCGCTCGCCTTCGGCGCACCAGGAGCCGCGATAGGTGAAGACGACATCATTCGAAAACTCGAAAATGGCGTTGGCGCTTGCTCCATGGGCATACCATGAGCCGGCCGGGTTCTTTTCCACGCAGAAGACGGAGAGGGGTTTTTCATTGGCGACGAAACGGGCCGCGTCGAAAGTGTGGATCGCCATGTCGAGAAGCAGGACGTTCTTCATTTCCTCGCGGAAGCCGCCGAAATGCGGCCCAAGGAAGAAATCGCAGTGGATGGCCGTCAAATCGCCGATGACGCCGTCTTCCAGCGCGCGGCGTAGCCGCCGGATACCCGCCACAAACCGCCGGTTTTGCACCACGGCATGAATTTTTCCGGCTTTTTTCGCCAGTTCTACCAGCGTGCCGGCTTCTTCCATGGAGGCGGCAAGCGGCTTTTCGCTCAGCACATGGCACCCGGCCTCAAGACCGGCCTCAACCACGGCGAAGCGCGCCTGCGGGATGACGATATCAAAAAGGATGTCGGCTTTCGTTTTAGCGAGAACCTCGCGGAGATCCGTGCCGATGACCGCATCGGTGAGGGCGAATTCTTCGGCAAGCACGCGGGCCGTGTTCTCGTTCAGGTCGACCAGACCGGCGATCCTGATCGCGCCGGCGATTTCCGGCGTGGATTGAATGGCACGCAGCCAGCCTTTGGCCATGGCTCCGCACCCGCATAAAACGGCATTGAATGTCATCTCATCTCCCCGGACTCTTTCGCAAACTCCTCTTTGCGCAGAGCGTCGTAAACGTTTACGAGACTATGCCGATGATGTTAGATATGTCAAGACCGTTAAGGGGCGCGTCGATTGCGCGCCGGGCCTGGGAGGGGAGTGCATGAAAGGAATTCGTCAGCTTGCCGATTATCTGGAGATATCGATAGGCACTGTTTCCCGTGCCCTGAACGGCAAGCCGGATGTGAATGAAGAAACGCGGCGGCGTGTTCTGGAAGCGGCGGAAAAGCTGGGTTATGTCGCCAACCAGTCCGGCCGCAGCCTCAGGCAGGGAACCACCAATGTCATCGGCCTGATGACCGGCAGCGACGCGCAGACCGTTGAAAACTCCGACAACTTCTTCCTGGGGGTGACGGACGGTCTGCAAAGCGTGTTTTCCGGGCATAATCTTGATCTCATCGTTCTGCCCTGCCCGGGGGAAGAGGATCCGGATGAATATCTGAAGCGCATGGTGGCGCGCCGCATGGTGGACGCGATGATCATTTCCGCGACGCGACGGATAGACAAACGTGTGGATTTCCTGAAGCAGACCCGGCTGCCTTTCGTGGCGCTCGGACGGACCGCTTCCAGCGACACTCACGCCTGGATCGACCTCGATTTCGAGGGCGTCGCG
The DNA here is from genome assembly GCF_004005385.1 of Agrobacterium sp. CNPSo 2736. Lineage (NCBI taxonomy): Bacteria > Pseudomonadati > Pseudomonadota > Alphaproteobacteria > Hyphomicrobiales > Rhizobiaceae > Agrobacterium > Agrobacterium sp. CNPSo 2736. The sequence continues at coordinate 75,371 of NZ_RZTX01000006.1, read as the reverse complement.
AAAAACGCGGTCGACCGCCTTGCCGCTGCCGGGCATCGTTCGATTGCGGTGGCGGTGCCCGACAGCGATATCAATCTCGGTTATGTTTTTCTGGAGGGATACAGGCGCGCGCTGGAAGACAATGGCATCGCCTACGATTCCTCGCTGGTCATCCGTGCGAAATCGAGCGAGCAGGGCGGTTATCACGCCGCCAGCGAGTGGCTGCAGATGCGGCCCCGGCCAACGGCGATCGTGCTGATCTACGAACTGATGGCGGTCGGCCTTTATCGCCGGCTTGCGGAAGTGGGCCTGAAACCGGGGCGCGATCTCGCCGTCATCGGCTTCCGCGATGGCCCGCGCGGCCAGTTTCTGGAACCACGGCTGACCAGTTTCCGCATGTCCCTGCATGATCTCGGCGTCACGGTGGCCCAGACGCTGCTATCGACCATGCCGGCCTACGCGCCGTTTTACCCCGATCAGGCGCGCCATTGCGTGTGGCCCATGCTTCTGGTGGCCGGCGAGAGCGACCCCGCCCCATAAGGAAGCAGAGGGGTATCAAAGCTTGAGGTCGTCAACGCTCACGACGCCGAAAGGATTGAATTTATATTCGTCCTCCTCATACCGTGTGTCGTCGGAGAGGGAGGCGCGACGGCCCTTCAGGGTGGCTTCAACGCCGTCACGCGCCAATTGCTCGGCGATATCGTCTATCAAGGCGGCGATCTTCAGCTGTTCGGCGTTCGTCGATGGTCGGTCTTGGTCTTTTTTGGTGAAGCGTACCTGCACATCAGGCAAGCCGATCAGGTGAAACCCAACGCTTGTCATGCCTTCGGCATCGTCTCCTATGGGGCGGCGTGCGAAAGCCAGACGGCAGGTTCTGGCAAGCGCCATCCCGTCATCGGCGGCCGCCTCGCCGCGCGACTGCTCGTAAAGCTGCTTCCAGCGCCTTGCGCCATGGGCGACGCCCGCACTTTCACCCTTCACCGCGGTAGCGCCGTGATCGAGCATGTGCTGTACAAATCCGAGGGCCTTTGCGGATGTCTTCACGGCCGTTTCGGCATCCATGGATGGGCCGAGCACGTAAAGAACCGAGCCGTGCGCGGCGACGGCTTGCTCATCCTCCGGCTGGTAGGCATCGGGGTCGACGCGATCCCAGCAGACATTGAACGATCGTTCCATTCGGTCGTCCGCCTCATCCTGTGAATAATCGTCATCCAGGCTGAAATCGGGCGCAAAATCATCGATGGCGGCGCGGGCGCTCTTCTGCAGCGCCGCCAGCCCATTTTCCGCGCCAAGAAAGCAGAGGATATGCCGGGGTTTGTATTCGGAACGGGATTCGGCAAAGGCCGCAGGCTTGCCCGATGCTGCGCCGAGAGACGGCCTTGCCAGTACAAGGCCGCCCAGAAATGCGAGAACGCCACGACGCCCGGAATTCATCCGATACCCCCAAGGTTTCCATCAACAGGATGAGGGGGTTTTACACCGGCATATATAATTCAGGCCATATGGCGTTCGATACTTTTTTGCATCGCGGTTCTGCTACCCGAAACGAGCCGCTGGCCTGAGCCGGGTGCCATCCGGCAGCGACTATTTCGTGGTGTAACCGCCATTGACCAGAATGGTCTGGCCGGTCATCCACCAGCCATCCGTGACGAGGAAGCGGATATAGGGAACGATGTCCTCGATATCGGTGAGACCGGTTTTCGAGAAGCCGGAAAGAGCGGCGGCGCTCTTGTGATAGGCCTGCGCCTCTGGCGTTTCCTGACCGTAGAAGAATGGTGTGTCCATCGGTCCGGGACCGATTGCCGTCACGGATATGCCGCGTTCGCCAAATTCCTTGGCCGCCGCGCGGGTAAAATGTTCCACCGGGGCCTTGGTGCCGGCATAGCTGGCGTAAAACGGCGTGAAGGCGCCAAGGAGCGATGTCACGAGGGTGCAGATCTTGCCGTTATCGCTCACCTGGCGACCGGCCTGCTGGAGGAAAAAGAAGGCCGACTTGGCGTTGACGGCAGTCATTTCGTCATATTCGGCTTCCGACGTGTCGAGGATCGGCTTTTTCAGCACCTTGCCGACGGTATTGATGGCGATATCCGGGCGGCCGATGGCGGCGACGGTATCGGCAAACAGCTTTTCGACCGCACCTGCCGTGGTGAGATCGGCCTGAAGGGCGACAGCCTCAGCGCCAGCCGCCTTCACGTCGGCCACCGTTGCCTCGGCATCCGCCCTGGTTGCGGGGCTGTTATAATGGATGGCGATGGCGCGGGCGCCCTGGCCGGCAAAATCGCGGGCAATCAATCCACCGAGATTTTTCGCGCCGCCGGCGATGATGGCGGTTTTGCCCTTGAGGGAATGGTCTGTCATGGGTCGGCCTCCTTTTGCCGTGCTCGGCCACGCTGGTGGCCGCTTTCGTTGCAGCAGGATATCGTCTAGCTTTGCGCGATAAAGGCGCTTATTCTGACATAACTTGTCAGAAAAACCGCACAATAAGGTGTTTTCGGTTGGACCGTATCGACCTGTTCCGCATCTTCACACGCGTCGTTGACTGCGCGAGTTTCACGCGGGCCGCCGATACGCTTGGCATACCGCGTTCTTCGGTTTCGGCGGCGGTGCAGGAACTGGAAGGGCGTGTCGGTGCGCGGCTGCTGAACCGCACGACGCGCAAGGTCTCGCCAACCGAGGATGGTTCGGCCTTTTACGAGCGCTGCCAGCGGCTGATCGCCGATGTCGAAGATGCGGAAAATCTCTTCCGGCAGACGGCGGCGCAGCCTTCGGGCCGGTTGCGGATCGACGTGCCGGGCCGGATCGGGCGGCTGGTCATCGCACCGGCACTGCCGGAATTTCTCGACCTTTATCCGCAGATCGACATAGGCCTCGGCGTTACCGACCGCGCTGTCGATCTGGTGGAAGACAATATCGATTGTGTGCTGCGCGTCGGACCGCTCAGCGATTCCGGCCTGATCGCGCGGCCGATCGGCAAGCTGCCGTTGATCAATGTCGCAAGCCCCTCCTATCTCGCGCATCATGGAGCGCCGAAAACGCCCCACGATCTTTCCCGCCATTGGGCGGTCAATTACGCGTCGCCCTCCAGCGGGCGGGTGGAAAACTGGGAATGGTTCGAAGGCGAGACGCTGCATTCGCTTTCCATGCGCGGCCGCGTCACCGTCAACAATGCCGAGGCCTATATCGCCTGCTGTCTCGCCGGTCTCGGCTTGATCCAGATACCGGCTTACGACGTCAGTCCGCATCTGGAGAACGGCGAACTCATCGAGGTCATGCCGGCCCATCGGGCCGAGCCGATGCCGATGACGTTGCTTTATCCCCATCGACAGCATCTGTCGCGGCGGCTGCAGGTCTTTGCGGAGTGGCTGGAGGCTCTGCTGCGACAACGGCTTCTGTAGCGTCGCGGTTTGCAGGCCACCGCCATTGGTTGCGGATGTTTCGTCACCGGTCGACGCTGCTGCACTGTTACGGGCTATTCATCCGCCACGCCGGCACATCCGCGTCAGCCGCCATATTGGTCATCCGTCACCTGTTCCATCCAGTCCACCACCTTGCCGTCCTTGACCTCCTGAAGTGCAATATGGGTCATGGCGACATCGGGTGCGGCACCGTGCCAGTGCCTTTCGCCCGGTGCGAACCATATGACATCACCGGGACGGATTTCCTCCACCGGGCCGCCTTCGCGCTGCGCCCGCCCGAGGCCGGAAACCACAATCAGGGTCTGGCCGAGGGGATGGGTGTGCCAGGCGGTGCGGGCGCCGGGTTCGAAGGTGACCTGAGCGCCCTGAACCCGCTCGGCATCAAAGGGGTTGAAGAGGGGATCGATGCGGACCTGCCCCGTGAACCACGCCTCGGGGCCTTTCGCCGATGCCCGTGTTCCTGCGCGCAATATTTCCATTGGTCATTCTCCTGATGGCTGACTCGAGGCGATTTGAAGCGGGAATCCTCCCATTGTCCACAGTGAAATGAAAACCGATATGATCTGCCGGCCAAGGACGTTTTCCGAAGCTCCGTGCCGCGATGGTTCCGGCCCATGTCCCCGATTTTTTCATGTCTTTTCCGCAGGTCGGAACCGCTCATCCGCCACCGTTCCACACCCTCCGATAAAAATTATTCTCGGGATTGACTCATTTATGAAAACGGTTACATTCGTCAATGTAAACGGTTTCATTAGTCAAAAACCGTGCTTGGAGGAGCAAATTTCATGTTTAGACATTTGATGGCTGCTGCCGCGATGGTGCTGGCGGCAGGCACGTCGGCGCATGCCCAGGAGCAGAGCTTCAAGATCGGTCTTTCCAATTCTTTCGTCGGCAGCGAATGGCGCACGCAGATGATCGAAGAGGCTCAGGCTGCCGCGAAAGCTTGGGGCGAAAAAGGCGTCAAGGTCGAAGTCGTCGTTCAGAGCGGCAATGTCGATGTGCAGGGGCAGATCGGCCATATCCGCAATTTCATGAACCAGGGCGTTGATGCGATCCTCATCAATCCCGGCAGCCCGACGGCTTTCGATCCGATCTTCGCGCAGGCCAAGGCGCGCAACATTCTCGTTATCGCGACTGACGCTGAAGTGTCTTCGAAGGATGCGATGTATGTCGGCATCGACCAGAAGGCATGGGCGGCACAGTCCGCGCAATGGCTTGCGGATGCGCTGAAGGGCAAGGGAAGCGTCGTCGCCATCAACGGGATCGCCGGCAACCCCGCCAACGAAGCCCGCGTTGCCGGTTATCGCGAAGTGTTCAAGAAATACCCTGACATCAAGGTACTGAACGAAGCCAATGCGAGCTGGGATCAGGCGCAGGGCCAGCAGGCCATGCAGAACCTTCTCGCCACCTATCCCGATATCAGCGGTGTGTGGGTGCAGGACGGCATGGCGGACGGCGCATGGCGCGCCATCGAAGCCGCCGGCAAGACCAAGGACATTGCCGCGACCGGTGAAATCCGCAAGGACTTCATGACCCGCTGGGAAAAGGAAAAGTTCAATTCCGGCGCTTCGGTCAATCCTCCGGGTGTCATGGCCAGCGCGCTCAACGTCGCTGTCCTGAAGCTGCAGGGCAAGGAATTCAAGGACGGTATTTTCGGCGGCACCTATGGTAATGCCATCTACATTCCGATCCCCTTCGTCAGCAACGACAACCTTGCCGACAATATCAAGGCCGCTGATGGCAAGCCTGGTTACTGGTCAGTCACGGCAACCGTGACGCCGGAGCAGGCCGGCGAGTTCTTCAAGTAAGAGCCGTTTCGGGTCGGCGGCGAACGCCGGCCCGAACCACAATTTCGTGTGCGGAAAGGGCCTTGGCCATCCGCCTGTGACAAGCATTATTCGGGGACTTGCGATGGCGAACGCTTTGGAAGCGGCCGGCATAACGAAGAATTTTGGCGCCGTGCGCGCGCTTTCCGACGGCAGGCTGACGGTTGGTCGCGGTGAAATTCACGCGCTTCTGGGCGCCAATGGCTGCGGCAAGAGCACGCTCTGCAAGATCGTTGCGGGCGCGGTCGCGCCGACCAGCGGCGCGATCAGGTTCAACGGCGCGGACGTGCGCTTCAAAAGCCCGCGGGACGCCGAAAATGCCGGTATTGCGCTATTTTATCAGGAACTCAGCCTCGTTCCGCAGCTTTCTGTCGCCGATAATATCTTTCTCGGTCGCGAGCCGAAGCGTGGCATCTTTGTCGACGGCAAGGAGCTGAAGGCCGAAGCGGCGAGACTGATCGCGCTGTTCGACGGCGTGGCTGGCGAAGGGCTGGAGCCGGATGCAATCGTCGGCAATCTGCCGCCAGATCAGCGCCAGCTCGTCGAAATCCTCAAGGTCTTCGCCCAGAATGCCAGCCTGATGATCATGGACGAGGCGACGGCGGCGCTCGATGGCCGCCAGTCCCAGCGCTTTTTCGAGATACTCCGGGCCAAGAAGGCGGACGGTATATCCACCATCATGATTTCCCACCGTCTCGACGAGGTCTTTGCCGTCTGCGACCGCATCACCGTGATGCGCAACGGCGCTACGATTTCCGAACTCGATACGGCGGCAACCACCCGCGAAGCCGTCGTGCATGACATGGTCGGCGATGTTCGGGCCGCTCCTGCCCGTCAGAACGGGCGTTCGGCTGCTGCGCCGAGCTTGAAGCTGGCGGATGTGGCGGGTGAGGGTGTTCGCGGTGTCTCTCTCGAAGCCTATCCGGGCGAAATCGTCGGTCTGGCCGGCCTGCAGGGGCAGGGCCAGTCGGCCTTGCTGAAGGGCCTTTTCGGCGCCAACCCATTTGCTGCCGGCCAAATCCGGTTTGAGGGCCGTGAAATCACCATCGGCAAGCCCTCGCAGGCGGTTCATAGCGGCTTTGCCTATGTCTCTGGCGACCGTGGCCGTGACGCTTCCCTTCAGGGCCGGTCGATCTTCGAAAATCTCGTCGCGGCGCTGATGGTGCGCGAAAAGATGCGGCTGGTCCGTCCCGCGACTCTGAAGCCGCGCGTGCAGAAGGTCGCGGATGACATGAAGACGAAGTTCGCCGGCCTCGATATGCCGATCGGCACGCTTTCGGGCGGCAACCAGCAGAAGATTTTCATCTCCCGCTGGCTCGCCACAGCACCGAAACTGCTGCTGCTCGACGATCCGACCAAGGGCATCGATCTTGGCGCGAAAGCGGATCTCTTCGCCCTGATGCGGCAGCAGGCCGATGCTGGCGCGACCATCCTTCTTTATTCCTCGGAGGATGCGGAAATCCTCGAATATGCCGACCGCATTCTTGTGTTCAACGGTGGACGCATTTCTGCGGAACTGACCGGAGCCGATATGACATCCGTAAACATGACCCGCGCCGCCTATGGAGATGCCGCATGAGCGCCTCCGGTTTTCTGCGCAGGCAGCCATGGGTCATCACCCTCGTCGTACTGGCGCTTCTCATCGCCGTGAACACGTTTCTGCAGCCTTCCTTCGTTCAGCCTTCCGTGCTGCAATCGAACCTGACGACGTTTCTGCCGCTGATCCTGGTGGCCATCGGCCAGACCTATGTCATTCTGGCGGGCGATATCGATCTGTCGGTCGGCAGCATCGTGGCGCTCGCCAATGTCGTTACCGTCAGCGTCATCGCCGCACTCGGCGGCACGACAGGCGCCGTCTTCGCCGGCATGGCGGTGGGTGCGGCTGTCGGGCTGCTGTGTGGACTGGTCAATGGCCTCTTCATTTCCGGCCTGCGCTTCCAGCCTATCGTCACCACTTTCGCGACCGGTATCATCTTCGCCGGGCTGGCGATCTGGGTCTTGCCGCAGGCAGGTCTTCCTGTGCCGGAAGCCTATTGGCAGACCTATTCCGGCAGCTTCATCGGCCTGCCATTCGTGTTGTGGGTACTGCTGGCGGGCATCGCCTTCACCCTCATCGTGTCGCGCATTCCTTTCCACACGCATCTGCTTGCCGTCGGCGGCAATCGCACCGGCGCCTTCCAGACGGGCCTGCGCCTTTCCGGCATTCGCATCGGCGCATACATGATCTCCGGCTTGTTCTCGGCGCTGGCAGCGCTCTGCCTGACGGGTGAAACGGCGTCGGGCGACCCGCTGCTCGGCGCAAGTCTGGCGCTGTCTTCCATCTCGGCGGTGGTTCTGGGCGGCACCGCATTGTCCGGCGGTTTCGGCAGCTCGACCGGGTCTATCGCCGGCGCGCTGGTGCTGGGCATGATCGGCAATGTGATTTTCTTTGCGGGCCTGCCCTTCGAGTACCAGACACTGGTGCAGGGTTTGATCGTACTGACGGCGCTGGCCGGCGGTGTTCTGGTGACGAGGCGTTGATATGACGAATCCCGGCTTGCAAATCAAAACCCTCCTTACCGATCCCCTGACCATCGCCATTGGCGCATCGGCCTTCCTGCTGCTGGTCGGCGAATTGTTGTCGCCCGGCTTCGCACAGGGGTCGCAGATCGTGCGGCTGCTGACGATTGCCGCCATTCTCGGCATCGTCGCGGCGGGCCAGAACCTCGTCATCCTCGGCGGCCGTGAAGGCATCGACCTTTCCGTCGGCGCGATGATCTCGCTTGGTGCCGTCCTTGCCGGCAATATGATGAACGGCCAGAATGCCGGCATTCCGCTTGCCATTCTCGTTGCCGGCGGCATTCCCTTCCTGATCGGCCTCATCAACGGCCTCGGCATTACCTTCGTGCGCATTCCGCCGCTGGTCATGACGCTTGGCATGACGGCGGTTATTCAGGGCGGGCTGGTCGTTTATTCGCAGGGCGTTCCATCAGGTGCGGCAGCGCCGCTGCTGGCAGGCTTCATCAACCGTCCGCTCATCTTCGGTATTCCCGGCGTGTTGTTCGTCTGGCTTGGCATCGCCGCGATCATGCTCTTCGTGCTGCGCCGCACCGCCTTTGGTTTCGCCATATATGCTATCGGTTCCAACGAGCGGGCGGCGACGCTCACCGGATTGCCCGTCTCTTTGATCCGCACGCTGCTTTATGGCCTTTCCGGCCTGTTTGCCGGGCTAACCGGGGTGTGCGTCATCGGTTACACCGGCACGTCCTTCATCTCCGTCGGTGACCAATATGTGCTTCCGTCGATCATTGCGGTCGTCATCGGCGGCACCTCGCTTGCCGGCGGTGCGGGCGGATATGTCGGAACCATGGCCGGGGCAGTTGCGCTCACCATTCTGCAAAGCGTACTGATAACGCTCAACCTCGATGTATGGGCACGGCAGATCATATTCGGTGTCACGTTGCTAGCGCTGATGCTGCTTTATGGCCGCCAAAAGCAGTTGCGTGTGTGACAGATGAGCAAAGACCAAGGTTCGAATATCAGGGAAGTTGCAGCTCTCGCGGGCGTTTCCATCGCGACCGTATCACGGGCGCTGCAACAACCCGACAAGGTTCGCCCGGAAACCCGCAAGAAGGTTTTCGACGCCGTCCGGCAGGCTAATTTCGTTCCCAACGCCCAGGCCGCGAGCTTCAGGCGTCAGTCCAACAACACCGTCATCCTTCTCGTTCGCGATATCGGTAACCCGTTTTATCTCGAAATCTACAAGGGCGTTGAGGAAGCGGCGGGCGAAGCGGGCTTCAAGGTGCTGATGGGCGATGCCCGCAACGACGAGAACCGCGTGGCGACCCATATCGACATGGTGCGCCAGAAACATGCCGACGGCCTGATCCTGATGACCGGCCAGTTTCCCGCCGAGCTTCTCGATCAGGGCGACGCGCTGCCGCCGATCGTGATCGCGTCGGAAACGGTACCCGGCCTCGCGCTGCCGACCGTCAAGGTGGACAACCGCGCCGCCTCCAAAAACGCCATGCGCCACCTCATCGAGGCGGGACATCAAAGGATTGTGCATCTGGCCGGTCCGGTCCCGGAAAGTCTGGCGCAGGAGCGTTTCGATGGTTATCGCGCGGCACTTGCCGAAGCCGGCATCGCTTATGCCGACGAACTGGTGGTGACGGGCGATTACAGCATCGAGGCCGGACGTCAGGCAATAGGCAGCCTTCTCGAAGGCGGCATTGCCTTCACCGCAATCTTCGCCTCGAGCGACCAGATGGCGATTGGCGCGATCAGCGAGTTGCGCGCGCGTGGGGTTTCGGTTCCGGCCGATGTCTCCGTCATCGGCTTCGACGACATCATCTTCGCCAATGCGTTTGAGCCGCCGCTGACGACGGTGCGTCAGCCCCGGCAGGAAATGGGCCGCAGGGCCATGGCGCTGATGGTGGACCGGCTGAACGGCAAACGCACGGCCGAGACCATCGTGCTGGATACGGAACTGGTGGTGCGCGGCTCGGTCGCGCCCTGCCGCCCGCCGCATCGGTAGCGGCCAGACTGTGAATGCAAGGAGTGTAAGGACATGAAGACGATCAAAGGCCCGGCGATTTTCCTCGCGCAATTTGTCGGGGACAAAGCCCCCTTCGACACGCTCGACAATCTCGGCCAATGGGCGGCTTCCCTCGGTTACAAGGGCATTCAGGTGCCGACCGATCCCAGGCTCTTCGATCTCGAGAAAGCCGCTGCATCCAAGACCTATTGCGACGATATCAAGGGTCGTCTGGCGGAAATGGGTATCGAGATCACCGAGCTTTCGACCCATATTCAGGGTCAGCTTGTCGCCGTTCATCCCGTTTATGATGAAATGTTCGATGGTTTCGCGCCGGCCGAACTGCGCGGAAAACCGCAGGCGCGGCAGGAATGGGCCGTCAATCAGCTGAAGTATGCGGCGAAAGCCTCGCAGCACCTTGGCCTCAAGAGCCATGCGACTTTCTCCGGCGCGCTTGCCTGGCCGTTCGTTTACCCATGGCCGCAGCGGCCGGCTGGGCTTGTCGAAATGGCCTTTGCCGAACTGGGCAAGCGCTGGACACCCATTCTCGATGCCTTCGAGGAGAATGGCATCGATCTCTGCTATGAGCTGCATCCGGGTGAGGACCTGCATGACGGCATCACCTTCGAGCGTTTCCTCGAGGCTACCGGCAATCACCCGCGCGCCAACATCCTCTACGATCCCTCCCACTTCGTCCTGCAGGCGCTGGATTATCTCGATTTCATCGACATCTACCACGAGCGTATCCGTGCCTTTCACGTGAAGGATGCCGAGTTCAATCCGACCGGCCGTTCCGGCGTTTATGGCGGTTATCAGAGCTGGGTCGACCGGCCGGGGCGGTTCCGCTCGCTGGGCGACGGGCATGTCGATTTCGGCGCCGTCTTTTCCAAGCTTACCCAATATGATTTCGACGGCTGGGCGGTGCTGGAGTGGGAATGCGCGCTGAAACACCCGGAAGACGGAGCACGCGAAGGCGCCGGCTTCATTGAAAACCACATCATCCGCGTGACCGAACGGGCTTTCGACGATTTCGCCAAAAGCGGTGTCGATGATGCCGCCAATCGTCGCCTTCTCGGTCTCTGAAAGGAAACTTCATGTCCTCCACGATAGCAAAATTTGATAGCCGCCGTATTCGTCTCGGCATGGTCGGCGGTGGTCAGGGCGCCTTTATCGGTGCGGTGCATCGCATCGCGGCCCGGCTGGATGACCGTTACGAACTGGTAGCCGGCGCGCTTTCCTCCGATCCCGCACGTGCAGCCGCTTCGGCAACCCTGCTCGGCATTGCACCGGAGCGTTCCTATGCCTCGTTCGAGGACATGGCGGCGGCCGAGGCTGGACGCGAGGACGGTATCGAGGCGGTCGCCATCGTCACGCCGAACCATCTGCATTTCGCCCCGTCCAAGGCCTTTCTCAAAGCCGGCATCCACGTCATCTGCGACAAGCCGGTTACCGCGACGCTGGAGGAAGCAAAAGCGCTGGCCGAGATCGTCAGGGCGTCCGACAGCCTGTTCGTTCTGACGCATAATTACACCGGCTACCCGATGCTGCGGCAGATGCGGGAAATGGTGGCGAGTGGCGAAATCGGCAAGCTGCGCCATGTTCAGGCCGAATATGCGCAGGACTGGCTGACTGAAGCCGTTGAAAAGACCGGCGCAAAGGGTGCGGAATGGCGCACGGACCCCAGCCGTTCCGGCGCTGGCGGGGCAATCGGCGATATCGGCACGCACGCTTTCAACGCCGCCGCCTTTGTGACGGGTGAAATCCCAAGCAGCCTTTATGCCGATCTGACGTCGTTCGTTCCGGGCCGGCAGCTGGATGACAGCGCCAATATTCTGCTGCGTTATGAAAGCGGCGCCAAGGGGATGCTCTGGGCGAGCCAGGTCGCCGTCGGCAATGAAAACGCGCTGTCGCTGCGGGTCTATGGCGATAAAGGCGGCCTTGAATGGCACCACCGGGTGCCGGACGAGCTGTGGTTCACGCCTTATGGCGAGCCTAAGCGGCTTATCACCCGCAACGGCGCAGGCGCAGGTGCTGCCGCCAACCGTGTCAGCCGCGTGCCATCCGGGCACCCGGAGGGATATCTCGAGGGTTTTGCGACGATCTACCGCGAAGCCGCAGATGCAATCATCGCGAAGAGGGAGGGAAAGACAGCCGCCGGGGATGTGATTTACCCCGGCATAGAGGACGGCCTTGCGGGTCTCGCATTCATCGATGCGGCCGTCCGGTCCAGTCGGACCTCGTCCTGGGTAGGGATCGACATCTAGATCATCGCTTATCGAGGACGGACGACGCAGGGCACAGGAGGTGGTGCCCGGCATAACCTGGCCGGAAGGCCGGGAAAGGCGTGGGCACACGTATCGTCATATTGATCAAACGGAAAGGGAGTTACGCGTTTGAAAACGTTCAAGTCAAAATTCGCTGGCATGGCATTCGTCGTTGGACTGGCGGCCGGTTTCGCAAATCCGGTTTTTGCCGATGACAGCAAGGTACTGCCGATTGCCGCGCAGATGTACACGCTGCGCAATTCCGGAACGCTGGAGGAGCAGCTTGCCATTCTCAACCGCGCCGGCGTCTCCGCCGTGGAAACGGTGGATATGCAGAAGGTCAGCGCCGGCGAGCTGAACACATTGCTGGAAAAGCACAAGATCAAGGTCATTTCCTCGCATGTGCCGATCGACAAGCTGCGCGGCAATCTCGATGAGGTCATCACCGAACAGAAGGCTGTCGGCAACCCCGTCGTGACCGTGCCGTTCCTGAAGCCGGAAGACCGCCCGAAGGACGCCGCCGGCTGGACCGCCTTCGGCAAGGAGCTTGGCGGTTACGCGGACAAGCTTTCCGCAGCAGGCCTCTCCATGGCCTATCACAACCATGACTTCGAGATGGTCAAATTCGATAGCAAGACGGCGCTTGAGCTTTTGCTCGACGCGGCAGGCCCGAAGCTGCAGGCCGAAGTCGATGTCGCCTGGGTGGCGCGCAGCGGCAACGATCCGGCCGAATTCCTCGGCACCTTGAAAGGCAAGGTTTTTGCCATCCACGCCAAGGACAATGCACCGGCCGGTACGGCGGAAAACGAGCGCGGCTTCGCCACACTGGGCACCGGCGTTCTCGACTGGAAGACGATCCTGCCGGCGGCCAAACATGCCGGCGCAAAATGGTTCATCCTTGAGCACGATCTTCCGCTCGATGCCGAAGCGGTGGTGACCAAGGGCAACGCGTTCCTCAACGAACACCTGCCGACCATTCAGTAAACACTGCAAGTAAAAACCAGAACCGCTCCCCGGCGGCCGGTTTCGCCGGGGCGCATGAGGTTCGACAGACGCATGACCAGTTTCCGCCGCGCCGCGACGGGAAGCGCTTTGCCCTGTCGTTTTTTCCAAGCTCACATCGGAGGAGTTATCATGGCAAACAATCATTATGATGCGATTGTTGTCGGCTCGGGCATCAGTGGAGGCTGGGCCGCAAAGGAGCTCACGCAAAAGGGCCTTAAGGTTCTGATGCTGGAGCGCGGCCGCAACATCGAACACATCACCGACTATCAGAATGCGGACAAGGAAGCCTGGGACTATCCCCACCGCAACCGCGCCACGCAGGAGATGAAGGCGAAATACCCTGTTCTCAGCCGCGACTACCTGCTGGAAGAGGCGACGCTCGGCATGTGGGCCGATGAGCAGGAAACGCCCTATGTCGAAGAAAAGCGCTTCGACTGGTTCCGCGGTTATCACGTCGGCGGCCGCTCGCTGCTCTGGGGACGCCAGACCTATCGCTGGTCGCAGACGGATTTCGAAGCCAATGTGAAAGACGGTATCGCCGTTGACTGGCCCATCCGTTATGAGGATGTTTCTCCCTGGTATGATTATGTCGAGCGTTTTGCCGGCATCTCCGGCAGCCGTGAGGGGCTGGATATTCTTCCCGATGGCGAATTCCTGCCGCCGATTCCGCTCAATTTCGTCGAGCAGGATGTCGCAAGCCGGTTGAAGAAGGCGTTCAATGGCACGCGCCACCTCATCAATTCGCGTTGCGCCAACATCACCCAGGAGCTTCCCGATCAGGAACGCACGCGCTGTCAGTTCCGCAACAAGTGTCGGCTGGGCTGTCCCTTCGGCGGCTATTTCAGCACGCAGGCCTCGACCCTGCCTGCGGCGGTCGCCACCGGCAATCTTACGCTCAGGCCTTTTTCAATCGTCAAGGAAATCTTGTATGACAAGGACAAGAAGAAGGCTCGTGGCGTCGAGATCATCGATGCCGAGACGAACCTGACCTATGAATATACCGCCGATATCATTTTCCTCAACGCTTCGACGCTGAACTCGACCTGGGTGCTGATGAACTCGGCCACCGATGTCTGGGAAGGCGGGCTTGGAAGCAGCTCGGGCGAACTTGGCCACAACGTGATGGACCACCATTTCCGCATGGGCGCCACCGGCCAGGTGGAAGGTTTCGAGGACTTCTACTTCAAGGGTCGCCGCCCGGCGGGCTTCTACATTCCGCGCTTCCGCAATACCGGCGACGACAAGCGCAAATATCTGCGCGGTTTCGGGTATCAGGGCTCGGCCAGCCGTTCGCGCTGGGAGCGGGAAATCGCCGAACTCAATATCGGTGCCGATTACAAGGAGGCGCTGACAGAGCCCGGTGGCTGGACCATCGGCATGACCGCCTTCGGTGAAATGCTGCCCTATCATGAGAACCGCGTGAAACTGGATCAAGACAAGAAGGACAAGTGGGGCCTGCCGGTCCTGTCAATGAATGTCGAGATGAAGCAGAACGAGTTCGATATGCGCGAAGACATGGTCAATGACGCCGTCGAGATGTTCGAGGCGGTCGGCATCAAGAATGTCAAGCCGTCGCGGGGCAGTTACGCCCCCGGCATGGGAATTCACGAAATGGGAACAGCCCGCATGGGCCGCGACCCGAAAACCTCCGTCCTCAACGGCAACAACCAGGTCTGGGATGCGCCCAACGTCTTTGTCACCGATGGCGCGTGCATGACTTCGGCCTCCTGCGTCAACCCGTCCCTGACCTACATGGCGCTGACGGCGCGTGCCGCCGATTTTGCCGTTTCCGAACGCAAGAAGGGGAACCTGTGATGAACAGACGCGAACTGCTGAAACTGATAGCCATTGCCACCGGCCTTCCGCTGATCGGCGCGGATGTTCTGACGGCCGCCGAAAGCGCTACCAAACCAGCCGGTAGTGTTCATGTCTTCACCGCGGAAGAAATCCGGTTTATGGACGAGGTGGCGGAAACCATCATTCCCCGCACCTCCACGCCGGGTGCGAAGGATGCTGAAGTGGGAGCATTCATGGCCGTCTATGCGGCCGATTGTTACACTGACGAACAACGGACGCTCTTCCTTTCGGCAATTTCCGATATTGAGAAGCGCAGCCAGACCGACCACAAGAAGGGCTTTCTGGAGCTGACGGCAAAACAGCGGCAGGCGCTGCTTTCCGCGCTGGACAAGCAGGCCAAGGCGGAACAGTCGCCGGCAAAGCCGCACGCCTTCACGCTCGTCAAGCAACTGACGCTGCTTGGTTTCTTCACCTCGAAGATCGGCGCCACGGAAGTTCTCGTTTATGACGAAATTCCCGGCGGTTTCGAAGATCGTGTTCCCTATAAGAAGGGCACGCCCGCCTGGGGCACGACCTGAACAGAGCAACCTCCGGCCCGTCCGCTTTTGCGGGCGGGCTGTATTTATGCGGCAAGACAAGGATGACACGATGCGCAAGACAATAATCATCGCGGCGGCAATGCTGACTGCAAGCGCCATTCCCGCTCTCTCGGAAGGCGATGTCGCCAAGGGAGAGGCGGCCTTCAAACGCTGTTCCGCCTGCCACGCCATTGGCGAGGGCGCGAAAAACCGGGTAGGCCCGCAGCTTAACGGCATCATCGGCCGTGCAGCGGGCGGCGTGGCTGACTATAATTATTCGGCAGCGATGAAAAAAGCGGGCGAGGACGGTCTTGTCTGGACGCCCGAAGAATTGCGGGATTTCCTGAGCGCGCCGAAAAAGAAAATACCCGGAAACAAGATGGCGCTGGCCGGCATCAGCAAGCCGGAAGATCTGGACAATCTCATCGCCTATATCGAAAGCGCGGCTTCGAAGCCGGCCGATTGACAGCAGCGGGACTGTCCGGCGGGCGTCTGCGCGCTATACCTGGCTGGTTTCGCCCTCTGCCAACTGAGCAAGCCCCGGCAGATTGCAGACCAGAAGCTTCTGCCGCCCGCCCTGCACCAGCCCCTTGCTCTCCCAGCTGGAGAGGATGCGGGAGACGGTGTGCAGTGTCGTGCCGGTCATCTCGGCAATATCCTGCCGCGAGATCGGGAAATCGATACGGATGCCGTCTTCCTCCTTGCGGCCCGCCTGCTGCGAAAGGCGCAGTACGGCATGGGCCACGCGGCGCTCCACTTCCTGCGTCGACATCTCGCGGATGCGCGTATGGGCTTCCTCGAGACGCTGGCCGATCGTCTGCATGGCGGAGACGGCAAGATGCGGGTTCTGCTCGACGAATTGCGGCCAGAGGTCCGTCTGCCACGACAGGATGACGCTTTCGGCCGCCGTCGTGGCGGTGCCGGGATAATCGGACCGTTGTAGGGCTCTTGCGAAACCGAAGAGATCACCGGGATGCACCACGCGCACGATGATCTGCTGGCCGTCATGCGTCACCTGCGTCACCTTCAGGCGGCCGTGGATAAGCAGGAAGAAATGCGTTGCCGACTGGCCCTGCTCGAAAATGGCTTCGCCGGGCGGTACCAGCCGGGATGTGGCGTGGGTCAGCAGTCCGTCCAGCTCATCGTCGGCCATCTTGGCAAACAAGGCCAGCGACCGGATGACGCTTCGGTCAATCTTCACTTGCACCCTCTCCGGTGATCGGACGATCCTCAAGGTGATTGCATTGGCAACCGGGGATCGGCCTTTTCTGTATTGTCAGCATACAGCACTATCATCGGCGGCAGAAGATCAAATGATATGAATCAAGCGCTTGTTTTAATTGACGATTATCAAGAAAACGGGGTGGTGGCACGAAGCCTTTCGAGAAGTGGCGCGTACCAGCGTGTGTCTCTTACGAGCCTGAACCCGAGATTATCAGGCGGTACGCCAACGGCGCAGCCGCCGCTTTTCGGGTTTTTGACGAAGGCGCTCATCGCCGCCCGGTGTTTTCCCGAAGCGACCGGGATACCGCAGGAGGCGACGCTATCGATCGCCTCACCATCCTTGCCGAGCGTCACGCGGTGGCTGCAGCTGGATGTCCATTCCCAGACATTGCCGCCGAAATCGGCAAGGCCATATTCGTTTTCGCCGAAGCTGCCATAGGATTGCGGAACGGGGTTGCCCGAGGCCTTGCGGCTGGTCTGCCGCTCGTAATCCGCCAGCCAGCGCAAAGCCGGGTTTTCACTATCGGCAGCGACACCCAGCGTCTCATCCGGAAAAAGCGAGCCGGCGGCGAAAGCCAGTTCAGCGTCGCTCGGCAGGCGCCAAACCTCGCCTGTCCGCTCGCTCAGCCACTTTGCATAGGCGTGGGCGTCATCCTGGCTGATACCGGTTGCCGGTATCTCGCCGCCGACCGGAGCGGCAAAGCCGGGTTCCGGCTGCTGGCAGCCGCCTTCCGCCACGCAGCGCGCATAATCCGCGCTCGACACCTGATATTTCATGATCGTCAGATTTTGTCGCATCGCCACGTCGACCATTGGGCCATCGACGGCATAACCATTGCGGAAATATTCGCCCTCCGCCCGGTAGGTGAAATGTCCGGCGGGCACTGTAACGACCTGTGGAGCCATCATGGCCGCGCGGTCATCAGCGCCGCTGCAGATGATCCCGGACTGGAAACCGATGGCCGTTGCCAGCAGTGTTGCAATCGAGAGCGGGAGAAGAAGCGAGACGGCATTTGGGAAGTGACTGTTGCCGGGAATGCCCATGGGAACCTGCCTGCGTCAAGAAGACGCCAAAGTTCGGGCCTGCTTTCAGGCCGCATAGCAGAAGGGGGAGCGCGCCACGACCGCTGGCGGCGGCGCGCTCCCGTTTGCGTCAGATGCTCGAGGGGGCGAGCACCGCCTGCATCAGGCTGTTGTTCCACTCACCAGTCACCTTGAAATGGGCGGCTGCACCCAGCTCGAAGGCCTCAATGAGGTTGTGGTTGACATAAGCGTAGATGCCGGGCTGCTCGAAGGTGTAGAAGGCCGCACCCGCCGTGCCGCCGGGAATGAACCAGGTTTCCTGGTCGAGATCCGGTGGGTTGCGGAACTTGCCCGTCGCCCAGACATAATCGCCATGGCCGCCGATGAGGTGCGGACGGGTATCACGGTTTGCCTGCGAATGGACGATCAGCACCTTCTCGCCAACGGCGGCCTGGAGGGCATGTTCCCCGGTCAGGGCGCCGACTGCGCCGTTGAAGACGATGTGGCTCGGCGTCAGCTTGCGCATCACCTCCAGCGTGTCGGCCATGGCGTCGCCGGCGCTTTCATATTTCTTGAAATTGCCGTTCTCGTCGCGCGGGATGTAAAAGTCCTGCTCGCCGACATAATAGATCTTGTCATAAACAAGCTCCTTGCCGTGGCCGTCCGTCAGGCCCTCACGCGGCAGTACCATGATCGCGCCGTTCATGCCCGAGGTGACGTGCCACGGCACCATGCCGGGAGGTGCGCAATGATAGACGAAGACGCCGGCCTTGGTGGCCTTGAAGCGCAGGATCGCCTTTTCACCGGGGTTGACGATGGTGAGCCCGCCGCCGCCGAGCGCGCCGGTGGCCGAGTGGAAATCGATATTGTGCTGCAGCTCATTGGTGTCGGGGTTGATGAGGGTCAGTTCGACATAGTCGTCCTGGTGCACCACCATCAGAGGCCCGGGAACCGAACCGTTGAAGGTCATGGCGTGGACCTCGGTGCCCTTGTCGTCGAGGATCATCTTCTGCTCTTTGATCGTGAGCGTGAACTCGACGATCTTCGGTCCGCCTTCGGCTTTCTGCGTGTGGGCATGCACGAAGGGCGGTTTGACGAGATCAACTTTTGCGCGAGGCAGCGCTGCAATTCCAGCGCTCGTCAATGGCTTGGCTGCGGCCTTCTTTTCCTCTGCCGCGCTCGCTGCCGATGGCATGATGACGGGAGCTATAGCCCCTGCAAATGCTGCGCCTGCGAGAATATTACGCCGTGTGATGTGGAAGGTTTCCGTCATCATTCTTCTCCTATCCCTCTTGGGGCAGAGCATGTTTCGCTCTGTCACAGCATTTGTAGCGGAGGGGCGGAAATACAATTTGAGATGGAGCAAACTTCGCTTTCGGCACCCTGCGACATTTTGGCAGGCGGCTGAAGGCCGGTGTGGAAGCGTCGCACCGCCTCTTTGCCTGTTCGCAAAGAAGTCGGACGGGCTTGCGTCTAGACATATGTCAAGACCAAGCAAGGAGCATTATAATGAGTGGCAGCGAAACCGTTCTCACAGAAGGGCGCAGCCGGCCAAAGGGCGGCATTCCAAGAGGGCTGGCGCGCACCGGCCCGGTTATCTTTTCGTACGGCTTCCGGCCGTTTTTCCTCGGCGGCGCCCTCTGGGCCATCGTGGCGATGGTGTTGTGGATCGCAGCCCTTTCCGGCTTCATCGACCTCGGCGGGGATTACGGCGCACCGAACTGGCATGCCCATGAGATGCTGTTCGGTTTTGCCTCGGCGGTGCTGGCCGGCTTTCTTCTAACGGCCGTGCCGAACTGGACGGGGCGGCTGCCGGTGTCGGGTAAACCCTTGGTGTGGCTGTTTGCGCTCTGGTGCGCCGGCCGGCTTTTCCTGCTTGTGCCGGACCAGGTGGGCGTGGTCACTGCCGCAGCCGTGGACGGGCTTTTCCTGCCGGCACTTCTCACGATCTGCGCGCGCGAGGTCATTGCCGGGCGAAAATGGAAAGACCTGAAGGTGCTGGGCGGACTGCTGGCGCTTTCCGTCGCCAACATCATATTCCACGTTGCGGCGATTGGGGGCGATCATAGCCAGATCGCGACCCGCCTTGCGGTCTCGGCCTATACCGTGCTTGTCATCATCGTCGGCGGCCGCATCGTGCCGAGTTTTACCCGCAACTGGCTGAACCGTTTCGGCCGCACGGATTTCCCCGTGCCCTATAACGGTTTCGATACCGCCGCCATCCTCACCGGCATCGCGGCGCTGGCCGTCTGGACGATAGAGCCCGAAAGCATCGTGGCAGTGCCAACGGCGCTTCTGGCGGCTTTCATGCACGCCGTGCGTCTGATCCGCTGGCGCGGCTGGACGACATGGCCGGAGCAGGTGCTGGTGGTGCTGCATGTGGCCTATGCCTTCATTCCCGTCGGTTTCATTACCATAGCGCTGGCGGCTCTTGACGTCATGGACACGCGCTCCGTCCTGCATGTCTTCACCGTCGGCGTTATCGGCTGCATGATGCTTGCTGTCATGACGAGAGCGAGCCTTGGCCACACCGGACGCAAGCTTGCGGCCAGCAGGGTTACCATTGTCGCCTATGTGGCGCTGATCGCCTGCGCGCTGCTGAGACCGGCAGCCGAGTTCTTCCCCGGTGCGATGATGCATCTCTACGCTTGCTCGGCGCTCTTCTGGATCGTGGGTTTTGGTCTGTTCTGCTTCGAATACGGACCTATCCTGATGCGCGAGCGCAAACCGCTGAAAGCGTAGAGAGCTTGCATGCGATACTGCCAAAAACGAACCGCCCCGGAGGCAACTTCCGGGGCGGTTCGGTTTTGGGGAATTTGATTTATGGCTTAATGCGCGCCGGCACCGGCGCGGATGAAGATGCGGAACGCGGTGCGCGCCTCGTCGAAATTGCCGGCCCATTGATGGCCCCGGGCCAGAAGTTCCGGGTAAAGGAAAGTCGGCTCCTGCGGCATCAGCACGAAGATCACGGCACCCGGCGGAAGACGGTCAAGTGCGGCAAGCGTGCGGCTCGCCTGGCCTTCGGCCGTCTCGTCGCTCAGATCGAGATAGATGACCGGATCGGGCCATATCTGCGGCTCCTCGGCATTGCCCGCAAGCGCCGGTGACACGGAAATCTGTTCGGTCTCAGTGGATTGCGGCGTAAACAGCACTTCCCAGTCACCGCCGCCGATTTCCCTGACCTGATGGTCGAAACCGCGCTCGGCCATCACCTTGAAAAGCGGAACGGGCCGGAAGGTGGCGTATAATCGCAGCGCCTCACCGGGAGCAAGCCCGGCCACGGCTTCCATGATGGCCGGAAAGGGCTCGCCGCCGCTCAGCAAAAGCGGCCGCACATCGAGTTCCCTGATCATTTCCGTCATTGCATCACCTCATCTGTCGGCTGGCGGCGGCAAGGGCCAACCGCCAGAGGTCTTTTCACCACACCGCCGGGGCAGGGGTCAATGTTCGGATCCGCAGCAGCATTCGCAGCCGGACATATCGTCTTCGGAACCTTCGGCCTGTTCTTCCAGCCGGCCGATATCGAGACGCCAGACGTCCGGGCCCTGTTCGAGGTATTCCCAGCCGAACTGGCCGGGGAAATTGGTGGCCAGCTGGTAAAGCAGTGGACGGGGATCGTGATCGCTGGTGATCTGTAGCGATTGACCTTCGGTCAACGCGCCAAGCGCACCGAAAATACGCGGATGGCGTTCGCGGTGCGGAATGATGCGCACGTCGATATTGGTTGCGGTTTGGGCTTCGGACATAGGCTGGCTCCACGGCCGCGGATGGAATGATGTCCGGCGGTGCGGCCAGCCGACGGACTGGAAAAACCTATCCGCCGGGCGGTCGGGAGACATTGTCGCCGCGCAAACAAACCTGAGATTCGTCAGGTTCGTCTGCGCGACATGCTTCAGCCGGCAAGGCTGCGATAAATTGCCGGCAGCGCCGATGGCAGCTTGGTGATCCT
This sequence comes from Agrobacterium sp. CNPSo 2736, assembly GCF_004005385.1. Classification (NCBI taxonomy): domain Bacteria; kingdom Pseudomonadati; phylum Pseudomonadota; class Alphaproteobacteria; order Hyphomicrobiales; family Rhizobiaceae; genus Agrobacterium; species Agrobacterium sp. CNPSo 2736. The sequence goes on along the minus strand of NZ_RZTX01000006.1, from coordinate 53,794 downwards.
GTTGACGATGGCATAGCCGTTCTGGCCGAACATGGCCGGAATATAGGATTGCGCTTTGCTGTCCACCGTTACGCCGAAGACGCTGACGCCAGAGCGTCGCGCCTCGGAGACCGCCCGGCGGCTGTCCTCGATGGCGAAGCGGCCCTCATAATGATCGACATCGTTCGGCTTGCCATCCGTCAGCAGCAGAAGCAGCTTGCGGCGCTCCGGCCTCTCACGCAGCTTGGCGCTGGCGTGGCGGATGGCGGGGCCGATGCGGGTGTAGAAGCCGGGTTTCAGCGCCGCGATGCGCCGCTCGATAGTGTGGCCCATCGGCTCATCGAAATCCTTCACCGCTTCCACCCGCACCCAGGAACGGCGGCGGGAGGTGAAGGTCAAGATGGAGTGACTGTCGCCACAGGCGGAAAGCCCGTGGGCAAGCACCAGCAGGGCTTCCTTCTCCACATCGAGCACCCGGCGATTGTCGAACCAGGCATCGGTCGATAGCGACACGTCGACGAGGATCGTTACGGCAAGATCATGCGCCTGTGGGCGGCTTGCCATATGAATGCGGTCGCTGCCCTGTCCACCGGCGGCAATATCGCTTCTGGCGCGAACCACGGCGTCAAGATCGAGATCATTGCCGTCAAGCTGGGCGCGCAGCATCTCGTGGCGTGGCCGCAGCACCTCGAATTGCCGCCTGACCCGGCGGATGAGGCTTCTGGTGTCCGGGTCGGGTTCCGGTGCCGTCTCGGCGTCTTTCGCCGGACCGGCGATCACCCGGCAATGGTCGGCGAGATAGGCACCGCTGCGATAATCCCATTCGGGATAGGTCAGCTCTGCTGTCAGCGGGGTATGGTCCAGTGCTTCAGGCGGCAGGTCGAGATCGAAGCGGAAGCGGGCGGAAGGCCGCCCCTTTCTTTCACCCAGCGTCATATCGTCAAGCTCGTCCGCCGCGCTGCCGTCGGCATCGTCGCTGTCGTCACCCGGCCGGTCGACATTGACCATCTCCGCCATGGCAAGGATTTTTTCGAAACGGTTGAGGATGAAGGGGCTGCGTTCGGTCTGGCGGTTCTCGGTCTTTTCGCGCACGGCGATATGGCGGGCGGCCTCCGCCCCCTGCGGCGCGGCGCCCGCTGCCGGCTGGTCCTCGCTCTGCCGGGCATCGGATGTTTCGCGCAGCAGCGTGTCCGGCCATAGCGGCACCGGCAACATCGGCAGGTAGCGCGGCGGCGCCTTGGCCGGAAGACCGGCGGGTGGCGCAAGGCCGTCGATCCCTGCCGCATCGGCGAGCATGGAAAGCACCCGTTGTTCCACCTGCTGCTCCGCCTGCGGCAGCGGCCGCTTCTGGCGCACCGCGAGCATGGCGGCGCAAAGCCGGCGATACCGGGTCTTCATTCCGGGGAAGGCATGGATGACGGCTTTTGCCAGTTCTCCGGCACGGTCGAGCCGGGCAAGATCGTTGCGAAGCGGGTCGGCGGCCATGACTGGTTCAAGCGGCATCATCGCCATGGCGGCGGCAAGCCAGAGATAAAGATCGCGGTTGAGGCACCGGTCGGGAAACAGATCGAGTACGGGCGGCAGCATCAGCGTGGCATGATCACGTCCGGGCTGGGCGAGCTTCTCTTCGCCAAGACCCATGCGCTGGCGCAGCCTCAGCCGGTGGCTGGAGGTGCGGGCGCGGGCCGGAGCGATCTGCACCGCATGTTCACCGCCAAAACCGCGGAAACATATGGCCAGTACGGCCTGCATATCCTCCAGCTTTACGGCATGATCCGGGAAGCGCAGCCATGTGCCGGTTTCGCCGATCAGCCTGTGCCAGGCGCGGCCGACGGTTTCTTCCAGTTCCAGAAAGTCCAGCATGGTTTATCCTCATGGCATCGGACCGGAACGCGCGGGGCCGCGCAATCCGGTGTGGATATCAAAGCGCCTATCGAATGATCGCATCCGCGACTTCATGCAGCGCGGCCTTCACATCCGGCTCGTCAGTCAGCGGTTCGATCATGGTCGCGCGCACGGCCTGACGGGCGGGAAGGCCGGTATCGATGAGGCTGGCGCAATAGACGAGCAGACGGGTGGAAACGCCTTCTTCCAGATCGTGGCCTTTCAGACCGCGCAGCCGGTGGGCAAGATCGACGAGTGGCTCGACGTCGCGCGCATCCAGCCCGCTTTCATGCGAAACGACGGCGATTTCCTGCTCCCTGGGCAGAAAATCGAATTCAATGGCGACGAAACGCTGGCGGGTGCTGGGCTTCAGGCTCTTTAAAAGGTTCTGGTATCCGGGATTATAGGAAACGACGAGCATGAAACCCGAGGGTGCTTCCAGCACTTCGCCCGTGCGCTCCAGCGGCAGGATGCGGCGGTCGTCGGTGAGGGGATGCAGCACGACAGCCACATCCTTGCGCGCCTCGACGATCTCGTCGAGGTAACATATGCCGCCCTGGCGCACGGACCTCGTCAGCGGGCCGTCCATCCACACGGTTTCGCCGCCTTTCAGCAGGTAACGGCCGGTCAGATCAGCGGCAGCAAGATCGTCGTGGCACGAAACAGTGGAAAGCGGCAGGCCGAGTTTCGCTGCCATATGGCTGACGAAACGGGTCTTGCCGCAGCCTGTCGGGCCTTTCAGCAGCAGCGGCAATTGCCGCACCCAGGCGCTTTCGAACAGCGTGCATTCATTGCCGAGCGGGGTGTAGAACGGCGTGTCCGGCTGGGGCTGAGGGATCGGACGGAATATTGTGTTCATGGTCATCTCCATGTTTGTTGATAAGGAACCGGCTCTCCGGGGGAAAAGGAGAGCCGGTCCGTTTCTCATTCGGCGGGCTGCACGAGGCGGGCAACGTCGCCCTGTTTCTGCTTGCCCGGTACCAGGATTGCCCAGATGAACATGACCGCCGAAATGAGAACAGCGAAACCAGAACCGAGACGGATCCAGTAGAAGATCGCCAGCTGGTCCTGCACATCCATGAAGCTTTCGCCCATGACCCGCTGAAGCTGGATCTGCACCACGCCGGCGAAGGTCAGCGCGAAGGTCATCACCGACATGGCCGTGCACATGACCCAGAAGCTCGTCATCGAAAGCCACTGGTTGTAGGGCGCGCGTTTTTTCATTTCGGGGATGGCATAGGCCATCATCGCAAGGTTCAGCATCACATAGGCGCCGAAGAAGGCGAGGTGCCCGTGGGCGGCGGTAAGCTGCGTGCCGTGGGTGTAATAGTTCACCGAAGACAGCGTGTGCAGGAAGCCCCAGACGCCCGCGCCGAAGAAGGCCATGACCGAGCAGCCGATCGACCACAGAAGCGCGGCGCGGTTCTCATGCTTGCGGCCAGCCTTCCAGGTCATGACGAAGGTGAAGATGACCATGGTGAAGAAGGGGGCCACTTCCAGCGTCGAGAACAGCGAACCGATCCACTGCCAGTAACCCGGCGCGCCGATCCAGTAATAATGGTGACCGGTGCCGAGGATGCCCGAGAAGAGTGCAAGACCGACGATGACATAGAGCCATTTTTCCACCACTTCGCGGTCGATGCCGTTGAGCTTGATCATCAGGAAGGCGAGGATCGACGCCATGATCAGTTCCCACACGCCTTCCACCCAAAGATGGATGACGTACCACCAGTACATCTTGTCGAGCGCCAGATTGATGGGGTTGTAAAAGGCGAAGAGGAAGAAGATCGCCAGACCCCAGAGACCGAAGAGCAGGATGTTGATGACGGTGGTCTTGCGGCCCTTCAGTGCCGTCATGGTGATGTTGAACAGGAACATCAAAACGACAAGCACGATGCCGACCTTGATGGCGAAGGGCTGTTCGAGGAATTCGCGCCCTTCATGGATGCGGAACATATAACCGACCACGGCAACCGCGGCGGCCACCAGGAAGATCCAGAACTGCGCGATGGCGAGCTTGGGGCTGTAAAGCTCCGTTTCCGTTTCTTCCGGCAGAAGATAGAAGGTCGAGCCCATGAAGCCCATCAACAGCCACACGACCAGTGCATTGGTGTGGATCATGCGCACGATGTTGAAGGGCAGAAGCTCGGAAAGCGTGTTGGGCAGCACGTAGATCGTCGCGGCGATGACGCCGAACAGGATCTGCGCCACGAACAGCCCGATTGCGCCGTAAAAATACAGCATGGCGACTTTTTGCGTCTGGTATTTCATCTCGTCATCTCCTTGCCGTCAACCTCAACCCGCATCGTTCGGCGGCCAGTTCTGCGTCTTGATCCGGCTCGTCCATTCGAGGAAGTCGACGAGATCATCGAGTTCCTGTTCGGTGAGATTGAACTGCGGCATCTGGCGCCGGCCCTCGATGCCGGTGGGCTGGGCGGCCATCCAGGCCTTGATGGAATCGCGCGCCGTCTCCTTGTCTTCCACGCCGCCATAGCGCTTCCAGACATTGCCGAGTTCGGGCGCGAAATAGGCGCCTTCGCCGAGCAGCGTGTGACAGTTGATGCAGGAATTTTTCTCCCACACGTGTTTGCCGCGCGCGACGCTTTCCGTCAGCGTGCTTTCATCCGTCGAGGTGGTGCGCATGTAATAATGGCTATGGGCGGTCAGCCCGACGAATATGGCGAAGAAGAAGATGGAGCCGCCGTAAAAGACGTTTCGCGCTCCTGTTTTGGTCAGGCGTTCTGCCATGCCAATGGTCCTTTCCATCCGGAAGACCGCTTATGCGGACTGGCTTGATCGAACCCTCTTGCCGGGATTTGCCAGCAGGCTGGGGGTCTGAAGCCTTTCTAGCCGCTGGTCGCCGGCGTTCTTTGCCATTTGGCAAACAAGTGGAGAGGTGGTGTGGTCCGCCTTTTCAGAGCGACAAAATGCCCTGCAGGAACGCCCGCAAAAGGGCTGCGGCGGCAAAGATTGCGGGCCATGCCAGAAGTGCCGTGCGCAGCAGGCCCCGCTCTTCGCCAAAACCCAGAAAGTCGTCGATGACGCGTCTGGATTTCATGAGCGCGAAAAGCAGCATCAGGCAGGCGGCGGCAACGGGCGGCAGAAGCGCTGCCTTCCACGAGGTGACGACAGCCGTACCGGCGAGAACAAGAATGGCGAGCACTGCAAAACTTCTTGCGAGCTGGCGGGAGGTGCGGTGGATCATGACTGTCAAACCAGATAGACGATGGGAAAAATGACGATCCAGACCAGATCGATGACATGCCACAGCGTCGTCACCAGCGTGACATTCTCGTTTTTCGGGAAGACTGCGACGAGAAACAGCAGCATGGCCACGAAGACCACATGCAGCAGGTGGAAGCCGGTGAGCAGGAAATAGAGCTCGAAGAACGCGCCGTAGGCTGGGTCAGACGCGAAGGCGATTTCGGTGGAATATTCATGGAGCTTCACTCCGACGAAAGCGAAACCCAGCAGGCCGGCAAGGACCAGCGCCCGTCTTTTGCCCGCCAGCGCCGTGTGGCGGCTGGCCGCGACGGCCGCCTGCCAGCCGCTTGCCAGCAAAATCAGGGTGTTGAAGCCGGCAAGCTGCGGCTGCAGATGCTGGCGCGCGGCGGCGAACGCATCAGGGTTGAGGGCGAAGGCGATGATGAAGGCGCCGGTCAGCGCGCCGAAGGCGGCAAGTTCGCTCCAGACCAGAATCCATAAAAGCAGGTTTCCGCTTTCCTCTTCCGTATTGATCGCCATGGCCTCGCCCGTAATTGTAAAACAGCAAGCCACGCTTATGCGTCCTCAAACCCCGCTTCTTTGCGGTCGGTCAAAGAAGGGAGCGCGCAAAGCCCTATTGTCATGACAAAGCGCAACTCTGGAAAATGGAGCTTCCCATGAACGACGCGCAGGTCGGGCTGATTGTCGCAACTCCTATTATCATTGGCTTTGCGGTGCTGTTGTACCGTATGGGAGTGTTGCAGCGCATGGGCGCGGTTTCCGCCGTGCTGGCCTCCGTGGCCATTGCTTCGGTGCTGTTCCTGAACCAGTGAGAAGACAGTCGCATGCTTGAACTTGTCGCCGCTCTTTCGCTTTTTGTGGCGCTGCATTCCATTCCCGCCGTGCCTGCCGTGCGCGGCCGGTTGATTGCGGCGATCGGCCGGCCCGCCTATTTCGGGGCTTATTCCGTGGTCTCGCTTCTGGCGCTGGGCTGGGTGTTTTATGCCGCGCTGTCGGTGGATTATATTCCGCTTTGGGATGTCGCGCCCTGGCAGGCGCATGTCACCTTTCTGGCAGCGCCGATTGGTCTGTTTTTCGTGCTCGCTGGCCTTCTCAGCGTCAATCCGCTTTCCATTTCCGTGCGGCAGGGAGATAAACCGGGGGCGATCGTGCGCATCACGCGGCATCCGGTGCTTGTCGGTTTCCTGTTTTGGTCGCTCGGCCATGTCGTGCCGAATGGCGACCTGCGTTCCGTCATCCTGTTCGGCGGTTTTGCGCTGTTTTCGCTTGGCGGAATGGCGAAGACTGAAAAACGCGCGCGGAAAAGACTGGGTAATGCGTGGAGCGCGGCGGCCGCTAAAAACGCAACGATCCCTTTCGCAGCAATCCTTTCCGGCAAAACGCGCCTCGCCGTGGACGGGCCGATGCTGCTAGCCGCGGCGCTGACAGGGTTGACGGTCTGGTGGCTGCTGGCCGGCGGCCATGCCGCGCTCTTTGGCGCGGACCCCATGGCCTATTTCTGATCGCTCACGACGTCTTCACTACGTGCGGCTGCCATATCGGCGCCTGCGGTGCGGAGCCGATACCGAGTTGATCGATGGCGCGGGCGGCGAGCTGGTCGACAATATCGAGGACGCTTTGCGGCCTGTTATAAAAGGCCGGCACCGGCGGCATGACGATGGCGCCTGCCTCCGTGACAGTGCACATGTTGCGCAGATGGATGAGATGCAGCGGCGTCTCGCGGGTCATCAGCACCAGCTTCCGGCGTTCCTTCAAATGCACATCGGCAGCGCGGGTGACGAGATTGTCCGAAAACCCGGTTGCAATGGCGGCAAGTGTGCGCATGGAGCAGGGGGCGATAATCATGCCCGCCGTCGGGAAGGAGCCGCTGGCGATCGCCGCACCGATATCATCAACGGCGTGATTGACGCCGGCGAGCGACAACATCCGCCCCATTGCTTGCGCACCGTCCTCCTGCAGCACGGTGCGTCTGGCGGATTGCGACAGGACGAGATGGATTTCGACGTTCTTCATATCGGAGAGGCGCTCGATGATGCGCAGCGCAATGCCGGCACCCGATGCACCGGTGACGCCGACCACGACGCGGCACAGGTTCATGGTCGTTCTCCAAGTCCGAGATCACGCCACATCAGATCCACCTTTGCGATGACGTCAGGTGTCATGGAGAGCACACGGCCCCATTCGCGCTCCGTCTCCGGCGAAAGCTTGCGGGTGGCGTCCAGCCCCATCTTGCCGCCGAGGCCGGTTTTCGGCGAGGCGAAGTCGAGATAATCGATCGGCGTATCGTCGATGATCGTTGTATCGCGCGAGGCGTCGAAACGGGTGGAAAGCGCCCAGATCACATCCGCCCAGCTGCGCACATTGATGTCGGGATCGACCAGAATGATGAGCTTCACATAGCTGAACTGCGGCAGCATCGACCACAGGCCCATCATCACCCGCTTTGCCTGGCCGGGATAACGCTTGTCGATGGAGGCGACCATGACGCGGTAGGAACAGGCTTCCGGCGGCATCCACAGATCGACGATTTCCGCAAACTGCCTCTTCACGAGCGGCAGGAAAATCTCGAGCATGGCTTCGCCGAGAACCGAGGGCTCATCCGGCGGCCGACCGGTATAGGTGGAAAGATAGATGGGGTCGCGGCGCGTGGTGATGGCCGACAGCGTCATGATCGGAAAGGCTTCGACGGAATTATAATAGCCGGTGTGGTCGCCATAGGGGCCTTCCATTGCCGTTTCCGTGGCCGAAACAGTACCTTCCAGCACGATCTCGGCATTGGCAGGCACCGGCATCGGCACCGTCAATGCCTTCGCGATGCGGCTTTTCGAGCCGCGCAGCAGGCCGGAAAAACCAAGCTCGCTGATATGTTCAGGAAGCGGCATGACGGCGGAAAGAATGGTGGCGGGATCAGTGCCGATGGCGACGGTAACGGGCATATCCAGCCCGCGTGCCTGCCACAGCCGGTGGTGCTGCGCGCCGCCGCGATGCGCCAGCCAGCGCATGATCACGCTGTCCGGCCCCAGCACCTGCATGCGATAGATGCCAACATTGATATCGTCGGGGTCATCAGGCGAACGGGTGATGACCAGCGGCCAGGTGATAAGCGGGGCCGGTTCGCCCGGCCAGCACCATTGCACCGGCAGGCGGGCAAGATCAACTACATCGCCTGTCAGTACCTTTTCCTGCACCGGCGCGCGGGAGACGTTGCGTGGCCGCATGGACAGTGCGGCTTTCAGCAAAGGCAGCTTACCCCATGCCTCGGCCATGGATTTCGGCGGCCGTGGTTCGCGCAATTCGGCAAGCTTTTGTCCAAGTGCTGGCAGGCCGCCCGTTTCCAGCCCCAGCCCCCATTCGATGCGTTGCCGCGTGCCGAAGAGATTGGCAAGCAGCGGCATGTCCCGCACCTTGCCCTCATGGTCGACGGGTTGCTCGAACAGCAGCGCTGGCCCGCCATCGGCGAGCACCCGGCGGTGGATTTCGGTGATTTCGTGCACCAGCGAGACCGGCTGGCGGATTCGCCGCAGCTGCCCGCGTTCTTCCAGCAACCGGACGAAACCGCGCAGATCGGCTGCGTGGGCGGGTTTAATTTCTGTTTTCTCGTCTCTCATGCCGCCTGTTTGCCGGTGGCGGTGCGGCATGTCCTTGCGCTGCCGCAAATGCGGCTTCAGTGCGAACGAAGATAGTCGGCAAGAACGAGGGCGTGGTTGTGTTCGGTATCATGGGCGGCATAAAGCAGCGTGACGCGGCCCTTCGCCATCAGCTCCTTCATGCGCGCCACGGCATCGGGATTGGCGGCCAGCTCCTCATGATAGTGCCGGGTGAATTCCGCAAAACGCGACGGCATATGCGAGAAACTCTTGCGCAATTCGTTGCTGGGCGCAATGTCCTTCATCCACAGCGAAAGCTGTGCGGTTTCCTTGCGCATGCCGCGTGGCCACAGCCGGTCCACCAGAATGCGTGCGCCGTCATCATCGCTGGCGGCATCATAAATCCGTTTGATCCTTATATCGGACATGGGCGGCCTCCTTCGCTTCGCAAGTGAATGATTTATAGCGGCTTTTGTGAAGCCGCGCCCGAAAATCTCTCTGTCTTTGCGTTCGCTCAAACCGGTGTCGGCGCGCTGCGGTTAGGTTCCTGCCCGCAACTGACCTGACAGGACCATCTATGAGACCGTTTCCCGCCGCCATCGCTACCCCCATGAATTTTATGCCTCTTGCCATGGTGCAGCGAGCGACGGCGGCGATGCTGGCGCAGATCATGAAACGGCATCCTGATCTGTTCGGCCGGCTCGGTGAGCATAGCGGCAAACGTTATGCCTTCCTGCCGGTCGATCTGCCCTTCGCCTTCATGGTCGAGCCGGCGCGTCCGGCCATCACCGTCAGCCGAAAGGGCCGCTTGCCCAAGGTGGATGCGGCGGTGGAAGGGCCGCTTTTCATGCTGCTGGCGCTGATGGAGGGGCGGCAGGATGCCGATGCGCTGTTCTTCTCGCGGGATCTCAGCGTGACCGGCGACATGGAGGCGATGCTGGCACTGCGCAATGCGCTTGATGACAGCGGCATTGATCTGCCGCGCGATCTCGGTGCCTCTGCCGGGCCTTTCGCGCTGGTGGTAACGGGCCTTGCAAACCGCCTGCGCGGCCATGTTCTTTCGGATACACGGGGAGGTGAGGCATGGAGCTGATCTGTCCTGCGGGAACGCCCGCCGCCTTCCGCGAGGCCGTGGATGCCGGGGCGGACGCGGTCTATTGCGGCTTTCGCGATGAAACCAATGCCCGCAATTTTCCCGGCCTCAATTTTTCCCGCGAAGAGCTTGCCGAAGCCATCGCCTATGCGAAGAAGCGCGGCGTCCAGACTTTCGTCGCGCTCAACACCTTCATGCGCGCGGGCAATGAGGATATCTGGTATCGCGGTGCGGCCGATGCCGTGAAGGCGGGGGCGGATGCGCTGATCCTTGCCGATTTCGGTCTGATGGCGCATGTGGCGGAACACCACCCGCAGCAGCGCATCCATGTCTCCGTGCAGGCCTCCGCCTCCAATGCGGACGCTGTGAACTTTCTCGTCGATGCCTTCGGCGCGAAACGCGTGGTGCTGCCGCGCACGCTGACGATTTCCGACATCGCCCGGCTGGCGCGGCAGATCCGCTGCGAAATCGAAATCTTCGTGTTTGGCGGCCTCTGCGTCATGGCGGAGGGGCGTTGCTCGCTCTCGTCTTACGCCACCGGAAAATCCCCCAACATGAACGGCGTCTGCTCGCCAGCAAGCCATGTGCGTTATCGGCAGGACGGGCAGGAGCTAGTGTCGGAACTCGGCGATTACACCATCAACCGCTTTCCGGAAGGCGAAGCGGCGGGTTATCCGACGCTGTGCAAGGGCCGTTTCGAGATTGCCGATGACAAGTCCTATGCCTTCGAGGACCCGGTGTCGCTTGATGTGATGAACCAGATCGATGCGCTGCGCGAAGCGGGGGTCAGCGCGCTGAAGATCGAGGGCCGCCAGCGCGGCAAGGCCTATGTGGCGGAAGTGGTTTCCACCCTGCACCGGGCGCTGGCCGCCAGTGCCGAAGAGCGGGGACGGCTGCTCTCACGCCTGCGGCTGTTAAGTGAAGGCCAGCGCACAACTGTCGGTGCTTATGAGAAACGCTGGAGATGATGGCGATGGCAAAGCCCGCAAAAGTCACATTGGCGCTCGGCCCGGTTCTTTATCTCTGGCAGGGCGAGAAATGGCGCGATTTCTATTTCCGTATCGCGGATGAAGCGCCCGTCAGCCATGTCTATCTCGGTGAAACCGTCTGTTCCAAACGGTTTCATTTCGCCGAGCCGCATCTCGCCGACGTGATCGAGCGGCTGGAGAGTGCCGGAAAGCAGGTGATCCTCTCGACGCTTTCACTGGTGACGCTGGAGCGGGAAAGCCGCCACCTGCGCGGCCTGATCGCCGACAGCCCCTATCCGGTCGAGGCGAACGATCTTTCCGCGCTCGGCATGCTGCACGGCACGCCGCATGTCGTCGGGCCAATGGTGAACGTTTATAATGCCGCGACCGCGCGGCTGCTTTCTTCTCGTGGGGCGAGTGCCATCTGCCTGCCGCCGGAACTGCCGATGACCTCGGTGGAGCGCATCGTGGTGGAGACGCCTGATGTGGACTTCGAAATCCTTGCCTTCGGCCGCCTGCCGCTCGCCATTTCGGCGCGCTGCGCCCATGCCCGCGCCAAGGGCAATATCAAGGATAATTGCCAGTTCGTCTGCGGCGACGATCCGGATGGATTGCCGGTACGCACGCTCGACCGGCAGTCGTTTCTGGCGCTGAACGGCGTACAGACGGTGTCGCATACCTGCCAGTCGCTGCTTGGCGAATTGCAGGATCTGGCCGCCGCCGGCATTTCCCGCTTCCGGCTGTCGCCGCAGGACTGCGACATGGTCGCCGTGGCGCAAATCCATGACGATGTTCTGGCCGGCAGGCGGGAGGCGGAGGACGGTCTTGCCCATCTCGGGCACATCTATCCGGACGTGCCCTTTTCCAACGGTTTTCACCACGGGCAGGAAGGGGCGGCCTGGATCGCACGTGCCCGCAACACGGCGCATGGGGTGAATGCATGACGACGAACGGGCAAAGCGAGCAAAAGCTGCCCGCAGCCGCACCGGGCGGAGCGGATATCGCGGCGGCAATCCATCTGGTGCGCGATATTGTCTTGCAGAGCGCGCTTGATTGCAGCTGCCGCGACAGGGTGCACGAGGCGCTGCGCGAGCTGGAGGATTTCGAGCGCCAGCGCAATATCGTCAAGCTTCTGGCCGCCGCCCGCGAGGAGCGGCGCAAGATCGCGCTTTTGACCGAGATGCTCTGCGATTTCGCCGAAGACGACACGGTGGATGAAGGTGTGGTCGAAACCGCAAGCCTGATGTTTCTCGATATCGCTGCCGCCGCCCAGGAGGGTTCGCGAATCCTGCGGGACGCGCTCTCACTCAAGAAGGATGAATAAATCCCTGTTTTCGGCCCTGTTTGATCCTGCGCAAAGAGCGGGCGCTTGCAAAATGTCATTTCCGGGTGGTGACGCGCCGGGACCGGAAGACAGGTCTGAGCGGGTGTCACGCGCATTATGGCGCTTCCGGCGCGAAAGGATCAGGACCATGGCCCATCTCACCCGTCGTCAGGCTCTTTCAGCCTTTTCCGGGCTCGCGGTCGCGACACTTGCCGCACCGCATGTTGCGAAGGCGGAAGCGCCGCTCACCTTTTATGGCCCTCCGGCCGCGCCGTCGGCCGTGCTGGCCCATGCGGTAAAGGGCGGGTTCCTGAAGGATGTCGCACCCGGAGCCGTCTTCAAAGCCTGGAAAACCCCGGATGAAATGCGTGCCGCCGTCGCCTCCGGCTCCATGGGAGCGATGGTGATGCCGAGCTACGGCGTCGCCAATCTCCACAATCGCGGCCTCGGCCTCGGGCTGTTGAACGTGCTGACCACGGGCCTGCTCTATATCGTTTCGAAAGACGGGACGCTGAACTCCCTGCAGAGCCTTTCCGGCAAGACCCTCGCTTTGCCGTTCAAGAACGACATGCCCGATTTCGTGCTGCGCCGCCTTGTTGCCGAAAACGGCCTGAAGCCCGGCGACATCAAGCTGGAATATGCCGCTTCGCCGCCGGAAGCCGTGCAATTGCTGCTGACGGGACGGGTGGATGCCGCCCTGCTGAGCGAGCCGGCCGCGACCGCCGTGCTCATCAAGGCGAAGTCTTTTTTCATGACCGTCCATCGCACCATCGATATTCAGCGGGAATGGGCGAAGGTGGCCGGCAAGGCTGAAATTCCGCAGGCTGGCCTCGCCTTGACATCGCCAGTCCAGCAAAAACTCGGCAGGGCCGGCATCGAGGCTTTGCAGGGCGCCATGGAGACGGCGCTCGCCAGCGCCGTAGCCGATCCGAAGACGGCGGCCGATGCGGCCGCCGATGCCTTGGGTTTCCCGCCGGAAATCATCGCCGCCTCCTTTCCGACAAGTCATCTATGCGCCCTGAAGGCAAGCGCTGCGCGCGCCGATCTCGAGGCGTTCTACGATGAGCTTGCCAAGGCCGACCCGGCAATCATCGGCGGCCGGCGGCCGGATGACGGGTTTTATCTGGTGTAGCAGGCATGAACCGCATTCTCGAAAGTCTTGGCTGGATGGGCCGCTATCTCTGGGCGGGCTGGGCCGGGCTTTCAGGCATTTTCTGTTTTCTCGCCGCCTGGCAGGCCGGGCATGAGATTTATGGCTCCTTCATCCTGCCTTCACCGGGGGAGACCTTCGCGGCAATGGGGCTTCTGGCGGCGCGGCCGGATTTCTTCGCCATCCTGTCGCAGAGCGCCGTCAGGGCCCTGACCGGCTTTGCCATCGCCGCCGGCATCGGCACGGTGGCGGGCGTGCTGGCGGGCTATTCCTTCGCGGCCATGCGGTTGATGAAGCCTGTCGTCACCGTTCTGCTCGGCGTGCCGCCCATCGGCTGGATCGTGCTGGCGCTTATCTGGTTCGGCTCGTCGGGGGGCACGGCCGTCATGACCGTCATCATCGCCTCGGCTCCCGTGTCCTTTGCCGGTGCGCTGGAAGGTGTCGCCAAGCGGGACCGTCAGCTGGAGGTGATGGCGCAGGCCTTCGGCGCTCCGTGGTTTTACCGGCTGCGCACCGTCACCATGCCGCATGTGCTCTCCTACCTCTTCCCGGCCTGGACGACGACGGCCGGAAGCGCGTGGAAAGTAACCGTCATGGCCGAACTCCTTTCGAATTCCGGCGGCATTGGCGGCGAACTGGCCACCGCACGCGCGCTGTTCGACATCGCACAGGTCAGCGCCTGGCTCGCCATCACCGTCACGCTGGCGCTGCTGACCGATTACGGCCTGCTGCATCTGCTGCGCGAGGCGCTGGAACGCTGGCGCGCCGCCGGGCTGCCATGGGGTGTCAAACGATGAGCGACCGTTCCATCCTGCGCTTCGAACATGTCGGCCACGCCTTTCTCGGTCGCAGCCTGTTCGAGAATTTCGATCTCGGCATCGCGCCCGGGGAAACCGTGGCGCTGCTTGGCCCCTCCGGCAGCGGCAAGACGACGATTTTGCAGATCGCGGCTGGTATCATCGATCCTGTTCGCGGCCGCGTGCACCGCCATTATCGCCGGCAGGGGCTGGTGTTTCAGGAGCCAAGGCTTTTGCCGTGGATGACACTTATCGACAATATCGCCTATGGCCTTGCGGCGGCCGGCATGCCGAAACGGGAGCGGCGCGAAAGGGCGGGCCTTTTCGCGCTGGAAGTCGGTTTGGAGGCGGGGGATTTCGGCAAATATCCGGTGGAACTCTCCGGCGGCATGCGCCAGCGCGCCGGCGTTGCGCGGGCGCTCGCCGTGGAGCCGGACATGCTGTTTCTGGACGAGCCCTTCAGCGCCGTCGATGTCGGCCTGCGCCGTCATTTGCAGGAGCTTCTGGTGGGCGCCGCCTGCCGGCGCGGTTTTTCCACCCTTCTCGTCACCCATGATCTTCATGAGGCGTTGCTGGTTGCCGACCGGCTGATCGTGCTCTCCGGCGTCGATGGTCGCGTCATTGCCGCGCATAAGCCCGCCGGTTCGCCGGGCCGGCGCATGGCGCGGGCGGTTTTCGACGAAGCGGAACGCCTGTCCGAGAGCCCGGCCTTCGCCGAACTGTTTTCGGCAAAGGAGCGGGTGCGATGAGGCAGCCCCCCATCCTTTCCGAAGCACTGCGGCTGTTTTTCCCGCTGGCCGCCCTGCACGGCGCGGGCTGGCCCTTCCTGTGGGTCGTCATCGGTGGTTATGCCCTGCCTTTTGCCGATGCGGTGCCTGCATCGCAATGGCACGCCCATGAAATGATCTTCGGCACCTATGGCATGGCACTTGCCGGTTTCCTCGGCTCGGCGGTGCCGGAATGGACGGATGCGAAGCCGGCGCAGGGACGAACGCTGCTTCATCTCGCCGGTCTCTGGCTGCCGGGCCGCCTTATCGGCTTTCTCGGGATGGAGGCATGGAGCCTGTTTGCGGGTTTTTTCGATCTCGTCTTTCTGCTTGCGCTCTCTGTTCTCATCGGCAGGGCGATGCTGGCGCGGCGCACGATGAAACACCTGGCATTCCTTATCTGGCTTCTTCTGTTTACGGCGGCTGAAGCGGGTGTGCGTTATGCCTGGTGGAGCGGCGATCCTGAATTTGCATCCCGCTTTCTGGAAGCGGCGCTGTGCATCTTCACCGTGCTGTTTTCACTCTCCGCCGCGCGTATCAATGTGGTCGTCATCAATCTGGCGCTCCATCCGGGTGGCGAGACCACGCCTTACCGGCCGCATCCCGGCCGCCAGCATATGGCGGGCGCCATGGTGACGCTTTACATGGCGGCGAAGCTTTTCTTTCCGCTAAGCGATGTCTGCGCCTGGCTTTCGCTTGCGGCCGGGGCCGCCTTTTTCGACCGGCTGGCCGAATGGTTCATCGGGCGTGCCGCCTTCAAGACCGAGGTGCTGTTGCTCGGTCTCGGCAACGCCTTTGCGGGCGCGGGTTTTCTGGCGCTCGGCGCAACAAGGCTCGGTTTTTCCGTCACGCCCGCCGCAGGGCTGCATCTGCTGTCGGTCGGGGCGCTGGGATGCGCGATCATGGCCGTCTTCATCATTGCCGGGCTGCGGCATACGGGCCGCAACCTGACGCATCTGCCATGGCAGGCGCATGTGGCCGCCCTTCTGATGGTGATGGCGGGGCTGGTCCGCATCCTGCCGGAATTCGATTTTGCCGCAACATTGTCACCCTATCACCATGGCCTCAGCGCCATTTTGTGGGCGGCGAGTTTCGGGGTCTGGTTGCAGGGCTTTCTGCCCTTCATGCGCGCGCCTGGCATCGATGAGGCGGGGGCATGCGGATGAGAGACACCTTGCCCCGCGGCGGCGACATCACTGTCCCGACCGGTTTGTTTATTTTTTTGGCAAAAGCACAAAGTGAAATCAGTGACTTAGGGGAGGGATATTGATGAATGTTAGTTTTGATAAATAATCAATAAAATCAAGTAGTTGAACATATCTTTTTTTTGGTCGATTATAACTCCAACCGAATAGGGAAACGCGAATATGCCTAAAATAGTCGCGCCTCAACACGCAGATGAAAAGCCAGGTCGGACGAGGGAACTTGTCACCTTCGCCGTTCTGGCATTCGGAATCTGGCCCATTCTGGCGGTCGGATTTGTCGGAGCCTATGGCTTTATCGTCTGGATGTTCCAGATCATTTACGGCCCGCCGGGGCCGCCTGGCCATTGAGGGCGAGATGATGATGGAAGTCTCTCTCAGCCGGCGCGATTTCCTGCGCGGCGGGCAAAAAAATAGACCACGCATCTGTCCCCCCGGGGTCGCGTTGAGCGACCTCGCCGCGTGCAGCGGTTGCGCAAAATGCGTCGAGGCCTGTCCTACCGGCATCATCGCCATGGCGGACGGTTTGCCTTGCGTGGATTTCTCCGCCGGGGAATGCACCTTTTGCGGCAAATGCGCGGAGGCCTGTCCCGAACCGGTCTTTGCTGCCCCCACGGCACAGCGCTTCGGTCATGTCATGGCGATCGGTGAGGGGTGTCTCGCCTTCGGCAATATCGATTGTCAGGCCTGCCGCGATGCCTGTCCGACCGAGGCCATCCGGTTTCGGCCCCGCCGCGGCGGCCCCTTCGTTCCGGAACTGCTGGAAGATGCCTGCACCGGTTGCGGGGCCTGCGTGTCCGTCTGTCCCGCCAGTGTGATCGAGATCAAAGATAGAGCCACGGAGATGCAATATGCCTGAAAATACAGGCCGGTATCATGTCTCAAGCGCTGTCGTGGCGGTGATGCCGCAGATGCGGGACGCCGTGTTCGGAACGCTTTCAACGCTCGACAATGTCGAGGTTCATGGCGAGGGCAACGGCAAGATTGTCATCGTCATAGACGGCACGAGCACCGGCATGCTGGGCGATACGCTCACTTATATTTCGACACTCGACGGTGTGATTGCCGCCAACATGGTTTTCGAACACGTCGACACAGAGGAGACAAGCGGCGATGAGCAGCGAACTGACGCGGCGTGATCTATTGAAGGCCCATGCCGCCGGCATTGCGGCGGCAACGGCGGGCATTGCACTGCCGGCCGCCGCCCAGCCGGTGCCGGGCGGTGTTTCCGCATTACAGATCAAATGGTCCAAGGCGCCCTGTCGTTTCTGCGGCACAGGCTGCGGCGTCATGGTCGGCGTCAAGGAAGGCAAGGTCGTCGCCACACATGGCGACATGCAGGCGGAGGTCAACCGCGGCCTCAACTGCATCAAGGGCTATTTCCTGTCCAAGATCATGTACGGCAAGGACCGCCTGCAGACCCCGCTTCTGCGCAAGAGAAACGGCGTCTACGCCAAGGATGGCGAGTTCGAGCCGGTGAGCTGGGACGAGGCCTTCGACGTGATGGCGCAGCAGTGCAAGCGGGTGTTGAAGGAGAAGGGGCCGACAGCCGTCGGCATGTTCGGCTCCGGCCAGTGGACGATCTTCGAAGGTTATGCGGCAACCAAGCTGATGCGCGCCGGCTTTCGCTCCAACAATCTTGATCCCAATGCCCGTCACTGCATGGCTTCGGCCGCTTACGCCTTCATGCGCACCTTCGGCATGGACGAGCCGATGGGCTGTTACGACGATTTCGAACATGCCGATGCCTTCGTGCTCTGGGGCTCGAACATGGCGGAGATGCATCCCATCCTGTGGACCCGCATTGCCGACCGGCGTCTGGGATTTGACCACGTGAAGGTGGCAGTGCTTTCGACCTTCACCCATCGCAGCATGGACCTGGCCGATGTTCCGATCATCTTCAAACCGGGTACGGACCTCGTCATCCTCAATTACATCGCTAACCACATCATCAAGACCGGCCGCGTCAACGAAGACTTCGTGAAGAACCACACGAAATTCGTGCGCGGCGTCACCGATATTGGTTATGGCCTGCGGCCCGACAATCCGGTGGAGGTGAATGCCGCCAATTCCGCCGATCCGACCAAGACGGAAGCGATCGATTTCGAGACCTTCAAGGAATTCGTCTCCGAATACACGCTGGAAAAGACCGCTGCCATGACCGGCGTGGAAGCCGGTTTTCTGGAGGAGCTGGCCGAGCTTTATGCGGACCCGAACCGCAAGGTCATGTCGCTGTGGACCATGGGTTTCAACCAGCATGTGCGCGGCGTCTGGGCCAACCAGATGGTCTATAATATCCACCTTCTGACCGGCAAGATTTCCGAGCCGGGCAACAGCCCGTTCTCGCTCACCGGCCAGCCCTCGGCTTGCGGCACGGCGCGCGAGGTGGGCACCTTCGCCCATCGCCTGCCGGCCGACATGACGGTGACCAATCCGGAACACCGCAAACATGCCGAGGAAATCTGGCGCATCCCGCACGGCATCATCCCGGAAAAGCCGGGTTACCACGCCGTGCAGCAGGACCGCATGCTGCATGACGGCAAGCTGAATTTTTACTGGGTGCAGGTCAATAATAACGTCCAAGCCGGTCCCAACACCAAGAACGAGACCTATCAGGGCTATCGAAACCCGGAAAACTTCATCGTTGTTTCGGATGCCTATCCGACCATCACGGCCATGAGCGCCGACCTCATCCTGCCCGCCGCCATGTGGGTGGAGAAGGAGGGGGCCTATGGCAATGCCGAGCGGCGCACCCATGTCTGGCACCAGCTTGTCGAAGCCTCGGGCGAGGCGCGTTCCGATCTCTGGCAGCTGGTGGAATTCTCCAAGCGCTTTACCACGGATGAGGTGTGGCCGGCGGAGATACTGGACGCCAATCCCGCCTATCGCGGCAAGACGCTGTACGAGGTGCTCTACAAAGACAGCGATGTCGGCAAGTTCCCGTTAAGCGAGATCAATGGCGAATACGAGAACCAGGAA
Source organism: Agrobacterium sp. CNPSo 2736 (assembly GCF_004005385.1). Taxonomy (NCBI): domain Bacteria; kingdom Pseudomonadati; phylum Pseudomonadota; class Alphaproteobacteria; order Hyphomicrobiales; family Rhizobiaceae; genus Agrobacterium; species Agrobacterium sp. CNPSo 2736. Next base: position 34,839 of record NZ_RZTX01000006.1, on the reverse strand, counting down.
GCAAAACACTTCGGCTTCTATCTGCAGAAGGGTCTCTTCGAGGAATATGCGGCCTTCGGGCGCGGCCACGGCCATGATCTGGCGCCCTACGATGCCTATCACGAGGTGCGCGGCATGCGCTGGCCGGTGGTGGACGGCAAGGAAACGCTGTGGCGTTACCGCGAGGGTTACGACCCCTATGTCAAGCCGGGCGAGGGCGTGAAGTTCTACGGCAACAAGGACGGCAAGGCGGTCATCATCGCCGTGCCCTACGAACCGCCGGCGGAATCCCCGGATGCGGAATTCGATACCTGGCTGGTGACGGGCCGCGTGCTGGAGCACTGGCATTCCGGTTCCATGACCATGCGTGTGCCGGAACTCTACAAGGCTTTCCCCGGCGCCCGCTGTTTCATGAATGCCGACGATGCGCGCAAGCGCGGGCTCAACCAGGGCGCGGAAATCCGCATCGTTTCGCGCCGTGGCGAAATACGCTCCCGCGTGGAAACACGCGGCCGCAACCGCATGCCGCCCGGCGTCATCTTCGTTCCCTGGTTCGATGCCAGCCAGCTCATCAACAAGGTGACTCTCGACGCAACCGATCCCATCTCCAAGCAGACGGATTTCAAGAAATGCGCAGTCAAGATAGAGCCAGTCGCATGATCAGGAAACACGGATGGATCGCCGCCACGCTTCTGGTCGTGGCGCTGGCGACGGGGGCCGTTGCGCAGATGGTGCCGGAATTGTCCGGCCCGCGCGGCGACGCCATGCAGACCGAACCCGCCAAACCCCTGCCGAAATGGGTGATCGACGATTTCAGGCGCATGCGCGCTTACCCGGAGCAGCCGCCGGTCATCCCGCATTCGATCGACGGTTACCAGCTTTCGGTTAATGCCAACCGCTGTCTCTCCTGTCACAAGCGCGAATTCACCCAGGACTCCGGCGCGCCGATGATCAGCGTCACCCATTACATGACGCGCGAAGGCCAGATGCTGGCGGATGTTTCACCGCGCCGTTATTTCTGCACGGCCTGCCATGTGCCGCAGGCTGACACACGGCCGCTCGTGCCCAACACCTTTCAGGACATGAGCGAGATGGGCGTCAAACCGGCGGGTAGCGAATGATGATCGCCCGTGTGAAAAAACTTCTCGTTTGGCTCTGGGCGGTTCTGACGACGCCGGCCGGCACGCTCAGCCTCGCCTTCCTCACCCTTGGCGGTTTCGTCGGCGGTGTCATGTTCTGGGGCGCCTTCAATACCGCGCTCGAAATGACCAACAAGGAGGCCTTCTGCATTTCCTGCCACGAGATGCGCGCGAATGTTTATGAGGAACTGACGCGGACGGTGCATTTCTCCAATCGCTCCGGCGTGCGCGCCTCCTGCCCGGATTGCCATGTGCCGCATGAGTGGACGGACAAGATCGCCCGCAAGATGCAGGCCTCGAAGGAGGTCTGGGGCAAGATTTTCGGCACCATCGATACGCGCAAGAAGTTCCTCGACAAGCGGCTGGAGCTTGCCCAGCACGAATGGTCGCGCCTCAAAGCCAATGACAGCCTGGAATGCCGCAATTGCCATTCCTCCGCCGCCATGGATTTTACCAAACAGACGCAGCGCGCCGCCGATATTCATTCCAAATATCTGCTGACGGGTAAGGCCACCTGCATCGATTGCCATAAAGGCATCGCCCATGAATTGCCCAATATGGAAGGCATAGACCCCGGCTGGAAAATGCCGCCGGCGCTCAACGACCAGCCGGGGCCAACGGCGTCCGCCGTCGACGACCTGCGTCGGGCGATGACGGATGTGCACCGGAACGTTTTTTGAATATCGAGGCGATCGGTTGAGGAGCCGTGACCGGCTTCAGACCCGGCCGGCTTCTTCGATGAACCGGCGCACCAGCGGCAGATGCCGCCTTTCGGCAAGGCAGATCGCATATTCGTCGATGAGTTCGTTGGCGTCGCTGAGCGGCACGAAGGAAAGGCGTGCATCGTGGCCGAATTCCAGATCGGCCACCACGCCGCATCCCACCCCGTTGGCGATGGCTTCCCGTACGCCTTCGCGAGAGGAAATCTCGATGACGGGCTGGATGGAGATGCCGTGATCGGCAAGGTTCTTTTCGAAGATTTCACGGGTGCGCGACCCCCGCTCGCGCATGACGAAGGACAGGCCTTCGAGCTCGGCCATGAAAACGCTCTCCCGCTCAGCCAGCGGGTGAGAGACGGGCACGCACAGTCCGAGCCGCATGCTGAGGAATTTGACGCCGTAGAGGCGCGGATCGTCCGGTGCTCGGGCGGTAATGGCGACATCGGCCACCGACAGCGCCGGCAAGAGCATCGCGGACGATTTTCGCGTGCGCGTCGCCGGCCCGAACGCCTATACCATCGCCGTGTTCCCCGATACGCAGGACTATACGTCCAATGACGGTATCAAGCATCTGTTCGGCGAGATGACGCAATGGTTGGTCGACAATCGCGATAGCCACAAAATCGTCTTCATGAGCCATGTGGGCGATATCACCCAGAACAATCGTCCCGCTGAATGGGATGTCGCCGAACCGGCGCTGCGCAAGCTTGACGGCAAGGTGCCTTACGCGCTGCTGCCCGGCAACCACGATCAGGCGAATGGCGGAACCGCGGCCGATCACAGCTCGGTCGAACTGGACCGGTTACAGCGCCTGCGAAGCGATCCCCAACGCCTTCGCTCTCCCCCGCGGCCTTTTGAGCGCAGGAATGGTCATGCAATTTGCCGGCCGTCCGCGCGGTGAACGTCGGCAGGCACAGACCCAACCGTGTTTTGACGACGTTCTTACTTATTTGTTGGACCAGTATTAAGCATTTTTGCCAGGGTCGAGCAAATATGGCCTCTTCAATTGACATTTTCTTCGTAACATCCAACAATTGAACATCGGATGGGAGGGGCCATGCACATCATTGATAAAGCGCCTTCCCTGGATGCGCCGCGTGGTTCGGCCGTTGAGCGGCTGATAGCCAATATCCAGCGGATGATTTCGGACAGGAATCTCGCTTTCGGCGATGCATTGCCCACGGAGCGCGAGCTTGGCCTTATGCTGGGGGCGAGCCGCAATACGGTGCGCGAGGCTTTGCAATATCTGCGCGCCTACGGCGTCATCGACATCAGGCCGAAAACAGGCGCGGTGTTGACCAATCGTCAAAGTCACGCCGTCGATCGGCTGATGACATTGCATCATGCCATTTCGCCCGCCTCCTTCCGCGAGGTGCAGGGCTTCCGCAAAGTGGTGGAAACAGCGGCGGGGGAGATCGTGCTCTTGCGCGCGGCGCAAAGCGACCTCGACGCGCTGGATGCCGCCAATCGCAGGGTGCGGGAAAGCGTCGGCGTGGAGGAGGCCGCAGTGAATGATTTCGTCTTTCACGATCTCCTTGTGCAGTTGGCGGGTAACAGCGTGCTGCACGCCAGCTATCTTTCGCAGCGTAATGCCATGCTTGAAATCATGCGGATTGGAAAAGGCAATCGGCCCATTCACGATGCCACCTATACCGCGCATCAGGAGATTATCGATGCGCTGCGGGCGCGGGACCGCCTCGCTTTCAGTTATCTTCTGAGCCGGCACTTGGATTTCGGTCTCAGATTCATCGAGGCAAAAGACGGCGTTTCAGAAGATGTTGACGGGGCAGGAGGCGTTGATGAGGGAGTTTGAGGGCAAGATTGCCCTGGTAACGGGAACCTCCGGCATTGGCCGCGCGTCGGCGCTGGAATTGGCGCGCGCCGGCGCGCATGTCACCTGTCTGGGCATTGATGAAGCTGCAAATGATGGGTTGCGGGATGTGGCGCGGTCGGAAAAGCTCGATCTTGCCATCCGGACCTGCGACGTTGCCAGCAGCAGCGAGGTGGAAGCGGCCTTTTCGGCTTTCGAAGGGCTCGATGTGATCGTCAATTCCGCAGCCATTCACCCCTACGGAACCGTTGTGGACACCGATCCTGAAGTCTTTCTAAAGGCTTACGCGGTCAATGTCGGCTCCATACAGCTCACGGCCCGCCATGGCATCCCTTTGATGCAAAAGCGTGGCGGCGGCGCGATCGTCAATATTTCCTCCGTGCAGGGGCATGCCTGCCAGAAGAATGTCGCAGCCTATGCCGCCACAAAAGGCGCCATTCATGCCCTGACGCGGGCCATGGCGCTGGATCACGCGGGCGATCGCATCCGGGTCAACTCGGTCAGCCCCGGTTCCGTGCGCACGCCCATTCTGGAACTCGCCGCGCGAACCTTCGATGGTGCTGACGCCGACGTAGAGGAGGCCTTCCGCAGATTTGGCACCGCTCATCCCATTGGCCGGATTGGGAAGCCGGAAGAGATCGCGGGGCTGGTGCTGTTTCTGGCCTCGGACCGCGCCGGTTTCATCACCGGTGCCGATTACCTGATCGATGGCGGTCTGCTGGCGGGACTGGGGGTAAAATAGAGGCGATGAGCGCCGGCCTTCGTATGCGTATATTTGCGCTTTTGTGCTGTTTGATGCTGTATCTCTCTTGACATCGCCCTGCGAAAGGGCCGAGATTAAAGCGGCTTCGCATCGGGAGGACAGCGTGAAAAAACTGGATCGGCAATTGCGCGTCGGTGTGCTCGGTTGCGGGCCGATCGCCCAGTTCGCGCATTTCGAATCCACGGTGAAGGCCCGGAATACCAGGCTCTATGCGATCTGCGACGTCGTGCAGGATCTTGCCGCGCGCATGGGCGCGACCTATGAGCCGGACAAGGTGTATCATGATTACGATGCCATGCTTGCCGATCCGGAGCTTGAGGCGGTCGTCATCGCCACGTCCGACGCTTTCCACGTCCCGGCGGCGATCCGCGCGCTGGAAGCCGGCAAACACGTGCTGTGCGAAAAACCGGTTGGCGTCAGTGTCGAGGAAGTCGAGACCCTAGCCGAAACCGTGCGACGGACTGGCAAGGTGCTGCAGATCGGCCATATGAAGCGTTTCGATCCCGGCATAGAGGCGGCCAAACACTTCATCGACAATGAGATGGGCGAGCGATTGGCGCTGAAGGCCTGGTATTGCGACAGCACCCACCGCTACACGATGACCGATGCGGTGCAACCCTTGCCGGTTCTGTCGAAGGCGGCCCTGAAGCCGCGGGAAAATCCGAAGGCTGACCTCAAACGCTATTACATGCTGGCGCATGGCAGCCATCTGGTCGACATCGCCCGTCATCTTTGTGGCGATATCGAATGGGTGAGGGCGAGACTACTTCAGCGTTTCGGAGCCTATTGCTGGTTTGTCGAAACCGGCTTTGCCGATGGCACGCTCGGCCATCTGGACCTGACCGTGGCTGTGCGGATGGACTGGCACGAGGGCTTCCATATCTATGGCGAGAACGGCAGCGTCCTCGCAAAAACCCATAATCCCTGGTATTACAAGGCAAGCGAGGTGGAGATTTTCCGCGAGCGCACCGCATCCTATGAGCGGCCGCTGGGCGCGGACGGCCATTTCTATCGACGGCAACTCGAGGGTTTTGCAGAGGTCGTTCTCGACAGCGCACCGATGCGCGGCGCCGGCATCGAGGATGGGCTTGCTTCGGTTCGCGCCATGGCTGCCATCGCGAGATCCGTCGAGACCGGCCAGCGGATCGATGTCGCAACGATGACAGGGGCGGTCTGATGCAGGTGGGCATATTCGCCAAGACCTATCCGGGCACGGATCCTCTCGCGGTTCTCACGCGTGCTGCGGCCGATGGCTACGCCTGTGTGCAATATAATCTCGCCTGTTCCGGTCTCGCCTCGATGCCCGACGCCGTATCCGAGGAGGCCGTGGAAGCCATCGCCACCGCCACCCGTGCGACGGGTGTCCGTATTGCCGCCCTTTCCGCGACCTATAACATGATCCATCCCGACCATGCGCGACGCATCGAGGGCATGAGGCGTCTTGGGGTCTGCCTTAAGGTCGCCGCGTGTCTTGCCATTCCCGTGGTGACGTTGTGCACGGGCACGCGCGACCGCGAGGACCAGTGGCGCCATCACCCCGACAATGACACGGCGGAAGCCTGGAGAGACCTTGTCGAACAGATGGCCGCTGCGGCGGAACAGGCTGATACCCTGGGGATCAGGCTCGGTATCGAGCCGGAGCAGGCCAATGTCGTGCGCAACGCGGACGATGCTGTTCGATTGATGCGGGAGATCGGCTCGCCATCCCTCGGCATCGTGCTCGATCCGGCCAACCTGTTTGAAAAGGCGGATGCCGACGGCGCGCGAGCGATCGTGGCCGACGCCATCGACCGGCTTGCCGGCCATATCGTGATGGCGCATGCCAAGGATCGCGATGCCGAGGGCGGATTTGTAACCGCCGGGCGCGGCGTCATCGACTTTCCGGATTTCATCAGGCGCCTCGATATCGCCGGTTTCGATGGCCCGGTCGTCACCCACGGACTTTCGGAACAGGAAGCACCGGACGTGCGGCGTTTTCTTGCCCGTCTCATCGCATGAGCAGATATCTTCACAGGCTGCCGGATGGGCGAAAGGTTCATATCGAAGATTGCGGCGCGGGCTTTCCGGTTATCTTTCAGCATGGGCTTGGCGGCGATCTCAGGCAGGTTGCGGATGGTTTTCCCGATGGGCTTTCATGTCGCCGCATCACGCTCGAATGCCGTGGCCATGGCCTTTCAGGGCTGGCGAGCGGCGAGTCTTATTCCATCGCCGGTTTTGCCGATGATCTGATCGCCGTTGCCGATGCGCTTGGCCTTGCGCGGTTCGCGATCGGCGGCATCTCCATGGGCGCGGCGATTGCGCTGCGTATCGCGGCCCTGCACCCCGGTCGGGTGACGGGCCTGATGCTCATCCGTCCCGCCTGGCTGGCGGAAGCTGCGCCGGAGAATATGAAGGCCTTTTCCGTGGTCGCCGATCATCTCCGGCAATCCGGGCGGAACGGACGGGCGGCGTTTCTTGCATCGCCCACGGGCCGCAGGCTTGCGCATGAGGCGCCGGACAATCTTGCCTCGCTTGCCGGCTTCTTCGATCATCCTGAACCCGCAGCCATTGCAGTGCTTCTGGACGCCATCGCAAGGGACGGTCCGGGTGTGGATGAAAGACAGATCCGCGCGCTCAAGGTGCCGGCCCTGGTGGTCGGACATGGGCTCGATCTCGTTCATCCGCTGGACTACGCCCACAGGCTGGGTGAAATGATCCCCGATGCCCGCGTCATTGCAATCACACCCAAGGCCGTCGACAGGGCAGGCTACAGCGCCGACTTGCACGCTGCCCTCACCGACTTCATCCGGTATCTCGACACATTCCAGGAGACATGCGCATGACCATGAAAGCCGCAGCCAATTGGTTCGAGGCTCTGCCGCGGGACCGTCTCCTGGGCGAGTTTTCGTTGTGGTCGGCCGATCTCGCCAACCTGGAACGGGAAATCGCCCGCGTCGATCCGCATGTGGATATTTACCATGCCGATGTCGCCGATGGCCGTTTCGCGCCCTCGTTCCTGTTTTTCCCGGATCAGCTTTCGCGTATCCGTAAATTGACGTTTCGTCCCATACATGTCCATCTGATGGTGGAGGGCGATATCGTGCTCAGCCAGATCCGTCAGTTCGCCGAAGCGGGCGCCGACCTGATTTCCATACATCCGGAAAATGGCGCGGTGACGCCGCAGGCCATTGCGCTGATCCGTGAATTGGGTCCCAAGGCGGGTGTGGTGCTGCGTCTGGAAACGCCTGTCGAGACAATCCGGCCGCTTGTGGCGGATATCGACTTCGTCACGCTGCTGGGAACGGCCATCGGCGTCAAGGGGCAGGGGCTTTCCGAGGCGGCTTGCCCGCGCCTGATCGAGGCGGCGGCCATCCTCAAGGCGCAGGGGCGCGGCGATGTCGTGCTGGCGGCCGATGGCGGTATTCGGGATAATACGGTGCCGCTGTTGCGCGAGGCCGGCGCACAGACCGTGGTCCTCGGATCGCTCGCCTTCAACGACCCGGATCTGGCGGGTCGTATCGCCTGGCTGCGCGCGCTTTAGTGCATTTCCAGTAAAAGTGCGAAGCGGTTTTACGTCCGGAAAATGCGTGAAAACAAAGAACTGGAGCACGTCCATCGACGAAGCTCAGGCGACGATCAGCTGGGTGCCCGCCTTCCTGATCGCCGTCATGATGGCATCCGGCGGCCAGGCATCCGTCACGACAAAAGTGATCTGGCTGAAGGTCGCCACGCGCGCGAAGGCGGTGACGTTGAATTTACTCTGATCGATGAGAGCGATGGTGCGCGTCGCCATTTTGATCATGGCCGCCGTTTCGGAGGCTTCCTCGAGCCTGCCCATCGAAATACCGCTAGCTGAAATGCCTGTCGCGCCGATGACGGCGGTGTCGGCGCTGATGCCCGGTACTTCGGCAAAGCCAACGGTGCCGATGGTGACCTGTGAGACCGGCCAGTAGATTCCCCCGAGAATATGCAGCGTGCGCAGCGCGTTTTCCGGCGCCACTGGCGGCAGGCGCAGATTGTTGGTGATGACCGTCAGGTTCTGCCTTTCGCCAAGCGCCGCAGCGAAATAACAGGTGGACGATCCGCCGTTGACGATCAGTGTTTCGCCGTCGCGGATGAGGTCCGCTGCCGCCTTGCCCATACGCTGTTTGGCGGCAGTAAAGGCGTCCATCCGCGTGCCGAGCGTGGTGTCGACCCTGACCAGCGCGTCATTGTAGATCGCCCCGCCATGGGTACGCAGGATCAGGCCGCGACTTTCCAGTTGGTCGAGGTCGCGGCGGATCGTGTCGCGCGACACCGAAAGCTGCTCGACCATCTCCGCGACGGTCATTTGACCGTTCCGGCGCAGGAGATCGATCAGGCGATTGTGACGAACGGCCGGAAGCGCCGCGCTGCCCGGGCTTTGGGCAGGAGAGGCCGCACTGTCGGTTTCGTCTGTCATCGGCGTTTACTCACGGTCATGAAAAAAGGCCAGCTTGCCGCCGGCCGCTTTCCTTAAAACATGCACCCGGCAGTGGGAGCAACCTTATTCCACGCAAAGACACAGATGCTGTCGCTCCGCATGGCTCAGCCTCCAATCATCAGCTTCACGACCTCGTCATGCGTGGTCTCGGAGATTGCTCTCTCGCCCGCGACAATCCCGCGGCGCAGGACGACGATCCGGTCGGAGACGGCGAAAATATCCTGCAGATTGTGCGAGATGAAAATCACGCCGCGCCCCTGCGCCTTCAGCGATTTGATCAGTGAAATGACCTTGCGCTGCTCCGGTACGCCAAGGGCCGCCGTCGGCTCGTCCATGATCAGGATTCTGGCGTTCCAGTAGACCGCACGTCCGATAGCCACCGCCTGCCGCTGGCCGCCGGAGAAATTGCTCACCGGCGCATCCAGGCGTTTGACGTGGAAATCGAGCCTGGCCATGGTTTCTGCGGCGGCATCCGCCATGCGCTTGCGATCAAGAACCGGCAGGAAGCCGAAGAGCTTTTTCATGGGCTCGCGACCGAGGAAGATATTTGCGCCGATTGTCAGATTATCCGCCAGCGCAAGATCCTGATAGATGGTCTCGACACCCAGTTCCCGCGCCTCCTGGGGCGAGGAGAATTTGACGGGCCTGCCTTCAATCAGGATTTCGCCCGAGCTTGGCGGATAGACGCCCGACAGTGTCTTGATCATGGTGGTTTTGCCGGCGCCATTGTCGCCGGCCAGCGCCACCACCTCACCCGGACGAACCAGCAGGGAACAATTTTCCAGCGCCTTCACCGCGCCGAAATGGCGGGAAAGATTGCGAACCTCGAGAAGCGGTTGACTATTCATCCTGCTTGCCTCCGCTGAACCGGCGCTGGGCCTGATCGATCAGCACTGAAATGATGATGACGATGCCGACGGCAATGAATTGCCAGAATGGCTCGACGTTGAGAAAGACAAGGCCATATTGGATGACGGCGATCACCAGCGCGCCGGCCACCGTGCCGATGATCGAGCCGGAACCGCCGAAAAGCGATGCGCCGCCGATCACCACTGCGGCGACCGAGTCGAGCAGCAGGGGCTCGCCCGCCTGTGCGGCGCCGGCGGTGAAGCGGGCCGCATAGAGCGCGCCGCCGAGACCTGCACACATGGCCGAGAGGACATAGAGCTTGAGAATATGTTTCTTGATGTCGATGCCGGCGCGCCGGGCCGCCTGAACATTGGCGCCGATGGCGTAATTATGTTGACCGAAGCGCGTCTGGCTCAGCACATAATGCATGATGAGCACAAAGGCGGCGGCGACCAGCACCAGATAGGGAACGCCAAAAAAACGGCCGTTGCCAAGGGCGGCTAGCCACGAGTTGGATACCGGGACAGTCGTGCCGGAAGCAAGCAGAAAGGCGGTGCCGCGCGCAACGCCGAACATGCCAAGCGTACCGATAAAGGGCGGCACCTTCAGCCGTGAAATCAGCAGCCCATTGATCACGCCCGGTACGCCCGCCGCCAGAACCGCAAAGGCGATCCCGATCAGCATCGCGACGGGAGCGGGGAAATAAAGCCCGGCAATATTGGTCACATGGGCCGCCACGACCGCTGCCAGCCCCATGATGAAACCAGTCGAAAGGTCGATGCCGCCCGAAATGATGACATATGTCTGGCCGATGGCGATCAACAGCGGGGCGACGGCGAATACCGCCACGGATTGCCAGTTGAAGGCGGACAGAACGAAGGTGCCGCCGAAAGACAGCCGCGCCCAGATTTCAAACGTTACGATGAGCGCCGCGAGAAAAAGCCAGGCGCGAAGCTGAGCCACCCGCTGCACGAACGTCTTGCTCACTTCGGCGTGGTCCGCCTGCGGGGCGACGGACTTTTCATCTGAAGTCGTCATGGTGGGGATATCCATCATTGTATCTTCCCGGCGGCCGGGCGCCCATCGCCCGCCGCAAAACATCCAGGTAAAATGACGCCCGCCCCGCTGGCGGGACGGACGCCCAGTTGTCGGGAGGCTACCTGTTATTCCGAGTAGATGAACTTCGCGACCTTCGGATCGGACAGGTTCGACTTGTCGATCACCGTGAAGCCGGTACCGATGGCGGTGGGAATGGAATTACCGGTCAGGTGCGCGTAGGCTGCCATGACGCCGAAATAACCGATTTCCGCTGGATGCTGGGCAATGGCCATGTCGACAAGGCCGGCATTGATATTGTCGACAATGCTGCCGGGCGCATCAAAAGCCACGACCTTGATGGTGCCGGATTGACCCGCCTGCTTTACGCCATTCGCGGCGCCAAGTGCGGAAAACAGGTTCGCGCCGAAGACGCCGGCAAGGTCGCTGTTGCGCGCGTAGACGGCCTGAAGCTGCGAAGCCGCCTTGTTGGCGTCGTTATCGTTAAACTGCGTTTCCAGAACCGTGATGCCGGGATATTTGGCCATCTCCTGCTTGAAGCCCTGCTCACGCTGATCGGTTGTCGAAATTCCCGGTTTAACGTTGGAGACGTATACCTTGCCTTTTTCACCGATCGCCTTGGCCAGCGAGCGCGCGGCGATCTCTCCGCCGAGCACATTGTCAGACGCAATGTAGGAGATCGGGAAATCAGCGTCGCCGCCGCCGGTCTGATAAACGCCGGTTCCGATGAATGTATCGACGGTGATCACCGGAATGCCGGCATCCGCGGCCTTTTTCAGCGGTTGCACGAGCTGGGTCTTGTCCGTCGGGGCAATCAGGATGGCGTCCGGATTTTTGGCGATCACGGCGTCGAGAACCGGAACCTGGGTGACGGGGTTAAAATCCGGTGCGCCCTGAAACACCAATGTAACGCCGACCGCCTTGGCGGCGGCTTCCGCGCCCTTGCGCATGGTGATGTAAAAGGCGTCCGTGGTCAGGCCCGGAACGAGGGCGATGGTATATTTCTTGTCCTGCGCGCTTGCCGGTCCTGATGTCAGCGCGGCAGCCGCGGCAATCGATGTGACTGCTGCGGCCTTGAAGAATGAACGGCGCTCCATAGTCTCCTCCTTATGTGAGCTGAATTCTTCACGCCGGCAAATCCTCCATAAACCGGCTGAAAATCATATTCACGCCCGCAAAGTGCGTCCGTCAAGTGAAATTTCTTCCTGAAAATAATTTCTTGCGTTTTTATGCGTTTTTCAGAGGGCCGGTGACGGTTAGGCCGCCGCGCCCCCGTCGCTTTGCAGAAGGTCAAGAATGGCCTGTGCGGTCGCGGTATCGGTCACCACGGCGTTGATCATGCCCGAACGCACTGCGCCGATGACGCCAGCTGCCTTTTCCACCGTGGCCAGAACGCCGATCGACAGCCGGGTATTGCGCAATTGATCCGGTGAGGCGGCGATCATTCTTTCCTCGCCATCCCAGGCCAGCGGATGCCCCTCAATATCGAAATAATGGCGGATGACATCGCCGACAGCGCCCAGACTTTTTTCGTTGTTGGTGGCGGCGCTCGCTTCGGGTGGGTTGATGGCATGCGGCAGGCCGATGCCGACGATGCAGCAGTCGAGCCGGTCCCAGAGGCCGGTGGTTTCCTGCACGCCCGGATCGTTCAAAAACGCGTCTCGCAATGTCGTCGACGAAAGGTAAGGGGCGTGCAGGAAATGCGGTGTCCCCCCCAGTTGTTCGGCCGCCTGTCTTGTAAATTCGTTGATCTGGAAATGCGCCGCTGCCTGCTGCATCCCGCCATTCATCGGCACGGCCACAATGCCCGGAATGCGTATCAGACCCGCCGTGAGCACTTCGCGTACCGCACGTCCCCAGCCTATTCCGATAACCGACCCCGCGCCGAGGCCTTCCTCTTTCAACAGGGCGCCAAGCGGCGCGGCCAGCGCGCCAAGCACACCGGTTGCCGGTGTGTCGATCACCGCCGCCCGTTTCAGGCCCAGCGCCTGAATGAGGTTCTCGTTTATATCTTCGGGGGAGACGAGATCGAGCACTTCGATGCGCACGATGCCGATGGCGCGGGCCTTTTGCAGCAGGCGTGACACGGTTGCCGTCGATACGCCGAGCTTCCGGGCGATATCCACCTGGGCCATGTCGGCCTCATAATGCAGCTTGGCCACCATATGGATCATGGCGCGTGTTGCGGGTGTTTCCTGGGCTGGTTGGGGAGGCATCTTGCAATTCCTTTCTGAAACGTGTTACAAGAACACGCCTTGGAGGAGTTATCGCTGAAAACCCGCAAAACCGCAATGCACTGAAAGCCCGACATTTTTTGGCTGTTTCAGGACGCGTCCTTCGCCGGGCGCGTCGCGGTTGAATATTGCGTTTTTTCCGATCCTCGCCGGGCATTCCATCAACAAATGCTGACCAGACAGCGGAGTCGGAGATTACACCATGACAGCCATGACAACAGCGGAACGACGCGGATACCACCAGATTTGCGGCGCCAATGGCGCGATGATGGTGATCGCCTGCGATCAGCGCGGCGGCATGCGCTCTCTGCTGGCCGCAACGCCCGAGGAACAGGCGTCCATCGGCAACGATGTCTTGGGCGATACCAAGGCTGATATCACACGGTTTCTGGCCGCCCATGCCGGTTGCGTGCTGGTTGATCCCATCTGCGCCGTACCCAAACTGGTCGACAACGATCTCCTTCCCCGTGACACGGCGCTTTTGATCGGCATCGATGCTTCGGGTTGGGACACCTCGCCGGAAGGGTACCGGATTTCGAAGATGGTCGATGGCGTCAATGCCCGGCGGGTGCGGGAACTTGGCGGCACCGGCGGCAAGATCATGGTCTATCTCAGAATGGACACGCCGGCCGCCAATACGAAAAATCTCGAAACGCTGAAGGCTTACATCGAGGATTTCGCCCGTGAAGACCTGCTTCTGGTCGTCGAATTCCTCACCTACCGGCTGGAGGGGGAAAGTGCGGAAGATTACGCGGTGAAAATTCCCCTGCTCATCAGACAGGGGTCTGAAGCCTGCCTCGCTCTTGGCGCCAAGGTGCTGAAAATCCCGTATCCGGGCTCTGACGAAGCCTGCGCTGAAATCACACGAATTGCCGGCGATGTTCCCTGGGCTGTGTTATCGGCGGGGGTCGATCACGAGACATTTCTGGGCCAGGTTGAAGCGGCGATGAAGAATGGCGCTTCCGGCGTCATAGCCGGTCGATCGCTGTGGAAGGACTGCATTTCTCTTGACCGGGCGGTTTCACAGAAAAAACTCTCGAGCGTGGCCGTGTCGCGGTTGCGCGATATCCAGGCGGTGATTTCGCGTTATTATCGGGGTCAGAACAGCAAGGCTGCATGAAACCAGTGGGTGGAGATGGACATGCAAGATTGCACCATTGGTGTGGATATTGGCGGCACGAATATTCGCGCCGCCCGGATTTCACCGCAGGGTGAAATTCTGCGCAAGAAGATCGTGCCGGGCAGCCGCGACCCTTCGACGGCGATCAAGCTGATCTTCGGTCTGATATCGGAGATGGATGCTCCCGACGTCCTTGCCATTGGTATCGGTGTCCCCGGCCGTGTCGATGGGGAAACCGGTGCAGTACTCTCCGGCGGCTACCTCGATCTGTCTGGCTGCGATATCAAGGCTTTGACCGAAAAGACCTTCAATCGCCCGGTGGCGATCTCCAACGATTGCAGCATGGCGCTGGTGGGCGAGACCGCCGTTGGAGCGGCGGCGGGGGCTGCCAGCGCGGTCATGCTGACCATTGGCACCGGCATCGGCGGCGCGTCCATGGAAAACGGCCGGATCGTGCAGGGCAGGCAGAGCGCCGGTCAGCTCGGCCATATCATCGTCAATCACAACGGTCGCAAATGTGTGTGCGGCCAGCGCGGCTGCGTCGAAACGGAATCCTCCGGTACGGCGCTTGGCCGTCATATCGAGGAAGCAGGTTATCCCGCGGAAACCCGTTTCGACGATATTCTGCAATTGGCCCGGGCAGGCGACGAAAGGGCGCTTGAGGTGCTGCGCAACTGGGCCGGGCCTCTGCGTGCGGCCATCGGTACATTGTCTGCATCCTTCGATCCCGCCGTATTTCTGCTGGGTGGCGGCATGGGACAGGCGGCGGTTACCGCGCTCGGTTTCTTACCCCGGGCGCAAGGCTGGTATTCGACGGACATACGTGCGGCAGCGCTTGGCGATGACGCCGGCATGATCGGCGCGGGCCTGATGGCGCGCCGGCTTGTGGAAACCTCGCCCGCCGTGCCGGCAAAGACGAGGGGCAAACATATCGTCTTCGTCAACGGCATCCCGGCGTCCGGAAAGAGCACTCTGTCGCGTATGCTGTCGCAGCAGACGGGCTGGCCGGTGCTGGCGCTGGACACGATCAAGAACCCTTTCCTTGAGCATATCGAGGGTGTCGACCGGCTGTTCAATCGGACGCTTGGCAAAGCCAGTTATCAGGCGATCTTTCAAATCATAAAAGACGCGCCGGAAGGATCGGGTTTCATCGTCGATGCGTGGTTCGGCTTTCAGCCCATCGAGTTGTTGAAGGAGCACCTTGAGAAAGCAGGTGCGGCGGAACTCGCAGAAATCTGGTGCCATGCGCCTGCCGAGGTCGTGGCGGAACGGTATCGCGCGCGTCTCGCGGACAGGCTGCCGGGCCATCCGGGCGAAAGCTACATCCCTGAACTCATTGCGCTTGCGGCCAGAGCTGAACCGACAGGGCTCGCGCCTGTTTTCGATCTCGACACCACCCTGCCACCTGACGATGTCGCGGTTCTAAGGTGGGTGAAGGCCGCCTTCGCGAAGGGACCTCCCGGCTGGCAAAGGCGCGTGGCGTGAATTGCGGTTCAGCCCAGGGTCACCGAAGGGCCGGCCGGTGCGCTGGTGGACATGCCTGAAATGACGGGAGCAGTCAGATTCCGGTTCGATATTGTGCGATAAATCATGAATTTTATTGATCGATTGCTGCGAATGCACGCGCAATATTGACGTTTTTCGGGCGCGGCGCTACCACCGGTGCCGGCGCCTTTCAACCGGCGGTCAGTCGCTAAAATAGCGGTGTGTCGGCCTGTTCGGGTCGTTGTGTCAAAGGGGGAACCGTCCTTGTCGCTTTTTCCTGCTCTCCTCGACAGGCTTGCCCGGCCAGATCTGTTTGCCGATCTCGCGGGCGTCACTTTCGGCGACCGGGCGTGGTCGGGCGCAGAGTTTGATGTTTTCAATCCTTCGACCGGTGCGCAGCTTGCGCGGCTGCCGGATATGGGGGCTCTGGAAACGCGGGAGGCGATTGACCGCGCGGCCGAAGCGCAGGGCATATGGGCGAGCCTGCCGGCCAAGGACAAGAGCGCAGTGATGCGACGCTGGCACCAGCTGATCGTCCTCCATTCGGATGACCTCGCAACGATGCTGACCGCGGAGATGGGCAAGCCGCTGGCGGAAGCAAAATCAGAAGTCTCCCACGCCGCCGCTTACGTGCAATGGTATGCCGAGGAGGCGAACCGCATCTATGGCGAAACGATTTCCGCCCCTTCCAACGATCGGCGGATGCTCGTTATCAAGCAGGCAGTGGGTGTGGTGGGCACGATCACTCCGTGGAATTTTCCCGCATCCATGGTAGCTCGCAAGATTTCGCCCGCACTTGCGGCCGGCTGCGCCATCGTACTGAAGCCCGCCGAACAGACGCCGCTGGTGGCGGGGGCCATGTTCGTGCTGGCCCGGCTCGCCGGTTTTCCGGAGGGGACGCTCAACCTCATTTATGCGAGCCACGGCGCCGACGTCGGTGCGGAATTGTGCGCCAATGCCAAAATACGCAAGATCAGCTTCACGGGCTCGACCGAAGTTGGCCGGCTGCTGATGAGCCAGTGCGCGCCGCAGATCAAGAAGCTCAACCTCGAACTGGGCGGTAACGCCCCTTTCATCGTTTTTGACGATGCCGATATTGATGAAGCCGTGGAAGGCGCCATTCAGGCGAAATTCCGTAATGGCGGTCAAACCTGCGTCTCTGCCAACCGCATCTATGTGCAGTCGGCGGTTCATGATGAGTTTGCGGAGAAATTCGTCGCGCGCGTGGCCGAATTGAAGGTCGGCGATGGCTTCGATCCCGATGTCACCATCGGCCCGATGATCGACAGCCACGCCATCGACAAGATCGAGGGGCATTTGGCCGACGCCAGCGCAAGAGGCGGCACAATCCGTTGCGGCGGCAAGCGCGCCGCGAATGGCGGAACCTTTTTCGAACCCACGGTCGTCACCGGGGTTACAGGCACGATGCGGGTTGCCCAGGAAGAGACTTTCGGACCGCTCGCCCCCATCATCCGCTTCGAGGATGCGGAGCAGGTTGTGCGCGAAGCCAATGACACGATCTACGGTCTGGCCGCCTATTTCTACGCCTCCAATCTCAAGCGCGTGTGGCGTGTCGCCGAAGCCCTGGAATATGGCATGGTCGGCATCAATACGGGCCGCATGTCGTCGGAGGCAGCGCCCTTCGGCGGCGTCAAACAATCCGGCATCGGCCGCGAGGGTTCGCGCCATGGCATGGAGGATTATCTTGAAATGAAATATCTCTGCATGGGCGGTATATAGCTTCGGGCATTACCGGGCTTCGTTGGAATAAAGCCCGTCGCCGATCACCGGATCATCACGCCTGACGCAATTTTGCTCTTGCCTTCCGGAAATCCGGGCGGCGATCCGGCCTGGATCTTCATCAAAGACAGCGTAGGGTGGACTGGTGATTCCGCGACCCCGTTGGGAAACCGATGGCGGGCATGGGAAATCACTATGGCGCGTCTACGATTTATCGGGAATCCGTCATCCGCCCGTTAGCCTTCGCCACTAGGCGTGCCGACATGGCCCTCGGGCCGATCCGTGTCGTGCAAGGAAGGCCAGGAGATGACGACCTCTTCAAACATGATCGCCAGCCGCCTCGGCTGATCCTGTCGCCGCGATTTCAATGGATAGTAAAAATGCGTTTTCAATCCGCCAATAATAATGTGCGTCAGATCAAGGGTGTGTTTGCCGGCTGTGCTGTCGCTTTCATCGGCGTCGGCCTCATGAGCGCTCTGGTCGATATTCTTTCTCACCGGCTCGCTCTTCATGATGGAGGTCTATGACCGCGTGTTGCCGAGCCGCAGCCTGCCGACGCTCTTGGCCCTGTTCGCCATCGTGGTGGCGCTTTATGTGTTTCAGGGTCTGTTCGATGCCGTGCGCGGCCGCCTGCTGGTGCGCATCTCCGATCGTCTCGATCAGGTCCTGTCCTCCAGGGTTTACGATGCGGTGATCGGTCTGCAAGTCCGACTGCCTGTCAGCGGCGCTCAGGCGCAACCGCTTCGTGATCTCGATACAATTCGCTCCTTCCTGTCGGGAAGCGGACCGACCGCTTTGTTCGACCTGCCCTGGCTGCCTTTTTATATTGCCATCTGTTTCGCCTTCCATTTCTGGCTCGGGGTCACTGCGCTCGCAGGCGCCGCAATTCTCACGATGTTCACGCTGATGACGGAGCTTGTCTCCAAGCGTCCCGTGGAAGAGACCGCACGACACGCTTCCGCGCGCAACCGGCTGATTGAGAGCACCCGCCGCAACGCCGACATCATCGCCGTCATGGGAATGACGCCGCCATTGCGGGAGCGCTGGCAGGTGGACAATCGCGCTTATGGCCGTGGGCAGCGCACCGCAAGCGATATCGCCTCCGGTTTCGGTGTGGCGAGCAAGGTGCTGCGCATGCTGCTGCAATCGGGTATTCTCGCTGTCGGGGCGTGGCTGGTCATTAATGAGCAGGCGACACCCGGCATCATCATCGCCGGTTCCATCCTGTCGGCGCGGGCGCTCGCTCCGGTCGATCTCGCCATCGCCAACTGGAAGGGCTTCATCGCCGCGCGGCAAAGCCGCCGCCGTCTTGAAAAGACGCTTGCGCTGCTACCGGATGCCGCCATGCGCATGGACCTTCCAGCGCCCCGCTCCCTTCTCTCCGTCGAGCGTGTCGGCGTCATCCCGCCGGAGGCGGCAGAGCCGGTTCTGCAGGATGTCGCCTTCACGCTTGCGTCGGGCAGCGCCCTTGGCGTGATCGGGGCCAGCGGTTCGGGGAAAAGTTCGCTCGCGCGGTTGCTGGTCGGGCTCTGGCGTCCGCTCAAAGGCTCGGTTCGACTGGATGGCGCGACACTGGACCAATGGCCGGCTGAAGCGCTGGCCCGCCACATCGGCTACATGCCGCAGGCGATCGAACTGCTGGACGGCACCATTGCCGAAAACATCGCCTCATTCGACCGAGAGGCAAGCTCGGAAAAGATCATTGCGGCCGCGCGCGCAGCGCGAATTCACGATCTCGTCGTGAGCCTGCCGGAGGGCTATTCCACACAGGTGGGGAAGCCGGGCGGCAATTGTCAGCGGGGCAGAAACAGAGGATCGCGCTCGCGCGGGCAGTTTATGGCGACCCGTTCCTCGTTGTGCTCGATGAGCCGAATTCCAACCTTGATTCCGAAGGCGAGGAGGCGCTGACAGCAGCCATTCTCGGCATTCGTGAGCGTGGTGGCGTGGCCGTCGTCATCGCTCATCGCCCCAGCGCGCTTTTAGCCGTGGACAAGGTGTTGATGCTCGCCGAAGGGCGGCAACAGGCTTTCGGCCCGAAGGATGAGGTGCTCGCCAAGGTGCTGCGCCCGGTCAGCGGTGCGGCCGGCGCTCTCAAGGTCGTTCAGGGCGTGGAAACAGGAAAGGCATGAAGATGGAATGAATGGCAGACACTCAGACGCTCGATCCGCAGCCACCTTCTTGTCGGTGGACTTGGTTTTCTCACCCTGACCGGCATCTTCGGCGGTTGGGCAATTGGCACCGAAATCGTCGGCGCGGTCATTGCCCAGGGCTCGCTGGTGGTGGAAACCAGCCTGAAGAAGGTACAGCATCCCGTGGGCGGCGTCGTCAGCGAATTGATGGTGCGCGATGGCGACCGGGTGAAGGCCGGCGATGTCGTCATGCGCATCGATGCGACGATGACGCGGGCAAATCTGGCCATCATCGTCAAAAGCCTCGATCAATTCAACGCCCGCAAGGCGCGGCTGGAGAGCGAGCGTGACCGCGCCGGCAAGGTCGTGTTCCCGCAAGCGCTGCTTGGGCGAGCCGCCGATGCCGAGATCGCCGCGATGATAAATGCCGAACAGCGTCTTTATGAAAACCGCAAGGCCGTTCGCGAAAGCAAAAAACGCCAGCTCGAACAGCGTGTGCAGCAGCTTCGCGATGAGATTGCCGGCATGGATGCCGAGCGCGCTGCGAATTTCCGCGAACAGGGCATGGTCGGCGAGGAGTTGAACCGCTTTCGCTCCCTGCATGAGCGAGGCCTGATGGAAAAAAGCCGGCTCAGTACGCTGGAGCGTCAGGCTACGGATATCGATGGCGACATCGGCCGGCTGATGGCTGGCATTGCCGGGGTCGAGGCGAAGATCAGCGAAACCAGGCTGCAAATTCTTCAGATCGACGAACAATGGTCGGAAGAGGTGGGAGCCGATCTGCGCGAAATGGATGCCCGCATCGGCGAATATGTCGAACGCCGGGTGGCGGCCGAAGACCAGCTGAAACGTGTCGATATTCTCGCGCCGCAGGATGGGGTGGTGCATCAACTTTCAGTACACACTGTCGGCGGGGTCGTTGCGCCGGGCGAACAGATCATGATGATCGTGCCGGAAGTCGACAAGCTGGTGGTGGAGGCCAAGGTCGCGCCGCAGGACATCGACCAGATATTTTACGGCCAGGCGACGAACCTGCGCTTTTCCGCCTTCAACCAGAAAACGACGCCGGAAATTACAGGCACTGTGGAGCGTATCTCGGCTGACGTGACGGTGGATCAGCGAACGGGCACGAGCTATTACCTCGTGCGCGTCGCCACCTCGCAGGAGCAGATAAAGCGATTGGGCGAATTCAGCCTCATGCCCGGAATGCCGGTGGAAGCCTTCATCACGACAGGCGAAAGAAGCGTATTGTCCTATTTCCTCAAACCCCTGCTCGATCAGGCGAACCGCACCTTCCGCGAAGCCTGAAGGCAAGATCCGGGTGCGCCGCTGGACGAAATAATGCGATCCAACTAGCAACGCCGTGCATCTCCAAGGATGCACGGCGTTGCTTTGCTTATAAAGTGCGCAGAGCTTTCTTCCGCCAAGCCGCCAAGCCGCCAAGCCGCCAAGCCGCGATGTGGAAATATGTCGGCGGGCGCCTGCGTCGTAAACAGTCTCCTGCGATCCATGACGGGCCGTACCGGCCTGGAGCAACCGTGTGATCAATGAGGGAGGGGCTGTCCGAGATGAGGACGTGGAAATGTGCCGCTTCGCAAACATGCCTTCGCAACCCGGCAAAACGCCGCGCGTCCCTTTGGCCGCGCGGCGTCTTATGGTGAAACGGGATCGCGATTTCCGTCGCGATCCGGCTGCCAATACGTCTATGGCTTAGCCGATCTTCACATTGTCATCGCGCTTGATGGCGATGACGGTCGAGCGCGGCAGCTTGCCTTCGCCATCCGGGAAGGGGGCGTCGGGGTGCTGGATGCCGACGAAGTGGGTGCGCTTGTCGCCGGACCATGTCTGGCCGGTGACTTCGGAACCCTTCGGGGCGGTGAGGAAACGTTCGATACGGCCGGTGGCCGGATCGCCCGCCAGCATCTGGTTGTTGCCCTGACCGGCGAAGTTGCCTTCATTGGTGTCCTCGCCATCGGTCTGGATCCAGAGCAGGCCCGTGCTATCGAACATCATGCCGTCAGGCGAATTGAACATGTTGCCTTCGTTGATGTTCGAGGAGCCGGCATAGGCGTCCTTGTGGACGGTGGGATTGCCGGCCATGCAGAACAGGTCCCACTTGAACTTGCCGTCCGCATGGTCGTCATTTTCCGGATACCAGCGCACGATCTGGCCGTATTCGTTCTTTTCGCGCGGGTTGGCGGCATTGATCGCCATGGCGTCACCGCCGGCATTGGCGCGCAGCTTGCCGTCCTTCATTTCACCACGGCGGCTGTTGTTGGTCAGCGCGCAATAGGCTTCGATGGCGACCGGGTTGATGGCGACCCATTCCGGGCGGTCCATGGTCGTCGCGCCGACCTTGGAAGCGGCCTGACGGGTGAAGACGCAGATTTCGTCGATCTTCATGCCGGTGGTTTCAGGCGTCAGGGCGAGCCATTCGCCGGCGCCGTCGTCGGAGAATTTCGCGACGTAAAGCGTGCCTTCATCGAGCAGCTTAGAGGTGTCGCCGCCCGGCACGTAGATGCCGTTGGAGACGAATTTATAGAGGAATTCGCCACGCTCGTCGTCACCCATGTAAACGACGACACGGCCATCGCGGGCGATCACGACGGCGGCGTTTTCGTGCTTGATGCGGCCAAGCGCGGTGCGCTTGATCGGGGTGGAGGAGGCGTCCGAAGGGTCGATCTCGACCACGTAACCGGCGCGGCGCGGTTCGTTGGGGTTCTTGGCGACGTCGAAACGCTCGTCGAACTTCTCATAGGCGTAGCGGGTTTCGGCGACGATGCCGTAACGCTTATAATCGTCAGGCAGCTTGAAGGCGGCGTCGGTGGTGCCGAAATAGCCATTGAAGTTTTCTTCGCAGGTGAGGTAGGTGCCCCACGGCGTGCGGCCGGCGCCGCAATTGTTGAAGGTCCCGAGACAGTCGACACCCTTCGGGTCGGCGGCGGTCTTGACGAGATCGGAGCCTGCGGCCGGGCCGGAAAGCTTCATCGGCGTATTGTGGTGGATACGGCGGTTGAAGGGGCTGTCGAGAACGATCTTCCAGCCGTCCTTGTCTTCCGCGACTTCCATGACGGTGACGCCCTGCATGTTCTGCAGGATCTTCACATCATCGGCCGTCTTCGGATTGCCTTTTTCGGCGTGCGGCAGGTTGGTTTCCGGGTTCACATATTCATGGTTGACGGCGATCAGCTGGTGGCTGCCGACCACGAAGAGTTCCATACCATCGGTGTTTTCGCCGAAGACCTTGTCGGAGTTTTCAACGCTGACGCCCTTGGCGGGGTCGAGATCGGGAACGTTGGAGAACAGCGGCTGGCCCCATTTCGCCAGCGGCTTCCAGTTATAACCTTCCGGGACATGGATGGTGTTATCGGTGGCTGCGGCAACCGGCTTGAAGGGGAAACGGCCGACGGCGGCTTCCTGCGCTTCGGCCGAGGTGCTGCTCATCAGGTTGCCGAGCGTGCCCATGGCGGCCGCGGCTGAACCGAAGGCAAGCACGCCGCCGAGAAAGCCGCGGCGGGAAATCGCGGTTTCGACCACGCGGTCGAAATCGGTTTCGGCCGGCGGCGGGTTCTGCAGTTCGTCCCACTCGTCCCAGGACAATTTGCTCGTATCGATGTCGGTCATAGTCTGTCTCCACCGTTGCTTGTTTGGAATCATTCCAGCAAGGTGCCTACCGTCCCAATATTTCATGCGGATGACGGAAACGGCACTATCGGCGGTCATTTTCCCTGCGCCGGGGCGGGTTTTTTTCGTCAGCGCCCGATCAGGATGCGGGTGACGAGAAAGCCGTCGAAGCGGCAGAAACGGAAAGGAATCTCCGTTCCCCTGCGCCATTCGCCGCCTATGTCGGCGGTCAGCCGCAGCGAGGCCGAGCCGCTGTCGTCAAAGCCGGATAATTCCGCCGCCTCGAAAAAGAAAAACCGTTTCACTGTCGGATAAATCGCCTTGAACAGGCTTTCCTTGGCCGAAAAAATCAGGCCGGTCATGAAGGGGTCGATGGCGTTGCCGAGGTTGTGGCGTTCACGCTCCGTGAGGGCCTGCGTGGCGATATCGCAGGCCTCTTCCTCGGTCAGGGGCCTTTCGATATCGATGCCAATACCGCGGAACCGCCCCGAAGAGCCGGCAATGGCAATCGCCCGCTCATGGCTGTGGGAAATCGCGCCGATCACGCCTTCGGGCCAGAGCGGCGCGCGGTCCTCACCCATGCCGGGAAAGGTGGAGCGGCCGGTGAGGCGGCGGATGGCCTCGGCCGCGCATCTGCGCCCGGCGACGAATTCTGCCTTGCGTCTGGGCAGGGCGTGTAAAAGCTGCGGCGGCAAGGGAGGGACCTCGCCGCCGCAACCCTCATCGGCGCTGTAACGAAGGGTGAGGCAATGGCAATCGCAGCTGTCGTCCGGCCAAGGCCAGATGGCCTCCGGTGGATCGCCGAAGACGGCTTCGCGATGAAACGCCGTTGCAATGGCCATGTCCGTCACCCTCATCCAGCGGCCTAGATCATGCGCTCACGCTTTTCGCCCTCCCGCTCCCGTTCAGGCCGCAAGCGTTGCGCCGCCATCGACGACGATCTGCTGCATCGTCACATGGCCGGCCTGATCGGAGGCGAGGAACAGGACCGTATCGGCGATATCGTCCGGCCTCGCGATCTTGCCGAGCGGGATGCCGAGCTTGAACTGCTCGGGCACGCCGGCAACCAGCTGGTCCTTGCCGGAAGGATCGCTCAACATGCCGGCAAGCATCGGCGTATCGGTGGAGCCCGGTGAAACGACATTGCAGCGCACGCCATAGGGCGCAAGCTCCAGGGCGGCGCAATGGCTGAGGCTGACTAGCGCCGCCTTGGAAGCGCAATAGGCCATCATGCCGATGCGCGGCACGACGGCGGCATTGGAGCCAACGTTCACGATCGCGCCACGCCGCTGCCGCTTGAAGGCGCCGCTCCATTGCCGCAGCATATAGAACGGCCCGGCAGCGTTGACATCCATGCAGGCTTTCCAGTCCGCCGGCGTCAGGCTCTCGCTGTCGCCGAGCCGCAATATGCCGGCGGCATTGACCAAAATATCAAGTCCGCCCCATTCGCTCTCTATCTCCTTGCAGGTCGTCTCCACTGCCGCCGCATCGGTGATGTCGAGCGCGATCTGGCGGAAGGGGGCCTCCACTGTGTCGGCCAGAAGGTCGAGGCCGATGACCTCGGCCCCTTCCTCGATGAAACGTTCGGCGATGCGGCGGCCGATGCCCTGGGCCGTGCCGGTCACCAGCACGCGCCGCCCGGTAAATCTCTGTTGCGTCATCTTGTTCGTCCGCTCAGGCTGCGAGCCGCTTTTCTTCGATCAGCGCCCACCAGGCGGAGAGTGTCGGCACACGGGCAAGCTCATCGAAGCCGACGGTGACGCCGCGTTCCTTCAGTTCGCCGGCAAGCTTCATCACCTGCAGCGAATCCAGCCCGTAGAAAATGAGGTTTTCATCGGGGTCGATATCGCTTTCATCCTCCACCATTTGCAGGACTCGGGCTTTCAGCCATTCGCGGGTTCCGGTGGCCTCGCCCGCGCCGACAAGGCTTGCGGTGTCGATCACCACGCCGCAACGCGTCGCCACATATTGCAGCGCCATGCGGTGTTCGGCCTCGGAAAAATCGGCGACGCCGTCACCAATCATGAAGGGCTGGATATCCTTCATGAAGGCTTCCACCGCCGTCATCATGCAGCCGATATGGGCGTAAACGCCGCCGACGATGATCTGATCGCGGCCCCAGCCTTTCATGCGCTCTGCAAGGTCGGAACGCTGAAAGGCGCTGTAGCGCCATTTGGTCAAAACCACGTCGTCGGGCGTCGGCGCGAGCTTGTCCACCACCTTCTGCAATTCCGGATCGACGACGGTAAGCCCCGGTCCCCACATGTCGTTCAGGAGCGCGCGGTCGCCGGGCGGCTGGTTATGCGGCTGGGCGGTATAGATGACCGGCACGCCGTTCTGAACGGCCCATGCCTTCACCTTGGCGAGATTGTCGATGAGGCTGGTCATCAACTTGCCGTCGGCCTCGTAGAACCGCAGGAAATAACGCTGCATGTCGTGGATCAGAAGCACGGCGCGTTTCGCATCGGGCTGCCATTTTGTCTTGTTGGCCGGAAAGCTCGCGGCGACCGGCATCGGATAGTCGGAAATGGTGGGGATCGTCATGATGACCTCGGTTTTTTTGCTGCGCCGGCTCGGGCGGCGCGTAATCTTTGGAATTGGGGACGCCCTCTTGAGCGTCCCTTTCGATTGGCGCTGCTTGTCAGGCGCTGATGGCAACGGGGGCTGTCAACAGGTCGCGCAGGCGCTTCTTGTCGATCTTGCCGACGGCGGTGAGCGGCATGGCCTCGATGAAGCGCACGCGGTCGGGCAGCTTGTAATCCGCGACGCCGAGACCGGCGAGATGCTGGCGGATGGCCGGCGCCTTGAGCGCGGGATTGCGCGACACCACGAAGACGCAGCTTTTTTCGCCGAGAAGTTCGTCCTGCATCGCCACAAGCGCCGCGTGCGTCACATCTGGATGCCGCAGGATCAGGTTTTCCACCTCTTCCGAAGCGACCTTTTCGCCGCCGCGATTGATCTGATCCTTCACCCGGCCAACGACCCGGAGATAGCCTTCGGGCGTGCGCTGCACGACATCGCCGGAATAATAGAAGCCATCCTTGTCGAAGACCCGGGCGCTGTGTTCGGGCGCGCGGTAGTAGCCCCGGAATGTATAGGGACCACGGGTCGCCAGCATGCCGGCTTCACCCTCGGGCACGTCGTTGCCATCCTCGTCGACGATGCGGATTTCATCGTCCGGGCTGATCGGCCTGCCTTGCGTGGTGAAGACGATATGGTCGGGGTCACCGAAGCGGGTGTAGTTCACCAGACCTTCCGCCATGCCGAACACCTGCTGCAGGTCGCAGCCCAAGACCTCCGGCACCTGGCGGGCGAGCGCTTCGGCAAAGCTTGCGCCGCCGACCTGCAGGAGCTTGAGCGACTTCAACCGTTCACGATGGGCGGGAGCCGCCTGCAGCCACAGCGCCACCGCCGGCGGCACCAGCGGCACGATATCGACGCCGTGTTTTTCGATCAGATCGAAGCAGGCAAGCGGCTCCGGATTGGCGGCCATGACCACCGCGCCGCCGGCGTGGAACACACCGAGCGCGCCGGGCGAGCTCATCGGGTAATTATGCGCCACCGGAATGGCGCATAGGAAACGGGTCTGCGGCGAAAGTTCGCAAATCTCCGCGCTGGCCCGGGCGCTGTAGTCGTAGTCGTTATGCGTCCGGGGGATCAGTTTCGGCGTTCCGGTGCTGCCGCCGGAAAGCTGGAACAGCGCCACCTCATCGGCGGCGGAAGGGGCGTAAGCCGGTGGATTTTCGGCAGGCGACGCCAGCTTCTGCTCCAGGCTGCGCTGCGGATCGGTTTCGCCGAGCAGCAGGGTCACGGCAAGCTCTGGAGAGACCGCCTTCAGCGCCTCCACAAATGTGTCATCGGCGAAAAGCTCGTGGCTGCGCGAGGCGATCACCAGCTTCGGCGCGATCTGTTCCGCATAGGAGGTCATTTCCAGCCGGCGATGGCTGAAAAGCGCATTGACGGGGGCGGCGCCGATTTTGATGAGCGCGAAAAAGACGAGATAGAACTCGGCTATGTTCGGCAATTGCACCAGCGCCGTATCACCCCTGCCGATGCCTGCGGCGGAGAGATGTCCAGCCAGATTGGAGGATTGCCGGTCGAGATCGGCATAGCTGAAACGACGGTCGCCGCAGATCAGTGCCGTGGCGTCCGGCCGGCGCTCCACCTGTTCGGCGAGAATGCCGCTCAGCGACCGGTCGATCCAGTAGCCGCGTTCGCGGTATCGGCGAACGAAATCCTCGGGCCAGCGTTGGAATTCGATTGTCATGGTTTGTCCCTGGAAAAATTAGGCAGAAAGACCGCAGGCGTTCAGCATGGTCTTGAGCTTGGTCTGCACCTCGGCCCATTCGGATTCGGGCTCCGAGGCCTCCACGATGCCCGCACCGGCGAAGAGCCGCACGGTTTCCCGCTGCACAGTGCCGCAACGGATGGTCACCACCCATTCGCCATTTCCTTGCGAATCCGTCCAGCCGACCATGCCAGTGAAGAGGCCGCGCTCGAAAGGCTCGACGAAGCGGATGAGGCGATGGGCGCGCTCGGTGGGGAAGCCGCAGACGGCTGGCGTCGGGTGCAGCAGGCAGGCAAGCTGTAGCGCATTGGTTTCCGGATCGGCGAGACGGCCTTCGATGCGGGTCGAAAGATGCCAGAGTGCCGCCGTGTTGATGAGGGAGGGTTTTTCGGGAACATCGAGTTCCGCGCAGACCGGCGAAAGCAGCGAGCGGATATCCTCGATGACGAGGCTATGCTCGTAATGGTCCTTTTCCGAGGCCGAAAGCCGATCCGCATTGGCCTTGTCCGCTGCCGGATCGACCATGCGTTTTGCCGATCCCGCCAGCGGGTTCGAGATGATTTTCTCGCCCTGCTTGCGAATCAGGAGTTCCGGGCTGACGCCGATCAGGTCGCCGCCATCGGGCAGCGGGATGCGGAACTGGTAACCTTCGCGGTTCTGTTTGGCGAGGCTAGCCAGCAATCTTTCGACATTGACCTCGGAGGCGAAGGTCAGTTCACGCATGACGGAAAGCACCGCCTTGCGGACTTCGGAATGGCGGAAATTGACGATGGCATGTTCGACGGCATGCTTGAAACCGCTCTCGTCCGGCAGGCTGTTCTGGCCGACAAGGGCGGGCATGGCCGAATCGGCGACGATCGGCTCTGCATCCTTGGAATTCCATTCATAGTTGTATGGAATATACAGGCATGAAGGTTCGCTGACATCGAAGGGGATCGCGCCGATGGCGATGGGGTTCTGCTCGCCCTCCCGCTGCGCACGCTCGAAGGCGTAGGCCAGTGCCTGCTGCAGCGGGCTGGCAATATCTTCGCCGCCCCGGGCGGGAATCGCTATTTTTTCGCGAATGCCCTTGGCGCGCAATTGCCCGCTGCCGGAAGTAAACATAAATTCTCTATTAAATTCAGTAATTTCGTCGGATTCGACGTCATTCGTCCTGAGTGCTCCCGTTTTCATGGGATGCCTCCTGTGCGAGTGGTTGACGATGGCTTATACTTGAGTATGCTAATCATGTTTTGTCAACCGGTTCAAATTCACATGCTAAATTTAACCCCCATGCAGGTGGCCTATTGGGTCGGCCGCGAGGCGGATGGAATACTCGGGAAAGTTACGCCGCATCTTTACCTCGAATTCGACGGGCAGGCGGTAGATGCGGAAAAACTGGCCGTCGCCGTGGAAAGGCTCTGCCGGCGTCACCCCATGCTGAGCGTCAGGATCGATGCTGAAGGCCATCAGTCCGTCGATCCTGCCGGCCGGCTGCTCCGCCTCGATGTGGAGGACATGACCGCGCTCGATTCGGAGGCGCTTGCACGTCGTCTTGAGGCGAAGCGCGAGGAATGGAGCCATCGCCGGGCCGATCTTCGCATTGCCGCACCGGCGGCGATCTCGCTCAGCCTGTTGCCGGAGGGACGTTGCCGTCTGCATGTGGAAACGGACATGCTGGCCGTCGATCCAGCCAGCGTGCGGATCGTGATGGAAGACCTTGCCCGTTTTTACGAGACGGCGTCAGACGCAGACGAAACCCGGACTGTCGAACCGGTAACGCCGTCGTTTTTCGACTGGGCGGCACGTCTCATGTCCGACCCGGACTTGAGGGGCTTGCGCGAAAGGGACCGCCTGTGGTGGCGGCAACGGCTTGCCGATGTTCCGGACGCTCCGCCGCTGCCGTTTCTGTCGGATGACCCCTTGCGCGCCGTTCACACGGACCGGCTCGCCACGCTGCTTTCAGCGGCGGAGCGCGGCAGTCTGGAGCGGACAGCGCGGCGTTTTTCCGTAACGACATCGACCCTTCTGCTCGGCGTTTTCGCACTGGCGCTGTCGCAGGCGTCGGGGGCGGAAAAATTCCGGCTCTCCGTGCCGGGTTTCTGGCGCGCGCCGCTGGTGCAAGGGGTCGATGAGATCGTCGGCGAGTTTTCCAACGTGCTCGTGCTCGGCGTCGATATCAGGCCTGAAGAAACGCTCGAAGCGCTGCTCGGCAGGCTGTTCGATGAGATGAACGGGCTTCTCGCACACCAGTCCTATCCGGGCGTCAGCGTCATGCGCGATCTCTCCCGCCAGCGCGGTGGTTTGCAGACCTCGCCGGTGGTTTTCACCGCCGGGGTCGATCTTCCGGGCGGGGAGCTGTTTTCGCAACGGGTCGGGCGGGTGTTCGGTCCGATGGTCCACACCGTCTCGCAGGGGCCGGGGGTCGCGCTGGATGCGCAGGTGGCGGCGGTGGATGGCGGTCTGCTGATCAACTGGGATGTGCGGCTCGATGCGCTGCCGGAACGCTGGCTGCGCGCCCTGTTCGAAACCTATGTCGCTCTTCTCCGCCGGATCGCGGAAAGCCCCGATCTTGTTTGCGAAAGCGTGGAGCGATTGGTCGCGCAGCGGTCGGAAACGGGAGCCGAGGCAAAAGGAAAACCCATGGAACGTCCCCTCTCACCCCTGCAACAGGCCTATCTGCTCGGGCGCGGTACCCATCTGCCGCTGAGCGGCGTGGCCATGCAGGAGTTCCGCGAATATCGCGGCGATATCGACCCGGAACTGCTGCGGTCGCGGCTTGCCGCGATGGTCGCGAGACATGAAAGCCTGCGCACCCGCATCGACGAGCGACGGCTGGTGCAGATGGTCGCCGATAAGCCGAAGATCAATCTCGATCTCGTCGATCTTTCGGCCCTGTCTCTTTCGCAAGCCGAGGCAAGGATCGACGCGGTGCGACGGGATTTTTCCCATGCACATTTCGATCTCGCAGCCTCGCCATGGCAGGTCACGGTGTTTCTTATGCCCGATGCCGGGCCGACGGGGCACAAGGTCGTGGTCTTCCTGCGTTTCGACGCGCTTATCCTTGATGGGCGGGCCATTGCCAGCCTCGCGGCGGAACTCTTCGATGGTGTCGTGCCGCCGGAAGCCGCCGCTACGACCGGAATGCCGAAGGAGGATATCTCGGCGGCCCGTGCCGGGGATGCCGCCTATTGGGCTGAAAAGTTGAAAGATGCCGCGGTGCCCTCGCAACTGCCGTGGAAAGCACCGCTCGAAACCATTCCCACCTCGCGTTACAGCCGCCGGAGCCTGACTGTCGAAAAGCCGCGTTTCACCGCCTTTTCGCGCATCGGTGCGAAAGAGCGGCTGTTCAAGAATTCGGCGCTGACGGCCGTTATCCTAGATGTGCTCTCGCTCTGGCTCAACGAAGGCGCGCTCGTCGTCGGCATTCCCGTCGCGCCGCAGGTGGAAGGCGCCTTCGCCAACCGCTCCAGCTTCATCGCCGTCCAATGGGATGTGGCCAGGAATAGCTTTGCGGAGCGGGCGGCGGGCCTCCAGACGGATGTGCTGGAAGGGCTGAACCATCTCGCCTTTTCGGGTATCGATCTCAATCGTGTGCTTCTCAATGCCAATCCGGGCGGGCTCGCCTTGCCGGTGGTGATCACCAACGGTCTGACCTGGCCGACGCTTTCATCCGAATCGACGATGCAATGGGCCGGCGGGCTTACGCAGACGCCGCAGGTGGCGCTGGATTTCCGCTTTTCGCAGAATCCGCAGGGCGATCTCTTCCTCGATATCGACTATGCCGAGCAGGCGATCGATGCGGCGACGGTGGCGGATATTCTCGCGGCCATCGAGCGTGCGATTGCCGGAATCGCCGATAGCGGCGCTTTCTCCTTCAACGCCCGCGATATTGTCGACCATTCTCATTACCGACTGAACGGCGACGAAGGAAGCTTCGTCTGCCCGCCATTTCTGGAACGGATCGCCGGCCATCTTTTCGAGGGCGACCCGTCGCGCACGGCGCTCGTCAGCGGCAAACGGCGCATCGCCTATGGCGAACTCGGTCAGATGGTGGCAGGGGCGATGGCGGGCCTCAGGGCGCGCGGCATCGGCCGGGGCGATGTCGTGGCCGTGTGCCTGCCGCGCAGCCCGGAACATACGGCCATCACGCTTGCCGCAGCGCTGATGGGTGCGGTCTGGGTGCCGGTCGATGCCGGCTCGCCGGAAGACCGCCTGCGCTATCTGCTGACCAACTGCCGCCCGGCGATCATCGTCGCCCGCAGCGTTCCGCAGGATTTCGACGCTGTCGATCCGGCGCAGCTTCTGTCCGCGCCCGCACCGGCTGGCGCACCCGTTACCATGGCGGAGGTGACGGCGCTTTCCCAAAGCGAAGAGCCTGCCTATTATCTCTATACCTCCGGCACGACGGGCAAGCCGAAATGCGTCGTGCTTTCCAACCGCGCCACGGCCAATGTCATCGGCAGCACGCTTGCGGAATGGGCGGTGACGGATAGCGATGTGTTTATCTCCGTCACGCCGCTGCATCACGACATGTCCGTCTTCGATGTTTTCGGCGCGCTTGTCGCGGGGGCGACGCTGGTGCTGCCGGAACCGGGAGAGGAAAAGGATGCGGTGCGCTGGAACGAACTGGTGGCCGAGCATGGCGTCACGCTCTGGTGCTCGGTGCCGGCCATCCTCGAAATGCTTCTCTCCTGCCGCCGTGGCGACCAGCTTGCTTCGCTCCGGCTCGTGGCGCAGGGCGGCGATTACATCAAGCCGATGATCGTCGAAGAACTTCGCCGGCTGAAGCCCGGCCTGCGGCTGATATCGCTCGGTGGACCGACGGAAACCACGATCTGGAGCATCTGGCACGAGATCGTTGCGGAAGATGTGGCGGCCGTGCCCTATGGCCACCCGCTGCCCGCCAATCGTTATTTCGTCCTCAACGATCAGGGCGGCCATTGCCCGGCTGGTGTCGTTGGCCGCATCCATACGGCCGGCGTGAATGTGGCAATCGGCTATCTCGAAGATGGCGCGATTACCCAGACGGATTTCGTGACGGTTGCCGATCCGGAAGGAAACCCCGTGCGCGCCTTCCGCACCGGAGACCGGGGCCGTTACCGGCCGGATGGCAAGATCATGTTTGCCAGCCGCGTCAATGGTTACGTCAAGGTGCGCGGCGTGCGCGTTTCGCTGCCGGATGTGGAAAACGAGCTTATCCGCCATCCTTCCATCCAGCGCGTTCTGGTGGTGGATTACGGCGTCGAACAAAAGGGCGAGGCGGCCATCGGCGTGCTTTACGTCGTTGGGCCGGGCCTTGAACTCCCGACCGCCGATCTGCGCAATTTTGCCCGGAGCCATCTGCCGGAATCGCATGTGCCCGGCCGGTTTCTCAAGGTCGACGATCTGCCGCTCTCGGCCAATGGCAAGCCGGATCGCCGTCGCGCCCGCGAATTGCTGACCGGTGCTGCGGAACCGGCAAAAATCTCCGCACCTGCGGCTCCCGCCGTCGATCAGGGCGACCGCCGGGTGCTGGATATCTATCTCGGCGTGCTGGGTAAAAAACCGGCGAATGTGGATGCGAACAGCGACCTGTTGGCGCTCGGTCTTCTGCCTTCGCATCTGAAAACAGTCTCGGCTGAAATCCGCACTGCCTTCGGCGTGGAGCTCACACCGCAGCAGCTTTTGCGGTGCCGCAACGCCAGGCAGGTGACTTCGCTCCTGGCCGCCCGGGCGGCGTGAACCCAATCATTTCGGGCGGCACTTCGCGCCCGATAACGGAAATTGTGCAAGGAAAAACAGATGGCGCATATCGATCCTGCCGGCGGCTGGCTTCCACTGACGCAGCCGCAACTTGATTTCTGGGAGGAGTTTTCCTTCCATCCCGACGAGCCGGTTTCCACCGTCGCCCATTACATCGATCTTTCCGGTGCGGTGAATGAAAGCGCGCTCATCGAGGCGATCAAACGCACCGTGCGCGAATCCGAAGTCCTGTCTATCCGTTTCCGCATCAGCGTCGACGGCGAGACGCCGCAGCAATGCTGCGACCCAAACCATGCCCCGGTGGTGGAGCTTGTCGATCTCCGCAGCGATGCCGCTCCTCTGGAAGAGGCGCTGCGGCGCATGAACGCGGATGTGGAAGCAAGGCTCGATCTCAGAACCGACAGGCTTTCGGCGCAGCTGCTCTACCGTATCGCCGACGATCGTTACCTCTGGTACATCCGCGCCCATCATATCGTCGTTGATGGCTATGGCCTGACGCTGGTTGAGCAGCGCTGCGGCCAGCTTTACGGGCACTATTGCGGCAAGGGCGAAGCGGGTCCGGATTTCCACCCCTTCGGCGATTTCCTTGCCGAAGAGGATGCCTACAAGCAAAGCCGGCGTTTTGAAAAAGACCGCGATTTCTGGGCGGCCTATCTCGCCTCACCCGCCGATCTGCCGGTGCTGGACAAGGATTGCGAGGACTATGGCGGCGGCGGCCTGCATACGGACGCGGCCTTGCCGCAGGGTTTCAGCACGCGGTTGCAACAGGTGGCGGGCGCAATGGAGATCGGCTGGCCGGACCTTCTGGTGCTGCTTTCCGGCCTTTATCTCCACTGCGTCCTGCCACGGCCGGACCGCGATGTGCTGACATTGTGGCTGCCCTTCATGAGCCGCTGGGGCAGCGTCGGCGCGCATATGCCGGCCATGCTCGTCAATATTTTGCCCTTCCATCTCACCATCGAGCCGGGCGAGAGCCTCGGCGCATTTCTGACGCGCAACGCCGCCAATCTGCGAAAGCAGCGCCTGCATGGCCGCTACCGCATCGAGCAGATCGCCGCCGACCGGGAAGTCCCGAAGGGCCGGCGCTTCTTCTTTTCGCCGCTCATCAATGTCCTGCCCTTCAGCGCGCCGGTCTTTGCCGGGCTTACCGTTGTCAGGCACATCCTTGCCAACGGTCCCGGCGACGGGTTCAACCTGACCTTCCGTGGCGAAGATGACGGCAGCGAGCTGAACCTGCATATCGATGCGGATTCGGCGCTGACGCAAGCGGAGGATTTCGCCCGTTACCGCGAGGAGCTGCCATTGTTCCTCGATGCCATGCTGCGCGAGGAGGCGCTGACGCTTGCGGCGGCGGAGGCGTCCACGGCGTTCCGTCTGGCGGTTTGAGGGGGAAGGCCGATAACGCTTCCCCTATACTCCACGTCATCCTCGGCCTTGTTGTAAAGACCGGA
The DNA here is from genome assembly GCF_004005385.1 of Agrobacterium sp. CNPSo 2736. Lineage (NCBI taxonomy): Bacteria > Pseudomonadati > Pseudomonadota > Alphaproteobacteria > Hyphomicrobiales > Rhizobiaceae > Agrobacterium > Agrobacterium sp. CNPSo 2736. Next base: position 267 of record NZ_RZTX01000006.1, on the reverse strand, counting down.
GACGTCCCTGACAGATGTTCGGAGACATCCCTGACAGTTTTCATGGGTTTTCGAGGTTTATTTCTGCGACCTGAGTTGCGCCGAAGAAGACGCCATAGAGGCCGGTCTGGTTGAGGGATCGTATGGCGAGACGTTCGTTCCGGAAGGCGTTCGGCACCCGCCAGGCTTTGCCCTTGAAACTGACATAGCCCTTTGTTGAGCTGACGCATCGGATGGTTTCGCTGCTGTCGTAGGCCGGCTCTGGAAGTGCATCTGGAAAAGGACGCG
>NZ_RZTX01000050.1:0-4904 GCF_004005385.1 Agrobacterium sp. CNPSo 2736 | reverse complement strand
GCGAATATCGGAACACGTCCCATTAACGCGCATGGAAGCCATGTTGCCGGTTGGCCCTGGCAGCATGGCTGGAGGAGAACTGCATGCAAGTTGATAGCGTACGTCGTGTTGCTGTCGTGGGTGCCGGGAGCATGGGAAGCGCCTTGGCAGAGAGCCTTTTGGTGGGAGGTTTCGACGTCAGTGTATGGAACCGAACCCCTGAGAAGTTGGCGCCGCTTGCCAAGCTAGACGCGTTCACTTCGACGGATCTGGATGCAGTTATTAAGCGCTGCGATTTGCTTGTTGTCTGCATCTTAGATCATGCGACGACCGAAAAGCTGCTACTGGCCGACGGCCCAAGACAGGCCCTGCGAGGGAAGATCCTGGTGCAGCTTACAACGATCACCCGCGGTGAATCTGAAAAAATGGCGGCCTTATGCCAGCCGGAGGACATCCTCTATTTGGATGGCGCCATCATGGGCTTGCCGCAGCGTGTCAGAGATGGAGATTGCATCATTGCCTATTCGGGTCCGCGTGGCGTCTACGCTCACTGCGAACCCGTTCTGCACGCGCTCGGCAAAAAGCCTATGTTCATATCGGAGAGCTACGGCGCAGCTCCCGACCTTGAGCTCGCACGGTTTGCTTACATCTACGGCTCCTGGCTCGCTTATTTCCAGGCCCTTGCCTTGTGCTCTGCCAGGGGCTTGCCGCTTGACGTCATTGTGGAAATTATTGACAGCGGGGAGCACATCCGTAACCGCACGACCAAGCGTTACGGGGATGCCATCATACAGCGCGATTACACTGCCCCCGGAGCAACGCTCGACGTCCACGCTGCTGCGTTCAAGCTCGTTTCCGAACAAGCAAACTCACTGAATATGAGGGCTGATTTGATCCAGCTCCTTGGCGGTCTGTTTGATGAAGCAAAAGCCAGGGGTTACGGGCAGAAGCAGCTTCCGGCGCTTTTTGAGATCATGGTTGAAGGCAGCCGGGGCGCATAGGCTGCGCCGGGCAACAAATTCAAAAAACTGTGGGGTATTATGAACAAAACTTACGACAATCCGACGTCGGCGCTTGATGGCTTGCTGTTCGACGGCATGTTCATTGCTGCGGGTGGCTTCGGCCTTTGCGGCATACCGGAACTGCTGATCGATGCGATCCGTCAGGTGGGCACCAAAGACCTGACGATCGCGTCGAACAATTGCGGTGTCGACGACTTCGGTCTCGGCGTGCTGCTGAAGACCAGGCAGATCAGGAAGATGATCTCGTCCTATGTCGGCGAAAACGGCGAGTTCATGCGCCAGTATCTCAGCGGCGAACTCGAGCTTGAGTTCAATCCGCAGGGAACGCTGGCCGAGCGGATGCGGGCCGGCGGCGCCGGCATCGCCGGCTTCTATACCAAGACCGGGGTCGGCACGGTCGTGGCCGAGGGCAAGGAGACGAAGGCCTTCAACGGCGAAACCTACGTTCTTGAGACCGGCATCGTCGCGGACCTGTCGATCGTCAAGGCCTGGAAGGCCGACACGTCGGGCAATCTCATCTTCCGCAAGACGGCGCGCAACTTCAATCCACCGGCCGCTACCTGCGGCAAGATGTGCGTTGCCGAAGTCGAGGAAATCGTGCCCGCCGGCAGCCTCGATCCCGATCACATCCATGTGCCGGGGATCTATGTGCACCGTCTGATCCAGGGTCAGCACGAGAAACGCATCGAACAGCGCACGACGCGTGCGGCGGCTTGAAGGGCAGGGGAAGAGACATGGCCTGGGACAGAAACCAGATGGCGGCGCGCGCTGCCCGCGAACTTCAAGACGGTACCTACGTCAATCTCGGCATCGGCATTCCGACTCTGGTCGCCAATTATATCCCCGAAGGCGTCCATGTGACGCTGCAGTCGGAGAATGGCTTGCTCGGCATCGGCCCCTTTCCGACCGAACGTGAGATTGATGCCGATCTCATCAATGCCGGCAAGCAGACGGTGACGGCATTGCCGCATTCGGCCTTCTTCGACTCGGCGCAGAGCTTCGCGATGATCCGCGGCGGCAAGATCGCCATGGCAATCCTCGGCGCCATGGAAGTGGCCGAGAATGGCGACCTAGCCAACTGGATGATCCCCGGCAAGCTCGTCAAGGGCATGGGCGGCGCGATGGATCTGGTTGCCGGCGTCAAGCGGGTGGTCGTTGTTATGGACCACACCAACAAGGCCGGCGAATCCAAGGTGCTAAAGGTCTGCACCCTGCCGCTGACCGGACAAAGTGTCGTCGATCGGATCATCACCAATCTCGGTGTACTCGACGTCGTTGATGGGGGACTGAAGTTGGTCGAGATTGCCGAGGGCGTCACCGACGGCGAGATCCGCAGCGCCACCGAGGCGACCATCATCAACTAGGCCGACCGCCGACCTGTTGCCGAGATGCTGGAGCCGGCGCCTGCCCGCTTCGCAAGGACCAAGAGGAGACCACCTTGAGCACCCCATCGATCGTCATCGCCAGCGCCGCCCACACCGCGGTCGGTTCCTTCAATGGCGCTTTCGCCAACACACCGGCACATGAGCTCGGCGCCGCCGTCATCAAGGGTGTGCTTGAGCGCGCAGGCGTCGAAGCGGGTGAAGTCGACGAGGTGATCCTCGGCCAGGTGCTGCAGGCGGGCGAGGGCCAGAACCCGGCGCGTCAGGCGGCGATGAAGGGGGGCGTCCCTCAGGACAAGACGGCCTGGGGCATGAACCAACTCTGCGGCTCCGGCCTTCGCGCCGTGGCTCTCGGCATGCAGCAGATTACCTCCGGTGATGCGGAGATCATCGTCGCCGGTGGCATGGAATCCATGTCGATGGCGCCGCATTGCTCGCATCTTCGCGGCGGCGTGAAGATGGGCGACTTCAAGATGATCGAATCAAGGACGGCCTGACCGACGCCTTCTACGGTTATCATATGGGCATCACCGCCGAGAACGTCGCCCGCCAGTGGCAGCTGACCCGCGAGGAGCAGGATGCGTTTGCGCTCGCCTCGCAGAACAAGGCCGAGGCCGCACAAAAGGCCGGCCGCTTTGCCGACGAGATCATTCCCTTCATCGTCAAGACCCGCAAGGGCGACGTCACCGTCGACCAGGACGAATACATCCGCCATGGCGCAACGCTCGAAGATGACCAAGCTGCGTCCGGCTTTCGACAAGGAAGGCACGGTCACCGCCGGCAACGCCTCCGGTCTTAATGACGGCGCTGCCGCGACGCTGCTGATGACCGAAGCGCAGGCTTCCAAGCGCGGCATCCAGCCGCTCGCCCGTATCGTGTCCTGGGCAACGGCCGGCGTCGATCCGCAGGTCATGGGCACTGGCCCGATCCCGGCTTCGCGCAAGGCGCTGGCGAAAGCCGGCTGGGCGATCGGCGACGTCGACCTCGTCGAGGCCAACGAGGCTTTCGCCGCCCAGGCCTGCGCGGTCAACAAGGACCTCGGCTGGGATCCTGGCATCGTCAACGTCAACGGTGGCGCGATCGCCATCGGCCATCCGATCGGTGCCTCCGGCGCCCGGGTGCTCAACACGCTTCTGTTCGAGATGAAGCGCCGCGGCGCCAAGAAGGGGCTTGCAACGCTCTGCATCGGCGGCGGCATGGGCGTCGCCATGTGCGTGGAAGCGATGTGACGGAGGGCAGGGCCATGGCCTCCGCCGAGTACCGTCTCTGCGACGTATCGCTCCACCGGTCGTTCGGTGGCCGGGACGCCAGAATTGAGCGGGAGCAAGCGCTCGCTGTCATCGATCTCCTGGAATCCAATACATTCATTCCAGTCGGTCACGACGGCGGACCTTATCGCCTCAGGATCGAAGCGGTTGACGGGCGCCTGGCTCTGCACGTTGCCGATGATCAGGGCGACCACGTCGTCAGTTACTACCTGTCGCTGACACCCTTCCGCCGACTGCTCAAGGATTACACCCGCATTTGCGAGAGCTACTACGACGCCGTCCGCCATCCAGGGCCTGAGCGGCTTGAGGCAATCGATATGGGCCGGCGCGGCGTCCACAACGAGGCTGCCGAACTGCTGAAAAGCCGGTTGTCAGCGAAGGTGAACATCGACAACGACACTGCCCGCCGGCTGTTCACGCTGATTTACGCCCTGCTGGTGCGCAATGCAGACCAAAGAATTTTGCTGAGCTGAGCACAGCACTTGAACGACCAAACAAGGAGGAATCCCCCAGTGAACGCAATACCACAACGCAACGTGCAAGCCGGAGAAACCAGCTCCGCAGGCTTTCTGGAGAGCGTTGACCAGAACTTCCGTCATGCCATGACGTTTCTCGACCTGCCCGAAGGGCTGGCGGAGCGGATCATGCAGTGCAACTCGACCTATACGGTTCGGTTCGGCGTTCGCCTGCGCGGCCGCATGTACAGCTTCATCGGCTGGCGGTCGGTCCACAGCGAGCATTGCGAGCCGGTGAAGGGTGGCATCCGCTATGCCTCGAATGCCGATGGGGAAGAGGTGGAGGCACTGGCAGCACTGATGACGCTTAAATGCTCGTTGGTCGATGTGCCGTTCGGCGGCTCGAAAGGCGCGCTGAAGATCGATCCTCGCGAATGGACGCCGCAGGAGCTCGAGCGCATTACGCGCCGCTTCACCCAGGAGCTCAACAAACGAGGCCTGATCGGCCCCGGCGTCAACGTTCCGGCGCCCGACATCGGCACCGGCGAGCGGGAAATGGCCTGGATGATGGACGAGTTCCGCCGCGCCAATCCGACCGATGTCATCAATGCGCGCGCCTGCGTCACCGGAAAGCCGCTGTCAAAGGGCGGTATCGCCGGCCGCACCGAGGCAACCGGGCGAGGCGTCCAGTTCGCCATCCAGAGCTATCTCCGCGATCCGCGCACTGCCGGCCTGAACGGCAAGCGTGATCTGAAGGGTGCAGCCGTCATCGTTCAGGGCTTCGGCAATGTCGGCTAC
>NZ_RZTX01000049.1:0-5111 GCF_004005385.1 Agrobacterium sp. CNPSo 2736 | reverse complement strand
CGGGCCAATCCCGCTCGATGGCTCCGTCAGTGTCCGTCCCCGGGCGCGATCACCGCGAAGGCGCAGCCGAGAGCGGCGGCAGCTTGCTAGCCGACCCCTTGAGGGTTGAACGTGGTAGATCCGGAGACGGACCAGGAAGCCATCACCAGAGAGCGGGATTGGATTGCTCTTATGGAGAACGACAGTGCATTCTGATCTTGCGAGCCCAAGGGTTCGCGACTGCCAAGCGTCATGAAAACGGATAGCGGGCGATCGGCGAAGCATGCGGGGCGAGCTCGCGAAGACAAAGAACTCGGAGACTTGTTATCTTACCGGGCGAGCCGCATAACGAGGCAGTGGAGAGACCCCGGGCTCCGCGCGGAATTCTGCCTTAGCGGTACCGGCACGGTCACCAATCCGATCGTCGGAGCCTTGCAGGCTGGCCAGATTGAGAAAATCTCTCTCGGAGACGAGGCTAAAATACTTATGCATCAAGAAGACATAGAAAAACAGCTTGAGCAAATGCGCAAACTCGGTAGCGTCCGCTCTTCCGAATGGCAGTCCTATACCTGGAAGAATGAGCTCGCCGAGCAAAAGCGGCGGATCGGTATGCACCTTGACGAGGCGCTGAAGGATGCAGAAACCGAGCACAATCCTTATCATATGCTCGAACGAGCCATCGGAATCGCAGCGGTCTGCATGCGGCGGCTGATCGAATGTCGACTGGTGACAGATCGATTTCGCGATACGGCGCTTGAGGTTCACGAGGTGCATGCAAAGGCAGACACGGACTGGCGCGAGCCGTTCATTAGTCGCACCGCCAGCGAAATCTTCAACAACTATGATCTGACCGCCAGATATGCGGAGAAGCGGATTCCGAAGGTCGTTTCCGACAAGATGCTGCACGCACGGGTCATCGGGGTGCTTTCCGGCAACGAATATATGCCGGATGGGCTCCTGATTGCGTCGGACACGCAAAGCAGGACGCAACTCTTCCACTTCACGCCACCCGAGATAGCGTCGATTTTCGATGCATTTCTCGACGACCGGGTTCGATCTTCGACGGACGGGTACTTAGATAAGGACGGCAATATTCAGGGAACGCGTAAGGTATTCGCGACCAGGGAGTAGTCGACCGCTATGTTGGCTGGAGGGCCGAGAGCCCTCGAACAAAAGGATCAACCCTGCCCGACCGTAAGCTTTCGCCATGCGCCCGTCAGACCGAGGCTTAGATTGAAAACTACTACCGCAATCAGCCCGAGGGTTCCCCGGCGGTCGTTCGCCGGACTCACGGCGGCATCCTGACCTACGAGATCACGACCTTCGGTTTGCGGCGGACGCGCTCGGGCCAGACAAGGCTGGTTGTCCCAACCGACGAGGTCCTGGCTTGGGCCGCCGAAAACCCACGTGGGCAGATGGGCGTCAGCACCTATGCGGACGAGCCATTCTGGAGGAAGGCTCCGAGCGCCTAGATCGGTCCGGCCATACGAGCCGCCGTCACGCGGCCAACTGCCCATGCCGATCGATCAGGCGGATCAAGATGGCGTTGGCGTCACCGCCGTGCTTTTTGGCACCATTGCCGCGGAATTGGACGAGCAGTGACAGGCCCAGCCAAATCTTTGGTGACAAACGGAAATAAACCTGGAGCTTTTTGTCGGTTCATTGCTCAATTCATTCTTGCAAGCGTTGGATGATCCTGCAAGAAACTTGAACAATCTTTCGCAAGTAGAGGACATGGGTGCAGCGGCGCGCCTTCGGCCTCACAATCCCAAGAGGGTCAAGGATTCGAGCGTGGCTTCAGCTGGGTGGACGTCGGTTTTTGAAAATTTCGGCCTGAAAGCCGTATCGCGAACCGACAAGGAAAAACAGGCTTATTTGCCAAATGAGGAGCAGCGCGCGGCATTGGCTGCAGCCGGCTATCTACCAAGCTCAGGACCGTCCGCTGATCTCATCGAGATAGAAGTGCTTGGAGAGGCACGTCCGCCTCTGGCGACCTCATATTACAGCTCTTTGCGCGCAGGTTCCGGTCGGGAGCCGGAAACGCGCATGGGGCGCGGGTTGATCACATGGGCTGAAGAAGGAGATCAGCTCGTTATTGGCAATATCGGCAATCGTGTGTACGTCGTGAAGGCCAACGAATGCACGCCGGAAATGGCCAAATCGTCGATACAGAGACGTGTCACGCAGGCATTCAAGCCGCGCGCAAGATTGCTGCAACTGCTTGGCGATCAGCTGATCGGATCTTCAAAGCTGGCGGTCTTCGAACTTGTGAAGAATGCCTATGATGCGGACGCCAGTGAGGTAACAATCACTCTGGGTGATCTGTCCACTGAAGCCCCGTGGATACGGGTGCAAGACAATGGACAAGGAATGTCACTCGATACTATCCGGGACGTCTGGCTTGTCCCGGGGGACGATCACCGTGAACGGGATCGCGATCAGGATCGTAGGTCTCCGAGGTATCGACGCCTGCCGCTCGGCGAAAAGGGAGTTGGACGTTTCGCAGTGCACAAGCTCGGCGGAAAGGTCCGGATGACAACCCGGGCGGCCGGAAACCGCGAATGCTTCGTGTCGATCGATTGGTCCGAATTGATGTCCACCCGGTTTCTCGAGGATGCGCCCGTCACCGTCACCGAGCGCGAAGCCAAAATCTTCACCGGTGAGAAAACGGGTACCAGAATCCGAATAGATAACCTCAGCCAGAAGGATTGGTCGCGAGGAGAGGTCAGAGACCTTTACCGGCAGGTTACCTCCATATCTTCGCCCTTCTCTGCAAAAGACGACAATTTCGTAATAAATTTTAAGGTCCCCGGATTCGAGAGCTGGATTTCAGAACTTCCGGACGCGTCGGAGCTGGTCGAGCGAGCACCATGGCGCTTCGAGTTTGAATTTGACGGCACAACATTTCGCTATACCTACGAGTTCCGGGGGGTCCCCGGAGTTCGGGTAGAGCCTCGCACAGTCCAGCAGAATGAACCGTTGCAGATAAACGCGGAACGTGAGCCGGATGATCTGGACGCTGCATCGGGGCCAAGGCCCAAGCGTTCAATCAGCATCGTCGCCGAAAGTTCGACCATCAACGGCATAGGGCGGCTTAAAGGCACCCTGTACGTGTTTGATCGAGATCGCGAGATCATGTCGAAGTATGCACAGTCGCGCCTGATCGAGCGCTTCCTTGATCAGAATGGCGGCGTACGGGTCTACCGCGATGATATCCGCATTTACAATTACGGGGAGCCCGGAGACGATTGGCTCGGCCTCGACCTCCGACGCGTCAACAGCCCTTCGAGAAATCTCAGCCGAAACATAGTGTTGGGCTTTGTTGACCTTGACCTGGAGGCGAGCACCCAGCTTAAGGAGAAGACCAACAGAGAGGGTTTTGTCGAGAACGGGGCCTACCGCAGGCTGCGCCAACTTGTTCTCGGAGCAATCAGCGTTTTTGAGACCGAACGGCGCCTTGACAAGCAGCGGATCCGTGCTGTGACCGGAAAGGCTCCCAGTGCAGATCGGGATGTCGCAGGTCCAATTGGCGATGTGCGCAAGGTTGCTCGCTCAACGGGATTTCTGCCTGACGTCGATCCTTCACTCAAGCGGGTTGCACAGGAGTTTTACCAGCTCCGGGAGGATTTCCTTCGTGCCGGCATTTCACAGGTCGGTCTTGCCGTCGTTTTTCATGAAGTCGAGCGCGGCATAGGTGCTCTCGCAACCGCATTAGCTGATAGCGCGAATATAGCTGATCTGAGAACACAGGTCGGTCAACTTCAGGGAGTTCTGGAAACTTCGACCCAGTTGCTGCGAAAGGGCGACAAGAAATCGTATTCCCTCAGACAGCTCGCGCGAAGAGCTCGGGACATCACACTGGTCCGCTTCCGCATTCACAAGGTTCAACTTGTTTGCCCAGCTCTGGAGGAAGGGGCAGAAGACGCAAGTTCCGTGTTCGCGTTCGGACTGGCGCTCGGCGCTGTCACCAACATCATCGATAACGCCATACATTGGCTGAAGGTGAGCACGCCCGACGGCACGACATCTGGCGCCCGGCGTATTTTCATGAACGTTGTTCCTGATTACAAGGGGCGCCCTGCGCTGGTGATTGCTGATAACGGCCCCGGTTTCAGGGATCCTCCCGAGCAGTTGGTCGAGCCATTTTTTTCTCGTCGTCCCGACGGCATGGGACTGGGCCTTTACTACGCCAATCTCGCAATGAGCCTGAACGATGGGGAGCTTCTGTTCCCCACGATGGACGATTTCGACGTTCCGGAAGATTTCAATGGCGCCGTGGTGGCGTTGGTATTCAAGGGGGATAGATAGCCTGTGTTCACGCCAGCACGATACGTCATCGTTGATGACAATCCTGACGAACTGAAGCAACTCTCCGACTGCATGCAGAAGATCGGTGCGCCATGTCTGCCGCTGAGATACGATCAGGCAGAAGGGATCGAAACGAAGCATCTGGGTGGGGTGAGACTTCTCTTCCTTGATCTTCATCTGACGACCGGGGCGCAATCCGGGAGTATCGCGCAGACAGCAGGGCTGATCGTGTCGATGCTTGAAGAGGGGATTGTCGCCACCGCAGGGCCATATGTGATCATTCTCTGGACCAAGCATCAGGAGCAGAAGGCTGATTTTGAAGCTTACGTGATGGAAAACCTCGAGCCCCTGAAGCGACCTCTCGCTATCCTCAGTCTGGACAAGAACAATTATCTCGCTGGCGACGCCGGGGAAAAGCTGACCAACGACGTGGGTCAGATTATAGAGACAGATCCCCGGTTAAGAGCGCTTCTTGACTGGGAACGAGAAGTTCTGCGCGCGGCCGGGTCGACCCTTTCCGAGATTGGAACGCTCGTAGCGAAAGAAGACCGGACTGCTGCACGATTCTCTGAGAGACTTGACGAAATTCTCAGCCTGCTGGCGTTCGAGGCAGTGGGAGACGCAAATGCCAAGGCCGATCCTTATAGCGCGATCAACGCTGCCCTAATGCCGATCCTGACAGATCGCATAGCCAACCAGCGCACCGACCCAAAGAGCAATGCCATCTGGCAAGCTGCCGTGACCAAGATCGCGGAAGTCCCCCAACCGTCGCCGGGGGATGCGGCAAAACTCAACTCAATGCTCCATATTGCCAGAGCATCTAC
>NZ_RZTX01000048.1:0-5414 GCF_004005385.1 Agrobacterium sp. CNPSo 2736 | reverse complement strand
GCGTCGATGGCCTTCGCCCCTCGCGATACCCCCTTGTCCCGACCCTGACGATCTCGCAAGGCAGCAATAACAAAGCGCCATCCTACAGCATCACGTCCACCAGCCGAGGCGTGGAAGTATCTCTTGATCTCGCGGACCTGGAACGCGGCCACAAGGTCGCTGAAGGCTCCTGGTATCCGATCGAACCGGCTGCCGGCGCGGAAATCCGGGAACTGGTGCGAAGCACTGGCGTAACCCTCGGGGAAGCTGACTCTCTCAAGGCCTTTCTTGCCATCCGGAAGGCTGCCGGCTCCGGAGCATCTATCGAGGACCGGACAGCTGACCGGGCGATTTCCCCACTCGCTTTCACACCCTCCGGCGATGATGTGCCGGATGGAGTGCAGGCGACCCTTTATCCATACCAGATTTCCGGCTGGCGCTGGCTGAAGTTCCTGCTTGCTGAGGGAGTCGGCGGCCTTCTGGCCGACGAGATGGGCCTCGGCAAAACCCTGCAGATCATCAGCGCGCTCAGCGATTCCGGTGGTCCGCCGTTGCGGCCAGCGCTGATCATCGCACCCGGTTCGTTGCTGGAGAACTGGCGGCGGGAAATCTCGAAATTCGCGCCGCATCTCACAGTGCTGAAGCACCATGGGGCTGTTCGAACGGGCAGGCCTTCAGAGCTGAAGGAGTACGATGTCGTCGTGACCTCCTATGACAATGCCGTCCGCGATAACAGTCTGCTCAACATGATCGTCTGGAAGGTGATTGTGCTGGACGAGGCACAGTTCATCCGGAACCCCGACGCCCAACGGACAAAGGCCGTAAAACGGCTCCAGCGTGAGGCTGGTCTGGCCGTGACGGGGACGCCTGTCGAAAATCGTCTGCTCGATCTATGGTCGATCGTGGATTTTGTCCTGCCTGGTCATCTTGGGGACGCAAAGACCTTCGGGTCAGAATATGCCGATGATGTTGATGGCGCAGCGAAGCTGGAACCGCTGGTTTCGCCGCTCATGTTGCGCCGACGTGTTGCCGAGGTAGCGCAGGACCTGCCAAGGCGGATCGATATTCCCCAGGTGGTTGAACTTGATGAAGGCGAGATAGCGGCCTATGACGCCGAGCGCGAACGCATCTATTCGGAATATGGTGCGGCCGCGACTCTCGTCGCCCTGACATCATTGCGCCGTTTCTGCGCTCACCCCGACCTGATGAGTGGCAATACCGCCACGGCCGATCCCATGTCCTTCTCGAAGTTCCGGCGCATGGACGAGATCGTGGAAGAGATTTTCGCACGTGGCGAGAAGGTGATCATCTTCACATCATTTACGGCAATGGCCGATATGATCGCCCGGCACATCAAGACCCGTTTTGGAGCTTTTGCCGGCGTGATCGACGGTCGTCTGCCTATTGATGATCGCCAGCCGCTGATTGACCGCTTCAGCGCCGTCCAGGGCGGGGAGGCACTCGTGCTGAACCCGAAGGCCGGAGGAGCTGGCCTCAACATTACAGCCGCCAACCATGTGATCCACTATAATCCGGAATGGAATCCGGCACTCGAAGACCAGGCATCTGCCCGGGCTCACCGGCGCGGCCAGCAATTGCCTGTAACAGTTCACCGACTCCTCGTGGCCGATACGGTCGAGGACGTGGTGGATGAACGACTGGCGCGCAAGAGGGCGATTTCCGGCACTGCGGTTGTGGGCCTTGAAGGCAGGGAAGATGATTACGGCGATATCGTCGCGGCGCTGATGCGGTCGCCAGCGAAGGGGGCTTAACAGGCAAGATATGGCAGAGCAAACAATTGAAAAGGTGCTGAGCGCCAACGATACGGGCGAAACCGGTGGGCACCAGGCCGGCATCCTGGTGCCCAGAGAGGAACGGTTGCTGTCGTTCTTTCCCCGCCTCGACCCAGGCCAGTACAATCCGAGATGTCACCTGAATTTTGTGGATGATGGGGGCACCTTCTGGGAATTTGCCTTCATCTATTACAACAACAAGTTTTTTGACGGTACACGTAACGAGTACAGGTTGACCAGAATGACCAAATACATTCGTCAGGCAAATCTGGTTCCTGGCGATGAAGTCATTCTGGTGAGAGATGACGATGACCGATATCGCATCACCCATAGACGCAAGCAGCAAACGGAACGGGCAAAGGGCGTCCTGAAACTAGGAACTGGCTGGCGCGTAATCGAAATTCAGGGGGGAAAATGAGCAGCATTGAAGAAATTGAACTGCCACCGGACCCGGAGCGGGTTATCGTAGGCCTGCGTGACACTGGCTATGAGTTCGATACGGCAGTTGCCGACATCGTGGACAACTCCATTGCTGCGAACGCGACCCATGTCCAGCTCTGGCTTGCTGCCGATCTGCGCGGCAACATCCGTCTGATGATTGCTGACAACGGCGACGGCATGAACCGGGATGGCCTGATTAACGCCATGCAGTATGGCTCGAAAGCACGCCCTAGCGCCGCCAGCCTTGGCAAATATGGTCTTGGTCTGAAAACCGCCTCAACGGCCTTCTGCAAGAAGCTGTCGGTGATTTCCCGGCCGGACGGCAATACTCCGGCGCTGATGGCGACCTGGGACCTGTACCACGTTGCCAGAGTCAACAAATGGTCGCTGCTCCTGAACGAGGAATGCGATCCGGAAGCGCTCGAAAACCTCGATGCCGTAGCTCTCGGCCATGCCGGTACTGTCGTCTTGTGGGAGGACGTGGACAGGTTGCTGAAGGAATACCAGGATCCGGCCGGGGCCCCGGCGCGCAAGGCGCTGAAGTCCCGCGAGGACGCCCTTCGCGAGCATCTTTCCATGGTCTATCAACGCTTCCTCGACCCGGAAGACGAGCGCGCCCGAAACGTCATCATGGAACTCAATGGCAGGCCCGTCGCAGCCTGGGACCCGTTCCAGTCCAAGTTATCGGAACTGGTCGCAGACGAGCCTATCGAAACAGAGCTGTCAGACAACCGGAAGGCATCGTTCACGGTGCGAGCATTTATCCTTCCGCGCCGGGAAGAGTTTCCGGATGAAAAGGCGGCAGCTGCGGCGAAATTGTCGAACGATCGCCAAGGCATATACATCTATCGCGAAAACCGTCTCATTCACGATGCAGACTGGCTTGGGCTTTACCAGAAAGAACCGCATCTGACCGGCCTGCGCATCGAATTTTCGTTCGACCACAAGCTGGACGATGCCTTCCATCTCGATATCAAGAAGTCGCAGATTATTCTGAATGACGATCTGGCGAACTGGCTGCAAGGTGAATTTCTTCCCGCTCCGCGACGGGAAGCCAATCGCCGTTATCGCGAGGGACAGCAGAAGGTTATCTCGAAAAAGGGGGAGGGAGCTCACGATACCTCCAACACCAATATTCGCAACCGCGAGGCGGCGGCCGGCGGCCCCAAGGTCAATATCGCGGACCCGAATACCGGCGAAGCCATCGTTGAAAACAAACACGGTACAACCCGTCTGAAGTTGACAATTACGTCGGCCAAAAGACCGGGCGAGGTTTTCGTGCAGCCGGTAGAGGGTATCAACAACGGTTTGCTGTTTGAACCGGCGCTGATCGAGGGGCACAAGGGCATTCGGATCAACACCAGTCACCCCTACTACCAGAAGGTCTACATCCCGAACCTTAATCGCAGTGTGACCATGCAGGGTCTCGACTCCCTGATGTGGGCACTGGCCGTCGCGGAACTCTCCACAGTGCAGGACCATACTGCCTCCATGTTCCGTGACATGCGCTTCGAGGTCTCACGCATTCTGGAAAAGCTCGTAGAAACGCTGCCCGAACCTGACGTGGATAAGGATGTTGCCTGATTCACGCTCGCTTGCGGAGCGGATTTCCGCTGAAACCGGACTGGAATTTTCCGGCCGGGAGGGCCGGGACAACGACGGCACGCGCTGGCTCGAACTCCAGCCAGCCGGCTACCCTGCCGGCCAGACTTTTACGCTGCGGACCCTGATAGGATGGCGGCGGCTGGACGTGCATTTCCGGCCGGGCAATTTCGCCGGTGATCTCATGAGCGCCATGGGCTCGGCAGACGAGACCGGCCGTCGTACCTTCCGGGCAGTGCTGGACGTTTGTCGCGATGCTGAGGCCGAAATTTCTTTGATCATCAACGGCGCGACATATTCACCGGATGATTCTGCGATCTGGGAAACGCAGTGGCGCAGCTTCAGCCTCGATGTACGCCGGGGAATGCTGGCGATCAACGACGGCAACGCTGAAGAGGACATGCGCCAGGTCGAACTCTGGACCGCCAGGGTCGCGGCGGCCGTTCTGGCATTGCTGCCAGTTGAAGCTGAAGACGATGGCGCTGAGGCGTCTTTTCACGTATCGCGGCTTCCGGAGGGGGCAAGGACCCGCATCGAAGTCAATCGCTACGAAAGGGATCGGCGCAATCGTGCTGCTGCCCTCTCGATTCACGGCTATTCCTGCAAGGCTTGCAAGTTGGATTTGGGAGAGCGCTACGGTGCAGCCGCTGCCGGTCTGATAGAGGTTCACCACGTCACGCCGGTTTCGCAGCTCGGGGAAGACTACATCATCGATCCGAGAACGGACCTGACGCCGCTTTGTCCCAACTGCCATTCGGTCGCCCATCGCCGGAACCCGCCTTATTCCGTCGATGATCTTCGCGAAATGCTCGCTTCGACGCATGAGAAGTGACGGCTATTCTGTCTGTTGGCGCTCCTTCACCAGCTCGACAAAGTTACCAAGCGTCATGAGCCATCCGCGTTGACTCTCCCGATATGTCGAGTGAAGCGATTGCGGAAGAACCAGCTGAAGCTGCTTCGCCCGCATTTCATCGGTCTGGTTCTCCGAGATACCGGGCTCCAGCGTCAACAGATGTTTTGGCGTGATCCTTTCGGCCTCGGAAAGCACCTGACGCCAGCGATCCTTCAGCGTTGATTTGGAGCCGAGCATGGTGAGGCGTGCGGCCGGGAATGCCGGATTTCGGTATTCCTCCTGACCTGGGAAAAGAAAGTCCGGCTTGTTGCGGTTTTCGGTTTCACCCTCACGATCAAAACGCACCTTGTGGGCAGAAAAGACAGCCTCTAGGTGATGTTCGAGTGCGAGGCCCGCACGTTTTTTACGGCGGTTCTGGACGCTTTTGGAAAAGCCCATAAAGCCGTCAACGTCAGTGCCTTCGTCGGAATGAAAGCCGTTTTTGATCCGGTCTGCGACTACATGCCGTTCCAGACGGCGAAACAGCTGCTCTTCCATGTCGATCCATGCCATCAGGGCTGCATCCGGATCGTCGGCAGCTGAAACCTGCGGAAGTGAGGCCCGGGCGAGTTCCGACAGGACGCGGGTTGGCGGAAACACCAGCCCGAATTTTTGGATCAGTTTATCAAGGCGATCGGCTTCCGGTTCCTCGACTTCGATTCCGAGTTCGTCGAGGATATATCGCGCGGTAAAGTCGAGCTCAGCAG
>NZ_RZTX01000047.1:0-5511 GCF_004005385.1 Agrobacterium sp. CNPSo 2736 | reverse complement strand
GGTTACGTGTTCATCGCATCCTTGAGCGCCGTGGCAGACTGGAACGACAGCTTCTTCGCAGCTGCCACCTTGATCATTGCGCCCGTAGCCGGATTGCGCGCATCGCGCTCGGGCGTTGCCTTCACCTTGAACTTCCCGAACGAAGGGATCGACGTCTCGGCGCCGGATGTGGCGGCGGTCGTGATTGCGGCGAACACGGCCTCGACGATCGTTTTGCTTTGCGCCTTCGTCAGGCCATGGTCAGCTGCGATTTTGTCTGCGATTTCATTGGTGGTGGTCATATCATTGTGCCCCTCTTCGTGTGACGGCAGACACTCCCACCTGTTAGCGTTGATGTCACCGCTCCGTCGCTACGCAATCCTCACAATCGCCCCTATTTCCACAGCTAGCTGCCCGGCGAACGTCCTCTCCGGCTGCCGTCAACGATCCGAAATTGCTTCGGACGCGTCCAGCTAGAGTCTCGCTCTGAGGCAACTGGAATTTGCCGCGCCAAGAATGTATGGCGAATCCAGGACATCAGAGGGTTCACTATGGACGATACCATTCAAATCGGAAGCCGCGGCGACTTCGGTCTCTGGGCAATCGAAGTCGCCAAACAGATTGTCGGCGAGCAGGGCTTCGAGCTTGCTCAGGCCGCGCGCGACGGCACGGAGGATGATGTGCAGGCCGCCGGCAATGCTCTGGGGCAGGCGATCACCAACGCGCTGCTCGAAGTCTTCGATGGGCTGCTGGATGAGGCGCCCACTGACGCGACTTGACGAACCTCACTGCTTCTGCGCGGTATCGCGGAAGAACGCGTTCGGCTTCACACATGCCTTCATGTCCTCACGCCTAAACCAGATCGCGCGGCCACAGCGGAGCGGCGGGTTACCCGCGGTGAACACGATCTGCTCATCGCCGCGCATGCGCATGACCTCGTAGGGCAGGATCAGGGGCCGGCGGCTCAGCTGCTTCGATCGCGAGCGCGACGAACCGGACGATTGGGAGGTGCGGCTCATCTGATCCACCTCGATCGTCGTCTCGCCGCAGCGTCTCGACAGATAGTCAGCCGTCTCCGGATCGTTGATCGCCGCAAAGGATATCCACGACGCGGACTCGAACCATTTCGAGCTAGCGTCACGGCCACCATAGGCTTCGCGTATCTGGCCGATCGACTGGAAGATCAGCGTCAGGCTGATGCCGTATTTGCGGCCGGCGTCGCGCGCGGTTTCGAGAATGCGGAGATAGCCAAGTCGGGCGACTTCATCGAGCAGGAAGAGCGTTCGTCCTGACACCTCGCCATTGCGATTGTAGAGCGCATTGAGGAACGATCCGATGACGACGCGAGCGAGGCCCGGATGCGCTTCCAACACCTTTAGGTCAAGCGCGATGAAGATGTCGGTCTCGCCGTTTGCGAGCTCGTCGGTAGAGAAGCTGTTGCCCGAGACCAGCGCCGCATAGTTCGGATAGGATAACCAGTGCGTTTCCTTCACAGCATTGGCGTAGACGCCTGAAAACGTCTCGGGTGTCATATTGACGAACACCGCGACGTTCTCCTTGACGAACAAGGATTCCGAGCCTTCGTAGATGCGTGTCAGCCGCTCGCGCAGCTTCGGCTCTGGCTCCGAGAGATTGGCGCGGACGCGCCGCAGTGTCTGCTCCTTCTGGTCGGTATTGCCGGAGAGGCAAACGTCGGCGATCAGGGCGGTAAGCAACTGCATGGCGGAGGCCCGGAAGAAGTCGTCGCGCGCCGATGGCGCCCGCGCATTGTCGGTCATGATCCAGGTGGCAACCGCAACGATATCCTCTTCCTTCGTGCTGCCGAAACGACCGATCCAGTCAAGCGCGTTGAAGCCGATCGCCGGCGTCTCCGGATCAAGCACGATCACCTTGCGACCGGCCTTGCGGCGATGATCGATGACCATCGGCGCAACTTCACTGGACGGATCGAGCACTACCAGACTGCCACCCCATTTGAGGGAGGTCGGCACGGTCACCGATGTCGTCTTGAAGCCGCCGGAGCCGGCAAAGACGATGCCGTGCGACGAGCCGAACGAGCCGTCGAAGCAGAGCAATGGTGACTTGCCACCGGTGCCCCAGCTCTCGACGCTGTCAGCGCGAAACGACCTTGCTCCTGCGCTGTCGCGATCGACGCGATAACGCTCTCCGATGACGACACCGCCGCTTTCCGGAAAGAGTTTTGCCGCTTCCGTCATGCTCATCCAGTCGGCGTCGCCATGGACGGCGCGTTTTCCCCGAACCCGCCGTGGCTCGGCTCTCGCAAATGCCCCATTGCCACTGACCGCAACGCGCAGCGCGAAGATGCCGGAGAGCATCGCAGCGGCCGCGCCGATCGCGGTCGATGGATCGACATAGGAGAGGACGGATTGGCCAACTGGCACGCTTGCGCCGATGCCAAGGAGCCGCATCGTTTCGCGCAAGACGGCGACCAGCACAACGGCCAGACTCCCGATCACGACGCTCCAGCCCGCAGCCTTTATGTGCGCAGCACCATTCGCCGCGAACAAAAAAATCAACCCGGCGCCGGCCGCGATCGCATAGGGAAGCGCCAGACCGACGCGACCGAGCATGAGCTTCGCCTGCGCTGTCTTGCCGAAGCCTGCGAGCCACTGCTCGATCCCGGGAACAGGGATGGTTGCTCCGATCATGATCGTCGCAGGCAGCAGGGCCAGCAACAGTCTATTCAGCGACATGGCCGAACGCCTCCGTCCCGATCGCCGTCAATCGCGCCCGCTCGCTGTCATCGCCCCGAATGCGTCCGGCCGCATCAATCAGCAGCCCGAGCAACAGCGCTCGTTTCTCGTAGCGCAACCCGGCCTTGACGATCAGGCCACCGAGCTCGATCTTCTCACGGGTGTCCTTCTTCCGGGCATCGTTCGCAATTGTCCGCCCCATCCGCTCAAGCCTCGCCAGCGCTGCTCTGAGCCGCGCCAGTCTCGTCCTTCGCGGCCGATGCGCTACTGGACCTGCCATCACCGGCATTTTTCTTCCCGGTCGCCGCTCCGGTGCCTCCGCGAAACCGGTGCGCAACCTGCTCGAACGCCGCCTGTAGCTCGGTCTCGTCGATCTCGATTTCGCCCAGGCCCGCCCTCAGTGCGACACGACCGATCCGTTCAGCCTCGCGTGTCTCGGCGGCTTTGAGCTGTTCCTGCAGTCGGGCGATTTCTTCCCTGATCTTCGATGATGGCTTCTTCATTCCGTTTGCAACTCCTCGGTCTCTGGTGGTGCGTCAGCAGCGACAGACTCCCCTGAAAGGGCCGTCAGGCCAAGGTGCAGATCTGCATGTCGGCAAAGCCGACGCTTTGCGGCATGATCCCGCCGCTCGATGAGAGCGGATCCAAGGGCGCAATTATACGTCGCTGTCGCGACGTCTCGTTTTGCCACCCTGGCGGGGCCGCTTCTTACGAGAGAACGAGGTCTGAACCGGGAGTTTCTCGCACCGTGGCCATTGCCCATTTCTCCGTCAGCATCGTCAGCCGCGGCGAAGGCCGCAGCTCCGTGCTGTCGGCGGCCTATCGGCACTGCGCGAAAATGGACTACGAGCGCGAGGCGCGCACGATCGACTACACCCGAAAGCAGGGCCTGCTGCACGAGGAGTTTGCGCTGCCGGCCGATGCGCCGGACTGGGCGCGGACGTTGATTGCCGATCGCGCGGTTTCGGGCGCATCGGAAGCCTTCTGGAACCGTGTCGAGGCCTTCGAGAAACGCACCGATGCGCAGCTCGCCAAGGACCTGACGATTGCACTGCCGGTCGAACTGACCGCCGAGCAGAACATCGCGCTGGTGCGCGACTTTGTCGACAAACACGTGCAGTCGAAGGGCATGGTTGCCGATTGGGTCTACCATGACAATCCCGGCAATCCGCATATCCATCTGATGACGACATTGCGGCCGCTGGCCGAGGACGGTTTCGGGGCCAAGAAGGTCGCGGTGACGGGCGAGGACGGCCAGCCGCTGAAGACCAAAGCGGGCAAAATCGTCTACGAACTATGGGCCGGAGGTGCTGCCGAGTTCAATGCGCTCCGCGATGGCTGGTTCGAGCGCCAGAATCATCATCTGGCGCTAAACGGAATTTCGCTGCGGGTCGATGGTCGCTCCTACGAGAAGCAGGGTATCGAGCTCGAACCGACCATCCACCTCGGCGTTGGCGCCAAGGCGATCGAGCGTAAGGCCGAGAGCCAAGGCGTCCGGCCAGAGCTCGAACGGTTCAAACTGAACGAGGCGCGCCGCACTGAGAACACCCGCCGCATCCTTCGCGATCCGACGGCCGCGCTCGACCTGATCACGCGGGAGAAAAGCGTTTTCAACAACCAAGACATCGCCAAGGTGCTGCATCGCTATGTCGACGATCCCAGCCTCTTCCAGCAGTTGATGGCGCGCATTCTCCAACAGTCCGAGGTGCTGCGCCTGCAGCGCGACACGATCGATTTTGCCACCGGCGAACGCGTCCCGGCGCGCTATACGACGCGGGCGATGATCGCGCTCGAAGCGGAGATGGCCAATCGCGCTATTTGGCTCACGCGGCAAACCTCGCACAGCGTTCCGAGGCAAGTGCTGGAGGCGACATTCGCCCGCCACGCGCGTCTCTCGGATGAGCAGAAGACCGCAATCGAGCATGTCGCAGCTCCGGTGCGGATCGCTGCGATCGTCGGCCGCGCTGGCGCCGGCAAGACCACGATGATGAAGGCGGCGCGGGAAGCATGGGAAGCAGCTGGCTATCGCGTCGTTGGTGGCGCGCTCGCGGGCAAGGCGGCCGAGGGACTGGAGATGGAAGCCGGCATTCAAAGCCGTACGCTCTCCTCCTGGGAACTGCGCTGGCAACGCGGTCGGCACGGCCTTGATGCCAGGACGATCTTCGTCATGGACGAGGCCGGCATGGTCGCCTCAAAGCAGATGGCCGGTTTTGTCGAGGCCGTGGTCAGGGCGGGTGCCAAATTGGTTCTCGTCGGTGACCCCGATCAGTTGCAGCCGATCGAGGCCGGTGCGGCCTTCCGGGCGATTGCCGATCGCATCGGTTATGCCGAACTCGAGACGATCTACCGCCAGCGTGAAGACTGGATGCGGGCTGCCTCCCTTGATCTGGCGCGCGGTAACGTCGCTGCTGCACTCGTTGCCTTTGGCACCCATGACCGGCTGCACGGATCGACGCTGAAGGCTGACGCGGTCGAACAGCTGATCGCCGACTGGAACCGCGATTACGATCCTGCGAAGACCACGCTGATGCTCGCGCATCTGCGCCGCGACGTGCGCATGCTTAACGACATGGCCAGGGCCACGTTGGTCGAGCGCGGGATCGTCGGCGATGGGCACGCCTTCCGAACGGCCGACGGCATGCGCCAATTCGATGCCGGCGATCAGATCGTCTTCCTCAAGAACGACACTACCCTCGGCGTCAAGAACGGCATGATCGGCAAGGTCATGCAGGCAGCACCAAACCGCGTCATCGTTTCGGTCGGCGAAGGACGAGACCAGCGTCACGTCGCCGTCGAACAGCGCGCCTACAACAACCTC
>NZ_RZTX01000046.1:0-5637 GCF_004005385.1 Agrobacterium sp. CNPSo 2736 | reverse complement strand
GCTATAACGCTCTCAATTTCCCCGAGTTCTACCCTGTGGCCGTCGATTTTGATTTGATCGTCACGGCGACCACAAAAGAAA
The DNA here is from genome assembly GCF_004005385.1 of Agrobacterium sp. CNPSo 2736. Taxonomy (NCBI): domain Bacteria; kingdom Pseudomonadati; phylum Pseudomonadota; class Alphaproteobacteria; order Hyphomicrobiales; family Rhizobiaceae; genus Agrobacterium; species Agrobacterium sp. CNPSo 2736. Next base: position 5,556 of record NZ_RZTX01000046.1, on the reverse strand, counting down.
AAACAGCCACTTTCATCTGACGTCGCAAAGTCTCCGGTCCGATACAATCTCGTTGACGTGCCGTTAACATCAATAGTTACGAATCGTTCCTCTGTCCGCTCGTTATCCTGGAAATAACCCTGTGCGAGACAAACGCCACCGATATAGAGCTCTCCCACCTCACGTGACCTCACCGGTCGCGCATCTTCATCTAAAATAAGGAGTTCGACATTCGGCAGAGCCCGACCGATCGGTGGCAACCTAGGCCATTCGGTTGGATTGCCGTCAAGCTCGTGACAGGAGACGACGTGGGTCTCGGAGGGACCGTACTGATTGAAGAGCCGACACTGGGGGAGCTTGTCGAAAAACTCTCGCAAAGCGGAAGAGACCACGAGCTGTTCGCCGGCGGTGTGGATCTCGCGTAGACAGTGGGGAAACACATTGCGCTCCACGCAACTCGACGCCAATTGCTGGAGGGCGACAAATGGCAGGAACAGTCGTTCCACCCGGGCACGCTGTATCTCGTCGGAAAGCAAATCGGGGTCGATCCGCTGTTCATTCGTTAGAATGACGATACGGCCACCGCAGCAGAGGGTGGAGAAGATCTCCTGAAACGATACATCAAACGAAATAGGGGCGAACTGAGCGGTTGCCGCATTGTCTGACAGGGTCGAAAGTTCGATCTGCCAATCCACCAGGTTTTGAAGCGCTGCTCCTCTCATGTCGACTGCCTTCGGCTTGCCAGTTGAACCCGAGGTAAAGATAACGTAGCCACTGGACTTTGGCGGCAGCGCCACATCTCCGTTCGACGGTCCACCGTCGGCTGCGCGCACTCTAACTTTCTCGACGAGCACTGGCGAGCCCGACGAGACATCCTCGAGACTCGCCGAGTAGACGGCTGAAGAACTGAGGAGCACGCTCGGCTTCACTTGCGCAAGCATCTCGCGAATGCGACTCTCTGGAAGATTGGGTTCCACAGGAACGTAGGGAACACCCAGGATTTGACAGCCGAGGATCGCCGCGATCCGGTCAACGCCGATGGGAAGATGGATTGCGACGCGGTCCAAACCCCCTTTACGTCCAGTTTTTAGGGCGCAAGCTATCTCACGGGCTCGCCGCCACAAATCCATGTAGTTGATCACTTCTGTTCCGTAAATTACAGCCGGACGAAAAGGAAATTTGGATGCATGCCGAAGCACAGACGACGCAATAGTCTGCTCTGAAGGACTTTTGGCGTTGTATAAACTCTGCATAATTCTTCTTTCGGCATGCTATGGCATCGTTGAATAGGTTTTTTACCTTATCGGCGGAAGTTGCACAGTCAATCGGTTTACAAAAACTTAATATGTTCTTAATATTTCGGGCGAAGAGTGCGGGGATGCCGGAAAGCAGCGCGGTTGCCCGAGACCTTACACTCCGACCATGTCCGAGACGAAGCAGCGGATCGAACGGCTGACAGACGGATCGAAGGGGCCAACGAACCTGGCGAAACAAACCAGCGTTTGGTTACGATCCCGGTGTGGGAATGATGTCCGCAACGATTGCCGCAGCCACCATCCCGGATGTCGGCAACTTCGTGTGCGAGGGACTTTGCGGCCTGTCGCGACCTTACTCCCAAGCCTCACTTCACCGGAGGCAAGCATTCGTAGACGCGCAGACGATCCACGAAATCGCGGATCGAACCAAAGTCTCAACCAAGTCTTGACTGAGTGAAACTAGGGAGAGGTGCGTTCGCCTGACTATCGATGGTTCGGCTCTGTCTTGGCTTGAATTTCGGAATACCCGCGATCACCACAGCGATGAAGGCGCTGGCCAATGCACTCCTGCGTCCAGTCACCCGCACATAGGTCACCTAGTGCTGCGACGGGCACAAGGTACAAGTCTGTTGCCACTTCGAGACACGATTGCGCGTTCCTAGGCACGGCCTTGATTTCCCGCACGATTCTTCAGGTCAGACTTGTTAAGAATCGCAAGAACCTGCTCATGCGCTTCAATGATGTTGCGCTCGAGGGCGTCGGCGGCAGCCAAGCCGTTGCCTTTCTCCAACTGGTCGATTATTTCGCGATGATTTTGGTGGTCCGCAACAACTTTTGTTTCTTTCCGCCTGAGCCCGAGGACCGGGCCCGCCTGGAGCCAATGCGCCTCGATCGTGTTCATCAAGACCTTGTTTTGAGAGAGATTGTACACGGTAAAATGAAACAGTTGGTTTAGCTTCAGATACTCTTTGAGGTCAGCTTTCTTTTCCAGATTGAGCAGATTCATTTTGTCGTCAATTTCTCTGACATAGTTCAGAATCTTGCCAGAAGATTTCTTTGCGCCCCAGATTATCGCCTGCCGTTCATTCAGAAGGCGCACTTGCAGTAGATCGCGGAGGCCTTCAGCAGTGATCATTGGAACGCGCGCGGATTGTCGCGGCGCCCGTTCGAGTATGTCGATGCCGCTGAGCCGGTTGAGCGACTCGCGGATCGGCATGTGGCTGGTGCCGAATGCGGCAGCCAGATCGTTGAGACGCATCGGCTGCCCGGGCCAAAATTCCCCAGACATCAATGCGTTCTTCAGTTCCGTATAGACATGCTCAATAGTCGAACTCGGGGAAGCCTTGAATGGTGGTATTTCGTACTTCGAGCGTTGTGACATTTGGGTTGATCTCCAAAATCGGGTATTATCGGGGTCATTCATAAGCGGAGGCGTCTGACATGAACTTCCAAGGTATGAGGGCTTCGATTTCGGATGCGGGCCAGACCTGAGTAATGCGGGTCCGCGAGAGCCAGTCGAGCGGATCAACGCGATTCATTTTGTAGGTGCAAGCGTGCGACTATCGTTCGGCGATGGTGGAACTGATCTCGATGCGGCGGTCCATCAGAAAGCGTTCCAGCGCTTCGCGCCGGCTGAGCGCGTACCGGCTCGGCGGTTTTAGATTTTCTCGAGAATTTCCCCAGTTCCTTGCCCCGGAGCTCGAAGAGGCCAGCGACCATAGCTGAGGATTTCAGGTGGGGCCGGATGGTGCGGCTGTCGGCAATCTTCCCGCGAACTTCACCCTCGATGTGCCAGAGATCGGTGATTGCGGGTACAGCGTCTGTGGCGGCCTGCGAGATTCCGCTTATGTGCAGGTCACAAAACTTGCGCCGTAGATATCCCCAACATCCCGCAAGCTGTGCCGTTTCGTTGCTGCCGGTTTTTGCCCGCGTCTTGACGAGATCGGTAGAAGCCGAGTAGCCATCCACTTGCAGGATGCCGGTGAATCTGGAGAGATGACGCATCACGCGATCCGCACTTTGCTGTCTTCAAGACGATATGCCACCATCGGCGGACTTGTTCCACCATAGGCGCGGTCGTCGCGTTCGTAAGCTTTTTGGTTTTCCCCAAACGGCGCGCAAGAGCCGGCAGGGTCGTCTCGTCGGCAAAAGATCCTTCCGCCCTGCTTGACCCTATCCTGATTATAATCTGTCAGCATCCGCAGTTTGAAGCCGAGATGCTCTATCCATTGGGCCATCAGCGATCGGCTGATCTCCGCACCCAGATAGATTGCTTCCTGGCGATAAAGAGGAAGACTGCCGGAGTATTTGGAAACGGCGATATAGGGCGGCAGCCCGTCTTCGATGAGGTGTGTCGGTGTCAGGGCTTGGACCGCCCCGTCGCTGCTCCGAAAAGCGTATTTGGGACAACGCGTCACGACAACACTGAACGTCGGCGGCAGGACGCCTAGATGTTCCCAGCGGTCCTGATCGATCAAAACCTTTTCCAGCACTTTGACCCCGGCCGAAATCGCCGGCTCTATGACCTCCTCGATGCACTCGAGATGTGCGGCAAAAACCTTGCGCGAACGGGGCGCTCGCGTCGGTTTGTCTTTGGCTGCGCAGTCGAATTCACTGAGGATTTCTGATAGGCCGGTTTCCACTTCTTCGAAGGCAAACGAGACCCGTTCCTCATTGGCCACGAGGCGGAGCCGGTCGGCGCGCTCGCCATTTTGCTTGCGCTGCAAAACCCGAGCTGTTTCTGGGCCACAATCAAGCTTCTGTACGCCTTCAGGACTGGCCATTTATGTCAGTTGCCCGGTTCTTCGAGGCAATAACCGGCCGACCTGATCGTGCGAATGATCCGGCGAGGTGAGGACGTCCCCAGCGTTCTTCTGAGCCGGCTGATATGAACATCGACGGTGCGTTCACCCACGTGGATATTGTCAGGCCAGACTGCGCGAATCAAATCGCCTCGGCTAAAGGTCTTCTGAGGATGCTCAAGCAGGTGCCGGAGCAAGTTGAACTCAATCGGTCCGAGATGTATCTCTTGGCCACTGCAGCGCACCCGGTACGTATCAACCATCATTTCAAGGTCGCCACAGCAAAGCGATCGGCCGTGTGGCGCCGGTGGCGCCGAAACTGTCTTCGCGCGCAGATAGTCGATTACCTTAGCCGGCGCGACTGGACGTATGAAGCTCTCGTCAATGCCGGCCTTCAAGAGGTCGAGTTGCTGGCTTCCGGCTCCGGGCGGGATCAACGCAACGACAGGTACATCGCCAAGCTGGAGCTTTCGCTTCAGTCGAACGCAGCTTTTGGAGAATGCCACGCTCGTGGGCTGGCAGTCCAACACCACAGCCTGCGCATCCCGTTCGTCGACCATTGCAAGCACTTCCTCAAAGCCGCCGGCCAATCCACTCGCGAAGCCGGCCATCCTCAGGATGTGGCTGTAATTTAAATAGAACTCCGCGTCTTGCGAACAAATCAGGACCATTGGGTTCATCGGCGCTCTGCTTATCCCTTCATTGCGATTTGATGCCGATTTGCCATGTTGCTCAACTCTCTTGTTCAAACAATCGCGACAGCGCGCGACAGGGTGGCATTTCGAGCCAGCCGGCTCGCGGTGAAGAACTTCAAGATCTGTGCCGTTTGTATGATCGATTTTGAAAGAAATTTTGCAATTTCATTACAACAAGTTAACCTGATTCAACCTTAGAAAGGCCTCAACAAAATTTTGTCATGGATGCGACAAAGCGGCGGAATCTGTCGGATCCGATACGTGCGATCGCAATATTTGCTACAGGCAGAAGTGTGTCGACGGCTGCGCGTTTTAGGCGCGAGCCAGACCATGCGCATCAAGAAGCATCATGTGGGCCGCTCCGATCTTTCAGCCCTCTGGTCCAGAAGGGCGAAGAGGGCGAAGGCGACGATGAAACTTCGCAAGGAACTGGTGGGCCAAATCTCGTTCCAGATCTCGACAAATTCCATGGGTAGGACGCCCGCTTCCTCGCAATGGTCGGGATCCAGTCAGCGCTTCGACCAGCTTTCTCATCTTCCCTCAGCTGCAGTATCGCCACGGATTATTAGAGCAAAGCGCTATAGACATGAGGCGTTCGAGACTGAAAGATGACGCCGGCATGCCGTCGTTTCCTGCACCAGAAACCTACTTTCGGTACGACCCCTGAAACACGATGTCCTGATCAACCAGCACGTTGAACTTGTAGCCAGGCCTGATCTCAAGCGTCGGCTGGACATTCAGGTTTCGACTAATCGTCTGCTCGGCCACGCGACCGAAACTTTCCGCGAAATTCCGCCTTGCCGCATCCGACGCGGTCTCCTGCGT
>NZ_RZTX01000045.1:0-5674 GCF_004005385.1 Agrobacterium sp. CNPSo 2736 | reverse complement strand
CTGTAGTTCTTTGACCTGGTTCTGAAGCGCACGATATTCTGATGCCGGAACGACATCTTCCTCGGCAGCGGTTGCCGTCAGAGCCCCTTGGGTGGCAAGATTACGCGAGGTGAACAACTGGTTCGGCTGGATGCCATAGCGGCGAGCAACAATGCTCACCGTGGCGTCCGCCTCATAAGTCTCCTGAATAATGGCAAGCTTCTCTGCCGTCGACCAGCGACGGCGGCGCTCAGGGCCGGACAGGACTTCTATCTTAGGACTGTGACTGGTCATAATGGGCACATTACCTCGCACACTTGTTAAGTGGGAGATCCTGTCCGGATATTTATGGGGCCATTACATCATCTACAATCAACCGCTTGACGACGGACTCGAGGTCTTCGATCGCGATGCTCGTAAGGAGTTCTAATTGGTGTTCCATGAAGAAATGGTCGCCGGCGCAAAAATGAGCCTTGAACTCCTTCGTGGTATGCTCTTTCCAGCCGAAAATTTGGTCGCCCGTAACATAGGGATCGATGCGGCCGCCGACCGCAGTGATGGGAGCGTCGAGCGGAGGATGAGAACCGTAGCGATAGGCGTTGTTGATCGCATAATCGGCTTGTATAATCGGAAGCATCACCGCGCGCATCTCGGGATCTTCAAACAGCGCCTTATTGTTGGCGAAATTTACCTCCTTTAGCATCTCAACGAACTCGCTCTCGTTGAGTTCGTGTTCGGCCCTGCCGGTCTCGTGATTGAACTGCTGGACATCGATGGCGAACTGGTCGTCATTGTAGCTCTGCGGCGAGCGAGCACCGGCCACGAAGAAGTGTTCCGGCTCCAGGCCGTGATCGCGACGCACCCGCTGGGCAACCTCAAAGGCCTGCACGGCGCCTAAGCAAAACCCGAAGAACGCGAACGGTTTTTCCTTAAGGTAAGGAAGCATCTCCGGTACGATGCCGTCGACCACGTCCTCCATCCTTGCCCAGTAGCCTTCTGCCAGGCGCGCACTGCGGCCTGGCATCTGCACGATGCCAAGCTCGATATGATCAGGCATCTTGTCGATCCAGCGCTGGAATACGAGGGGGCCGCCGCCGGCGTACGGAAAGCAGATAAGGCGGATCGGGGCGTCGGGCTTCGGGCGCGGAATGATCACCGCGCTCTTGTTGTAGCCCTGAGCGCTGTCGACCACGACTGGCGCTGTCAGTACCGCCTTTCCACCCCGGAGAGCGGCGGTCACCTGTGTTTCAGTATCGGCCGCCATCTCCGCGATTGAGGCACCCATCACGAGCTTCTGGAGCGAAACCTTGATGCCGGTCTTGGCGAGTTCGTTGCGAAACTCAATTGTAGCCAAGGAGTCGAAGCCCATCTGGTTGAGCGATGCGTCCATCGGAAGGCTGTCCGGATCGGCGATCCCCAGCACACCGGCGACTTCTCCGCGCAAGAAGCTTTCGATCGCGCGACCCCGTTCGCTTGGCGCGACCAAGCCAAAGAGCCTCGCAAGTGGGTCTGTCGCCTCGTCGTTATTGGCCGTCTGCGGATTCTTGTGCACATTCATCAGAGGCGTGAGCCAAGCGGGCGGCTTCCCGTACTGCTTTTTGGCAAAACGTTCCCACAGGATCGGTGCTGCGGTGAGGGTGCCAGTCGAGGCGAACAGGCCCCCCAACCGCTCGATCGCCTCCCGATTGCGGATCGCGAGCAGGCCGAGATCCGTCAGACGCTTGCGCAGGCATTCGTCCAGTCCGGATGCCATGCCGGCTTCCGCCCAGGGACCCCATTCGATGCTGACACCTGGCAGACCCTCGGCGTTGCGGCCCTCAACAATGCGGTTCATCGCAGCATTGGCCGCCACGTAGGCCGCTTGACCCTTCATACCGAGAAGCGCGCTAACCGAGGAGAAGCACACGAAGAAGTCAGGTGAGAATCGACGGCTTGCTTTGTCGAGTACTAGGGTACCCTGGAGTTTGGCCAAGAGAGCGCGTTCGAGCTCACTCGCGTCCTCAATAGATCCGAGGGTGGCATCCTGAACGATGCCAGCGGTGTGGACAATCCCGCCAAGTTGATGGCCCGCCTCCGAGAGATCGGTTAGAATTCTTTCGACTCCGGCCTGGTCGGCGATGTCAACCGCGTGCGCCTCGATCTCAGCGCCGGAACGGCGCAGGGCTTCGAGCCGTCTCCGTTTGGCGCCGTCCGCGACGTCCCTGTTGAGAAGCGCGAGGCGGCGCGCACCACGATTGATCAGCCATTCGCCCACTAGCGATCCGAGAGCGCCAAGCCCGCCCGTGATGAGATAGGTCTTCTGCGGATCGACCGAGCAATCCGTACCGACATCGCTGCATTCGCTGAGGCGTAGCACGTACCGCTCCTCGCCGCGCACGGCGTAGGCGGTCTCCGACCCAGAGCCACCGAAGATAATGCCGACCGCGGCCGCGATCTCCGCATCGCTCGGATCCGCGCTGAGATCGATGTCCCCTCCCCACAGATCGGGTTGTTCGCTCGCCAGCACCATCGCCAATCCATGCAGGGAGGCGCTGACCAGTGAGGCGGGACGAGCTGCGTCTGGAATTGGTTTATCTTTTTGGGGCACGGTCCGGCCGGCTTGGCCGACGACCCAAATTTTCGCCCTCGCCAGATTGCAATGCTTGGTGGCTGTCTGAACCGCCTGGACAAAATGCGTCAGGGTGGCGGCGTGGCTGTGCGCCGCCTCGCCGATCTGTCCACTTGACGCGCCTTTCGGGCTCTCATGGGCTACGATGATTCCGGCGACATACCCGTCCAGCACACCGCCAATGAGACCTTTTTCGATGTTCGAGAGAACGACCGCTGTCTGTTTGGCTCCTTCGCTCTTCCCCTCGATCGCGTGGGCTAAACGCCCGGCGAGACCCAGGGCATTGCCGACGATAAACCAGACTGCCTGGTCTTTCGGCGGTTGCGGCGCCGACTGCTTTTCCACGTGCCATTCGCGGCGGCAGTGCCATGCCAGCCGGTCACTTGGTTTCGGGTCGATCCAGTGATGCTGACGCTCGAAGGGATAGAGGGGAAGATCGACGAACCTGCGTTCATTATCCGGCAGATCGGTGAGCGTATCGATCGTAAGGCCGCCGAGGAAAAGGCGGCCTGCCGTCTCGGCGAGGACCTCTTCGTCATTGCGGTTGCGATGCAGGCTCGAGACGAATTGCGACGGCGAGGCAAGGCCATCTAGGGCCGCCTGCGCAATCGGAGTTAGGACCGGGTGCGGTCCGATTTCGAGGAAGAGATTCGCCCCAATTTGTTCCGCCGCTATCATGCCCCGATGGAACAGAACGGGCTGGCGAACGTGTTCGGTCCAGTAGCGGGCATTAGCGACGTTTTCGCCAGCGACCTTACCCGTCATCGCACTGATCAGTCGCCCGTCTGGCTTGGAAAAATCGAGGGTGCTCGCGAACGCCTCAAACTCTTCGAGAATCGGATCCATGAGATGCGAATGAAAGGCGTGCGAGACCTTCAACTGTGTTGTGCTGACGCCTTCTTTCTTGGCGACCTTGATCAGCGTTTCAAGCGCGTTCGTCTCGCCCGCGACCACCGTATTGGCTGGTCCGTTCTCGGCTGCGATGGCGAGCTCGACTTCGGCGTCCCGGATCATCTGATGGGCTGTGTTCGCATCAGCCGTCAATGCGACCATGCCGCCATTGCGCGGAAGCCTACCCATCAATTCGCCGCGCTTGGTAATCAGCTTCAGGCCGTCCTCCAATGAGAACACGCCGGCAAGATAGGCCGCCACGTATTCTCCGATGCTGTGGCCGATAACGATCTTTGGGACAAAGCCCTTAGCCTTGAAAACTCGGGCGAGTGCGAGTTCGATCGCGAACAGGGCGGGCTGGGTATATTCAGTATCGTGAACGAAATGGGCGAGCGTCCCGTCACCGTAAAGGATCTCGCCCAACCCGTGTTTGCGAAGCCGTGAGATTACCGCGTCACAGGCGTCGAAGGCTTCGCGGAAGATCGGATTGCTCTCGTAGAGTCCGCGCCCCATATCTTCGCCCTGGCCGCCCTGTCCGGTGAACAGCGCGGCGGGAACCACGTGTTTGGAGACGTCAACACGGCCATAATCGCTTGCGCGAAGACTCTCGGCCAACTCCCTAGTTGTCCGACCGGTCGCGAAACTACGATACTCAAAAGCGCGGCGGGCGGTGTTCGCAGTGAAGCAGATGGCGTCGCGCTCGCTGGGCTGTGCGGTCTCGAGTCGCAAGGCAAAATTCTTCGCCATGGCGCGCAGGGCCTGTGGCGTGCGTGCCGAAATGTTCAGCGTACGAGGGACGTCCGGGTGGTGCGGCGCATCGTTCGGCTGAGATGAACCGCCCGTCTCGCTCGGTGCTTCTTCCAAAATGACATGGGCATTCGTTCCGCCCACGCCGAACGAACTGATGCCCGCGCGCCGCGGACCCTCGGACGTCCAGGGCACAGCGCTCGCCGGCACGACAAAGGGAAGGCGATCGAAGTTGATCTCCGGATTGGGCGTCTTGAAATTGACCGCCGGCGGCAAGGTTCGCGACTTCAGTGCCATGACCGTCTTGATTACACCCGCGACGCCTGAAGCGGCGATCGTATGGCCGATATTGGCCTTCACCGAACCAAGGGTGATTGGCGCGACATCCGCCGGCAAACCAGCAAAGACTTCGCTGAGGGCTTCGATCTCGATCGGATCACCCAGTTTCGTGCCCGTTCCATGCATCTCCATGTAGGAGATTGTTTCCGGCGCGAGCGAGCTGTTCATGAGTGCTCTTGCGACGACGCTCGATTGGCCCTCGATGCTCGGCGCCGAAAAGCTGATCTTGTCGTTTCCGTCATTGTTGATAGCCGATCCGCGAATAACAGCGTGGATGGTGTCACCCTCGGCAAGCGCGTCATCGAGACGTCGAAGCGCAAGCACGCCGACGCCACTCGAAAACACCGTGCCGCTGGCCTCGGCATCGAACGGACGGCAGTGCCCATCGCTTGACAAGATCATGCCCTCTTGATGCCGATACCCAGCACCGTCGGGGATAATTGCCGTGACACCGCCCGCCAGTGCCAAGTCGCATTCGCCGTTATGGAGACCGCTGCAGGCCAGATGTAGACTTACGAGTGAGGTCGAACAAGCTGTTTGGACGTTGACGGCAGGGCCGATGAGGTTGAGGCGATGGGCCGCCCGAGTCGCTAGGTAATCCTTATCGTTTCCCAGCATGGCCTGGAAGCCGGACATTGTGTCGAGCATGCCTTCCTTGCTGAAATCGTGCGAGCCGGCTACGATTCTAGCAAAATAGCTATTCGGGCCGGAGCCGGCATAGATGCCCGTTGTCATCTCGCTCGAACTGACGGCGTAGCCAGCATCTTCGATGGCGTGCCAAATGCTTTCCAGGAATAGTCGGTGCTGCGGATCGAGGAGAGCCGCCTCACGAGGCATGATGCCGAAGAAGTCAGCGTCGAAGTAGCTGAGGCCCATAAGCGGGGCGCCGTGGCGGATATAATCGTCTGCTTCCCAATCCTCGGGCTCGACGCCCGCGCCGGCGAGTTCAACATCCGACAACTGACGGACGCTCTCGCGTCCGGCAATAATGTTTTCCCAGAACGCCTTGGGCGTATCAGCATCGGGGAACCGGCAGGCCATGCCAATAATTGCGATGGGCGTAGCTCTGTGAATGGGGCCGTTCATTTTCACCTCGTCTCTGCTCCGGTC
>NZ_RZTX01000044.1:2500-6401 GCF_004005385.1 Agrobacterium sp. CNPSo 2736 | reverse complement strand
ATTTGAACCTGCGGCCTTCAGGTTATGAGCCTGACGAGCTACCGGGCTGCTCCACCCCGCGTTGACTGGTTTTATTATAGCATAAAGGCCGCTTGATGCGGCCTTTTGATTTGGGCTTTGTGCCGGTTTTTGTGAATGAGAAGATTTGTGTTGCGTTTTGCAGACCTGGCAGCGACCTACTCTCCCGCGTCTTGAGACGAAGTACCATTGGCGCTGGGGCGTTTCACGGCCGTGTTCGGAATGGGAACGGGTGCAGCCGCCCCGCGATAACCACCAGGTCGGCAAAACGCAACATATGTTCATGCGGAACGCATGGATCATATGATTGCTTGTTTATTGGTGTGCCTTATCCTGTTCGCTTGACGCTCACAGGGGACACCAATTGGCCATACGGTCACCTCGACTATGAGGCAACGTCTGATCCAAGCGATCACAGACCATGTTTTCACATGGAAACTGTTGTTTCGAGAAGCTGGAGAGCCAAGGCTCTATTTAATTTACACGTCTTTCTGTGACCGATCCGTTTGTCTGCCTTGCTCGAGATCGAGCGTGGCAGCCATACAGGACGCTAGTCCGTCGCGCCACGTGGCGCGCGCCGTCTGCAGCGCAGCGGCCGAAGGCCGCGACAGCGTGAAGACAGAACAGATGATGCTCATCTTCGATGAGCATGAACAATGGGAACGAAGAAGTCGATCGAGCTATTAGTAACGGTAAGCTTCACACATTGCTGTGCTTCCACACCCGTCCTATCAACGTGGTCGTCTTCCACGGCTCTGATAGGGAACACTCGTTTTCAGGTTGGTTTCCCGCTTAGATGCCTTCAGCGGTTATCCATTCCGTATATAGCTACTCTGCTATGCCCTTGGCAGGACAACAGATCCACCAGAGATACGTCCATCCCGGTCCTCTCGTACTAGGGACAGATCCTGTCAATATTCCTACACCCACGGCAGATAGGGACCGAACTGTCTCACGACGTTCTGAACCCAACTCACGTACCGCTTTAAATGGCGAACAGCCATACCCTTGGGACCTGCTCCAGCCCCAGGATGCGATGAGTCGACATCGAGGTGCCAAACAACCCCGTCGATATGGACTCTTGGGGGTCATCAGCCTGTTATCCCCGGCGTACCTTTTATCCGTTGAGCGATGGCCCTTCCACACGGGACCACCGGATCACTATGACCGACTTTCGTCTCTGCTCGACTTGTCAGTCTCGCAGTCAGGCTAGCTTATGCCATTGCACTCGACGACCGATTTCCGACCGGTCTGAGCTAACCATCGCGCGCCTCCGTTACTCTTTCGGAGGCGACCGCCCCAGTCAAACTACCCACCATACACTGTCCCGGATCCGGATAACGGACCGCGGTTAGACATCCACGAAGATAAGGGTGGTATTTCAAGGATGGCTCCACAGAAACTGGCGTCCCTGCTTCAAAGCCTACCACCTATCCTACACATGCCTTGGCGAATGCCAGTGTAAAGCTATAGTAAAGGTGCACGGGGTCTTTCCGTCTGACCGCAGGAACCCCGCATCTTCACGGGGAATTCAATTTCACTGAGTCTATGTTGGAGACAGCGGGGAAGTCGTTACGCCATTCGTGCAGGTCGGAACTTACCCGACAAGGAATTTCGCTACCTTAGGACCGTTATAGTTACGGCCGCCGTTTACTGGGGCTTCAGTTCAGAGCTTGCACCCCTCCCTTTAACCTTCCAGCACCGGGCAGGCGTCAGACCCTATACGTCGTATTGCTACTTCGCAGAGCCCTGTGTTTTTGATAAACAGTCGCTACCCCCTGGTCTGTGCCACCCCATCATACTTGCGTACAAAAGGGTCACGCTTCTTCCGAAGTTACGCGTGCAATTTGCCGAGTTCCTTCAACATAGTTCTCTCAAGCGCCTTGGTATACTCTACCTGACCACCTGTGTCGGTTTCGGGTACGGTCTATACGGTGGAGCTATTTCCTGGAACCTCTTCGCCGCCCAACCAATCCAATAAGGTTGAACAACACACGAGATCCGTCACTACCACCAGGCCCACGAATATTAACGTGGTTCCCATCGACTACGCGTGTCCGCCTCGTCTTAGGGGCCGGCTAACCCTGCTCAGATTAACTTTAAGCAGGAACCCTTGGTCTTTCGGCGAGGGAGTCTCTCACTCCCTTTATCGTTACTCATGTCAACATTCGCACTTCCGATATCTCCAGCAGCCCTCACGGGTCCGCCTTCACAGACTTACGGAACGCTCCGCTACCACTTGCGATTACTCGCAAATCCTCAGCTTCGGTGCATGGCTTTAGCCCCGTTACATTTTCGGCGCAAAGACCCTTATTTAGACCAGTGAGCTGTTACGCTTTCTTTAAATGATGGCTGCTTCTAAGCCAACATCCTGGTTGTTTTGGGATCCTCACATCCTTTCCCACTTAGCCATGACTTGGGGACCTTAGCTGGAGGTCAGGGTTGTTGCCCTTTTCACGACGGACGTTAGCACCCGCCGTGTGTCTGCCGACTAGTACTCCTCGGTATTCGGAGTTTGGTTAGGATCAGTAAGACGGTGAGTCCCCATAGCCCATCCAGTGCTCTACCCCCGAGGGTATTCGGTCGACGCTCTACCTAAATAGATTTCGCGGAGAACCAGCTATTTCCGAGTTTGATTGGCCTTTCACCCCTAGCCACAAGTCATCCCGAACTATTGCAACAGTTATGGGTTCGGCCCTCCAGTTGGTGTTACCCAACCTTCAGCCTGCTCATGGCTAGATCACTCGGTTTCGGGTCTAATGCAACTAACTAAAATCGCCCTGTTCAGACTCGCTTTCGCTGCGCCTACACCTACCGGCTTAAGCTTGCTAGTTACACTAAGTCGTTGACCCATTATACAAAAGGTACGCCGTCACCCTTGCGGGCTCCGACTGTTTGTAGGCATCCGGTTTCAGGTTCTATTTCACTCCCCTCGTCGGGGTGCTTTTCACCTTTCCCTCACGGTACTTGTTCGCTATCGGTCATGCACGAGTACTTAGGCTTGGAGAGTGGTCTCCCCATGTTCAGACAGGATTTCACGTGTCCCGCCCTACTCAAGGACAATGACTGTTCTACGCGTAAGGGGCTATCACCCTCTATGGCCGACCTTTCCAGATCGTTCCGCTTTATTCATCATTGCCACTGGCCTGGTCCGCGTTCGCTCGCCACTACTTGCGGAGTCTCGGTTGATGTCCTTTCCTGCAGGTACTTAGATGTTTCAGTTCCCTGCGTTCGCTTCTTACCCCTATGTATTCGAAAGTAAGATACCTTATCACAATGCTTGGAAACCCAGGCCGTTCGTTAAAACAGACTGGATTTTCCAAGCATTTAAGGTGGGTTGCCCCATTCGGAGATCCATGGATCAAAGCTTATTCGCAGCTCCCCACGGCTTTTCGCAGCGTATCACGTCCTTCTTCGCCTGTGCATGCCAAGGCATCCACCAAATGCCCTTAATTCACTTCTTCGTTCTCATTGTCTATGCTCATCCATAGCCGTTCCAAAGGAACGGCAACCTGATTACCTTTTACAATCAAGTCATTTCCTGATGACATCGACGTGTCGGTACGGTCTTCTTTGAGGGCACGCCGGTGCACCTCGAAGCCATACCATTAAGACCAGCTTCTCGAGATATCATCCGGTGATGCGCGGTCAGGCAACATCAATCCAGCATCTTCATCAGAGGAACCAAGGTTCCAACAACAAAAATGCCTCGGACAAGCGATCCTTCCTACCTCCAATCCCTCCACCAATTCCGGCCGACTAAGCCATCTCATGGTTTCTTAAGGACTGGTCTCGGACGTCTCGGGCCTAAACCCAAAACACCTGGACGCTTCCAGACATATCTTCTCTTCACAATGTATTCAGAACAGGCATCAGTCCTTGC
>NZ_RZTX01000043.1:0-6407 GCF_004005385.1 Agrobacterium sp. CNPSo 2736 | reverse complement strand
GGCAAGATTATCGCCGCATCCGGTGGTCCGATCTCATGTCGCAAGACGGCGCCGCCCCTGCCCCGACAGAAGTCGTCGGCCAGCACTCGCCGCTGGAAGCCGGTAAGCCCGGTCCGCTGGTGCCAGCGATCATCCGATACGACCGCAGCATCGAACAAATAGCCCGGGAAAGGGCGATATCCGTGATCGATCAGAGGTTCGATACGGTGGAATCTGTCGCGCGGCACGTGTTCCATGACCCGGTCGAGGTCGCCGCAAGACTGCGCACCGCGATGACCGAGAAGGACGGCAACGGCAATATCATGGCGAAGGCCATGGCAGAGCAGCCAGAACGCTTCGGGGAGCTACGCGGCAAGTCGGGGATGTTCGGAAACAGCAAGGAGCGGAAAGAGGCGCTGCACTATGCCAGGTCTCTCTCTGCCCATATCGGCTATGTCTCCGAGGCATGGGAGCGCCGGCTTGGCGAAGAACGCGCGAGCGAACAATGGCAACGCGAACAGCGTGATGTGATCGAAGTGCCTGGCCTCACGCCGCGCAGCGCCGAAATCATTGCCCAGGTGGAAAAGATGCCGGTCGAAAAGCGGGACAAATTTATCGTGGAGCTGCGATCATCACCTGAGGGCCGAGCCGCGCTTGATGAGTCAAAGCTGGTGGTCGAAGCGCTCACGCGTCGGTTCGGTAGTTCTGATCCTCGCAGGTTCGCCGAGGAGTTGGAGACACGCCCGGAGCTCGCAAAGCACGCCGAGCAGATCAGGACAATCGCCCGCATGGTGGATCGTACACGCCATGCCGAGCTCAGCCATGATCACGCGTTGAAACAGCAGCTTGTCCGGTCTCAAGGGCTTGGACTGAGACGATAGTGGGTGCCGGCAACAACATTGGCGTCTTTTTAGCGGCCACCCTTGAGAGTGCGCCACGCTTCCAAATTTTCTAAGTCTCGCCATTGACTTGACCTGTTCCGACTGGAGAGAACATTCCGTTTCTGACTTGTTTGCGTTTCGGGTTGCAGAACATCTCGATGTAATGGCACATGTCCTGGCGAGCTTTATCGCTTGAACGTTAGACCCTGTATCGTATCCGCTCTCGCATCAGAAGGTTGAAGAAGCTCTCCGCCACCCCATCAGTTCGGGTCGAGAAGACCGTTATCCATGAGGGCGAGGGCGAAAGGTTCGTGAGGCTGAACTGGTTGACCGGCGCAAGTGGGAAGCGGAAATTGTTCCGGCACGTGACGACAAAACCGTAGAGGTCGAGACTTCTCGGAATGCACGTCCTCTGGTAGAAAAAAGCAACGGTCCGAGAAGGTGAAGCATCACTTGCAGATCCTGCGGCAAGGCAGTTGAACCGCCGTGAGGAACTGGGGCAGAAGCGCCAAGCGGAGCGCGATTGAGACGAGCAGGAAAGATAAGATGGACCGAGGAAGCCTGCTTCACATAAGCCATGAGAAGAATTAGCGGAGAAGTAGAGGCGTGATAGCGATATATGACTCCGGTGGGTTTTGAGGTGGCCCTACGTTTCGTCGTGGTGTTCGTGGTAGGCGCATCGCTGGATGTCGCCTTGGGTCTATCTACAGTAATGATATCAGGTAATCGCCAGCCACTGGCCGTTCTGATTAGCGAATAATGCCGGTTAGATTTGCCTTTTTCATTTGGAGCGCGCGGGAGTTATCAATTGCAGACGGATGCCCCTCCGACGTACAGCTTTACCACGCAAGTCGCGATGCCTTACCAAAGCTCCCCGAGATTCACGATGGTCACGACGGCTTACGCCATCGACGCCAAAGGCCTTTCGGTGAGGCGAGGACAGTCCGTGAGCCTCATCCCGTGGACATCTGTTCGGTTCCTGCACATTTACGTAACGAGTGGGGTCGGCTCCACCGGATTTCCAGTCTACAGTGCGCGTTTGCGGATGCTCTTCGCATCGAGGGAGATATCCTCGCTGCATTGGCAGGGAGAGACACGTACTGATCAATCCGCCAACTATGTTCGCTTCATGGAAGAACTTATTCCTTTTGCAGTCGCCTGTAACCCTCGTCTTCGCCTCCGATACGGCGGCGACCCTATGCTGGAGGCGGCGATCCCGGGGGTGCTCGCTCTCGTCTCCATGCCGTTCCTGTTGATCCCTTTTTTGATCTTTAAACCGCTCGGTGCTCCTCTTTCTGGCTTGAAATTTTCTGGGCTGAACAAATTTGGGGCTAAACCCGTAGTTGCTGCGATCATCGCCGGGCTTGGTGTGGTGCTTAACATGCTCCCATGGTCCACCGGTAAGCAGTTCAAGGCCGACGATCTGCCGACCGCAGAGCTGCCTCCGAAATATCGGCAAGGTGAAGTCTGAAACCACATCTCGCAGGGAGATGCCCAGCAACCTGCAACCCGGAAGAACGGCACTTTCTGGCTCCTCGTCACGGCAATTGCGTTGAACGGTTTTGTGACCTACGGCATGGAGTCTATCGGCATCGAATTGTTTCGGGCGTTGGGGGCGGATGCCGTCTGGGCTGTCGGAATGGCGTCATTCCTGGGAGTTCTCAAGGTTTGCGGCCGTCTTATCGACCTGCCGGTGGCAACAGATGGAGTGCAGTTTCCACCGGGATCGTGGCCGGTGCAATGATCCCTTCTGGTCTTTTGGTAATTGTCGCCTTTGGCCCTAGCCCGGTCGCAGTGGTTGCTTCCCTGCTTCTTTTCGGAGTGGGGAGCGGGGCATTCGCTGTAGCACGTGCGACTATGCCTCTGGTGTTTTTCAAGAAGGCAGAATACGCGGCTGCCATGTCGGTGATAGCTCTGCCCTTGAACATGACCAGTGCACTGGCTGCGCCTGTCTTATCGGGAATCCTGACGATATCAGGCCCATCCATGACGCTGCTGTTGTTGGTCATTTTTAGTGTACCCGCCTGGTGCGTCCTGCTCAGACTCGGCAGTTTGACGAGGACGCACTCGATGTCGGCAATTAACTGAGGCCATTCCGTTGCGGCACCTCCCGGGCGCAGAGGTCGTTCTTTTGAATTGTCGGTGCAGATTAATTGAACCGGTGACAACTCTGGTCTCGGGCGTTCCATCCGAAAGGCTGACTGTTCGGATTCCGACCTCCGCTCCTTGTGAAGCGAGGCGCAAATATCGAGGCTCGCGACAAAAGAGGATGGACCCCATTGATCATGCAGGCAAACAACCAGCAAAATGGTCCGGATGTCGTCGCCGCTCTTCTTGCGCACGGCGCTGATCCGAATGCAGAAGGGCATGATGCCGAAACCGCTCTTTCTTTCGCAACGGAAACGGCTGAGGGATCGTTTATCGAGGTCCTCACCGCTAACGGTGCAACGAAGTGACGACCGTTTCAGCTTTGATGCGCCAGGCTCCGAGGGAATAATGACGATCAAAATCATAACGGCTACCGAGGCGAAGAAATCTAAGCTATGGGAAATGCTTTCTGATTATCTGAAAGAGTTAAGTCAGTACGGCGATGTTGACCTCGAATATCCTTTTTTTGATCGTTACTGGACCGACGATGACCGTTGGCCTCACCTAATATTCAAGGACGAAAGCATTGTCGGGTTTGCCCTGGTAAATACTTGGTCGCCCACGGGAAAAGACGCGGACTTCGCAATCGCCGAATTTTATGTGCTGCCAGAGTTCCGTAACGCTGGGGTCGGAAGGCAAGCATTCTGCCACCTCCTTCACAATCGATCTGGTATCTGGGAGCTTGGTGTCATGTCGTGCAACGAAGCCGCAAAGGCATTTTGGGAGCGAATCCTCACCACGACTAACATTTCGGAGATCGAAAGGTTCAACTTAAAAAACGAATTGGTCTACCGCTTTTCATACCGCGCATAGTTGTTGATCCGTTTCGGATTAGATGTCGCCGTTACGCCTCGCGCCAATAGAAGACGCACCGTTCTCTCCGTGAAATTTCGACTACACGCGGAGGCAGTGGTTCTGAGGGTTTTAGATGAGAAATTTATTTGTCGTAACGCATACCGAGTCCATCCACCACATAGAGGGAAAGGTCGGAGGCTGGTACGACACCGGGCTTACAGGACAGGGGCAGGAGGATGCTCTTGCCGTGGCCGAGAGGCTATTTACGTTTATCGGCGAAAATGAAATCGAGATTTTCTCGTCCGACCTAAAGCGGGCCTCGCAGACAGCAGATTGCATCGGAAGCCACTTCGGACGGCCTGTGACGCAGACAAAGGCGCTGCGGGAGATCAGCTATGGTATAGCTGAAGGTAAATCGCAGGAATGGCTTGATGCGCGTTATGTACCAGCACCAGATACCGACAGACTCGATCATCGAGGTAATATTGAGGGAGCGGAGTCACGTCGTGATGTGGCGGCCCGGGTTTATCCCTGCGTGGACGCAATAGTTGGTCGAGATTGCGAAACCCAGGTTATCGTCACCCACGGCTTCACATTAAGTTTGGTGATCGCAGCGTGGATGAAGGTACCTGTGGATGCCAGCGGTTTTATCTCCTACGCCGCACCCAGCGGAAGCATCACCCATCTCCGGCAAGACGATTTCTTCCGCAGCAGGGCACTGATCCGTTTTGCGGACACATCCCATTTGGTCCGATGAGTGTGGAGGCACCAAAACTACCCTGATGCAAAGCACTAATTGTGGCCGTGAATCTACCGGACTCGGGGAATTACCGGACTTTCAAGAAAGAGTCGCCGGAAAGTTCCTGCAATAACCACGCCCAATCCAAACCCGGCTATCAATCTTGCTAGCAAAAGATCAGGCAACGAATTGGACGCCAGCCAATAAAAGGCCCCAAATGCCAAGAACGATGTTGCGACAAGACCCAACTGTCCGTCCGTGAATGGCCGACGGAAAGCAACAACGTGAAAGCCAGCAATGCCCCCGGCTAAGCACGGCACAAACTGACCAAGACTTATCGTTGCCTTCGCCGTAAGCGAATCCAGCAGGCAAAAGATGAGCGCCAATACTCCGGTGCCGAACAGCTGTAACATGACCGCTCCAATGAGACGTGTTCGGCAGGAGTATTTGGGTTTCGAATAGCGAAAATATGTGACCAAGGCGTCCTCCTTTGAAGTGGTCGCCTTCGACATGGATGCGGCCACCCTGAAATTCGTACAACCTCAACTTGAGTTGAGGTCAAGGGGGACGGCACAAAGCGCGATGAGGAGATATTGGATTATGTTTCCGAAAAAAATTCTACGGCCTTTCTCGCGACTTCGTTGTGAATGGCGGTTCTGTTCAGCCCTCCTTGATCAAAGAACAGCTCGGGTGCAGCCGACCGTCCAATTTTCGAACCTTCAGGCAAGAACGTGTAATGGCCAACACCGCCACTCAAAACCTCCGACCGACAATGCGGAATGTGCCGGACGAGCCAGTCGCAGCATTGCTTGGGCGGCGCGACGGTGTCCTCGTCACCGCCGATCAGTTGGACCGGCCTCTTCATGGCTTGAAGACTATCCTCTGAAAAACCAAGGACGGAGCGGCCGGGAGCAATTGCAAGTGCGGCGCGGATTCTGGAATCAGAAAAGTCGGAGCGACGGCGATCCCAGGATGCACGAAAAACCGGTTTTTCATACAATTTCGGAAGTTCATCGGCGAGATTCGGAAACTCTCGTGGTCCCTGGATCGGGCTCTTTACCGGGTTATCTGGTTCGAACTGTGAAAATGCGACACGTGCCCCAGCCAACAAAAGCGCCGTGTAGGCTCCCGCCGAAAATCCCGAGACGAAAGCTTGCTCATGAATTTGGGCTCCGAGATCGTTTCGCCAAGCTGGGTCATCGAGAATGGCCGTAAAGTCACTGGCTCGCTCCCACATGCACAGAAACCCCTCGGCGCGGTATGGCTCGGACCCAGTATGGCCATGGTGGTTAACTGCCAATGCGATAAAGCCTTGGAGGGCAAATCGGAAGCCGAGCCACTCCACGGCTGCCGCCGTGGCTCCTGTCCCGTGCGACAGGAGGACCAGCGGCAATGCTTCGTTGGAGCGAGCTATAGGTGCATCGATGGCGACGGGCTCTCTCCGAAACCACGATTTTTCCCGGGGGATATGAGCAGTTGATCCGTCATGTGCAGGGTACCATGCCGTCCAGACTAAAGGACGAGGAGCAGTTCCATCCCAGTTTCGTCGGTGAGGATCGACTGAAGAATCTGAACCGCTCCGGGTTTGCCGGAGGCCGTTTCGTTTAAGTTATGCGGCCATGGCTGGTTCGTCCAGCATGGCGTAATACCGGTCCTCGGCTTCGGCTGGCGGTATATTCCCGATAGGCTCCAGAAGCCGTCGATGATTGAACCAATCGACCCATTCCAAGGTGGCGAATTCCACCGCCTCGAAGCTGCGCCATGGTCCACGTCGATGAATGACTTCGGCCTTGTAGAGACCGTTGATCGTCTCAGCGAGGGCGTTGTCGTAACTGTCGCCGACGCTTCCGACAGACGGCTCGATG
>NZ_RZTX01000042.1:0-8077 GCF_004005385.1 Agrobacterium sp. CNPSo 2736 | reverse complement strand
GATCTACGAGCAGGACTTTTTGCCCTGCTCGTTCGGGGGCAGGCCAGAGCTCAGCGCCCACCATGCCCTGTCGACCCTCAACGAGGTGATCTCAGGTGGCACGACGGGCTGGGTGCTGGAGGCGGATCTGAAGAATTTCTTCGGGAGCTTATCCCATGAGTGGATGCTCCGGTTTATTGCACATCGAGTCGGGGACCCGCGCCTGATCAGCTTGATCAGACGCTGGTTGAAAGCGGGCGTCCTTGAAAACGGAGCTGTCCACCCGAGTGACGAAGGAACTCCACAAGGTGGTTCGATCAGCGTTCTGCTGAGCAACGTTTACCTGCACTATGTGCTGGACCTATGGTTCGAGCGCGTCGTGAAGACCCGGTTACGGGGCGAGGCTCGGCTGGTGCGCTACATCGACGACTTTGTGATCTGCTTCCAATATCGCTCGGACGCACTTCAGGTCGAGGAGGCCCTGCGTCACAGGTTGGGGAAATTTGGCCTCACTCTTGAGCCGAGCAAGACCAAGTTGGTCGAGTTTGGCCGTTCGCACAGCGGCACGCGAGCAAACGCGGCAGAAACCGCCCGGAGACATTTTACTTTCTGGGTATGACGCTGTACTGCACGCGGAACCTGAAGGATAACTTTAAGGTTGGCATGCGCACGGAGAAGTCGAGACTTCGACGGAGCGTCTTGTCGCTGCAGGCGCTGATGCGGGAAATGCGGCATCACACGATCAGGAAACAGGTCGGCGCGATTAACGCTGTCCTACGCGGCCACTATGGCTACTACGGTGTCGCCGGAAACTACCGGTCGCTCACCAAGGTCTATAGAGCTGTGGAACGTTATTGGTTGAAGATGCTGCGCAGCCGCAGCCGGGATGGTGGCCATCTCACTTGGGGCGCCTTCCAGCAGATTAAGGAACGGACCCCACTACAGCAACCAAAGCTGCGGCTCCCATACCGGGCGCTGCGAGCACTTGCGATACTGTGAAACAACTGCCGAAGAACGTGGTGCGGTAAATCCGCACGCCACGTTCTGTGGGAACCGGAGGTGGGTGACCACCTCCGGTGACCCGGTGGCGATGGGCAACCATCGTCCCTACCGGGACCAGCAACTCATACCAAGCTTATTCCCTGAGCTCACACGAATAAGCCCGATCCACCGCTGTCGCCAGACGGAGTCAATGCACCGATCAGGTCAGCGCTTGAGCCCATCCCCACATCCACGGCGCAAAAGAGCAGCAAGCCGTTGCAGGCCCATAAACGGCAGCGCACCGCTCAGATTACTGGACGCGATGGCCGACAGTTGGATTGGGCATGCCATAGGGCTTCCTCACCGGCCAGTTCGCGGCGCCGGGGTCTTCTTGCTCTGCCGGTCAACCCCCGATCCGACCGGCCGGGCCGGTTTGCAAGGGCGGAACGGAGGCGAGTGATCCTCCCCCCGCCCTTCCGGGCCATCGAGTATGACGTTCCGTCATTAAAGGAAGAGCAGCCGATGCATGGCGATCTAGATCTAGACAAGGGAAAGGGATGGAATCCCAAAAAAGCTTACGAAGTGGTTCTCAAATAAGCTATAGCTGCCAATCCCGCTATTCATAATCCCATTTATCTTGTCTTCGCCAACGTAGTTTGCGCGGAATGTGCGACCTCTTGGATCTACATGAATCTCTGCTTCATTAAAATCAATCATGACATTTGTAATGGGGTTGACTGCTTTAAACACTGCCTCCTTTGCACTGAAGATTAAGGTTGCGTCGTTTATCAAGCCTATCCCACAAGTGCGGAAGTTTGCAAGTTCCCGATCGGTCAGAACCTCATGAACAAAATCCGAAGAAACGCTACCTTGTGCTTCTATATCTATTCCAATACCACGGAAGGGTTGATCGCTCTTTGTTACGACGACTAAAGCGAGTGTTTGCGAATGAGCAATGCTCCCAACGATTCCTTTCGGCCAAATTGGCTGTCGGAACTCTCCGGTCATAATTGGGGAGGCGGCATGGCCCATAGACGCTAAAGCAACCCGGGCAAAATGCCGCCCCGTCGCATATTCGATACGCCGCTTCTCAACGGCTCGCTCCAGGTGAGCTAATTCACGCGCATAGAGCTCCTGCGTATAATCACAAATCTTTCCGATGACACCAACCAAGTGATTCCCTAACTCGAACTTAACTGGGCGATCCCCATCTAAGCAGGGAAGATAAATGGGTATAGTTTTTTGCATAAGTCACCTATTCTGGCCCGCCGGTCGTGGTCAAGCCTCGCCAGGCGGGCCTTCCGCTCCGGTCGGCTGCCATGGATCTCGCGCTTCAGCTTCTCGATCTCAAGCCGGAGCCGGGCGATCAACGCATCCGTTCCGGACGGGTTCGGCAACAGCAATAGTATTCTTCAGCTTTGCGAGGTCGATTCCGACAAAAGCTTCTCTATAGTCTACCACCGCTTGTCCTCCTGTGATGAGGATCGACTGGCCCGTCCGAGCAACCCTCCGAAGACCAGTGTAGGGCGAGTCACCCAGGCGCGAAGCCGGACAGGACACTCTTATCGAGCACATCTATTGAGCAGTTGAGCTGAATGGTTTTTGCTCTCTATGCTAAGAACGATGATCCCAAAGCCGAACTTGTCGATCTCGAGCAGCTCATATCCTGCGGAAGATGATCCTGGCTCAAAGCCATGCTGAAGACTACCACAAACTGGCGAATCTTCAAGCAATTGCAATTACATAACGCTACTCTGGTTGGCTGCTTGAGGCGCTTGCGATCAACCTTGTCCAGTCGAGGCCGGCAATCAGCAGGCCAAACTATTCAGCCCACATGGTCATTGCGCCGTCCTTGATTGGAGAGAAAGGTAAAGCATCCATTCTCCAGCCTCCAGGATCATTCCTGACCCGTCCCAGTAAACGCAGATTGCTAGGCTTGGCGCGCAAAACGAAGATATCGTCGCAATGGGTCAATCCCTATGCGCCACGCTATCGCAGAAACGCTCGCACCCGGCTCCTGCTTTCGGCTACCGCCTGAGGCCTGAACTCACCTGACCAACGTTGAACCTCTGCCGGCGCGGCCTCTAGGCGACCCGCAACGGCTTCGATCATATTAAGCTTCTGACATAGCAATTCATACCAAGCTTATTCCCTGTCACACGAATAAGCCCGATCCACCGCTGTCGCCAGACGGAGTCAATGCACCGATCAGGTCAGCGCTTGAGGCCATCCCCACATCCACGGCGCAAAAGAGCAGCAAGCCGTTGCGGGCCTATAAGCGGCAGCGCACCGCTCAGAGCACTGGACGCTACGACAGTAGGATTGGGCATGCCGTCGTCGCGGCTATGTTTAGCTGCCGTTCAAAATCCACTCAATCGCTTCGCTTCGCTGACCGAAACCGCAAAGCGTCGGCGGCACGAACTGTCAATTTGCCGCCGTTGTGGGAATGAAATCCGCTCTATTGAAAGCGAATGTCGGAAAATCGGTGTACGACATAGATCAGCACTGTGGTGGCTAGCACCATTAGCGCCGAAATTGCATTTACCGTTGGGCTGACGCCGGCACGCATCTGACCCCAAATCACGATAGGAAGTGTATTGTCGGATCCGATCGTGAAGAACGAAACGCTGAATTCGTCGAGCGACCACGCAATAACAAGAAGCGCCGCACCTACCATGGCACTCCGTATCAGAGGCAACGTCACCCGATAGAATGCCTGAGCGGGGTTCGCTCCGAGTGTTGCCGCTGCTTCGGGGATCTGCGGATCAAGGCTCGCAATTCGGCTGGTGAGTGTAAACACCATGAATGGCAAAGTGATCAATACGTGGCCGATGATAGCGGTCCATACTGAAAGACCTATCCCAAGGCTCGTGAAGAACGATAGCAAAGAGATCCCGAGCAGAAGGTGCGGCAAGAGCAATGGCAGCGCCATCAAACCGGCCAACATCGATGCACGACGGAATCTGAATCTGGCGATGGCGAAGGCTGCCGAAGTGCCGATCAACATGCAGCAGATCGTGGTGCCGAGCGCAACGAACACACTGTTGACCGCTGCCTTACGCATGATCGGATCCCGCGCGACAGAAACGTACCATTCCGTCGTCGGACCCTCGAAAGGGAAAGCCGCAAGTCCTTTCGCATCAAAAGAAAAAAGGATCACGATAGCGATGGGGGCGAAGAGAAATACCAGCAGGACTGCCGTGTATAAGCTAAACGCAAGAGTCGAGAGACGTCCCTGGTTCATGGTCGATCCTTAATTCCGATTCGCCTCAGCAGAGCAGTAACCGCCCATAAGAATATCCCCATGGAAATCACCAAGCTGAACGCAATTGCGGACCCGAGCGGCCAGTCAAATGATAGACCAAATCGACCGACCACAGCGTTCCCGGCAAGCTGCGCTTTGGGTCCTCCGAGAAGTTGAGGGGTGACGAAATCGCCAGCTGCGATGACGAACGCTAGCGCAAACGCTGACACGATACCGCGACTGGCCATTGGGACGGTGACCCTGAAAAAGGCGCCGATCGAAGTGGCTCCGAGGCTCTTTGCCGCCTCGATGCATTGCGCGGAAACTCCGGAAAGAGCCGAAACGAGCGGGAGCATAGCGACTGGTACGAGGATGCTTGTCAAAGTCACGATCACGGCAGCTTTGCTATACGCGAAGGTTTCCAATGGCGCCTCGGTGACACCCGTCCAGCTCAACAGCTGGCTGATCGCGCCATTGCGGCCGAGAAGTGATCGCCATGCGTAAATCCGCACGATGTAGGCTGTGAACAGGGAGACCATCACCAGGAGCAGAATAATTGTCCCTGCCCGCCTGAGCGGGCCGAGAGTGATCGCATATGCCAGCGGAAACGCAAGCACGACTGACGCCAGCCCGATCGCCGATCCCATCCAAAGAGATCGAAGCAGAATCTCACGAAACAGTGGGTCCGTAAAAATCTTGATGTAATTCTCTGGTGAGGTACCGAACGAAATGTCAGCGTAGCTGGTGCTACCGAAAGAATACGCGAATAGCACGCCGCATGGGATAATGAAGAAGACGGCCATGAAGAGGCTGGCCGGCGCAGCCATGAGATAAAACTGCCTAACCATTGGTGTCGTCTTCGATTTGCGCGATTGAGTTGTCCGACCAGGTGAGAAGAACCCGGTCGCCTTGTGAGAATGCGCCGCCCGTACCGGCGAGAACCGGTTGCTGAACCATAACGCTTTGCTCGCCTACCTGGACTAGGTAGCGCCTGAATGCGCCTTGAAAGATCGCCTCTCGAACCTGTCCTGTTACCGAATTTGACTCGGACGCGGCAGGACGGTCTTTCGGCGTCCCCTCAATCATTATGGATTCGGGTCGGAGGCAGACGAGGCCCGCTCCTGTGTCTCGAGCACCGTGAGCATCGAAGCGGATGTTTCCAACAGGCGATTGAAGCAAGGACTTATTTCCCTCACGGCGAAGCGACCCCGTAAAGATGTTCGCTTCTCCCAGAAACTTTGCGCTGAACAGAGTTTTTGGTCGGCTATAAACCTCTTCAGGAGAACCGCGTTGAACGATAGTTCCGCTGTTCATAAGGACGATCTCGTCGCTCATGACCATCGCCTCGTCCTGATCGTGTGTGACGAACAGGAAGGTCGCGCCGATGCTACGCTGGAGTTGGCGAAGTTCAAGCTGCATCGCTTGGCGAAGCTTGAGATCCAATGCTGACATCGGTTCATCGAGCAGCAAAACCGGTGGTCCGGCAGCAAGAGCGCGTGCGAGCGCCACTCGCTGAGCTTGGCCGCCGGAAAGCTGATCGATCGGCCGATCTGCAAAGGCGCTGAGCCTGACGATCTCGAGAAGCTCGCCAACGCGATTGGCAGCCTTCTTTTTCTCCACCCGTTGCAGTGATAAAGCAAACCCGACATTCTGGCTTACCGTCATGTGGGGAAACAGCGCGTAGCGCTGGAAAACAAGGCCAACGGGGCGGCGATGCGGCGGCGTCAGCGACAGGTCTTTCCCCGCTATCACAACGCGCCCTGTTGATTGCCGATCCAGCCCGGCAATGATGCGCATTAATGTCGTCTTGCCGCAGCCCGAGGGACCAAGCAAAGATACAAAGCGGCCAGGCGCCACGTCGAGCGAAATGCTCGACAGGGCGGAGAATGACCCGAACTCCTTAGTGACGCGTCGGACCGAGACTGCGGAAGTTTCAACTACCTGCGAAATCATGACAGCTTGATCCGTTCCCAAGCTTCGGTCCAATCCCGCATGGTTGCGATTTCACCCTCAGCCTCAAGGCCTGGTGGAATATAGAACGTGTTCTTTTCCAGGAAAGCTGGCAGATCTTCGTAAGGA
The DNA here is from genome assembly GCF_004005385.1 of Agrobacterium sp. CNPSo 2736. Lineage (NCBI taxonomy): Bacteria > Pseudomonadati > Pseudomonadota > Alphaproteobacteria > Hyphomicrobiales > Rhizobiaceae > Agrobacterium > Agrobacterium sp. CNPSo 2736. Next base: position 1,794 of record NZ_RZTX01000042.1, on the reverse strand, counting down.
TAGAGCTTTCGTTGGTCGTCAGGCAGAAGTGCGACCGCGTCGGCGTTCACAACGCCACAGCCGATTGCAGCGCCGATGATGGCGTTGCCCTCTGCGGAAAGCATCTGATTGAGGAACGAGTACGCCTGCTCCAGATGCGGAGCCTTGGCGGCGATGCAGTATGAATCGCACCAGAGAAATGTACCATCTTCCGGAGGAACATAGGACGCGCCGTCAATGCCCTTTGCCTTCAGCTTTGTGTCGATAAACCGCCATCCAAGCACACTTGCCTGCGCGTCGCCGCGCGCCAGAACGTCAGTAATGTCGCCAAAGCTTGGCGCAATGGTTGTCAGGTTCGCCTTGACCGGCATGAAAGCCTCGGCAGCCTGACTGACCTGAGCTTTCGTCAGCTTGGAGAAGTCGGTGGTTTTGAAGAGTGCCCGAGCAAAGAGCCAGAGGTTTGCGGGGTCGTCCAGCGTGATGAGCTTGCCACGGTATTTCTCATCACCGAGATCTGCCCAATTCTTTGGAAGATCTTTGAAAAGATCTGCCCGGTAGCTCAGCGGATAGTCACTCCAACTCACTGGCATAGCATAGTTCGCACCATTGGACTGCTGCCACGACATGTTACGAAACTGGGTGAAAAAGCGCTCGCTGCTTGGCAGTTTTGCTGCATCGATCGGCTCGACCAGCTTTGTTCTGATCAAGGGCCCGATGGCACTGATGCCGGGCGTGACAACGTCAATCGACCCCACTCCGCCGCTGCGGAGTTTCGTTACAATCTCAGCATTGCCCGTGATGTATTGCGCATCCAGGGTGAGGCCCTGCGCAGCAAGCGGTCCCATCGCCTTCGGGTCATCGTAACCCTGCCAGCCAAGGAACTTGAGAGTCACGTTCAGCGCTTCGGCACTTGCTGCCGCTCGTGCTCTCATTGAAGGAAAAGCTGCAGCGATGCCAACGGCGCCAAGAAGCGCTCCTTGGCGAGCAAGGAATTCACGACGATTCATTTTTATCTCCCAGGTTGTCCGTCAGCGTTCCCGCACTGAATGGCGTTTCAAGTTATTTTTTATGATCTTTGATCAAAGATCATAAAATGTCAATGCATCTCCTCCACAAATATCAATCGGGCATCGTTAGATTCCTATCGCTTCATAGGCGTCGGCGATCTGTCGGATCGACGCGACATAGGCGGCGGTTCGGTAATCACCGAGTTCCGGTTGCTGTTCGATGAGGTCAGCGATGCGTGTCCAGGTGCTGCGCATGACGTCTTCCAGTCCGGACCGGACGAGATCGATTTCAGCGCCGCCTTCGAGAAACTCGTCACGGATATCGGCGGGGAACTCCTTGCCGGTCATGCGTTCCAGCGCCGTTGCGATCGTCTGGTTGCGCCTTTCGCGCCGGCGCCGTTCCATCAGACAAGGGAATATGCGTGAGGTTCTTCACCCACTCGAAGTAGCTTACGACGACCCCGCCGGCATTGACGTAGAGATCGGGAAGAATGGTGATCCCACGGGTGCGCAGAACCTTGTCGGCCTCAAAGGTGACCGGCCCGTTGGCGGCTTCGACGACCAGGTTTGCCTTGATGCGCTCCGCGTTCCCCGCATAGATTGCATTTTCCATCGCCGCCGGAATGAGAACGTCGCATGGCTGCTCGATGCCCGTCAAATCACCCGGATACGACATGGCGCCTGCAAAACCGAGGACGCTGCCGGTTTTGATCTGATGCTGCTTCAGCGCCTCGATCGCCAAACCATCGGCATTGGCGACATAGCCGTCCCGTTCAGCGACAACGGTAACCCGGGCACCGTCTTCTTC
>NZ_RZTX01000041.1:0-8521 GCF_004005385.1 Agrobacterium sp. CNPSo 2736 | reverse complement strand
CCATACGATCCTCAGGCGCGGTTGCTACGATTTCGGCAATCACCGCATTGGCGAGCGTCGTCTTGCCGGACCCCGTGCCGCCGGAGATGACGATGTTCAAGCGGTTCGAGATCGCGCTCCTGAGGACCGAGGCCTGGGCTTCGGTCATCACCTTCGACTTGACGTAATCGTCGAGCGCAATCAGTCGCGAGGCGCGCCGGCGGATCGTGAAAGTCGGCGCCGACACCACGGGCGGCAGCAGGCCCTCGAAACGATGGCCGCCGATCGGCAATTCGCCGGATATGATCGGCTGATCGTGGTCGGCCTCGGATTGCAGCGCATGCGCCACGCTACCGATGACGACCTCTGCCGCAGCCGACGTCATCTCTCCGGCCGGCGCGATGCCGTGGCCCAGACGCTCGATAAACAGCCGCCCGTCCGGGTTCAGCATGATCTCGACAACACTCGCATCGTCGAGCGCGAAGCAAAGCTGATCGCCAAGCGCGTCCTGGAGCTTGCGCACCAAACGGAAGTGAGATTGGAGCTGGGTCACGCCGCGCTCCTGACTGACGCGCCGTCGTTTGGAGAGATGTCAGAGCGATAGCCCCGCGGCCGCAGACGCTCGAAACTTGCCCGGTCGGCCGGGAGGCTGCCGGCGACAGCGATCGTGTTGCCGATCGGCGCCGGTTCGCCGAGGCGCCTCATCGGCCATCCGGCTCGCTTCAGAATACGCTCGAAGCGAAGGTCAGTCGCCGTGACAATCTCCTTGTAGCCGTTCGCCATCGACCACTCGATGATCCCAGCGAACATAGCGAGCGTGGCCGAATGCAGTTGGCCGCCTCCCTTCCCCGCCTCGTACGCCGTGTCGACGCAGAAGCGTGAGCTCTCGACCAGGCCGGAATGGGCGATGAGTGAGCTGTCAGCCAGCAATGCCGGGAATGTAACCGTGAGCATGGTCGGGCCTGATGCTGGGAGAAGGCGGGCACAGCCGGCGACCCGGTGCTCGTTATCGACGGCAAGGATGTAAGTCGGTGCAAGATCGTCGAACTGATCTCGCTCTTCGCCGTCCAAGACGGTCACGTCCCACCCATGCGCGATCCGAAGACCTCGGCACGAAGGCGATGCATTTGCGTCAGCAACCCGAAGTGCTTCTCGTAAACGTCCGGCGAAACAACCTTGATGTGCATGCTCCACTCCGTGATTCGAACTGGGGCATACAGAAATCATCACGAATCGCGTCTGGCCACATGCAGATCTGCACCTACGCGATTCTGCCGAATCGCGGTTAAGTGCCGTGAAAACGATGACCAGACGTGTGGTCGTGGCTGCAGATCTGCATTTCCGGTGGATGAGCGTCAGCCTGCAATTTTGCGATAAGCCACGGATCCATATGGATGAATCGAGATTCGACCGAAATGTGTGAGCGCCGCGTTAACCTTTTGTTAACCTTAAATATCTTGCCAAGCGCGACGGAATCGGGAGATAGTTTCGCAAATAATGGTATTCCAGCCATTTTTTCGAAAGTGAAGAACCCCGGGAAATAGTTCGCGAAATGAGCAATACGTTGCCCAACAGATTTGATGTTGAGATCGCCCAGCAAGGGGCGAAGATCTCAAGCGCGTTGCACATGTTGCGCAGCCAGCAGTACCCGCCTGATGCCCGCAAGGGGCTGCGCAAGTTTCAGCTTGCGGAGGCTGCTGACTTCATGGGTGTAACTCAAACCCATCTCAGACAGATCCATGCCGATGGCAAGGGGCCTGAGATAGAGTCAATCGGTGGACGACGATACTACACGGCCGACCAGATGCTGGAGCTTCGTGATTATCTCGAGGCTAACAAGAAATCGGACAAGAGATACTATGTGCCCAAGCGGAAGGAGGGCGAGCCGATGCAGGTCGTGTCGGTCGTTAACTTCAAGGGCGGGAGCGGCAAGACGACGACAGCCGCGCATCTGGCGCAATATCTCGCACTCACCGGCCATCGGGTGCTGGCGGTTGATCTCGATCCGCAGGCATCCCTGACTTCCCTCTTCGGGATTCAGCCAGAACTTGATGATACGGCCTCTCTCTATGAGGCGCTTCGCTTTGACGATGATCGCAAGCCAATCGGCGATGTAATCCAGCCAACCAATATTCCAGGCCTGGACGTTGTACCAGCGAACCTGGTTCTGCAGGAATACGAGTATGACGTGCCGTTGGCGATCTCCTCCAAGAAGGGAGAGGACGGTCGACTGTTCTATATGCGGATTGCCAGTGCTCTGAAGCAGGTCGATGACAAGTACGACGTCGTCGTGATCGATTGCCCTCCACAATTGGGCTATCTGACGATTACTGCGCTCATGGCCTCGACGGGAATTCTGATCACTATCCATCCTCAGATGCTGGACATCATGTCAATGAGCCAGTTCCTCATGATGCTTGGCGGGATCATGGGGCCGGTTGCCGAGGCCGGCGCCGAAATGCGTGTTCAGTGGTTCCGGTACCTCATAACAAGATTTGAGCCCACCGATATCCCGCAGGCTCAGATGGTTGGGTTCATGCAATCAATGTTCGCACAGCAGATGCTGAGAAATCACGTCCTGAAGTCGACCGCGATCTCCGATGCTTCGATCAAGAAGCAGACTTTATATGAGGTTGAGCGGGGCGACTTCGTCCGAGCGACCTATGACAGGGCCAAGGAAAGCTTGAACGCCGCTAACGCGGAAATCGTTGACCTCATCCACGGCGTCTGGGGGAGAAAATGAGACACTTGTCAGCCGTTTTTTTTATCGTTTTGTTAAACGACGTCAGTGACTTATCGGCGTTGACGGCAACCCCGGAGGCTACCCATGTCTCGTGAAAACCCGTTTGCGAAGCTCGATATGGCATCGATCTCGGCAAATCAGACGCCGACCAAGCCGGGCTATGGCATGACGGGAGCAGCCAAGACGGTTGTTCGGTCCATCGAGGACATGGCCGAGAACACGAAGAAGCTCATGGAAGGCGAGGTGATCGTGGATCTCGATCCGCGCTTGATCGATGTCTCCTTTGTCGCCGACCGCCTGTCTGACGACGGGGAGGAATTCCAGGAACTGCTCCAGGCTATCAAGGAATCAGGACAGACGACGCCTATCCTTGTTCGACCAAGTTCGGCAGATGCCAAGCGATATATGGTCGTGTTCGGCCATCGTCGCCTGAGCGTCGCACGCGAGCTGGGAATTCCTGTCAAGGCAATCGTTAAGAAGTTCGACGACGTCACTTCGGCGATTGTCCAAGGGCAGGAGAACGCAGCCCGTTCGAACCTGTCGTTCATTGAGCGTGCGTACTTCGCCCAGAACCTGATTGCGTCAGGAATGACGAAGGACGTTGTCCGGTCGTCACTTGCCGTAGATGAAGCGATGCTCTCCAAGATGCTGTCCGTGGTCGATGCCGTGCCGGCTTCAGTTATCACAGCATTAGGCGCATCCAAGAAAATCGGGCGGGACCGTTGGCTGAGCCTTCGCCAGTTCGTTCTTGCCCCTGCCCTCTCAAAGGTGGCGGTGGAGTATTCGGAATCCGCCGAACTCCGGGAGCTTCCTGAAGGCCAGCGTTTCGATGCGCTTCACGACTACCTGAAGCGGTACAAGTCAAAATCAGCTGCGAAAAAGCCGAAGACTGAGGCCCCGGTCCGCGACTGGACTTCGAGCGATCGCTCACTGAATTTCGTGATGAATCCGAAGGCGAAGAAGGTAGCTATCGAGCTTTCAAATGTTGAAGCCAAGCCATTCAGCGAATGGCTGTCGTCTCACATGGGTCGTTTGTACGAAGAGTACAAAGGATCGAAAACGCAAACTAACGGAGACTGAACCGCAAAAGAAAAAGGCCCCCGAACGGTAAACCGTGGAAGCCTCTCTCGTCATCTCTAGCAGGATCGAGAATCGCATTTCCCGGAATCACAGTCAAGAGTCTTGGCGCCGATTTGGTGAGCGGATTTCTTTTGCCTGAAGAAAGGTGAGAGAAAAATGCAGACGGAACATGTGACGACGCCCTTTGGGCGGCGGCCGATGTCGCTTGCCCTCGTCAGGGGCCAAATGGCGATCGAGCGTCCGGATCCAGACGCGCGGGTTGAAAAATGGAAAGTGTTTCGTGACGTGTGCGAGGCACGGGAACGTCTCGGAATCCAGGACAGGGCGCTGGCCGTCCTTGATGCACTCCTGACGTTTTACCCCGATGTGGAACTCGACTCCAACCGCGGGCTGGTCGTTTTCCCTTCCAACGCGCAGCTGTCTTTACGGGCTCATGGAATAACAGAGACCACACTTCGGCGGCAACTCGCGGCACTTGTCGATGCCGGCCTCATTCTGCGCCGCGACAGTCCAAACGGCAAACGGTATGCACACCGCAACCGCGAGGGCGAAGTCGAGCAGGCATATGGATTTGATTTAACCCCACTTGTGGCTCGTGCCAGGGAGCTCGCGCTGATGGCGCAGGACGTAGCCGCAGAACGGTCTCGATTCCGGCGAGCCAAAGAAGCGCTCACGATCTGCCGTCGCGATGTGCGGAAGTTGATCTCGGCCGCAGTAGAAGAGGGTGCCGCTGGAAACTGGGCGCAGGTGGAAGCTGCGTATGTCGATATTCTTGCCCGCCTCCCTCGCTATGCGAACAGGGCGCAAGTGGAGCTGACGCTGGATGAAATGGAGCTCCTGCGCGAAGAGGTGCTCAACATTCTGGAAATGCAGTTTAAAACTGAAAATATGCATGGCAATGCCGTGCAGATTGACCGCCATATACAGAATTCAAATACCGAACTTATAAATGAATTTGAACCTAGCTCTCGAAGTGAGCGGGGCGAAAACCTGGTGCAAGAAGCTCATACAACGAGTGTCACGCAGGGGCAGCGGAAGGCGAGATCCGAGCCGATCAAGGTTTTCCCACTTGGGATGGTGCTTCGTGCTTGCCCGCAGATTGCCGACTATGGGCCCGACGGCCGTATTGAACACTGGCGCGAGCTCATGACAGCGGCTGTCGTCGTGCGGTCCATGCTCGGTGTCAGCCCGTCAGCCTATGAGGATGCATGCGGCGCGATGGGGCCGGAGAGTGCAGCAGTGGCCATCGCCTGCATTCTCGAGCGTTCAAATTTCATAACTTCTGCTGGCGGTTATCTCAGGGACCTCACTAGGCGGTCTGAGCGAGGGGAGTTTTCGCTTGGGCCGATGCTCATGGCTCTCATGAGGGTGAATGGTGATGCAAGGCAAAGAACCGCCTGACCCTGGCGCTGCGAGGTCGACGACGAGTATTGGAAAATACGGCTCCGCTCACGAGCTCGGATCGGCCAACTTGTCAGCCGTTTTTTTTCGTAATTTCTTCCTTTGATACAAGGGTTTATGGACTTTGAAGATCGAATACCCGGCTGGACCTCACCAATGTGGGAAGGCGAAAGAAAACGAACTGGCGTGGAGCAGATTGGATGGTGCGGCAGATGGAGACCAGTTTTGCAATCCTCAAAACTCGGATTTGAGTGATGAAGCTCGCTCGGGCCGAGCCGTGCTCGTGCGTGAGGCTCAAATGGAGGCACTGCCATCTCGTTACCCATAACGACAGACCGGTGGTCATCAATCCGGACCTCCATCCGATCGCATAGCTGCAGACGGGAAGTTTTCGACCTGGCCGAGGATCATGGCCTGACTCCTGGCTAAGCTCGACGCGCAGGAAAGCCTGCCGCTGGTGAACGCGAAGCGGAGGCCGCGCCCCAGGACGGCGCACAGTTTGCAAGTCTCGAACAGGCTAATGGCGATTCTACAGAGTCGCCTCAACCGCGATGAGGGCTGCGCTTCTAGTCGACGATCGGAATCTCAGTGTTGCTGGCACCAGCAAGCAATCTCATTCGGACGGCGTGACCGAAGAGGTTTTTCACGGCGGAAGGCGATAGTTTGGAGCCGCCGCGGGGAGTGCGAAGCCGTTGCAACGGGGGCGCGATTTCGCGCAGCGTCAGATCCGGGTTCAAGGAGTGGATGCCCGACCAGCGGCATCAATCAGGAGCCGGGGACGGGGCTGCTGGCCATGCCCAGAGCTCTCGTAAGGTTCTGTGAGGGAGGTCGTCTTTGAATGGCGCACCGAAATGATGGTGAGCAAGCTAAGGGATTTAGGACCTAGCGGAGCTGCCAGAGCTTTTCGAATGGGCGATGCCGAAACGCCGATTTCAACTGGATTGGTGCGAAGACCGCAGCTAGAGCGCAAGTCTTTCGGTCACACCGCGTAAGACGAAATTTCGATCAAGCTGCCATCTGGATCTCGACAGTAGACGGAGTGGAGGACTCCGCGCGCTCCATCTCTGCGGTCTGGACCCGAAACGATCTCAATCCCACACTCTTTCAGGTGAGCCACCACGGCCTGTGGCGAACTCGTGGTCAAGAAGCATAGGTCGTCGCTTCCAGGAGCCTCATAGTCTGCTGTCAACCATTCCTGCTTGGTAATAGCGACTGGACGAAGGTTGATCCGTTGTGAGCCGAACATGAGAGCCTTACGCGGATGGCCGCGATCACTCCCGTACTCTAATCGTTTCATGCCCAGAACCTGCACATACCAAGCGGCGGGGCGTTCCACGTCCGTGACGTTGATGACGAGATGATCAATGGCCGATACTTCCACGGGCCTTCCTCCTGGTCTTTCCTTACAAGCACGTCAGAGAGCGGTCCTGTTTCCGGCGAGGGCCCATATTCAGGGCAGACGCCGTACGAGCGCCAAGGTTAGCGAGGTTGGCGTCTCGCCGAAACAGCATCAAGATCTCACAGTTCTGCGCAGAGATACTTTCATGGCTCTTCACCGTAAAGCGCGGATCAAGCAACGACAGGACGCCCTTCGTCCTTCAATTTCGGCGATAGAGCTATGCGAGAGTCCTACACCCAAATTTCCGTGCACTTCACCGTGCCGAGGAGAGGGATCGCTAAAGCCCTGAAGCTTTGGTCAGATTCACACGGAAGCGGTCCCGCCGTCGCTGATATCTGCGAGTCATCTCTGCGGAAGCATGACCCAGCTGTTTCTGGACGTAGCGCTCATCGACTTCGGCAGACGAGGCGAGACCCGCTCTGAGCGAATGGCCGGAAAATTTGAAGGCGCGCTCGATCTCGCTGAGGTCGCCGCGCACCCCCGCCGACATCGCCGCTCGTTTCACCAGGCGGGCAACCTCTTTATCGTTCAACCGATCCGACCCGACAGCTTTGCCCTGTCCGGTCACGCGGCGAAAGAGGGGGCCATGAGCCAGCCTGGCGAACTTCAGCCAGGTCTCGATCGCGGCGACCGGGCATGTCGCGTCAGATGAGCCGCGACCGACCTCCACCTCACGCCAGCCGGTCTTGCCGTGCAGGGTGACGAGCATGCCTTTGTCGACGATCTCGACCCAGCCGCTTCCATCCTCAGTCTGGCCGCGACCGAGGTCGAGGCCGACAATCTCCGAGCGGCGCAGGCCGCCGGCAAAGCCGGTCAGCAGCATGGCGCGATCACGCAGGCCACGCAGGGTTTTCCGATCCAGCGTCTCCAACATCGCGATGAGATCTTCCGGCAGAATGGCTTCCTTCTGCCGGGGAGGGGACGCGTGGGTGTTGCGGATGCCGGCCATCACGGTGGCGATGGCCCGGTCCTTGCGATCGAGCGGCCTGCCGCGTTGCGAACAATTCCAGGTGATGGCGGACAGGCGCCGTTCGATCGTGGAAACCGTATTCGCTCTCATGCCGCGTTCTGCGGTTCCCGACGCGCACGCGGTGATGTAGAGGCCGACGACCTGCGGATCCGGGGGGAGGGGAGAGAGGTTTGAACGCCGGCACCAGGCGGTGAAATGTTTCCAGTCGGAGGCATAGGCCCTGCGGGTATTGGTGGAACTGGCGGCCTCGACATAGCCGCGGGCACGATCAGTGAGATCCTGCAGATGCGCCGGCAGGCGAGGGGAGGCGTCGGCTGACACTGCCGGCGCGGAAACATCACTGGGATGCGCCGTGCTGTCAGACGGCGCTGCGCTCTCTTGGCGGTGGTTTTGGGCGGTCTGGTCGATGATTTGGGTCATTCTTTATATAAAGAGAAAACGTCCGATAATGCAAGATTATCGGACGTTATTTGTTTTCGACAGGCGGTGCGGTTTAGGATTAAATTGCTGGCGTAAACTGCTCGTACAATTTATGCTCTTCCGCATGGATTCGCTCACCCCCGCCGCTCCAACGACGCCGACTTGGTCGTCCCGCCTGCCAGGCTGGGCGCGACCGCGCGCCCATGACATCACTGAAGCCGACGCCGCCTTCGCCGCCGGCATTGCGTTGAAATCCTTGGATGATCTGATCCGCGCCGATCCACCATGGCTCGGCTGCTGGCGCGATCGGTTGGCCCTCAAATCGGCGGCGGTGGCCGCAAGAATGCTTGGCCGAAGCGAGGATGAAAATGCCATCCGCGATGCGATTTTGCTGACCGCTACGGGCGATGATCCCGGGCCGGCCGGAAAGCTGTTTTTGGCCACGAGAATGCTGGCGCGCCGATCCGGGATACACACCACACCGTTCGTTAAGGAGCTTGCCGCGCTTCTGGGGATGAAATGGGACGAC